>JAURPI010000018.1 GCA_030835385.1 Alphaproteobacteria bacterium | reverse complement strand
CGTGCAAGCAGCCTCGGGCGTGATGAGCGTCACTGGGGACCCAGATGGCATACCGGTCAAAGCCGGCGTGCCAATGTCTGACTTCGGTGCCGGCTTATATTCCGCCTTCGCAATTGTCTCACTGCTGCGCCGGGTTGAAGCAGGCGGGCCAGGAGGCCACATCGATATGTCGATGTATGGCACCAACCTGGCATTCGCGGCCCTACAAACCAGCGAGTACTTCGGCACAGGCAAAGACCCGGTGCGCATGGGGTCTTCTCATCCGCGCAACTCTCCCTATCAGGCTTACCCGGCGAAAGATGCGCATTTTGTGCTGGCAGCAGGCAACGACAAGCTGTTTGCCTCGGTCTGCGAGGTCATTGGTCGCCTCGAGCTAAAAGATGACCCACGCTTTTTGACAACGGGTGATAGAGCAAAGAACCAGATTGATCTGACTGCTATTCTTGAGCCGATCTTCGCGACAGAGCCGGTCAGTCACTGGACGGCTGCGTTTCGCCCTCACGGCATTCCGTGCGAGCCGATCAACCCCTACTCAGCGGCACTGGGAGATCCTTTGGTCGAGCATTTTGGGTGGGTCCAACCACTGACCTTGCCCAACGGTGTGGAAACAATAACCTTCGCCAGCCCAATTGAAGTCGCAGGTGAAGACTTCCCCATCCGCAAAGGACCACCGGCTTTGGACGGCGACCACGACGACATCATTGCCGAGCTGGAGAACTTGGAAAAAGACTCTTGAGCGGCAAATTCGAGACCTTTATTGCCGGGATGACGACCCTGCTCGAGCCAAAACCGAACGAGGCAGACTTATTGCCAGTCTGCGGAGCCTTGCTGGAGCAGCTGGTCGCTGTGGACGATTGGCTGCCTGACAGTCATGCGGTCTCGAATCCTGAAACCTACTGTCAGTATCTGCTCTATCGCGACCCCGAGGCGCGCTTCTCAGTCGTCAGCTTTGTCTGGGGTGTCGGCCAGGAATCCCCGATCCACGATCATCGGGTCTGGGGGGCCATCGGCATGTTACGTGGCGCAGAGACAGGCACCGTCTACAGCCGCGACGACAACACCGGCAAGCTGATCGAGGGCGACAGCGTGACATTGGAGCCGGGCATGGTCGATTTTGTCTCACCGCGCCTAGGCGACATTCATCGTGTGCGCAATGCCGACGACAAGCAGGCTTCGATTTCCATTCATGTGTATGGCGCTGATATCGGGGCAGTCGAGCGAAGGGTTTACGACCCAGAAACGGGGGAACCCAGCCCTTTTGTCAGCGGCTACACGCTACCCCCTCAATAACCAAAAAATATTTTTTGGATTTTTCGAGGAACGAGCCCATGCACCGGTCGTTCCGTCATTCGAGCCCATGCACGAGCAGTTTGAGCGAGTCATAAAATTGTGTGGCCCGAGACAACACCCAATTTAGACAGTACTATTGTCTTTCGCAGTCGGCTGACCGCTAAAGAGGCAAACATGTTTCCACCCGGCGTACTAGGGACACGCGCCGATATTCTGATCGATATCGTTATGCTGTCTTTCATCATCATCCTGCCCCTCCTTATCTTCTCCTGGCGACTAGCCCGAGTGAAAAAAGAGTACGCTCTCCACCGAAAAATTCAGATTACTTTGGGCGTCTCACTTGGAATCGTGGTCGCTATATTCGAGTACGATTTATCCATGTCGGGCGGAATATTTGAGCTAACCAAAGGTGGGATGTACGAAGGCACCGCGGTACTCAATTGGACAATTTGGATTCATACGGCTTTTGCCGTGTTGGCAGCCATCATCTGGGTCGTTTTGATTGTGGTGTCCATGATCAAGTTTGATAACCCGCCTCAACCAAACTCTTTCAGTATGTTTCATCGCATTTTTGGCCGGGCTGGAATGATCACGATGATCGGCGCCGGCGTTACAGCACCGCCACTCTATTACTTCGGATTTATGGTTTAACTGAACACATGGACGGCGCTACTTAGCGCTATACTCAAACGATGAGCCTCACCCACGCCCGCACCAGGGCCCGCTACAACGCCTGGATGAATGAAAAAATTTATCAGGCCGCTGCTGATCTATCAGATGACGACCGCAAAAAAGACCGCGGGGCGTTCTGTAAATCCCTGCACGGCACCCTCAATCATATTTTGTGGGGTGATTTGATCTGGCTCCAGCGCTTCGCAGCTGCGACCTAGGGTGCGCCGGCATTGAGCGACTTGTCTTTCGAGCCTGTTTTGTCAGAGAGCCGACACGAGACAGAAGTGTTTGCTGACTTTACCGCGCTTGCTGCGGAACGCGAGGCAATTGATCGCGCGATTGTAGCGTGGACTGAAAATGATCTGACTGACGAGATATTGGGCACTGATTTGAACTTCTGGCACACCTTCCGCAATATTGATGTGACATTGCCCATGGGCTTATGCATCAGCCACCTGTTCAATCACCAGACTCATCATCGCGGACAAGAGACAACCCTGTTGTCGCAAATGGGTGGCGACATTGGCGCGACGGATACCCCTATGATGCCGCAATAAATACGAATATATAGAGAGAGTCTGTGTTTTCCGAAAAGGAACGCATTAGTAGGCTTCTCTGAATTCATTTATCCGAATCTATTGGTGACAGACTTAGACTCGGGAAGCGCGAGACAGCTGCTCCACCACAGGGGTATGTCACCGATAAAGATTGGGCAAGCATCACAGGTGCGGGAAAATGAGGTGTGGCTTGCCCAGTGCGACTAATATCAAAAAGCGCTTCAACAATCGCGGGAAGATCAAAGACTACTGGTCCACACCAAGTGTAACCCAAATAGCGCCACATGTTGGCTGGTTCACCTTCAATATCAACCTGTGCGCCTGCCACAAAACCGCTGATGAACCCTTCACATCTGGCTGAAGCGGCATCGTTCGAGCCGCGACAATCACGCCCAAGGTCGACCCCCTGATAGGCGGTAGCAGAAGTCGAGAGCAGACAAAAAACGACGACACCAACAAATTTCAAAAGCTGATCTCCTAATACAAGGCTATTTAGTCACCTATGTCGCACGATCAATTGTTGACTTCTAGCTCCACAAATTATAATCGTATGTTATACGGTACGTTTTTGGTTAAGAGAAGCATACGATGGCCCGGGCACGCGCAGTAGACGATTCACAGATCGTGAAAATTATGGAAACGGCCGATCAGCCGCTTACGGCTTACGAGTTAATTGAGCGTTTGCCTGCAAAGCGTCGCCCATCTCCACCGGTCATATATCGGGCCCTCGAACGCCTCAACACAGACGGGCGCGTTCATCGCATCGAAAGCCTTAAAGCGTTTGTGCCCTGCCGCTCTCATGGTCATGCGCATGAAGTGGTTCTCGCAGTTTGTACGGACTGTAAGCAGGTGGAAGAGATAGAGGATCACGACCTCTGCCGTTTGGTGTCCAACTGGCAAGACACCTCAGGTTTCAGTGCAGCTCAGAAAACGTTCGAAATTATGGGACAGTGCAAAGACTGTTCTGCTCACTAAGGGCCAAGTCCACCCCGGCTCAGAGCATGAGATATCCAAACCTAGATCACCCTCACTAACGCACACACATCAATAAATAATCTCCGGAGTTACTAAATGTCCAAAAATTCATTTTGGTCTACAGCTGCCTTATTCGCTCTCATCCCCTACACCGCATCGGCGGCATCAAACACAACACTTGAAGTTGAGGAAATCTTTGTCACCTCTGTACCGTTGGAGCGCAGCCTCGGAGACACAATTCAAGGCGCTTCGGTCCTAACGGGTGACGACCTGCGCGACAGAATAAGGTCTTCTCTCGGGGAAACTTTGCGCGGTGAGGTCGGGGTATCGTCGACATTTTTTGGTCCGGTTTCCAGCCGGCCCATTATTCGTGGACAGGGCGGCGACCGTATCCGGGTGCTAACCAATGGAATTGATCCGGTCGACGCCTCTGTGACCAGTGTGGACCATCAGGTCGCTATCAATCCGGGCACGAGAGAGCGAATCGAAATCCTGCGCGGACCAAACACGTTGCTTTACGGGTCCAATGCTGTCGGCGGAATCGTAAATGTGATCGATACACGGATCGCCACGACGATGCCGGAACAAAAAGTTTCTGGGCGCGGCGACCTGACCTATGGCACCAATGCCGATCTGTTCAGTTTGAATGCTCAAACCAAAGGCCAAATCGGCTCCGGGCTAGTTCTATCTCTAGACGGCTCCTACAGCGACCAATCGGACTACGAGATCGACGGTTTTGCCAATGAAGAGGCCGAAGAGGAAGGCATTGATGGCTTAGTCGAGAACTCCGCAGCGGAGGTTTACACTATTGGTGGTGGCCTAAGTTACCTTTGGGAAGACGGACACATCGGTGTGTCCGGGGGATATTTTGATTCTTTTTATGGAGTCCCAGCCGCACATGGTCATGAGGAAGACGAAGATCATGATGAAGAAGAGCATGATGACGAGGAACACGAAGAAGAGGAAGAAGAGAGCATTGCTATCGACCTTGAACGGGTGCGCTTCGATGTCGACGGCGAACTCCGGAATCTGGGTTCTTTTTTGAGTAAGGCAAAATTCCGTATTGGCTATGGCGACTATGAACATACGGAATTTGAAAACGAAGACGTCGGCACCATCTTCCGCTACGAGGCATGGGAAGGAAGATTGGAATTTGTGCACCGTCCGATCGGAAATTTTGAGGGTGCCTTTGGCCTTCAACTGGGCAACCGTGAATTCGAAGCGATCGGCGACGAGGCCTTTGTGCCTCCGACGGAAACAGACTCTCTTGCCGTATTCCTTGTTGAGGAAGCCTCTTTCAGTGCGCTCACGCTCACCGGCGGTCTACGCTACGAAACCATCGATGTGACATCTACCACAGCCAATACAGACCGGGATTTTGACACTCTATCCGGATCTATTGGCGCTTCATGGCAGTTTTCCGATGGCGTTACGTTTGGACTGACGACGTCTAAAACGGAACGGGCCCCAAATGCGGCAGAATTGTTTTCCAACGGCCCACACCTGGCCACCCAACAATTTGAAGTAGGTGACTCCAATTTGATCAAGGAAACTGCCTGGCATACGGAAGCGAACTTAAGAGTCATGACGGACCGTTTCGGCGCTTCACTCAACTTGTTCCGCACTGAATATGATGACTACATTTTCGAGCAAGAAACTGGACTGGAAGAAGACGAACTGCCGCTGTTCCAATACACCCAGGTGGACGCGACGTTCTCAGGCGTTGAAATAGAAACAGACGTCGAGGTGTTCAGTTCAGGGGACATGAGCGTCCTCCTCGACGGCTCGCTAAGTTATGTCAAAGCAACCAACGACACGACGAATTCACCTCTACCACGGATTCCGCCGCTGTTTTACACAGCGGGAGCAACGGCAACGGTTGAGAATTGGACAGCCCGGATCGAAGTCGAGGGATCATCCAGCGCGAGCCGCCTTGCACCTTTGGAAGAGGGCACAGACTCCTACACCTTCGTCAATGCGCAGGTGTCCTGGAAGCCGATAGCGGACCGTGATGTTCGGCTTACACTTCAGGGCCGCAATCTCGGCAACTCCTTCGCCCGACCTCATACCTCGTTCATTAAGGAGCTGACACCGCTGCCAGGCCGCGATATTCGGTTCTCGGTGGGCGTGGGCTTCTAGGAGACAAGATGAGCTACATCACGCCGGTTACGTTTGAGCCTCAGTCTGAGGACGATCCGGCGACAAATGTTAGCCGGGTCAACGGGCTGTATGCGTTGAGACAAAGCACCGTTCCAGCAGCTATCTGGAAAAGGTCTATCCCCTACTCTATCCAGACGTGGTTTGACCAAATAGATTCAGATACTTTGCCATGGGCACGTGTGAAGTTGATGACGCAGGACGTTGCCATCGTCGCGCGGCAAGCTTGTGATGAGGCAGGTCTACCTGACTGTTCTGAACGGGATTGGTTCGTCGAAGACATTACCGGTCTGGCAGAATGTTTTGCCGGGATTATGTCAGCTCGCCGACTCCAAATTCGGTTCGACATTATCACTGGTAATGCCTGCAAGAAATTTCATACGGATGTTGTAAAGGCGCGACTTATCTGCACCTACCGCGGCCCCGGAACGCAGTACGGCATGCTAACCGGCGGGAAAGAACCAGATCAAATTTTTGATGTGCCGAACGGTTGCCCCATTGTTTTGCGCGGTATGCGCTGGCCTGCTACCGATTCAGAATGTTTTCGTCACCGCTCTCCACCAATAAAGGGGTTGGGAATAACACGGCTCAATTTGGTCTTAGATGCGCTTGATCATGACGATGATCAAGGGGACCACGTAAACATTCATCCTGAATGGGTGCGTGATGAATCCTTTTGAATCGCGTACCGAGAAAACGCCATGAACACTAACGCTTCTACCTCAACGCTTGATGCCTCTGCCATCGGACTGTCCGGTCTGTGTCTGATTCACTGTCTGGCCTTACCTGTGTTCACCGCGGTACTGCCGATTGCAGGAACTTTAGCTGAAGCCGAGTGGATACATAAGCTTCTGGTGCTTCTTGCCCTGCCTGTGAGCGGCTTGGTTGTTTGGACCAGCCTAAAAACTGAACAAAACATTTTATTAATTGGCTGCATTACAGCCGGACTTGCTTTACTCCTAGGCGCTGTGTTTATCGAAGTCCTGCACGACGTCGAGACCCTACTGACAGTTGCTGGTGCAAGCCTGCTCGCCAGCGCCCACGGCTATCGATTTACCACCCACAGGCAATGATCATTTTAGCCAGTCTCTAGATGCGTATTTGGCCTGTTAGCAGGTTTATACGTTAGAGTAAGAACAGGACCCTGTTGGCAAATTGGAAGCCAAACCGAACGACAGACATGGCAGCCTTTGTTTACATCCTCGGCAGCGCGGGTACTGGCGGATACTGCACGTACGTTGGATGGACCAACGATCTTGAGCGCCGCTTGTCCCAGCACAATGCTGGGACCGGTGCGCGCTCCACACGCGGGAGAAGGTGGTCACTGTTGTACGCGGAAAGACATAGTACCCGGTCTGAAGCCATGAGCCGTGAATGGTACCTGAAACGCGACCGAAAATTCCGCAAAAGCTTGTCGCAGCACTTTCTCCCTGCCAGCAGCGCTAGAAACTCGTACGCAACCTAAAGCCGGCGATCCAGCCGCGCTCGTCGACACGAAACTCCCGCCGGTCGACCAGTCCGCTGGCCTGATTGGGTGTGAAGATGGTGCGGTCGCGCTTGTTCTTCACCTCCAGCAAATTCGCCCAGAACACCCGAAGAATCGTACCTTGCGTGATGGTCTGTTCTAGAAAGATGCGGAAGTCCGTTGTGGTGCTCTTGTCGTCGAATTCGTTGTAATCACTTTCAATCGTCGGACCATTTTTGGTGAAGTCGAAACCGTAGGAAAGACCGATGGATTTCACATCGTGTCGGCCTTCCATCTTGAGGACGTGTTCAGATTGGTTACCGAAGCGCCGATTGAGACCTGTAAACGGGTCCTCGACTTGAGAATCTTGAACCAACGCAGACCCACTGAGCACAGCGTCAAATTCGGTGAAGCGGCCGAAACGAATACTCGCCTCCACTTCCGCGCCATAGTGATGACCGCTGCCCAGGTTTCCAGGCTGTGAGTCTGTTAGGCCGAGAGGAATTAAATCTTTAACGTCGTTGACCCGGCGGTAAAACACGCGCCCGTTGACGACCCCGGCCCCATTGCTCAGCCGACGTTCGGCACCGACTTCAAAGTCCCATGATTTCTCAGGTGCAAGTTCAGGATTACCGGCTAGAACTTCGTTATCTTCGCGGTTGATGGTTGCAACAAAGTCATCGAAATCGAGTTGCCCTACATCGCGACGAGCCGAGAACCAAACTTGCGTGGACTCATCAGCGTTGTACCAGATATCGAGGCTCGGCTTGACGAAGGTGAAAGACCGTTCCGTGCCCACATCACTGCCGATTTGGGTGAGTGACGAATATTCGGCAGCGAGGCCTGTTTCTATTTCCAAACCGTTGGTGGGTTTCCAGCTGTGGGTGGTAAATCCTTCAACGCGGTCTTCAGTGATTTCCTGATCACTGTTGAGAACAGGAACATCGACGACGAAGTTATTAATGACAGAGAAAAACCCGAGGTCTTTGTCGAGCGTGTTGACCGCGCCTTCAACACCGATCTCGAGATCATGTTTCTTGGCAATATTCCAATTGATGGTGCCGCGTAAAATTTTCTCTGTTGATTTCTGTACCCGTGTGTCGCCGCCAAGAGGAAGCAGGTCCTCAACCACAAGGGAGAAGTTCTCATTGTCTCGGTCAACTGTGGCTTGGGAATAGATAAACAGTCCCGTAAAATTTATCGATTTGCTTAGGACCTGACTATAGTCGCCGCTAATTTCCCACGTGGTGTCATCACCGTTAATTCGGTCGACGATGGTCCCCGCTTCATTGAGAGAGCCATCCCCCGGATCAAGAAACGTTTCCGTTGTATCCGTGTTGTCACGGGGAAAGTGGGTGATGAGCCCGTTAACCTGAAGCGTCTGCCCGCCCTCCCAGTTGTAGGTCAGGGACCCTCTCGCCTCGTACTGGGCTTGTTTTTGGCGCCGCTCTTCTTCAATGACGCTCAATCGATTGCCATCAGAGTCTCTAATAACATCGACCACATCCGCCGGTGACAACGCCGGGCGCAGCTGGGCCGACGCCGTATACGATAAATTCCCTTTTGACCCGTTGTAGGCAAGACTCCCCATTGGCCTTACTTGTCCGGTGGAGAACACAAAAGACCCCACCTGGCCAAATCCGCTGCCGGCACCCACACCTTCTTTTAGAACCACGTTGATGACGCGCACGCCAACATCCGTATCCAACTCACGTACATTACCGGTTATCAATTCGATACGCTCGATCGCTCTGGCGGGCAGACGTTCCAGATAGGTAGAACTTTGATTCTCCTTACCGGTGAGGCGTTTGCCGTCGATCAGAATCTGATCAGTGTTGGCGCGCAATCCTCGGCGTTCTTCTTGCGATTGCCCGAAGCCACCAACCAGACCTTCCGTGCCGGGTATGCGGTTGAGCATGTCTTCTGCGGTAATAGGATTGTAGGGCGCGAAGTATTCGGAGTCGTAAACCACAACCGATGCGGTGTCCTCGCCATCGCGGGCACGAACCTCTGGCTCAAGAGCCGTATCCTGCGCCCAAGCATCCGACGAAAGGCAAGCATTCGACAAACCAGCCAGCACCAACAGTGCTGCGGGACCGCTTTTCAATAAACGCAACATACCCTTCCCGACACCACATAATGGCGTCACAAACGAAAATGCCCGCAACCCGGCTGGACTTCTCAACGTATCATGATCGCAATGGTTTGCGATTGTTTTGTCGTCTTACAGGTTCACGCAATAGCCTAGAAATCCTATAATTCACGACAGAAATACCATATCCCAGCCTTTGAGGTACCCATGAAACTCAGTCAAATGGTCCGTGCTGCCCTGCAAGTCTCAGATCTTGAGAAATCGAAAGTGTTTTACAGCGAGGTCCTCGGCCTCAGTGAGGTCTATGCGGAGGGCACTGCCAAAGGCGGAAACATGCATGAATTTATTGGTATGCCCGACGGCGTAACAACCCGGGTATGCGTTATGAAGCAGCCGGATTTCACCGCCTACGGCATGGTCGGACTTTTTGAGGTGACGAACCCCACACCGCCGAAGATTGAACGACCCAGCGAAGGCTGCAACATGGGTGAGATTTGCATGGTGTTTTATTGCAGTGACTTAGATGAAGTGATTTGTCGGGCGGAAAGCCACGCTCACACGATTGTCTGCGAGCCAAAACCTATTCGCGTGCGAGGATACGTTAAACAGAGGGAGATGGCGCTACGCGGTCCGGACGGAGAGAAGATCAACCTCATCGAGTGGGATCCCGACGAAGCCGCAAACACCGGCCATCGCCCCGAGACGTGGAAAGGCGAGCCGGAGTAACTGTTCAAACGGCAGCCCAATAAGCTGACAAACAGACGACCGTCAAACAGGACGCTGCGATCAAGACGCCGTGCCCTTTTTGCGCGACACCACGCCAGCCGACGCCGCACCCCTGCCCGCGCCATGTTCTGACGACACGAATTGCTGTCAGGAGCAAAACGCCAAGCCCCAGCAATAGAGTGAGACGCCATAGCATGGGACTAATCGTACTTCCCTGCACAAATTCAAACCAAGTCGCATATTCGAATTCAAGAACAGCGCCGGTGAGAACGAGAATGACACCGAGTAATCCATATGCGGCGACACGGCGCCGCCTTCCAGAAAATCGTGGCAAGAAATAAATGACGCCAGTCAAAGCAAACAAGTTACCGGAGTTAGATAAACTGTCACCGAAGATATAAAGGCCACTGTATTATTGTGCCTGTAACGGCACGGCAAGTGCTGCACATACGGCGGCGGCTGACAGATATCTTTTAATCATAGTCTTTACCCAATGTGTATTCTTGATGGGCCCAGTTAAGCACAACCCCTCATATATAAAAAACAGTACTTTCCCGCTTCCACAGGGGAGGCTTAACCGCCTTTTTCTAGAGGCGAATAGCGGTAATCACAGTATGGTTATGATGAACTTGGGGATTGGGCAGGCGACCTGATTTCTATAGGCTTTTGCTCATCAATCTTAAGCCTACCGGATTCTCAAAATGCCAGATGATGCCAGCAGACGACCGATGTTGCCCGCCGTTGAAAAATTTGTCGCAACGGTGCGCGACTTGTTTGAACAGGGACTGAGCGCGGATGAGGTATGGCCTCAGGCGTGCGACCCCCTCAAAGAAATGCTGCGCGACCCCAAAGTGGCTGAACACGCCAAGACCTGGCCGACCAGCCCCGCCAAGCTTGGTCTTGAGGGCAAACACGCCAACCTTTTGTTTTATGAAGATCCGGACTACGGCTTTGTCATCAACGGCTTAATAAAAAAGGCCAGCGCTAAAACAACAGTCCATGATCATGGCGTGTCATGGACATTGTACGGCGTGGTTGACGGCGGAGAGAAAGTCCTGCGCTTCGAACGCACCGATGGCGGCAAGCCCGGCGACTTACCTGAGACCGCTGTCGTCGAAGAAACAGAAACGGTTGAGGTCGGCCCTGGCTATATCGACTTTATCAAGCCCTGGGAAATACACGCCGAGTACAATGGCGATGGCCCGACAGTAGCGGTGATTGTGCGCAGTCAACGCTGCGGCACCTACGTGCAGAATATTTTTTACCAAAAAGATAATTCCGTCGAACAGTACTATGGGCCTGATCAGATTCCGTTTGCATTCGGATAACTAGCCGTGTCCGGAGCTTTCGCGCTACCCGTCTTTCCCGATAGTACGTTTGAGGTCTATCGCATTATCGAATTTGAAGGACCGTTCCGCGATCCGGAACATTTAATTCCGTCGGCGACGCCGGACGCGATCAAAACGACGCGCACCTATAGCGATCCCCGGTTCTTTGACCAGGCTGAACACAAACTGATCATGGCCTTCCACGGCATTGTGGTGCGCACGGAAAAATCCGTCATTCTTGTCGATGCCTGTTTAGGCAATGACAAACATCGGCCCATGGTCTCCGAATGGCACATGCGCTCCGGACCTTTTTTGAATGATCTCTCTGGGGTTGGCTTCACCACGGACGACATAACCCACGTGCTATGCACTCATCTTCATGCAGATCATGTCGGTTGGAACACGCGACTGATCGACGGCCAATGGGTCCCGACCTTTCCGAACGCAACCTATCTTTTTGGCCGTGAAGAAATGGCGTTTTGGGAGCAAGACCCCGATGCCAATCACAAGTCCTGGCAGGATAGCGTGCAGCCCGTGCTAGACGCCGGCCTAGCGGAGATCGTCGACTCACACCACGAGATCGAACCGGGCGTTTCTCTCCTCCCCGCCTTCGGCCATTCGCCCGGTCACGTCATGGTCAAGCTCGAAGCGAACACCCAGGGAAAAACGCAGACCGCGTACGTGATAGGCGACGTCATTCACCACCCTGTACAGGTTGAACACCCCGAGTGGTCATCCCAATTCTGCTGGAATGCCGATCTAGCCAGTGCAATGCGCCAAACGGTTCTTGAGACCATCGCCGACAATGGCAGCTGGTTGATCCCCGCCCACTTCCCCACGCCTACAGCTGTGCGCGTGGAGAGTGGCCATGATGGGTTTTGGATAAAGGACTAAGTCCTAATTTTTGGAGGACTTTGTCCTACGCGGGCTTTGTTGCCATGACGCTGTTCCAGAATCTTTTCTGCAATGTCGGCGCATCTTCAGTCACGACCAATCCTGCATCCGTCATCAACTGAATGAAATCTGAATCGCGGTATTCCTCGGTCCAGACTTCATTGTTGTAGACGTGATCCCACCACTGATTGAAGCGCCCGCTCGCGGAAGGTCGAACCTGAGTGTAGGTCTTAAAGTCGACCGGGAAGAAAACGCCCCCAGGGCGCAATATGCGACGCACCTCAGAAAGGATTTTCTTTGCGTCTTCCGTTGGCACTTCATGAAACAAAATGTAAGCCGTCACGACATCAAAACTGTTGTCCTCGAAGCCGGAGTTTTCTGCCAGGCGTTGCGCCAGGTTGATATCGAGCCCCTGTTCCGCAGCCCGCATGTGACCATACCGCAGCATCGGTGCGCCCACGTCAATGCCCCAGATGTCGGCGTCGGGGAACCGTTCCTTCACCGCCATCGGCAGTTGGGCGACACCCGTACCGATATCCAGGAAGCGCTCCATCTTGCCGTCTTCCGGTACCGGTACGATGGCGGCTAAGTCGCGATGGAAAACGTCTTCAGAGGAGAGATCCAAAGTAAAAACGTTCACGCCGTAATGGTAGACGTACCCACCAAGCGGATCGCCGATGTATCCACCGGGCTGAATATGAATTTCGTGCTTGGTGTAGTCGGGAATACTTAAGCTGGCATTGAGTTCTAGCGTGCCCGGCCCGGAATTATCGGCAGCCTCCAGCTCGGCGAGATAACCATCTTTATTGGCGTAAAAGCCATCCACTAAGTTGTTCCACATGATCTGCTGCGCAGTGGTTTTACAGCGCACGCTGGTCCACACTGTGAGGTCATCCCCAACCACATCCAGAACATCATCTATAGGCGGGGAGACCTTTGGGTCAAAACCGGCCTCTTTCACCAGTTCGTTGATCCGGCGGGAACTCTTGCGGCCAAAGTTACGTAAGGACCAATTCCGAAAGCCTTGGGTAAATTCCAACCGGCTTTCCATATCCATCTCCGGCAATCGCTCCAGGCGGCCCTCTGAATAAGTACCACGCACTTCAATATCGTTGGAGAGAGACTTCGTTCTGACGGCGGCGGAGGCTTGGCGACTAGCAAACAGGGAGGCGACAGCGCTTGTTACAGCAGCAGCGGCTCCAAATAGGGTGCGACGATCAATCATGGTGTTCTCCCTACCCTGCCCGCTTTGAGTCAGGGTCTGTATTTTGCAAGAACCCATAGACACGGTTGATAAATCGATCCCGTTGCTCTTCCCAGGCTGCGGCTTGCTCTTCGGTCGGACGGTAGGCTTCAACCATCTCTTTCGATACTGAACCATTCTCCTCAAGCAATGTTTCCATCACATTCATGCGCTTTTGGAGCGCCCAGAACTCACTCCCCAAAGCGATCACGGTCGACATGACATTGTCTAGCGCTGCGTTGTTGAGGAACACATCCTCGGTCTGGGGCGGAATGAAATCCCCCCGATGCGTTGCTTTGGTGTTGGCACCTTCGGTCATAATTGGTCTCTCATCACAATAAACTGACGTTGCACTACTTATAGCTTTAAATAGGCTTGTTTTCAGTAAACAAAAGGGCGGCCGTAGCCGCCCTTTGTCTAACGAGTCTTAGAGCCAGGTCTATCCGACCTCAATAACCTCTCGCTCCTAAAATTTATAGGATGCCCTAGCGCCAAATTGGCGGCTTTGCGGCAATCCTACGAGTGCAACGCGACCAAACCTAAAGCCTGTGGTCAGCGCGTCACTGTTGGTGACGTTATCGACAAAGAGAGTGACACGAGCAGGACCGGTATCCACACCAAGGCGCAGATTGACAAGCGTTTGTGGCCCAATGGTTTCAAGGTTTAGTTCATCAATGAACAATTCATCGCGATAACTCAAGTCTGCGCGCGCAAACCACTTATAGCCGTCGCCAACCATTGTCAGTGGCGCTTGATATTCCAACGATGCGTAGAGTGAATTTCCGGCTGTACGCGGGGTTTGATTTCCCGAAACGTCGGCGTCACCCAGAATGCTGAGGGCATTCGAAGATTCAAATACTTTAAATTCCGTATCAACGTACGAATATGAAAATGAGCCGCTGAAATTCTCGTTGAATTGGGCGTTAACCGAAAAATCAGCACCCCAAACCTCTGTTTCACCTGCATTGATGAAATAGCTACCAATCGTTGGATCAGGGTCATTAAAGCGGAATACTTGATTGGTCCAGTCGATAAAATAACCGGAGGCTTGAATGCTCAGAATATCGTCAAGAGCGTCAACTTTGGTCCCGACTTCATAAGTCCACAATGTTTCCTCATCTACGACTGCAAACTCGGGCGGGCTGGAACTGTTAAATGTTCCAGGCTTGTTACCTTTCGCGACGCTTGCATAGAGCAACGTGCCCTCTAACGGTGTATACTCGACGATAAATCGCGGTAAGAAAGAATTAAATTCACCTTCTTGGATAACCCCAGTATCGAGGTTCTCAACCTTAATATCTTCATTCTGATATCGGGCATCAAAACTGACCGAGAGCTGACCAGTCGCTTCGAAAGACATGGAGCCATACACCGAGAGATTTTCGGTGGTCTTTAGAGACGGTGACTGGCGGAAGTTACGCAACCGCGCGGTCGAGAAATCTTCATCAAAATAAGATGCACCGGCAATCCAAGTCAGGCGCTCCCCTTCTGGAGAGGAGATACGAAACTCTTGAAATTTTGACTCGAGCCGACGCTCTGTAACGGTCTGGAAAATACTGCAACCCGGTCCAACAAATGGACCCGCGTTACAAAGGAAGGACAAGAACCCGACCTTATTGGGGTCATAGTTGCCGTCGGACTGATTCACCGTGTCTTCTTCACCATACCCGGTGATCGATGTCAGCGTGTACCCGTTCATGTCATAGTTCATTTGCAGGCTGCTACGAAATGTCTCGGACTGGATGCCAGGTTCATCCAACTGATCAACATTGCCGCCAATAACGGACCCAAGAGGGACGGACAGTTCGCCATTGTTCAATGCCGTCGTCGCACGTGGTGCTTCACCTAGATCGGCGTCGGAATAGCTCAGTGAGAGATCAGCCGTGAATTCATCGCTGGGCGTGAAACGCAAAGCACTACTTATTGAGTAGATGTCATCCTCACCCATTTCAGCGCCGTTGGTGACGTTATTGTATTCGCTACCTTTGCTAAGAAGCCCACCGCTAATTCGGATGGACAGTCGGTCGTCCACGATAGGTCCGCTCAACGTTCCGCTAAGTTCAATCTCGTCATACTCAGCAACAGTCGCGCTAATAGACCCCTCAAACTCGTTCGTTGGCTTTTTTGTGATGTAATTGATAGCTCCAGAGAAAGTCGCGCGACCATAGAGTGCACTTTGTGGCCCTTTAATCACTTCCACACGCTCAAGATCGGAAAGCAACGCGGTGAACAGTGAGCCGGATACATAGACACCGTCAATGAACTTAGATGAGTTTTGCAGAGTCGGGTCGCCGGTGTTAGTCGAAACACCGCGGAAGCTGGCTGAATCACCACGGCCTTCCGCCTCGAAACTGCCATAGGTCACACCCGGCACAGCTTCAACCAAATCGGAGATGGTGGTGTAGCCGGCTTGCTCAATATCGGCAGATGAGAATGCCGAGACTGTAAGAGGAATTTCCATTAGCGATTCAGAGCGTTTACGCGCAGTCACCACGATTTCTTCCACTGAAATCTGTTGAGCGGACGCCGACGTGACGATGGCCATCGCAACACCTGCAAGCAAGACGGTTCTAACTTTCATGAACTTCCTCCCGGAACACGGTTTTCAATACTGCAAACTGTGAAGTTTTATATTTCAGCGTCTTTGTCCCCCATGGGTTGCTAGCCCAACAGGCCAAACCGGCATTTACTCGTTGAGCGATTACCTCGGCAGTAATTCTCCATTGCGCCTAAAGCGCTTGTTCTTAGGTTTAATCGCTGACCTAGCAACTAGTGTGGGATTCTTCCTGAGCCGGTTCACAAGCCGATATGCTCACTCAATGAGTAATCGCCCGGAGAGTAACGATGGCGCGCATCCAACCGCTTGAGAGCATAGAGCGGCTCGCCAAAATTATGCGATCCATTAACGCCGTTGACGGCATTACGATGTCAGAGCTCGCGTTTGATGTTGATCTGCCAAGATCGGCAGTTAATCGCTACATCGTCACCCTCGTGAATATGGGTTACGTGTTTCGCGATGAACGCACCCGTGCTTATCGACCCACAACAAAGACCCACGAGCTATCGAAAGGGATTATGCGGGAGCAAAAAATTCAACAGACGGTCCTCCCTATACTGAATGACACATGCCGAGAGATTGGCTGGTCGCTGAATTTCACGACACTTAAGAATGCCCAAGTGACGCTTATTGCAAACACGGATTCCGTTTCCCCCCTTGCTACCAAATTGCGCAAGACGATGCTGATGCGCCCTGTCCTTGGCCGCGCCGCTGGTCATGTGCTCCTCGCCTATTTGCCTGAAGTTATAAGACGAGACGTTTTGTCCATGGCGGAACAGCAAACTACCGACCTCTATGCGCAAGCGGACATAACACAAGACCGAATAGAGGTTCTCCTAAATGAGATAAGAGATACGGGGTATGCCGCGTCGAAGACATTGAAACGCCGCCTCAATACATTGGCTGTCCCGGTTCATATTGAGCATACGGTTCCTTTTTGCCTGTCAGTCGGCGTTGATGAAACACTCTTAAGCTTATCAGATATAAAGTCCCGGCTTCTCACGCCTCTAAAATTCTGCTCAGGGCGATTAACCGAATGCCTGAGTGGCTTCGATATAGACAACTGGCAAGAGACCAACACAGCATGAGTGGCGTTAGCCCCTTAGAAATCGTTGAACGCGCAATAACAGTGCTGCGAAATATTAATTCTTTTGACGGTGTAACTGTATCAGAACTGGCAAAACTCTCCGGTGTGACCCGAGCAGCGGTTAATCGCTATCTCGTGACATGGAAGCAATTGGGATACGTCGAGCGCAATCCTACAACCCGCAAGTACACTGTGACGCCAAAAGTTCTCGAGTTCTCATGCGGTTCTCTTCGTGACGACTGGATTACCACACACGTGCGACCTCACTTGATTCAAACCTGTAAAGTGATGGGGTGGCCGCTTGGCTTCGCTACAATCAGAAACAGCCAGCTCACGGTTCTAGAAAACACCGATGCAGAATCATCAATGATCGTTTACCCCATGAGGGAGCACATGACTCTTCCCTTAGTCGGTCGGTCCGCTGGACATGTGTTGCTCGCCTATAAACCCGAAGACGTTAGAAAAGACATCCTAAGTGTAGCACTGGCTAAGGATCGTTATCTCTTTACCCGGACACAAATGGACCCAGGGCAGTTTGAAAACGATCTGAAACAGACGCGAAACCAAGGATACGCTCTATCCAAAGTGCCCGGCGTAAACTGGGGAACCCTATCGGTACCTGTAGAGATCAACGGCGACGTGGACTTTGCACTTTCTAATAGGTTTCACCCGTCGGCCATTCCTCTAGACTGTGCGGCCGAGCGATTTCTTTTGCCGCTTCGAAAATGTGCAAAAGCATTGTTGAAAACACTTAAATCCATTCGGCCGGAATAAACTCTACAACACATCTAGGAGTTCAAAGGCGCAGCGCTCGGCGGATTCCGCAGCGGCTTCCATGCCTCGGTTTGATTGCGCGGTATGCTCGCCGCAGAAATGAATACGACCTGCCGCTGACGCGAGATGAGGTTGGAATTGATGCACCTGCCCTGGATGCCATTCCATCCACGTGCCGCCAGCGAAACGGTCCTTTGCCCAAGACTTATAGCCAACGGCCTTGAGCTTACCCTTGGCAGCTGGGCGAAGTTTTTCGTACTCAGATATCACCAACGCCTGCCCGGCCTTGGGGCCTAGGGCATCAAGCTTTTCTGCCATGATGCCGCGCGAACGGCAGATCAACCCCGTCACCGCAGTACTGTTTTCGAGTTGGCGCAGCACAGCGACCTGGCCCATGGGTGTGTCGGTCCACATGCCCGGGCCAAACCCATCGTCATCCCAAAAGGGTTCAGAGGCGGTCAGGAAAACTTTGTTGATCTTCATTGAGGGCAACATGTTAATCGCCGCCGCTTTTTCCGCTGGTAACAGCGGATCAAAGTTGACCCAACGCAATGGCGGTAATGGCGTAGAGTTAATGACCCGCTTGGCCCTAAAAGTCGAGCCATCTTCACAGATAACATTCACACCGGCTGCATCTTGATGAATAGCAGAAACGACTTTGTTGAGATGCACATCACCGGGCAGTTCAGCTGCAATACGCTCTGGAATGGTTTGATTGCCGCCAACCACTTTGAGGGCGACGTTTTCGATATCGGTTTGCACCTTGTCCCACCCAATGCGGAAGAACCAGGTTAGAATAGAACAGTCGTGGGCAGATGTACCGCGCCCGATGTTGGTGTTGTAGTTGAGGTTAATCGTGTCCGGGCTCCACCCCTGCTCTTGCAGAAAGGCATAGACGGAGCGATCGTATTTTTTGCTTTCAGGATCGGCCCAACTCTCAAATGCCTCTAACGGATTGTTGGCCGCAACGACGGATTCAAAAAACCGCCGACCCGGAAAAGCTGCTTTGGATTCCGTGGGCATATAATTGAGTGGATGGTCGGACCATTGATCGCGCGGGATGACACTGCCACCTAGCGCAATCTCCGTTTGTGAGAGACGCCCACGGGGGCGGTGATTTAAGACAGTGAGCCCTAGTTGATCAGCCAGATCGCGTACCCGGCCATAGCCGCCGAGAATGGAATCCCCTCCGGCTTCCGGGGCTCCTTCGAGATGTCGGTAACTTTCAAGGCGTCCACCGAGGCGTCCACGACCCTCAACCACAACAACCTTAACGCCTTCATCAGCTAGTAATCGAGCCGCGTACAGGCCAGATAATCCCGCACCGATAACGATGACATCTGCTTCGGTCTTGGCGTGGAGAGGTCGCGACGCCACAAGCGCTGCCGAAGCTGTAACAAAAGTACGTCGGGAGAGCTTCATCCTATATGAGATCTAAGACTTCAAACGCGGCACGTTCACCAGATTCCATGGCTCCTTCCATGCCCCGGTTCGACGTCGCCGTATGCTCACCGCAGAAGTGAATGCGATCGGCAGGGTCAATCAACGCTTTGACCATGGTGGTGACCGTTCCTGGGGACCACACGGCCCAATCTCCAGCGGCGAAAGGATCAGACTGCCACGACTTAATGCCCGCCGCTTCCAGCTGCCCTTTTGCAGCTGGGCGAATGCGTTCGTAATCAGCAATCACCTGCGCCATTGCCTCTTCATCGCTATAGCTATCGAGTTTATCGGCCAGGTACCCGCGACCCCAAGCCATCAGGCAAGTGATGCGATTGGCGTCTTCCCCTTCACGCAGAGCACGGACTTCACCGCAGTCCGTATCCGTCCACATGGCGGGGCTATAGCCATCGTCTTCCCAGAATGGTTTTTTCGGCACCAAGATGATCTTGGTGATCTTTTGCACCGGCACTGTCGCAATAGCTTGGGCTTTAAGAGCAGGGAGAAGCGGATCGAATTTGAGCCAGCGCATGGTCGGGATCGGCATAGAGCAAATCACTCGCTTGGCTTGGTAGACACTGCCGTCAGCGCAATGAACCTCGGCCTGACCTGGCTCACTACGAATACCTATGACTTCTTTACCGAGATGCACTTCGCCAGGAAGTGATGCGGCCATAGCTTCAGGAATGCTTTGATTGCCACCGGGAGCCTTGAACGCCACGCGATCCAATTCGCCCTGTAACTTGAACCACGCTTGCGTGAAGAACCACATCAGTGACGAGATATCGTGGGCCGACGTACCGTACTGCACGTTGGTGTTGTAATTGAGAGCAATGGCTTCGTCGCTCCAACCAATCTCCTTGAACACTTCATAAATGGAGCGGTCAAACTGCGCACTGTCAGCATCTAACCAGTCTTCAAAAGACTCCAGTGGATTGTTTTCGCCAATCACCGCCTGAAAGAACCCGCGCCCGGGAAACCGGTTCTTGGCACCATCAGGCATTTTGTTCAGCGGATGCGTGGGCCAGTCACCCTTAGGGATTAACTTGCCCTGCAAAGCCAGTTCGGTGTTGGTGGGATCCTTATGGGCTTCCGGCGACAGATCACGGCGAGACTGATGATCAACCAGCTCGATCCCGACATTGGCAGAGACGTCCTGCATCCGGCCGTATCCGCCAAGAATAGAATCGCCACCCCATTCAGGGTTGCCTTCTACATTGCGGGCACTGAACAAACGGCCGCCAACGCGATCCCGCCCCTCAATAACTTGGACCGTAGCGCCGGCCTCAGCCAATAGCAACGCCGAGTAAAGCCCAGACAATCCAGCCCCGATGACAATCACGTCTGGGTTGGCTTGTGCTTTTGCCTTGCCGGTGGCTAGCGTGGCCGCCGCTGCACTGCCGAGCTTAAGAGCTGTTCTACGATCTGTCTTCATTGGGAGAACTCCGTGAGGTCGTAACCGGGATGCATGCTGAAAGATTACCATAGCAGAGGCCAGCGCCACGCCTCTTATAGCCACTGTGTGAGTATGGTAGTGAAAGGGTGGATAGAGAGAGAGTAAACCAATGTCACTCGACCGCTGCCATAACATTGAACGCCTGCGTGCTAAGGCCAAGCGTCGCCTGCCGGCACCGATCTTTCACTATTTGGACGGTGGGGCCGACGACGAAGTCACCCTTAGACGAAACACCGATGCTTTCGAAGATATTGAATTCGTGCCCAATTTGCTGCGCGATATGAGCTCGATCGATACCAAGACCAAAGCCCTTGGCTTGGAATTGGACTGGCCGGTATTTCTATCACCGACCGGGATGTCGAAGCTGTTTCATCACACCGGAGAGCGGGCCGCCGCCCGGGCCGCCCACAAGGCCGGAACGCTATACAGCCTGTCGACCATGGCAACGACAACGATTGAAGATATCGCCGCTGAAACACCCGGGCCAAAGATGTTCCAAATCTATGTGTACAAAGACCGTGGTCTAACCAAGGAATTTATCGAACGCTGCAAAGCGGCAAATTATGACGCGATCTGCGTGACAATTGACGTTCCAGTCCCTGGGAACCGAGAGCGAGACTTAGTAACCGGCATGACGATACCACCAACATTTTCACTCTCCAGCCTACTGAGCTTTGCCACTCATCCCATCTGGAGCTTAAACGCATTGCGCAATCCCAGCTTCGACTTGGTCAATATGTCGCAGTACGATTCCCTAAGCATCAAAGATAAACAAGTTTCACCGGTACAATATCTGTCCAGCCAAATCGACAGCGGCATGACCTGGAAAGATGCTGAATGGATGGCGCAGGAATGGGGTGGGCGTTTTCTCATTAAAGGGGTGCACTCGGCCCATGACGCCAAAAAGGCGGCAGAGATTGGGGCCCATGGAGTCATGGTCTCCAATCATGGCGGGCGGCAGCTGGATGGCGTACAAGCGTGCATCGACGCCCTACCATCGATTGTTAATGCGGTAGGCGGTGAGATCGATGTTATCCTTGATGGCGGCATCCGCCGCGGCACCCATGTTATTAAAGCATTGGCCTTAGGTGCGACCGCGTGCTCGATCGGTCGATCATACGTGTACGGTTTGGGCGCAGGAGGTCAAACTGGCGTGGAGAAGGCGCTACACATTCTCCGCAGCGAAATCGAACGGGGTATGGCGTTGCTGGGCGTGACAAAAGTCAGTGAAATTACGAGAGAGATGGTAGTAAGGCGAGGGATATGACCAAAACAGATATCGACGTTCTTATTGTCGGCGCCGGGTTTGGCGGCCTCTATGCTCTGTATAAAATGCGAGAACTTGGGTTTACCGCTCGCGTGCTTGAGGCTGGCGACGATGTTGGCGGAACGTGGTACTGGAACCGGTATCCCGGTTGCCGCTGCGATGTGGAAAGTATCCACTACTCTTACCAGTTCGACGAAGATCTGCAGCAGGATTGGGTTTGGTCAGAACGCTACGCGACGCAACCGGAAATCCTCTCATACATCCAACATGTGGCCGAGCGCTTTGATCTGCGCAAAGACATCACGTTCAACACACGCGTCACATCAGCGACGTGGAACGAGGCCGAATCCTGCTGGCAGGTTGAAGCCGAAAACAACAAAACGGTAAGTGCGAAGTTTTGCATCATGGCAACTGGCCCTCTCTCCGTTCCCAACATGCCTACATTTGCTGGCTTAGAGAGTTTCACCGGCGACACTTATCACACTGGCCTTTGGCCCCATGAAGGGGTCGACTTTACTGGTAAACGCGTCGCCGTAATTGGAACCGGTTCGTCCGCCATACAGTCAATTCCATTGATTGCCGAACAGGCGGATCACGTCACTGTGTTTCAACGCACGGCCAATTACGCCGTGCCTGCGGCCAATCGCCCATTGAATCCTGGCGAGTTAGAGGCTGTGAAAAAGAACTACGCAGCATTACGGGCCGAAGGTAAAAACTTTCCGACTGCCATCCCGGTAACGCCTGCCGGTCCATCCGCCCTAGACGTCTCAGATGAAGAGCGTGAACAAACCTTTGAAGAATGGTGGCAAGACAAAGGTCTCATGTTCCAAGCAACTTATGCCGACTTGCTGTTCAACGATGATGCCAATGATACGGTCTCTGACTTTGTACGCGGTAAGATTCGGACCATCGTGAGGGATCCCGCGGTCGCGGAAATTCTTGTGCCGAAGAATCCCTTTGGCTGTAAACGCATGTGCGTCGATACCGATTACTACAAAACCTTTAATCGCGATAACGTGACTTTGGTTGATGTTAGCGAAACACCCATTGATAAAATTGTACCAGATGGCGTTTTAGTCGGCGACACGACCTACGCTGCAGACGCCGTTATTTTCGCGACCGGTTACGATGCTATGACCGGCGCGCTCTCAAAGATGCATATTACCGGCCGGGGTGGTTTGGTACTCACGGACAAATGGGGCGAAGGACCCTCGAGTTTCTTGGGTCTCACCGTACATAGCTTCCCAAACATGTTCACCATCAACGGACCTGGCAGTCCGTCAGCCTTAGTTAATATGGTGACCGGTTGTGAGCATCATGTGGACTGGATAGCGGACTGCTTGACCCATTTGCGCGATGCCGGATCGAGTTCTATTGAAGCAGAAAAACCAGCGGAAGACGCATGGGTGGAGCACACGCGAGAGGTCGGCAACGCATCGCTGCGATCCGCGTGTGACTCCTGGTACCTGGGCGCCAATATCCCCGGCAAACCACGGGTGTTTATGCCCTATCTCGGTGGCTTCCCCGCCTATGCGGAGAAATGTGACAGCATAGCGCGAGATGGTTATGAGGGGTTTGTGATCAATTGAAACGTTGACGTCTAATTATTCTCTCTGAGCCGTGGCAATAAACCAATGCAAGCTTTTATCGAGTTGTTGGAATTTACCCTGCCAGATGGAATCTTCGGGAAACCCAGCCTCGCGTAACATTTCACTTGGGTTGTTGGTGGCGTAAACACGCCAGAACGGCTCATTGTTGTTGATTTGGTCCCAGCCCCGGTGAAATTGCATCCACGGGCTGTATTCGTCGTAACGAATATTCACATCCATATGCATCGCCACACCACCTGGCTTTAGTAGACGGAAACTCTCCTCCATCATGCCGGCCGTGGTGCTCTGCGAAAACTCGTGCATGGCATTATGCGACATCACGAGATCAAAGCTCTCGTCCTCAAAACCAGTGTTGGCCGCGTCACGCTGATGAAAATGCACTGCCTCACCCATCGCTTCGGCGCGAGCATGGGCGTAGCGTAGAATAGATGCTGCAACATCAATTCCGTGAACCTCGGCGCCAGGAAACGCTGTGACATAAGGCACGGTGGAAGATCCGGCCGAGCAGCCCATGTCCAACACCCGCGTGGGGGTAAAGCCAGGGCAACGTTCTTTGATAAAACGTACGCCAACCTCGCCCTTACTTTCAGAAACACCAACACCGCGGCCCATGGTGTAGAGATTGCCGCCGTATTCATAGAACGCGCCTGCAAGAACGTCGTCCTCCCCATAGTCAGAACAATAGCCGCCGGGTTGCAGATGAATATCGACCTCCGCCATGGCGCGGGGAACGTCAAAGTCAGGATTCAACTCCAACGTTCCTTTACGTGACTTGGATGTTGTGAACTTGGTGAAGTCCGCCGCCAATCGATCTTGCTCGCGATACAGTGTGTCTGCCACCGCCGCCCACATCATTTCCTGACCATCGCGATATAGCCGGCTAAACATTTGATATGCTGGATCATCCCACATCACTGTGCCAATTTCCTGAGGGGACTCTGGTTCGCGGCCATGCTGTTTCACAAAGCGCGGCTTGGCACGATGTTCGTACAGATTTTCATTGTGAGCGCGCACGTGATCACGCACATAATCCTTGAGCGACAGTGTGTACTGTTGCCGCGCCAACTCATCATGATTTGGCGATGCCAACATGGTGTGGACAGGATTACGAGCCATTCAAAAAACCTAAGGACCAGTGCTGTTGAACCGTTAGTGTATGCAGCACCAACACGAAGTCAAAATCTAGGGCAGATTCTCGGTCGAGAGCCGGACACGGGACACACGATTCCCGAAGACGGTACCCATATACAAATAGCCCTGATGGCTGAGCGCCACCGAAGCCCCGGGTATGAGGCCATCTTTATGCTCGTAAATAACTTCTTGGGCCAACGTCTCCGGATCAATCGCCACGACTGCGAAGGGAAAACCGCAAGGTTTACCAGCCAGCCTTTGGCACCCACGGGTGCCAAACAGAGGAACACCGGTGTGCCCAACAGACAATAGCCGCCCATCCTGCGCCACCGTTAAATTATCGGACTGAACCGGAATGCGAACAGACTCCGCGTTGATTCCTGCGAGGTCCGCAACGATGAGTGTCTGTCCATATGTTGAGCCGACAAACACACGCCCGTTTACTGGGTCTGCCTCCACACCATTCGGAAAAGACGCGTCTGTCCCTTCTACTTTATTCCAACCGGTGGACGGATCCCACGCAACGGCATAGCCCGTATGAATGCCGAGGAGAAACTTCGTTTGTAGCCATATTGAACGTGGACCATCAAACATATGGCTGACGACAAAACCATCGCCGCCGGTAGAGGCAACATCATTGGGAAACACTGAATCAGGAACGGACACACACCCCTGCCAGATTAACATTGGTCCGTCGTCTAGAATATCGATGCGATAGCGTTCAATGCGCTCACCATCCGCAGCATTTACGACGAGCAATCTAAATCCACCGTCTCGCAAGTCAGACACATGGAATCCACGTGGACGAATTTTCTCTGGCGCTGCACCGCATTGGGGGAATGATGAATGTGGGTCCACTCCCGCGACCAAGCGCGTGAGTTGATCCGATTCTAAATTGAGAGCGACGATTCCGCCGGACGTTTGCCCATTTCCCAACTCACTGATCAACAGCCATGGATGACCCCCTAACGGCTCTATGTCTTCAGGTTTTTCTAAACCGCAATATACTTTAATGCCACCTGAAGACTGGCACCCTTCGATGATCACTGGGTCACATGCAGTTAGAGCGACAACGCATAGAATAGCAAACAGACCGGCCTGAAATGACTGCATCGCTCAATCGTCCGTGACGGTCAGCTCTTCAAACAAGACACCTGTCGGTCTTGATTTAAATTCTGCAATACGCTCGCCATATGCACTCGTATACACAGCGTTTGTAAGCCAGATTGCTGGAGCAAGTGCATGCAGCTCGGCCATAATCGACTGCAGCAGAAGATCACGCTTCCCGGAGTCGATTTCCGCATTGGATTGTTTAATCGGCTCAACCAATTCCGGTACACAGAAGAATGGGTTGGCCCGCAGACAGGAAAAATACTCAATGGGACGGATTGGATCTTGAAAGGCAGAGTTGTTCCAGATCAGGTTAAAGGCGTCGGCATCGCCCCATTCTGATGTCGCATACTTACTTGAGTAGTCAGAGAACGGGATCGCACGCAACGTGACGTCGATCCCTATGGATTCTAAATCCTGTTCGACTTTTTGATACATCAGGCTGTCGGGAGTGGTGGTATCTGTGGCCACCTCAATATTCATAGCGAAACCATTTGGGTATCCCGCTTCGGCAAGCAATGCCCGGGCACGTTCAGGGTTATAGGAATATGGCTCGAGGTTGGGGTTAAACCCAATTGTCGCTGAGGTAACCCCTTGGCTGGCGACTTCGGCGTAGTCAAACATAATGAATTTCGCGATCGATTTTTTATCGACAGCGTAATTCATCGCCTGCCTGACCCGAACATCCTCAAGTGGATGACCGTCCTCATGCAACACATTTGGCAATGCTATGGACTTAACCTGCGGATTAGTTCGAACTGAAACCGCAAACCCCTGGGCCTCAAGAATGGCCACGTCATCCACGTGGAGACCCGTAATCAAGTCAACTTGTCCAGAAAGCAAGCCTTGAATCCGCGACGTTTTATCCCCCACGAGACGGTACTCAAGTGTATCCACAGATTTTGGGGCTCTCCACGATCGAGGATTCGCTTCTAACGTGGCCGTAGCGTTACCGCGGCCAAAGCCAATCAATCGAAAGGGACCAGTTCCGATCGGAGCTAAAGTATATCCATCAACACCAACCTCATCCCAATGGTCGGGGTCGACAACCATGAGTGTCGCAAGACGCTTAGGCAATATAGCGTCCGGCTCAACAGTTTCGATCTCAACAGTTAAATCATCAAGAGCCCGGCTTCCTCTAACCAATTTCAGTTCATTTGGAATGAGAAAGCGCCCCATGTCTTCACGCTTCATCAAGTTCAATAATTTGACAACATCATGCGCACTAAACGGTTTGCCGTTGTGGTACGAAACATTGGACCGCAATTTAAAGACCCAAGTCGTAGGTGACGTGTTTTCCCAAGACAACGCCAATGCGGGTTCGGGCCCGCCGGTCCAGTTCAACCGCGTAAGTCCGTCATAAATGGACCACCACAGTTCTGCGGCGGGTAAACTCGCGCCAGTGAACGGGTTACCGAGCGTCGGTGGAAAAGCCGAAACCGCAACGCGCAATGTCTGCGCACTAACATTTGCGTTGCTTACACATAGAGCAAACGCGAAACAAACTGATGCCCAAGCCCTCATTTACGCAACCTCTGGTGAATAGTGCGCCCTGTGGCTCGACGGTAAATCCTCAAAGGTAATCATCTGTAATCTTGGGTCCTGTTTTCGTGCCAAACCCGCATCAGGGTCTGTCAGCACATTGATAATCGAGGTTTGGTCTGCGGCAAATGCCCGCTGCAATGCCGGCTTGATATCGCTGGGGGTCTCCACTCGTTCAGACAGGCAACCGAAAACCTGGCCGATCAACTCGTAGCTAGCTTGACCAAGCTCGCAGTTGACATTGCGCCCCGCGGCGTTGAGTTGCCCGTTCTTTTCTGTGCCCCACGCCCCATCATTGGCGATGACACAGACAATTTTGAGGCCAGCGAGAACGGCCGCATTCCATTCGCTAGCGTAAAAACCAAATGCGCCGTCTCCCGTGACCAAAACAACCTCTCGCGGGTCACGGTTTTCACGAGAAGCGACTTCTCGTTCTCCAGCAGCTGCACCGATAGATAGAGCCGTTCCTATCCCCATGGAACCAAGCGGGTAGTGATCCAAGTAACTACGGTCACCTGACATACGAATGACGCCATGCATCCAGTTCAAGGCATCAGCACCGTCGCCCACAAAAATTGCGCCTCGCGGCATTACGTCCATGAGGTCGCGGCCGATCCGTGTCGGATGAATTTTTCCATTCTTCTCTCGACCAAGCTCATCGATGCGCGCCATTCGCGCTGCCATTGCCTCATTGATCCATGTTGGATCACCCTTTGGTAAATACCCCTTGGCTGTGAGGGCCGCATTGAGTTTGTCGACCGTCAACGCTGCATCACCGAGCAACGGCACATCGATGATGCGGTTGCGACCAAACTCATCAGCTACGACGTCGATCTGCGCGAATTTAGCCTTGGTATTAAACGTTGGCGCCAACCCATAACCGATGCGTTGGGATAGCCGCATCCCAACTACCAAAACTGCGTCAGCTTCTTTGGCGGCGACCTGCGCCAGCGGCCAACTGAAACCAAGTGTATGATCTTCAGGTACCAGACCGCGACCGAGGGCATGACCGAGAACAGGTAACCGATGACTGTCTACGAGCGAGCGCAATGCCGGTCCAGCATTGGACAGCCCCGCCCCACTACCCGCCAAAATCAATGGTCGTTCCGCCTTCAGAATCATCTCTGCTGCTGCATCGACCGCATCGCTAGAGGCTTCGGACACATTTGTTTGCAGAGGGTGTGGCTCAAGGGCTCCGTCGCCGTCGACAGTCGCCGCCTGAATGCTGAGAGGCACACCCAATACGGCGACACCGGGACGGCCGGACGCGGCTGCACGCATGGCCGCATGCACGAACTCCGCCAATCGATCTATTGTGGGAACAACCCGACACCATTTGGCATACGGCTTAGCCATTTCAAGAGGGTCTTCGCCTTCATCCCCAAGCGACTCTCGAGAGGGGTCAGCATAAACCGACGCAAAAACAACCACCGGCGAACAGGCCATGCGGGCTGTTTGAATCCCAGCCATAGCGTTGGGCATGCCTTGCTTCCCTGCAATCATAGCAATGCCAGGTTTGCCGGTTACGCGCGCATATCCATCTGCAGCGCCAACTGTCCCAGACTCATGGCGGCCAGAGACCACGGTCACACCGTCATCTTCAAAAGCAAAAAGTGTGTGCGAATGGGCGGCACCAGCAAGCACGAAAGCGGTTTCAATACCGTAACCTCTAAGAATTCGGCTGATGACTTGACCACCGGTCAGCTTATTGGTCCCTTCAGACATACGTCCTCGTCTTGATAACGGTCAGCAAGACCGGTTTGTTAAAGGCCAACGCGGCCATTTTTGATAGAGGCCGACACGGCCATTGCTTTTCTGACACGGACATCGTTGCATGAATCTCAGCGCAGAAAAATTCTTGATGGAGCAACACTTATGATTTCTCGCAGAACAGCCGCACAGGGAGCAGTAGCCCTCGCCTATAGTGTGTCTACTTCGTCAAAAACTAAGGCGCAGACCAGCCGGCCTCATACTTTTGTGTTGGTTCACGGGGCATGGCACGGCGGCTGGTGTTGGAGAATGGTCAGCGAATATCTGCGATCTCGCGGCCACAAAGTTTTCGCCCCAACGATGACAGGGCTTGGTGAAAAGAGCCACCTCGCGTCAGCCGACGTGAACCTAGACACTCATATGACCGATGTTTCAAATCTCCTGATCTGGGAAGAATTGGAGAACGTCATACTGGTCGGTCATAGCTACGGTGGCGGCATCATTTCCGGTGTCTGCGATGCCCATAAGGATCGAATTTCTCACGCCATATTTTTAGACGCGGTTGCCCCAAACAGTGGCGACACCATGATCGGAGGAGCGACCGTCGAAGAAGCTGAAAAAAGGCTTGGCCCTTTTATTGATGGCTACCTCGCCCCTCCAAGAGAGCCGGTGAGCTTTGGCATCCCCGAATCAATGTCAGAAGAATTGGCTTGGGTACGACGCCGCGTCACTCCCCATTTAGTCGGAACATGGACGCAGGAATTTTCATTCAACAATGGTGGTTCTGATGGGTTGCCCCGAACATTTATTTATTGCTCTGACAAACCACCCTTGTCGGAACAACAGAAAGCGCGATTACAGTCCTTTAAAGATGACCCAACTTGGCACTACGACGAACTGCCTTGTGGTCACGACTCAATGGTGATCTTACCCATCGATACCGCTCAAATGCTTGAGCGAATTGCTGACGAGACCTAGCCCATCATCCGGAAAAGTCCGCGAAGTAACAGCACCAAGAAAAGCGTCGCAAAAATGCCGGTGTAGAGCGCGAATGTGCCGGCTAGAGATTGCGGCCCACCAGCGTAGTCCTCGCTGATATCCCAAACTAAATTAAACTGAGCGCCGTCAATTTCTGCAGGCACACTGATCGACCGTAACGAACCTTCTCTAGGCTCACTCGCTCCAATGATAAACCGCGGCTCCGTCATGTCATCGCCATTAGAAAATGAAGCCTCAAGACGCAAGCGCATGCCATCAGGCACCCACGCATCGTACATGCGCGCTACTAGTTTTTCGTAGTCGATCAAACTGACTACCACACCGAACTGTCGAGTATTCCTGATCGTAACGGCGTAGTACGAATATGGACTACCAGTTTCGCCTTCAAAAACTGAGCCGATCACCAAAGAATTCTCTTCGTTTAAGGCTGTATCGATGGTCGCGATCATCGGTCCAAAGCGCGACACATCTGATCCGGGGCGAAGCACACCTCTTGTATCGGTGGAATAGGCAACCATCCAGCAGCCGTCATCATTGCCGCAACTGGAGGGCTGAGACTTAGTCAAAAACCCCATTGATTCTGGAAAGGCCTCCGACTGATGTCCCTTTAAGTAGACGCTTGTATTTTCAAACTCATCGGCAGCGACACGCCCCGATCCATTGAACAAAGTTGCGAGGCTTTGCAGAGGACTATTCGCATGATCAAGAAGGAGAACAAAAGTCGACGCCAGTCTTTCCGCCTCAGCGTCTGCCATGGCGTTCCATTCCGCCCGTGCTTGCTCGGGCATTGGTCGGCCCAAGAAGTAAGTCGCCGATAAACCCAAAAGCAGAACAAAGGCAATGGTCAGCGCGCCCCATATTGAGCCGTTCCGACCAGAACTCTCTTTTTCAGCAGCCATCTCGGCATACTCCTTTATAATCACCCTTGGGTCGTGCACTCTTTGCTAGGTTAACGAAGTGCCCGATAAGGACATCATACATTATGATTGCAAATCTCTCCCGGGTCATCAGTTCTGCTACTTTGTTAGCCTGCGCGTGTTGGTTATCTCCGGTCTTCGCTCAACAATTGATCGCGGATGTAGACCTACGCGTTTCGGCACAAGGCGGGCCGCTCACACCTGTCCGCTTAACGTTCGACCCAACCAATCCAAACCGATTTGCTGTGGTCGATGTTGCCGACGGTAATATTTCCGTGTGGTCTTTTGATGGAGCTTTCACCAAAGACCTCGACATAGATGCCAGCGCAGTTTCTGTCGCCATTGCTCCGGATGGAAAAGTAATCGCGTCCAGCACCATTCGTGGACAAATCTTTCTGTGGAATATGAATGGCGAACAGATTGGGGAGCCATTTCTTGGACACGAAGGGTCGGTACAGGATCTCGACTTCTCACCCGATGGATCACGGCTTTTGTCCGGCGGGTGGGATGGCACCATTCGACTATGGACCATGGACGGACGACAAATCGGCGAGCCTTTCACGGGACATACGCAATGGGTCCGCGCTGTAGCTTTTTCGCCAGACGGAACCAAGGTGGCCTCTTCGAGTATCGATGGCACCGTCAGAATATGGAATACGCGTGGCCGTTTGCTCGCTGGTCCTCTCCTTGGGCATGAGCGCTGGGTTGAAGCGGTTAATTTTTCACCGCGAGGGGATTTCCTCGCCTCTGCAGGTGATGACGGTTTGGTAAGATTATGGAATCTAGATGGATCTCCGCGGTCCGCGCCATTGTCTGGGCACCGAGCGTGGGTCGTTGACTTTGCGCCAACCGGTGGTGTGATGGCGTCCGCCGGAGACGACGGATCTGTTCTGTTACGCAACACCGATGGTTCTTTGCGCCGACCAGCATTGAGAGGCCATGCCGGATCAGTGCAAGCACTCGCCTTCTCACCGGGTGGAGATTTCTTTGCGACCGGCGGGTATTACGACGGCACTGTGCGGCTTTGGAATATCGATGGCTCGCCTCGTGGCGAACCCTTGCGCGCCCATGACCCTTGGTTCCGAAGTCTTGCGATCTCTCCTAAGGGTGACCTTGTGGTCATGGCTGGTGACGACGGTAGTTTTCGGACCTACACGCAGGATGGTCTGCTGTTAGGCCAACCGAACTTAGGTCACGCCTCGTGGGTCGAAGCCGCAACCTTTTCGCCCGATGGAGAACGGATTGCGACGGCCAGTTATGACGGCTCTGTCCGTGTCTGGGATATGGCCGGCAATCAGCTCATGATGTTTGATGATCATGAGTCTCGCGTGACAGCAGTCGCATTCTCGGCTGATGGCAATCAGATCGCGTCAGGAGATGAACGCGGCATTATTCGCGTGTGGGATTCTAAAGGAACACTCATCATCGGGCCCATCAGAGCATACCCGAGACCTGTCAGTGCGTTGGCCTTCTCGCCGTCTGGGCGAACTCTTTTGAGCGGCAGCACTCGCGGCGAAATGAAACTCTGGTGGCGAGACGGAGAACTTCGGACGGCCACTTTATCGGCCCATCGAGGCGCATTGAGAACGATGGCCTATTCACCAGATGGCGCCATATACGCCACCGGAGGGGATGACGGCCTGGTTCGTTTATGGGGTGCAGACGGAACACCTCGAGGCGGGGATTTGATAGGTCACCACGCTTGGGTTCGCGCCCTGGCGTTTTCTTCAGACAGCACGAGGCTTGCCTCAGCGGGAGATGACGGTGCCGTTCGACTATGGACGCTAAAAGGCGAAGCCCTAGGAGAACCGATGCGGGGTCATAACGGTTCCGCTAGCAGCGTCATATTCTCAGAAGATGGCAACACCATCACATCAGGTGGTTATTTCGACGGTAAGATTCGACGGTGGGCGTTGTCGGGTAGTACACAATAATAATCGACACGCCCCACCCCTATATCCATTCATTGGTTCGCAGGCACATCCAAAGCGGCGCGGTCAATCCACACACCACCTTTGTAGACAGAGTGAATTTCCATGGTGTTGCTGATATCGACGGTGGGGTCGGCGTTTAACAGCAACATATCCGCCAACTTACCTTCTTCAATCGATCCGATCTCATTCGCAACGCCGATATAGGCGGCTGCGTTGAGCGTGCCCATGCGAATAGCCTCGATTGGGGAGATGCCAGACTCAACGATCACCCGCAATTCCTGATGTGGAAACGGTCCCAGAGATCGATCAGTGCCCATCGCTAGTATGACCCCAGCATCATGCAAAGTTTTGATGTTTTTCATGATGGCCGGGCGAAGTGAACTAAGCCATCCTGTGTACGGTGACCCATTAAACCGCTCGCTGGCGCGAATCTCTCTCCTCGCATCCTCCGGAATAGTTGCGACAAAAAGAGGGTCATCAAGAAAAGATGTATCTGCTTCAATGCGGGTCATCGTCGTAGAGAGAATTATGCCCCTGTCCGCGACAATGTCGGCGAAATCTTTATTGGCCTCGTCGAGATAAACTGTATGGGCGAAAGCATCGGCACCGGCCTCGATAGATTCACGAGCCAGCGCCAATTCTGATACATGCACCGTCGTCCGAATATCGTTCTCATGGGCATATGCGACGAGTTTGTTCATCAAATCTTGTTCAAGGAGCGGGATGTTGCGGCCAACTGGACCCATGCCGCGCCGTTCACGGGTGAATTTGAGAAGGTCAGGCTTCATTTTGAATAGAGCGTCGAGTTTTTTGACGCCATCTTCATAGTCGTTAACAACCGTGCCGCCGGCGCAGCAGCCATGACCTTCAGGCGGTGCGATCAAACTCACCGTGGCGTAAATGCGCGGACTCAAGATACGCCCTGCCCGCTCGTCTTCCCGCATTTGATAAATATATTCGGCGTTATTTCCAGAATCGTAGAACGCCGTTACGCCTGAATATAAATACGCAGCAAGTGACTTAAGACCGAACGGCCGGTCGATCACCATTTCACGATTTCCCGCCCCAGCCCTACCACCGGGCAAATGTATGTGGCTATCGATAATGCCAGGCATCAAAAACTTACCGGTACCATCAACAACGGTAGCGCCCGGAGAAGCAGTGATATCCCCATTTGCGACCTTAGCGAAACGACCATCTTCGACAAGCACCGATGCACCAACAACGGAAGGAGCTCCAGTACCGTCAATGAGAGTCACATTCTTTACAAGGAGTGATTGCGCAGAGAGCGGCGATACGCCGACCACGAACGTTAAGGCAAGCGATACGAAACTGAGATAGCGCGTAATCTTTGTGGTCATCCTAAGCCCCTTTTGTGCGATAGCCGTCTCTACGTCATAGTTAGAATGACTTTGCCATCCCGCTCTGCACCACGTCGGCCCGCATGAGTCACAGCTTCTTTCACGTCATCTAGAGAATACGTCGCTGCGATCTTGGCCGTCAGCGTACCGTCTTCAAACAATTGCGCCAACTCGGTGTATATGGCCTTCACTGCCTCCGGTGAACGTTTGGCAAACTGACGAACCGTATAAAACCCAATCAGGCGAATATCTCTGAGAAACGCAACATCCGATGGCAGCATGCAGGGTTCGTCAGTCAATACACCATACGCCAGCACCGTGCTGCCATCTGCCAGACACTCTGCCAATCGGGCCGTCGCCATGCCATTCACAGCATCGACAGCGAGTTTTGCGGGAACGCCTCCTGTCGCCTTTAGCACCCGATCCGAAAGGTCATCGCCATCAACCAGAACAACATCGCCCCCCAATTCCCTGAGTTCATCGATAAGCTCAGGACGGCGCACAACATTAATCGTTTTGATACCGCGCAACTTTGCGAGTTCGATCAGGTAACGCCCGCAATTGGAATTGGCGGCATTCTGGATGACCCAATCGCCGTCCTTGAGATCACCGAAGTCCTCAAGAATTAAGTATGAGGTGGGCGGATTAATGGGCATCAGAGATAATTGAGCCGCATCTCCATCGGGCGCTGGCAACAGGTCCGCTGCACTGACCGTTATCTCGTCACGCCAAGCGCCACAGGCGATCGGCGGAAAGACGCGATCCCCGGCTGACCAAGAGGTAACACCCTCTCCTACAGCAATAATGTGTCCAATACCTTCAAAGCCAGGCACGGCCGGCAAAGGCATCTCAAAGCGTTCCTTGCCAGACATGCAATAGAGATCAGCCAAGTGAATGGGAGCGGCTTCCATGCGGATTGTGACTTCACCAGCTTGTGGCGCCGGTGTTTCCTCGTCGACAATCTCAATAACGCTAGAAGGGTCTCCGTTACGGGTGTAGCGCGCAACTCTCATTGGCGTGGGTGCTCCATCATCGTTTTCGTGGCAGGGTGTTGTTCAGCACTATTTACATACGACCACTGGATTGAAACCTATGGAAGCAGAAAAAGTCATCGCGGAGTTGGAAACTATACTCGGCAGCGAACATATCCATGTAGATCACGACACATTGGGCCAGTTCGCAGAGGACCTATTCTTTTCAGGTTCTCCGCCGATCGCGGTTATTGCACCGGCATCGGTGGAGGAAATTAGTAAGTCTGTCCACACCTGCACAACCGCCGGTGCTGCCGTATTGCCGCGCGGCGGGGGGCTGTCCTACACGGCTGGGTATGTGCAACCCGGTGAAGACGCCGTTCCTGCAATTGTATTGGATACACGGAGGCTAGATCGTGTTCTGGAAGTTAATCCAGACAATATGACAGTGACTGTAGAATCCGGATGCACCTGGGAGGCCGTCATGAATGCCACGGCGGAACACAGTTTGCGGGCAACCATGTTTGGCCCCTCAACAGGCCGCTATTCAACGATCGGCGGCAGCCTGTCCAACAACTGTATGTTTTTCGGTTCGGCAAAATCCGGAACAGCCGCTGATGCGGTGCTTGGTGTTGATGTTGTTGCGGCTGATGGGTCGATTGTCGTGACCGGTTCAGGCGCAATTCAGAATTCCTCTCCCTATTTTCGAAACAATGGGCCTGATCTAACGGGTTTGTTTTTGAATGACGCAGGTGCTCTCGGCATTAAAGTTGCGGCAACCTTGCGCTTGGAGCCCATTCCCAATGGACAAACAGCAGCCTCATTTACGTTTGCCTCGTTCGCCGCGCTTATTCCGGCAATTCAGGCCGTCGGTCGATCAGGGCTTGCTTCGGAATGCTTGGGTGTAGGACCTGCACCTCTAGGACTTGCCGCCGAAGCCAACCCTTCCTTGCATGTTGTGTGTGAAGGATGGACTCAAGAAATCGCAGACGCGCACTTAGCTGCGATCATTGAATTGATAGGTGATGAGGGAACGCAAATTGATCCGGCCGTGCCCACTTTCATACGCAGCAATCCATTCTCTTTTGTGCAGTCGCCACTGGATGCCAAAGGCAGAATGCAAATATGGACCCATGGGGTCTTTCCACTAGGCGGAGTCAAAGAGGCGTACGTTGGCTTCCTGAATGTTCTCAAGGATCACGCCACCGATATGGAGGCTCTTGAAATTGAAGCCACTCTATCCTTCGCTTGTGCGGGACAGGCGATGATGGTTGAACCTGTGCTGTATTGGCATGGCAGAGCCAAAAATTTGCATCACAATGGCATGGCCGCAGTCACAGACTCTGCCCCACCTGACGAAAATGCGGACCAAAGGGATGCCTGTGTTCGGAAAATACGAGATGCGTTTGTATCTATGATGGACGAAATCGGCGCAGCTCATATGCAATACGGTCGATTCTATCCCTATGCGTCTGTCACCAAAAAAGAGACTGTCTCCCTGCTTCGCAACATCAAGCAATCCCTAGATCCAGAAGGTCTGCTCAATCCTGGCGTTCTCGGTTTGTGAGTAAGGCCAGGAAGCCCCCAGAATCCTGGGATTTTTGAAGGGAATGAGTGGGCCACTTGGACAAATCTCCGGTTTGTCCCTTTGAACATAATCCAACCCATTGTGGCGAGATAGTCACAGCCGCTCACTAGCAGAGCATTTTCTCCGTTTAGTCTTTGATTTTCTTTAGTTTCACAGCAAGACTGCCTCTTACTTAGAATTATTTTCTAGTCTGTGGGGGAGCAAAATGCTCAAGAAGTATCTAGCGACATCAGTTGCGGTGTTAACGGCCATAGCGGTTGATCCAGATTTATCAATTAGCTCGGCACAAGCGCAGTCACTCGCGCTCGAGGAAATTGTGGTCACCGCGCGTAAGCGTGAGGAAAGTCTTCAAGACATTCCGCTCTCGGTGACAGCCTTTACGGCAGATCAGATTGATCGCGCCGGATTTAAGAACCTCGAAGATATTTCGATGCAAACCACGGGTATGCAGTTCAATAATGACCTAGCGGGTAACCGGCCAGGCCGTTTGAATGCAAATATCCGCTTCCGCGGCGTTGAAGGCTCTGAGTTTTCAACTCTACAGACAGCATCCCTATTTATCGACGGCGTGTTCGCCCTCCAGGGCGCGCAGTCGATCGCTCTCATGGACTTAGAGCGCGTTGAAATTATTAAAGGCCCGCAATCGGCTCAGTTCGCGCGGAACTCGTTCGCTGGTGCAATCAACTACATCACCTCGACACCGAGCCTTGATGAGTACGAAGGCAAGTTCATGGTCGATGCGGGGACTTATGATAACTATGAAGTTCAAGCCAGCTTTGAAGGTCCTCTAATTGAAAATAAATTGGCGTTTCGTCTTGCAGGCCGTCTTTACCAGCGGGGCAGCTACTTCACGGCCACGGACGGTACCGAATTAGGCGAGCAAGGGTCAGATTCGATCAGCGCTCAACTCTACGCAAAGCCATCAGAGAATTTCACATTGAAATTACGTGGCTTCTACCAAGAAGACGATGATGGCCCTGAAGCGGTGGCCTTTCTGCAAGGGCGTCTAAATGACACCTGTACTGGCCTGTCACAGCCTGGCCTGGATAACGATCGTAACCCTATAACGCTAAATCCTGCGCTTTTCACCTGTGGCACCATACCTAGCCCAGGAGAAGGTGGAGCACCGCAGGTCACCAGCAACGGCAGTTTATTCCCACAGATTTTGGTCAACACAAACCCCAATATCGTTGCTGACCAACTGCTGAATGGTGGCCAAGTTCCTGGCGTACCGCAAGTTGATGGATTTGGTCTGGTCCGTGAAATCAAGCGATTGAGCCTAACCGGGGATTACGAAATGGATAACGGGACCGTCATCACGGGCACGGCGTCCTACAACGAGAACAAATCTAACGGCCTCCGCGATTGGGATATGACCGATGTGGAAGCGTGGTACGTGACCAATCCACAAGCCGGTGAAGATTATGGCTTCGATTTACGGGCTGCGTCCTCAGACGAGGGTCGTCTGCGCTGGGTGGCTGGGGCCAACTACTATAACCAGGACTACTTAACCAGCGCCGGTGGCGGCACCTTAGTGTTTACCTGCGCAAACTTTGGCGCCCTCTTCGGTATCGGTACAAACTGTGACAGCCCAGGACTTTTCCCCACCAGTGTTGATGGTGGCGATACGGTTGATGTGTGGGGTGTCTACGGCTCCGTATCTTATGACCTGACTGACCAACTCACCCTAGACGTTGAATTGCGTTACCAAGAAGACGAACGCGGTGACGGCGTTGGCACGTTCACCAACAAGTTCAAGAATTGGCTGCCTCGCTTCTCTGCAAGCTTCAAAGCGACGGAAGATGTCAATCTATATGCAACAGCATCACGCGGCATTTTGCCGGGTGTGATCAACTCCAACTTGGTTAACTGTCAAAGCATTGTGTACACGGTACCGTTTACTGACCCACGTACAGGTCTGCCGAGCACAGAATCTGAATGTCAGCAGTTCCAATCTGCGTTAGGTGACCAATACGCGCTCCTAACACCTGATCAAAAGTTGGACTCTATTGAAGCCGGTATGAAATCCACATGGATGGGCGGACGCTTGCTCCTAAATGTTGCGGCTTATTATCAAGAGTGGAAGAACTCACCCTCCTCATCATTTGTCACCATTTTCCGTGATGATGATCAAGACGGTGTGCCAAACGTCAACCCTAATTTTGATAGCGCGGCAACGTCCGGAAGTTCCGAGTACTATGGTGTAGAAATCGAATCCGCTTTGCAGATTAGTGATGCGTGGTCAGCGAACTTAAACATTACGTACAACGAAAATGAGTTCACCACCTTCACCACGGCAACATCATCGCAAGAAGCAACACTCGGCACCGCCACGGTTGATGGCAATCGTGCCGGCCGCTTCCCCAAATGGTCGGGTAATTTCTCATCGACCTACACCGCCCCTCTAAAAGGTGACTGGGAATGGTTTGCACGTGGCGATGTGACCTACATGGGTAAAGCTGTGCTTGGTGTAACCAACCTTGCATCTCTGCGGTCTTACTTCCTGGTCAACACCCGGGCCGGTGTGCAGCGGGACAACCTTCGGGTCGAGTTCTACGTCAAGAACCTGTTTAACGAAGACAAATGGCGCGGTGGCCAGGAGTTCACGGACTTCTCACTGATTGATGCACCTGGAATATTTGACTTCAACAAACTGGGTGCGATATTGCTGCCGCAAGACAAGCGTACCTTTGGTGTTCGCTCATCGATTACTTTCTAATCAAGAGCACAGAGATCAAAACAAAGGGCGGCTCTTAGGAGCCGCCCTTTTTTCATGTCCTGCAAAATTATCTACAATAGATCGAGAACCTCAAAAGCTGCACGCTCTCCTGACTCCATAGCGCCTTCCATGCCGCGATTCGATAGAGCAGTATGTTCGCCACAGAAATGGATACGCCCTTCCGGTTTGCCTATATCAAGAAGATGCTTGGATATTTGGCCGGGCTGCCAAACCACCCAGTCTCCGCCTGAAAACGGATCTAACTGCCAAGACTTAAAGCCACCAGCCTCGATTTTACCTTTGGCGGCAGGGCGAAGTGTTTCGATATCTTGCACAACGCGGGCTTTTGCGTCCGCCTCACCTAAAGTATCGAGATACTGCGCCATGTGACCCCGTCCCCAACACAAGAAGTTGGTGATTTCATCTTCGGTCTCGCCAAAGCGCTGAGCAGTAACAACACCAGCTGGTGTATCTGTCCACATTGAAGGGTCCATCCCGTCTTCTTCCCAAAACGGCTCCTTGGGAATGATGTGAACCTGGGTGATCAGCATTTGCCCGATGTTGAGGATCGCCGCCCGTTTGTTAGCTGGCAGGATGGGGTCAAACCTCACCCATCGCAGCGGTGGCAACGGCGTTGAACAGATCACGCGCTTGGCCTTAAAGACACGGCCATCGTCGCAATGCACTTCAGAGTGATTTTTCTCACTGCGAATGCCAATGACAGTCGTTCCCAAATGGATGTCAGATTTGAGAGTGTTGGCCATCGCTTCAGGGATACGTTGGTTGCCCCCAATAGCTGACAAAGAAACGGGTTCGATTTCATCTTGGGTCGCGAACCACTTCTGAATGAAATACCACATGAGCAATGACGTATCGTGGGCTGACGTGCCGTATTGCGCATTGGTGTCATACACCTGAGCGATGGTCTCTTCAGTCCACCCTAAATTTCGCAGGAGTCCGTAAACTGGTCCGTCATATTTCCACGCCCGGGGGTCGTACCAATCCTCAAAAGAATCCAACGGATTGTTGCGCGCAATGACGCCCCAGATATATCCACTAGGGCTTCGGTCCCGCGCACCTTCGGGCATTTTATTCAGTGGATGAGACGGCCATTCATCGGCTGGAATCACCGACCCACCGAGCGCTATCTCTGGCTTAGAAAGCGCCCCACGTGGTTTGTAATCCATTAAGGGGACATTCAGCCGATCGCACATGTCCCGCATTCGGCCGTAACCACCAAGGATCGAGTTTCCACCCGCTTCAGGATTGCCCGGTAAATCGCTCAGGGTGTAGAGACGGCCTCCTATCCGATCCCGCCCCTCAATGACCGAAACCGAATAGCCTGATTCCTCGAGAAGCATCGCCGCATACAGTCCGGACAGACCAGCCCCGATGATGACCACGTCACTTTCAGTCGCGGCGTGGATCGGGCGTGACGCAAGCACCGTGGCGGACGCGGCTCCTGCAAGGGCTGTGCGGCGCGATAAAGTTGAAGATGATTTGCTCATGTAGAACTCCGAGCGGGTAATACTGCCTAGCAGTCTAAGACGATGGCTCGACTGACACCACAGCCGCCTGCCGAATGGCCAAGGCGATGAGCAAAAGTGTGGGAGAGATCAGGACAATTGCAACGACAAACGGTGCTGTTGTTCCGTACGTCGCAAAAATCACACCTGAAAAGGCGGGCGTCAAAACTCGGCCTAAATTGCCTGCGGCCTGAAACACACCAAGAGCCGCACCTTGTTCCGCTCCCGGCGCATGCTGTGATGCCAGGCTGGAGGACGACGGCACAAACAGCGCATTTCCAACTGTTAAAAAGGTCAAAGAAAGGAGCACCGAATAAAGCCCCGTGGCAACAACCATTAGTCCCAGCCCGGTGATATAAACAAACAAACCCGCTCTCAGAACCTTTGCATCACCAAATTTTTTCGTGAGTGGGCCGATTGTGCCCCCCTGCACGATAGCCATGACGACACCCATATACGTAAATAAGAACCCGATATCACTGGGGCCAAATCCATGCTCTTTGAAGGCATAGAGCGCGAATGTGGAATCCATCATCGAAGCGCCGGCGACAAATATGAAGTTCACGCCTATCAGAGCCCCGAGCACGGGCAGTGTCAGATATCGCCCTGCGCCCTTTAAGGAGATAAGGCGCAATGAAACCGGCTTAGCGCTACGTCGCTCACGCGGATGCGTCTCTTTAAAAAATATGATCGTTACGATGACAGCGAACAGACACAAACCGGCTGCAAGCATCGCAATGACTAGAAAGTTACTCGCCTGGGGCTCGGGTCCGGCGAGTAACCCGCCGATGGCCGGACCGAAAATAAACCCGAGTGAAAAGGCAGCCCCAACCCGCCCCATAATCTTTGAGCGATCTTCACCCGACGTGACATCAGACGCTGCGGCAAAGGCGACAGGAATATTTCCGGCCATTAGCCCACCGACAAGACGAGAGACCAGCAACGCAGGAACCGTCTCCGCCAAGCCGAGCATCAGATAGGCAACAGCGGACCCAGCAAGCGTAATAATGAAAACGGGCTTACGGCCAACACGATCACTCCACCACCCCCATACGGGAGCTGCAACAAACTGACCGAGCGCAAAGACCGCCATAAGCATTGTAATTTCGGCTGGCAATGCCCCGACCTGCTCCCCGAAGAACGGAAACAACGGAATGATAATGCCAACACCGGTCAAACCGATGAAAACGACCAAATAGAGCGAAAACATAAAAGCGGCAGGCCTAATAGAAGTACGACAGGAACCAGCTTATACGGCAAATTGATCAATTCGTGTCGCGTATAATGTCTAAACAGGTCGAATTTTTAGGCTGGTGTCCATTGATGACAGGGCTTCATACCCATCATTGCGAACAACGATCATGTCTTCAACATGCGTCGTGCCCCACCCAACTTCGCTATAGGGCATATCGAGTGTGTAGACCGTGCCGTCTTCAAAAGTGAAATCGTCATTGAAGGCGCCCGGTAATTCAGCTCCTGTCGGCCAGGGTTGATCGGTATGCTCCAACCCAACGTTGTGCGGGGCCCCGAAACCATTTGGCACCCCCTCTTGCATCATAAGGTCATAGAACATCTTAGATGCTTCAGAAAACTTCATGCCTGGTTTGACAGCGTCGTACACCAAACGGCTGCACTTGGTGTCAGCTTCGATGCGTTTAACGAGGCTATCGGGAGGGTCGCCGACCATAACCGTTCGCCCGACATCACCATGGTAACCTTTGTACACACCGACGCTATCGAGCTTCATGAAATCTCCTTTTGAGACCACACCCGAATTCAGCCCATCAATATTGGCGATCATCCACTTGCCTCGCCCACCCAGCTCGCCCCACATGCGGGCGTGAGCCAATTCAATTTCCTCCAATGGATAACCGGGTTCTATTTGTTCAATTGCATAGTTTAATGCGACTTCATTGCGTTGCGCCGCTTCGCGTAAGAGATCAATTTCGTTCTCGGTTTTGACCATGCGGATCTCTTTGAAAATGTTTAACGCATCCACATCCTTGATGTCGGGCAACCCCTGATCCCTGAGCCAGGGTGCAACGCGAGGATCATCAAAGCCAATCTTACCTTTGGCTGCGCCGCCATCCTGCAACGCTTTGACGAGAGCAGCCAGGGGTGTCGCACTGGTTTTGCCTTCATAAGCTTTAAACAGCGCCAACTGGAGTTTGTCGCGATCACTTTTCTCACCATCCCCTACCGGCCAAAAACTGGTCTTGGGGTTGGCAACAGGGCGGCCGTCGTGATCAAGTTGAACGTTTCCTGACTCGTCTCGAAGCGGCATGGTGAACGCCTGGATAGACGGCATCCATGTCGGCCGATAGTCCAAATGATACAACATCACCGCTGACAATATGATCGCGGGGGGCGCGTCTTCGTTACGTGGAAAAAATGCGAAGGTGGAAAAAGGTCGCCCCATCCACTGCATGATCCCGCCATGACTAGAGAGGTAGTAGATGTTCACGGGCGTAGAGGCGACCAACCCATCTAGGCCGTACTTATCCATCACCTCATACGCCCGCTCTACATTGAGCAAGCGTTTCGCTGACATAATGTGATCAATCGAGGGAGATGTATCTGGTGACACGCCTTTCTCTTCCTTTACAGAAGCAAATTTCGAGGTTCAAGCTTACTTCATAGGGCAAGAATGAGAACCCGAACAGATGAACGCTCCTTTCATTGGGCGATATGTCCAGGTGATGAACTGCGCAATTCTCATATGATAAGCGTCGAAAATTCTTATATCTGCATCAATTGTCCGAATTTTTGGGATGAGCTCATTCGTATTTTGCTAGAGTTCGCTTCAAGGGCCCCCTCGCATATGGCTCTTACACTCTAATTCCCGATAGGTGAAGCCCTTTGACTCTTCGTCGCTCTTTTATCGAAACCGATTCAGGTTATGTGCACGTCCGGTCTCAAGGGAACGGTGATGCAATATTTCTGCTTCATTGGACGCCATCATCAAGTCGCCAATATATACCCGTTATGTCTGAACTCGCCGCATTAGGTTTTGCTGCTTACGCGCCTGATCATATGGGTTACGGCCAGTCTGACCCGCGTCCCTCCCCATGGGAAATACGAGATTATGCCAACAATATCGCCGCGGTGATGGATGGCATAAATATGGAAACGGCTACCGTTGTCGGCGGTCATCTGTCATCAGAAATTGCCGTCGAACTTTCGCTCAAACATCCGTCTCGGGTATCTCATCTTGTGCTTGATGGAAGTCCCGTGTGGGACCGTGCATTTCGCGAAGAGGTTCTCGCTACCGCCCGGCAACCAACACCGGACTGGTCTGAGGATGGATCGCACATTACTTGGGTTTGGGGACGTGCACTTTGGCTACAACGCATGTGGGATTCAGACTTCAAGTTAGACGACACTAGCGCCGCTCTACTTCGTGACGCCGTCATAGACTCCCTGTCTGCGCAGCAAAGCGATGACTCAGCCGACGCTCTTATGAATTACGATATGGAAGCCGCCCTTACCCAGGTACGCGTACCAACATTAGCCCTGACCGCTGAGACTGACCCGTTGAACAATTGCCATGACAAAGTCTTGAACCTGGTTGACGGCGCTGTTGGACATTCGTTCGCTGGCGGTCACCCTCTTCATCATCCAGAGAAGGCTGCTGACTACGTATCGGTGCTCCACCGCTTCATCGCGGGAGATACTGGTGATTTTGACACCGCGACGTGACACTCCCTCCATCGGTAGCATGCCCATAGAGTGGCCGCGGTCTGCGTAGGTGAGCCATATGTTGGTTGGCACGATCGTAACGTACACCGTAATGTAGTCGCCAACACCGAATAAAACCGAGGGACACCATGAGCCAGAGAGATGCACTTAAGGCCGAACTCTTGAGCCTGATAGAAACCCATAAAGAAGGGTTTGCGTCTGGTACACCGGAATCCCAACGCATCAATGGCCTCATCGATAAATTGGTGGCCGAAACCCCCTACCCCGGCGCCATGAACTATCCCGATGTCTATAAGGGGCGTTGGGTTGGTGACTACTATAATTTTGGCCGGCTCGTTGGCGGAGATGGCGCTACCGATCAAGGAAACGGCGTCACAACCTCACTCAAGGTGTTTTCAATGGGGCGATTGCCAGACATTCCGGCGACCCATCTCGGCAACGGGCTCGAGATCGACCCAGCCGCCGGCCAGTATAATTTTTACGGCCAGCTTAAGGTCGGTGAAGCACAGATTGACTCTCATCACTTTACGTATGGTCGTTTCTCGAAAAAAGAAGAAGACCTTGACCGGTTTTTTGTCGAATTTGATGGTTTCGAAATCGCTCCTGCCGACCCAGACATGTCGACAGAAGAGTATTGCCAGGCCATTGGCGTCGACGGCCCAGAGGACCTAAAAGCATCTCTCTCACCCTCGCCAAAATTATGGTCCCATGTTGCGTACATGGATGACGACATGCGGATACAATTAGGGCAATTGGGCGGTCACTACATCATGTTCCGCACAGACGAACCGATGTATTCCGTGGAATACGCAAAGGGCAATCAGATCAACCCACCCATGCTCGCTGCCGAATAGATTAATCCGGTATGAGAACAACAAAATGGGTGTCCGCCGGTTGGGCGGTCGGCACGGTGGGCTCGAGCACACTGCTCGGCGCGATGAGCCTGTTGGTGCTGTTTTATCTGACCGAATACCTGGGTATTTCTCCAGCAATCGCCGGGACCTTGATCTTTGTGTCACGACTATGGGACATCGGCGCGACACTTCTGGTGGGCCAATGGAGTGATCGAACCCAAAGCCGATGGGGTCGTCGCATCCCATTTCTGGCTGCGGGCGCACCAATCGCAGCGCTGGCGTACGCCATGTTGTTTGCGGCACCAGAAAGCCTTAGCGGCATCGGCCTAGAGATATATGTCTTAGTGGCACTGCTGCTTTACGCCACAGGCTATACAGTTTTTGTCGTGCCCTACTTGACCATACCCGCCGAAATCACAGCTCAGTCTCATCAACGCACAACGATGATGTCTTATCGAGTGGCATTCATGACGGTGGCTGGACTAAACATCGCGGTGTTGGGTCCGATTCTCATTAACATGTTCGGTGGCGGGCGCGCCGGATATGCCGGCATGGGTGTTCTACAAGGGATTATCATCTTGGTGTTCATGTGGGGCAGCGCGGCCGCCGTCGCTCGCGCCCCGGTGATGCCTTATCAGCCTCAACCGCGATCCGGGTTTTTTGCCCCCTTAAAGGTGGCGTTTCGAAACAAACCTTTTGTTATTTTTATCGCTGTTAAATTCTTCCAGCTGTTCGCGGGAGCTTCGACGACGACAGCGCTGCTGTTTCTCGCGCGATATATTCTGGATCAGGACGAGAGCTTCCTCATTCGTTTTGGTGTCTTACAAACCATCGGCACACTCATCGCCATCCCCTTATGGGCATACCTTGCGCGGCGTTATGGTAAGCGCAACGCCTACATGGGGGCTGGGTTTCTGTATGCCCTAATCGCCTTGTCCTGGTTGGCGACAGTTCTCGGCGAAGCCAGCTGGGTTACTGATATCCGTCTGTTTGCGGTGGGGTTTGGTGCAGCAGGCCTGATGGTCGTTGGGTTTTCTATCCTGCCTGACACCATGGAACACAACACCAAAACCAGCGGTCTGTCCCAAGAAGGAACCCTGGCAGCCTTGTATAGTATGGTCGAGAAAGGCACCGCAGCCCTTGGACCGCTCATCGCTGGTTTTCTGCTTGAGGCATCAGGTTTCATAAGCGCAGCAGGTGGTGAACTCCCTCCAGAGCAACCCCAATCTGCCATTATCGCAATCTTGGTCTTAGTCGCAGTGATCCCGGCAACATGTAACGTTATCGGGTCTCTGTTACTGACGCAGTTTGACCTCAAAGAAACGGCGACGACCCCATAAAGGGCCCATAAAGGGCCCATAAAGGGCCCATAAAGGGAAAGTATGAATCCGTCACTAGAGGGCATTGGAACAGAAGCATTTTCCTAGTGATAATGTAGAGCCAGTTGGGTTTAGCTTAGAATTTATGTTTCGGAGACCGGACAGCATGCATCCAAAAGTGACCCAAGAGATTGTCGATACTTATTCCGACATTGGTGTCGCACATGTGCCAAATGCTTTTACGGGTGAGTGGATCGCACACATGACCAAACTGATCGACGATACGGTCGACGGTTTGCGGGCGGGAACCATTGAATTTGGCCCTCATGAAACGCAACGCGACGTTGAGTTCGAAGATCACGACGGGTATGTCCGGCTGATCAACTTATATAACCGTGTGCCTGAGATGAACGCCCTGATTGAAAGCTGCGACTGTGCTGAGATTGTCGCAGACGTCATCGGATCTGAAGAAATGCGACCATGGGTCGATGGCACCTTCCTGAAAGAAGGGGGAGCGGAGGAAACAGCAACGCCTTGGCACAATGATGAATGCCTTTTTCCACTTCGCGGCCATCACAGTCCATCCATGTGGGTAGCCCTGACAGATGTGGATCGTGACAACGCGCCATTAAAAACACTGGCCGGATCAAACAAAGATCCACATCGGTATGTTAGTTCTTGGGCTTTAGAGGGGTCGGTGGCCCCACCGAATTTTCACCCTTGGGACGAGCTGTTAGAGCGGACAGCCGCGCCAGATGCGGATATTCGTGTATGGGAAGCTAAGGCCGGTGACATGATAATCATCCACCCAAAAACTATCCATGCGTCTCTGCCCCGTACGGCAGGCAAAGAGGGCCGGCGCATTGGATTCTCCCTGCGATGGATCGGTAGTGATATCCGCTATGAGTTTAACCCCACAGCCAAGCGTTCACCGTTCCAAGACAGTGCCCTTTTAAGAGAGGGTGAACCTATACCTGAGGCGGTTATCCCGGTCACCTGGCGGCGAAACGACCATAACGCTGCCGCCGAATAGATCGAACAAGGTAGCCTCTACACACAGTTTTGATGGCAAGTAACTTTTGGAGCCGCACCACATGCCACTACTTAATCGAAAAATATTGACGATCGCCACTTCGCTTTTTGCGATGGGCACACTTTTTTCTGTGCCGATCAACGCCACCGAAAAAGACCCGATAACATCTAAGTACCCGCAAGAGGCCTACGACCTCTACCTGGAGCGCCTCAACGCCATGTTTGGCGGCGGTGGCGGCCAAAACGGTGGGTTGAGTTACGACCCGCTGGAAGATGTTCCTGGTGCGGCGGAGTTTGAGCCGATACCAGAAACAAACCCCGATAAAGCGAGTACGGTTACCAAAGAAGCTTTAGATACAGCCGAAGCCTACGCGGCAGCTCACAACTCTCAGGCGTTTATGGTTTGGCGCAAAGGCAAACTGGAACGGGAAGCATATTTTAATGGTGCGGATGCGGAGACCTTGATCGTAGGGCGATCTCTCGCAAAACCGATCACCGTGATTGCTGTGGGACGCGCAATCCAAGAAGGTTATATCGAGTCTTTGGATCAACCCGTTAGCGACTTTGTCTCAGAGTGGAAGGGCACCGACCGGGAGTCCATGCTGGTTCGTCATCTCTTGGATATGCGCACAGGATTTCTACGGCAGGGCTTTGATCCTTCTCCAGAAAGCATCCTCAACCGTGCCTACATCCACCCCTACCATGATGATGTCATCATCAGTGAGTATCCCCTCACCCATAAACCTGGTGAGCGATACGATTATTCCAATGCAACATCTGAAATGGTCGCACCGCTTATCGAACGGGCAACAGGCGTGCGATATGGCGAATGGGTTTCGGAACAAATCCTCAAACCGATTGGCGCCAAAGGAGGGCAGATTTGGCTCAATCGCCCCGGCGGCACAGCCCATTCCGGCTGTTGCATCCTATTACCGGCGGAAACATTCCTGCGTCTTGGTTTGCTAAGTCTGTTTGACGGCCTATGGGACGGCAAACGTCTATTACCCGAAGGCTATGTGGCAGAATCCAGAACCGCGACCCCACAAAACGAATGGGCAGGCATGGGTCTCTACGTCGCTGGTCGCTACACAAAAGAACGCGGTGCCGCCAACCCAGATGTGCCACGAATGAATGTGGCACAGCATGCGGAACGATATCTTGCAGCCGACCTCTATCTGTATGACGGCAATGCCAACCAAGTAGTCTTCATAGTACCGTCAGAAGACTTAGTGATCCTGCGTGTCGGCAACCAACCTCCGCGCGACATGCCCTGGGATAACACAGTACTGCCAAACACCATTATGCGCGGCGTTATGCGTGCCCCTGGCGAAACTGTTCCAACTCCGCAATCTTAAGAGAGACATCTATGATCCGTATAATACTCCTCAGCCTTGCGCTTACGGCAACAGCGCCAATAACCTTGGCGCAGGCTCAGTCGGCTAAAGAATACGAAGAGGCCCGGGATATTGTTTGGGCCAAAGAGCAAGCCATATACAAAGCCAGAGCAAAGACGGGGCTCGACTACTACATCGCCAACTCATCTCCAAACTACGTTGGCTGGCCACCCGGTGTTCCCAAACCGTCTCCCCTGTCGCAGCTCAAGAAAAACCAAAGTCTGATCACGGCGCCTAATTCTGAGAAGATTGAATTGTTCTTTGACGATTTTGCCATGCATGGCGATACCGGTGTCATTTACTATAACACTCACCGCACCATGCTACCCGACGGCACAGAAGTTGATCAGCGCTATCACACAATTCACGTTTGGGTCAAAGACACGGACGGCGATTGGAAATTGATGGGAGCCATGGCCCGCCAGGTTGAATAGGAGCAGCTACACAGGAACTGTGGACGGATCGTAGTCGTTGATCTTGATAGGGTCGAATTCCTTCGCCCGCTCCTCCAGTGCTTTCTCAATCGTGCCATGCATATGGAGGCCATTGTAACGGGCACCAATCGTCACCAGAGTGGTGCGCTCCACTCGGGCTGATTCGTAGCGCTGAAGTCCTTCTTCAATGCTGTTCGCTGCTTCAAGGCAACGCGCCAGCACTACGCCATCCTCCATGGACATCCCAGCGCCCTGCCCCAAAAACGGCAACATGGGATGCGCTGCATCTCCGAGTAGTGACACGCGCCCAACTGTCCAGGTTGTCATGGGCTCCCGACCGAACATGCCCCAGCGGAAACACGTCTCCGCGGGGATGTGCTTGATCATCTGCTGCACTTCTTCACATGTGTCGGAGAACTCTTCGACTAGCTCGTCCTTCTTGGCCGGTACGGACCACCCCTCATCCACCCAGTCTGTTTTTTGGGCGTAGGCTGCAAAATTCACAGTTTTCCCACCGCGAATTTTATATCGAACAACGCTGCGGTATTTGCCATCGAATACCGACGTATCAGTATCGATCGTGCCCTCTGGCAACGCATCGACGGGGACAAGACCGCGCCATGCGACGTAGCCCAAGAAATCCACCTTGTCTTCACCAAATAATGACTGGCGAACCACTGACCGATTGCCATCGCAACCTATTGCCAGGTCTCCCTTTACTGTATCGCCGTTCGTAAAAGTCACTTCGACACCATTGGTGTCTTGCCTGAGCGACTGAAAGCAGTGACCAAGATGGATCGCGTCAGGATCATGAGCACGCACGGTCTCTGCCAAAAGGGCATGAATGTCAGCACGGTGATACATCCAAAACCGCGCATCAGGGTCTGGGTCTGCCTCTCCCTTGTCTTGACGAACATCACCTGGCGCAGAGGACAGGAGATGAATAACGCCAGTCATTAGGTCTTTGCGTCCAGAGCTCTCCGGACGAAATCCGATTTCCGACAATTTGGCGGTTAGGCCAAGGGACCGCATCGCTTTGTTAGCGTTCTTCGCGAGGGTGAGGCCAGCACCAACTTCACCAAGTTCTTCCGCTTGTTCATGTACAGAGACTTTGAACCCCGCACGTTGTAGGGCTATGGCCGCGGTCAGCCCACCAATTCCGGCGCCTATCAGGACAACATGCAGATCTTTCACAACACTCTCTTAAACGTACCCATTACTGATACTATCCAGTCAAACACTCCTGTGTCTGTTTTACTACCGTACAGGACAATCGATACCCGTGTCCCTTTGCAAGACCAATCCGCGGTCAAATTACCCAGGCTCAACGCTCATAAATTTGCACACTAGTCAGCATCTGAACGGCTGGATGTGTTAAATAGTGGCATGAATAGATCCTCAATTAGACCCTAAGGCGGAACTATGGCTGAAGCCCAACACGAACACGCAATGATGACCAACCGCAGCCACGATGAGGCTGAACGGCAAAACAATGTCCGCACTCTTCGACAATCGTTACTGCGGAAATTTGCGGCTGGCAGTCGAGAAATGTTCTATCGGGAAATAAAACCAGAGTACGAAAAACAAACCGGCAAACCCTTGGACGATTACAGGCAAATTCGGACGGAGATGCTGAAGGGCAACTATATGAAGTTCCAAATGGGGTTTCATCGTGTGGTTCAGGAGTTGATGTTTGAATCCCTGATCCCACCTGTCGAACAGCAGTTACCTGACCTTATCGACAAATCAAAAGAAATCGATCGAAATCTAGGAACCCTCGAGCTTGATCCCAGTTTGGAATTGCCTCGGTACATCACCGCTGTCGATATTCATTGCCAGCCTGGCGGATATACGTCCGACCACCGCGAAGATGATATTGCCGCCGGCGCGATCTATGACCGCGCCATTCATATCTACAACTCTGGCGGCAGCGGCATGACTGACATGGCTGGCCGCACCATTACTGGTTATCTCGATGCGGTGTTTCCTGACCTGAATCCTTCACGGATACTCGACATGGGGTGCACAATTGGTCACAGCACGGCGGCCTACGTCAAACGTTGGCCCGAAGCTGATGTCCACGCAATCGATGTTGGCGCGCCACTACTACGGTATGGCCACGCTCGGGCCGAGGCCTTAGGACTAAAGATACACTTCTCGCAGCAGTCGGCCGAACAGACAAAATATGACGACAGCAGTTTTGACCTTATTGTCTCGAATATTTTAGCTCACGAAACATCCACAAAAGCATGGCCGACGATAATTAAGGAATGCCATCGCCTGCTCAAACCAGGTGGTGTAATGATCCACGCCGACCTTCCGCAATTGGATGAGGTCGACCCCTACCGCCAATTCATCTACACAAATGAGACGTACTACAATAATGAACCGTTCTGGACAAAATACCGAACGCTAGACTTAAAACAAATTGCGACTGAAGCTGGGTTTCTACCCGAAAATGTGATTCGGGATTTCTCCCAGGTTAAAGGCGGCAAGGACCAAGCAAAAATCGATTCAGCGATTGGAAATTCTCAGTCGGTCGGTTACGGCGCACCGGCGGGGTCTCCCTTAGGCATGGCATTTATTATCGGCATTAAGGAATAGGACCCAAAGATGAGTACTGAAGAGAAAGTTACGCTGCCGCGGGTCGCCAAAGGCCCCAGACCAATGATGTTTGAGGATGAAGCGACTGACATTCTATTATCAATGAATGTCTCGTTGCTTAGCGAACTCATTGTGACACGCCAGCGCCTCGACGCGGTTGAACGACTTTTGGACCAGAAAGGCATCTTGCCTAAATCCGACGTGGATAACTTTTCTCCCGACGAAGATGCCGCAAATCAACGCGAATCCCTGCGAGAAGAGATTAGTGACCGCGTGTTCTACCTCCTGCTCCAGCAGACAGAACGAGCGGAACGCGCAGTTCCTGAAGGTGCGCCCGGCGAGGATATTTAAACGGCGAACCCTTCAAGGCTGAGTGGTAAAGACCGAATTCTCTGACCTGTCGCCGCATAAATTGCGTTGCACACGGCTGGTGTCACAGGCGGTAGCGCAGGTTCGCCGAGACCTGTTGGGATGTTATCTGACTGAATGAAATGAACATCCACGTGCGGTGCGTCGGCCATCTTCAGTAAGGGGTACTGATCAAGATTCCCCTCTTTGATCCGGCCATTTTCGATACTCAGCTGCTGACCAAGCATCGCACTGATGCCATCTATGACCGACCCTTCACACTGATTCTTCGCACCACTCATATTAACAATGGGTCCAACATCTGCAGCGACTGTCACTTTGTGTATTTTGAGGGCATTCCCGCCTTTAACACTGACTTCTGCAACTTCGGCAATATGACCGGCATGGCTGAAATAGAAACCCAAACCCAGGTGATGCCCGTCAGGGAGAGATTGCCCCCACCCTGCTTTTTCGGCCGCGAGTTTTATGACATCTGCCGTACGGCCCGTATGCAGCGCGCGTAAGTTGCCGGGATCAAGCCAACGCGGCTCGCCCAGTAGCTCGAGCAAGAATTCAACATGATCCCGCCCCCCAGCGACGGCCAATTCATGCAGGAAGGACTGGAATACAAACCCGAACACGTTAGAGCCCGGCGCCCTCCAAGCGCCGCATGGGGTTTTCCATGGCAGCAGGGTTTGGGACAGCTCGGCATTTTCGATGAGTGGGAACGGGAACTCACTGTCTCGAAGATTGCCGCCGGACACAGCTTTCTGCCCATCGGCAGTAAACGTAACATTATGATCACTGAGGGACGTCAACTTTCCATCCGCATCCACGGACCCAGACATGTGATGGAAACCGCCCGCTCGGTACATGTCGTGACGTGTGTCGTCTTCTCTGGTCCACTGCAATTTAACAGGAGCCCCGACGCGCTCAGAAATCGCTACAGCCTCGCAGACAAAATCGTTGTAAAGGCGTCGACCAAAACCCCCGCCAGACCGAATTTGATGCAGCGTCACTTTTTCCTTTGGCAGGCCAAATATTGACGCAACCGAGGACACACCTCTTTCAGGTGTTTGAGTCGGCGCCCAAATTTCGACCTCATCACCGCGATGCCAGGCCGTGCAATTCTGTGGCTCCATGGGAGCGTGCGCAACAAATGGATAACTATAGAATGCCTCAATTGTTGTCTCGGCGGCGGCCATTGCCCCGCCAACGTCGCCCTTGGTAATAATCTCCTTGCCCTTTGAACCGGCTAATGCACGTGCCTGTGAGAGAGCGTCTGACCAACTATCCTTTGACGCATTGGTCTCGTCCCACTCGACTTCGAGTGCAGATTTTGCCTGCATCGCCGCCCAAGTAGACGTAGCAACAATTGCAACACCAGGCATGATCTCACTGGTATTGCCTGTCCCTTCAAGGGCAAAGGCATCTAAAACTCCGTCCAATGAGCGCACATGATCCAGATTCGCTGACACAACAGTCCCGCCAAATGCTGGGCACTTGTGGTAGGTCGCGTAAACCATGTCCGGTAGCACTTGATCCGTACCAAAAAGCGGCTGACCAGTGACGAGTTGCTCGTTCTCTACACCACCCACCCATGTTCCGATGAGTTCGTAGTCTTCACGATCCTTTAGGGTCAGGCTCTCCACATCAGGGATAGGTAAACGCGCTGCGGATGATGCCAGAGACGCGTAGGAAAGTTTCCGCTCACCGTCGGGATGAATAACGTGGCTATTCGCCGCACTACAAGATGCGGACTCTACGCTCCACTGTTGTGCGGCCGCCGACACCAGCATTGATCGCGCCGCGGCTCCGGCCTGACGTAACTGATCCCACGCGCCGAGTATTGAGAACGAACCGCCAGCACTTTGTCGACCGTAGACATTAGGATTGATTGGCGCCTGTTGGACATCAACGTCGGTCCAAGCAGCATCCAATTCTTCCGCAACAATCATTGGGAAAGCGGTTTTGATGCCCTGACCGATTTCCGGCGCCTTAGAGTAAATGAGTATGCGTCCGTTGGGATTGATTTCCAAGAACGCATTCGGCGCAAACGCGGCATCTTCGGTCGCCGCCCGGGCCTCGTGACCTTTTTCCATAAGGACCATACCGAGCACAAGACCACCACTTGCTGCCCCGGTCATTTTCAGAACAGACCGCCGCGACGCCCCCTCGGGTGATCCGAAAACCAAACCTTCAGGTGGGGTAATTTTGTTCATAGTTTTCTCCGATCCAGAGGGACATCACCGACGATGCCATTTGGACCACAGTATACACAAAATCGAAGGTCGCGAATTACCTCTGGTTCCGCACCTAGGCGGCTAGAAACCCTCTAACCCGCGGTATTCTCAGCATTTCGCCAAGACATCGGCATCTATCAGGTCCGTTACGGGAACTGGATCAGCAGAAACATCTGTTCCTTTGAGGCGATTCAAAGACTGCCAGACCGCATTAGCAGAGGGACCTATGACCGCGGCCGGGAACAAGACAATGTCATACCCGGAAGCCTGCAAGTCGTTAGGTGATGGAGCACCCGCTGCTCCGGGTTTGAGAAGATTGAATAGAAGAGTCACACGACCCTTAAGCGCATCACAAAGACGTTGCCGGTCTCCGGCCTCTGTTAGCCCCTCGACAAAAACCATATCAACCCCGGAATCGGCATAAGCGTTAGCACGATCCAAGGCCGCGTCTACACCTTCTGTAAAGACAGCGTCGCTCCGGGCACTGATAATCGTCTCTTCGGAAGTGCGCGCATCCAAAGCGGATTTAAGCTTACCAACCATCGTATCAATAGAAACCAGTGGTCTCTTAGATACCTCAGCTACGGACTTTGTGTTGACCTGGTCCTCAATCTGAATACCTGATGCGCCGGACCGCTCGAATAGACGAACGGCGCGTGCCACATGATATGCGTTTCCGAAACCTGAATCCGCATCAACAAACAGCGGAATACCGACACGGTCACGCACACGGTCAACTACTTGGGCCATCTCTGTCATCGCAACCAAACCAATATCAGGACGTCCCAACTGGCTGTAAGCGACTGCAGACCCAGAGATAAATGCCGCTTCAAAACCAGCTTTTTCAGCAAGCGCGGCCGTAAGTGCATCATATACGCCCGGCACTTGAACGATCTCAGGTTCGGATAACCGCTGTTTTAGAGTCACCATGGGAAGGTCCTTACCAGTCAACGGCAACGCCGATGTTTTTCGACTTAGCGTTTTCTGCTGCCGCCATACCAGCGGCGAGGTCTTGCGCCGATACGCCGAGTGATTTGTACACTGTTATTTCGTCATCTGTGCGGCGGCCTGGCGCGTCTCCGTTTAAAACTGCACCAATCTCACCGACAATATGGCCTTCGCTCACAACACCAGCTTCAATGGCGTTGACCAGTTCACCAGCCTGCTCAATGGCCGATGGCTGATAGTCGACATAAAACCGACTACGTTTGACAACTTCGATATCGGCTTCTGCTGAAGCGCGTACAGCCGCGCCAACTAAATTCACATGCACACCCGGCTGCAACCACTGTCCTTTGAGTATTGGCTGCATGGACGACGTGACAGTGCAGAGAATGTCCGCCTCCCGCGTTGCCTTTTCGATGTCGGGCTCAACATGAATACTGACATCAGAAGGAATGTTTTGTTCCGAGGCAAACGTGGCTGCTCGCTCCGCGTTGCGCCCCCATAACGTTATTTTCTTTATCGGGCGTACCGGCAATATTGCCTGAATGTGATGGCGCGCTTCTTCACCACATCCAATAAACGTAAGCGATGTCGCATCCTGACGCGCCAGAACCCTGGTGGCCATTGCCGTGGTCGCCGATGTCCGGATGGCCGTAAGTTCGCGGCCATCTAACAGAGCGACAGGCAAACCATCCTCTGTCTCAAACATCAAAACGGCACCAACATGACTGGAGTGCGGATTTCCGGGGGCGCGAGGAAACTTGCTAACAACTTTGATCCCAAAAGACGGCTCAGCGTCTTCAGTTCTGCCTACATATCCTGGCATCATGCCAAGCTTGCCCTGGGTGTCTGGCACAGCCATGAATTGCCGCAAAGGCATAACAACGTCACGACGGGATACCGCTCGCATCGCACCTTCCATTAGGTCAACGCACTCTGCATGGCTGAGGCTGGCCGCAACGGCTTCGCGATTAAGGATTAACATATATTGCTCGCGATCTATCTTCGACGAATTCTGACTTACTTAGCGTTGGCGCTTGGTGGAACAAATTTCATCGCTTTCATGACGTCCATCACGTCGTCTGGCCTGGAAAACTTGTCCGGCATCGGCTCCCCCGGTGTGCGTACCTTGCCAATGGCCCGGAACCAATCTTCCAATCCTGGTGGCATAAAGACCCAAAACAGCTTCATATCCACGTCACCTGTATTTTCCAGTAAATGCTTCGCGTGTCGACCGAACATCACGGTCGAACCCGGCCCAATATCATAGACCTCATCTTCGATTTCACAGCGACCGGTTCCTTCATAGATGAAAATCAGCTCATGGTTTTGCAAGTGACCATGTTCGCGAACGTGACAGCCGGGGGGCAAAACTTGAATGCCAGATGAGAACCCGTCGTACGGTGTATTCTCGGGAGTCAGATTTACAGTGACATAACCCTGAGAGGGTTCAGGCTGCCAAATGGACTCGCCTTCGTCAGGACCGATTACTGCCCACCACGGGGCTTTGACATCAACCTCTGTCGCCATGTTTTAGGACTCCGAATTTGAACCAGAGAGAAAAGTAAGAACGGCAGCATTGTATTCTTGGGTCGCCACTCTAGGCATGAAGTGGCCCCCATGAGGCAGGATAACACTCTGCGCATTTGGTATTTTTTCGATCAACTCGTGAGAAAACCCAACGGGTGTAATCTGATCGTCGGCGGCACAAATAACCTGAGTGGGAACCGCGATCTGGGAAATCTGGTCACGAAAATCGTGAGCAAGAACGGCGCTGACCCTTGAGAGTTCAATTTCTTCGCCTGGAAAAGCTGCCAAGCGCTCCTCCCGTGTTCCAGACAAAAGGTCAGGGTTCTCAGAAAGCGTATCAGGCGGATAAGCCCTCAGGATTCCATCCACGAGGTAGGCTTCGGGTCCCGCCTCCCGCAGCATCTGCGCACGAAGTTCGAACAAAGTCTGGAAATAAGGGCTCGGGCCAGCCCAAGTCGCACTCAATACAATCTTAGTGAGACGATCTGGGTGTTTTAACGCAAGGTGTTGTGCGATCGCTCCACCAGTAGAATGACCAACTACTGCAGCCTGCGCCACACCAAGGTTATCCATCAACACAAGGACATCGTTCGCCATTTGAGAGACAGAATAAGTAATGGTCGACTTGGTACTGGCCCCAGTACCCCGATGATCATGGGTAATCACGTCAAATTTGCTCGACAATGCAGGAACCAACTCAGACCAAAAGGCAGCTCGGCCACCTAGCCCCGAAACCAAGAAAACTGGATCCCCAGCACCTTCGCGCCAGACTGCCAACTCGGCATCACCGATATCTATTTTATCCATCGAGGTTACTTTCGAGCTGCGTTGATGGCTTGCGGAGTGTGCCTTTAGACGGGCTTTGCCACCAATTCAAAGCACAAACAAAGCTATTCTATTTATTTATACTTTAAACCCATTATTTCATTGGAGATTATAGGGTAGGAACCGCCATACTCCCGCCGGCAACAGGGGTAATCCTATGGAATTGAAGCAATTGCGCCATTTTGTGACTGTAGTCGAGAGCGGCACGCTGTCTGGTGCCTCCCAGATTCTTCATATTACCCAGCCCGCCTTGACCCGGAGCATCAAAAACCTTGAGGCACAGCTTCAGGCTGAATTGCTGTCCCGTGGATCCCGCGGAGTGATGCCGACTGAAGCCGGCAGCCAGCTCTACTCACAAGCAAAAATGATTTTGAATGAAACTACCCGCGCCGCGGCAGACGTCACTGCCACGTCGAAAGGGCAGCTAGGCTCGCTCAAGATTGGAGTGGCGGCTATGTTTGCCGGGGAGCCGATGGCTGCCGTCCTCATTCGCTTAGCAGAAACAGTGCCTGAATTAGCTGTCGATATCAGTGAAGGCTTTTTCGAGGACCTGATTCCCGACCTCAAGACCGCACATGTAGATGCGCTTGTCTCCAATTTCCCTCCCGGCGTCGCCGATGAAGGCCTAACGTTTGAACCTCTCATAACAGTGCAATCTCATTTTGTAGTCAGCACCAACCATCCACTCGCTGACAAAGGCAATGTCGCGATGGCCGACTTGCGAGAGCACAATCTGGCTCTGGTCAGGCAAGCACATGTTTCAGTGCTTGTGGCTGACCTGTTTGCTGCCGAGAATTTAACTCTGCTTAGTCCGGCCATAGAAACAAACAGCCTCACGTTACTCCGCTCTTTAGTACTGTCCGGTAAATATGCCAGCCTCCTGCCAGAGCACCTGTTGGAGAAGGATGTCCAGGAAGGCCGTATCGTGCGCTTGGCAATGGAGGGCACACCGTTTAAGCGGTCCTCGGGTTTGATTCTTAGGAATTCAGAAACACAACGAGCCGCAGTAAAGCACTTCGTGGATGCGACACGGACCGTATTCGAAAGCTGGCCAGAGGTCAGTGTATGAGTGAATTTACTCATATCGTTGTTGGCGGCGGGTCCGCTGGTTCAGCCTTGGCTTTCCGCCTCGCCACCAATCATCCCGCCGAAAAGATACTCCTGCTAGAAGCGGGAGGGCGCGACTGGTCACCCTTCATTCATGTCCCCGCAGCCATTATCAAGGCGATGGGCAATCCAAGTCTCGATTGGCTGCATATGGCTGAGCCCGACGCCAGCCGGAACGGTAAGGTCGACCTATGGCCCGCAGGCAAAGTTCTGGGCGGATCCAGTTCCATAAACGGAATGCTCTACGTACGTGGCCAAGCTCGTGACTATGACAAGTGGGCGGAGAATGGCTGTACAGGGTGGTCTTACGACGAATTACTTCCCATTTTCCAACGCCTAGAGAGAACAACCATAGGTGATGAAACGGTACGGGGACGGACAGGTCCCGTTCATGTCGATCGATTACGTACAACTCACCCGCTGGCCCACGTGTTTGTTGATGCCGCCAAAGAATCAGGCATTCCATTTAATGAAGATTACAACGGGGTTAGCCAACTTGGCGTTGCTTACAGTCAAGTGACTCAATCCCGTGGCTGGCGGTATCACGCTGCGCGCGCATATCTGTGGCCCGGAAAAAAGCCTAGCAATCTGAAGATCATCACCAACGCTATGGTAACGAGCCTGGCATTTGAGGGGTCACGGTGTACCGGGGTGCACTACCAAAAAGGCAACGCACAAAAAGCAGCAAAGGCAAGCGCAAGCGTAACTCTAAGCGCGGGGACACTCTCGACGCCAAAAATTCTAATGCTAAGTGGCATCGGACCGGAGGCGGACTTGCGGTCGCATGGCATAGAGGTTCGCCGCGATGCGCCAGGCGTCGGACAAAACTTGCAAGAACACCCCGAAGGTATGGTGAGTATAGAGGTCAACCAATCGACCTTTAATACTGAGATCAACAGCTGGAAGATCGCAATTCACGCCGTCAATTGGTTGCTGTTTGGCCGTGGCCCCGCCACGAGCCCCTACCCCCATGCGGTGGCTTTTACTAAGTCTGATGCCGCGCAAGATTTCGCTGATATTCAGGTTCAACTCGGCCCGTACGCCTTTAGCTTTGACGAGAACGGCGTCATTCCTCACGACAAACCCGCCATTTCCGCTGCCGTGAACATCGCCTACCCAAAAACACGTGGCACCGTGCGCTTAAACTCCAACGACCCATTTGTAGCACCGAAGATCACTCACAATCTTTTTGATAATGAGGACGACCTGGTGAAATTAACAGAAGGGTGCAAATCTGTAAGACGTATCTTGTCTGGCCCAGCCTTTGCCCCACACCGTATCGCTGAACGTCTGCCCGGCGACGACGTACAAAGTGATGATGAGTGGGCGGACTTCTTACGCAAGACAGCTTTTCTTGGTTATCATGTTGTGGGCACCTGTCGCATGGGATTTGATGACGAGGCCGTTGTCACTCCAGACCTTAAGGTCAAAGGGGTCGACGGCTTGCGAGTTGCAGACGCCTCGATCATGCCTGAATTGATAAGTGGCAACACCAATGCCACTGCTCTAATGATCGGTGAAAAAGCCGCCGATTTGATTACCGCTTAGGATGTTACATGAGCAACGCACAGTCTGACGCCGCATCTGATCCAAATTTCGCATTTCGCTCGGACGGGTATGCCTGGTTTGTAGTATTCATGTTGTGCCTGGCCGCAATTATCTCATTCATTGACCGACAGATCATCAGCCTGTTGGTTGACCCAATCAAAAACGACTTGGGGATCTCCGATACTCAAGTGAGTTTGCTGCAAGGATTTGCCTTCGCGCTCTTCTACAGCGCCGCCGCTATCCCTATGGGTAGGTTGGTAGATGCCAGAAACCGCAAAACCATTATCCTTGCCGGAATGGTGCTTTGGTCCTTCGCAACAGCTGTGTGTGGACTTGCAAAAGTATTCTGGCAGCTCTTTGTCGCACGGATGATGGTAGGTGTCGGCGAAGCCACTTTATCTCCTGCGGGGTTTTCAATGCTTGCCGATTACTTCCCCCGCAAAAGCCTGACACGCGCGTTGAGTGTTTTCACGGGTTCTAGTTTTCTAGGAACTGGGATTGCCCTGCTTGTGGGCGGTTTCGTGATCAGCAAAATGACGGAAATCGGTCCAGTTGATTTGGGCTTTTTCGGAACGATCCGACCCTGGCAAATGACTTTTCTGATTGTCTCTGTCCCGGGTCTCATATTCGCATTTATCGTATGGCTGCTGGTGCGGGAACCGCCTCGCCTCGGGATTACTAAAACCGCTGAACAAAAAGATGAGGCTCTGTCCTTACGCCAGGCTTGGCAATATTTGATCGACAATAAGATTGTTATTTTGCCTGTCGTTTTCGGCTTTACGTTTTTGACCGTCGCTATGTTTTCGGTTAGCGCGTGGGTCCCGGCCTATTTTATGCGGACACACGGCATGACGGCAGGCGAGATTGGCGGAATTTTCGGCCTCTATTTCGTCACCCTAGGGTCCGCCGGAGTTGTCACAGGCGGGCTGCTCTCTGATTGGATGAAGAGTCGCGGCTACAATGACTCCAACATGCGCGCCGGGTTCATTTCTGCGATTCTTGCGACACCTTTTCTCGCCACCTTCACATTGGTCCCCGACAAAGATTTGTCGCTGGTTCTTCTGGCCCCAGTGGTTTTCTTTGGCACAATGCCTTTTGGCACCGGTCCATCTGCTCTGCCCTTAATTGTGCCCAATCGCTTGCGGGGTCAAATGGTCGCTATATATCTCCTTGTTGCCAATGTCATTGGACAAGGCGGCGGACCATTTCTCGTAGCGGTATTCACTGATTACGTGCTGGGAGATTCTGACCTTATACGCTACTCGATCAGTGTTGTTTGCCCGACCGTCATGTTGATCGGCGCAGCCATATTATTCTTTGGAAAGAAACCTTATGGCACTCACGTTTCTAAAATGGATGCAGAACTCGCTTAAAGGAAAACACTAATGGAAAACTTACCCCCAAAAGACCCGCGCTTCGTGTTTGGAGACGAGATCGACGGTCCAGGAAAGCAGTTCTTTGACAACCAAGTACTCGACAATATTCACGAGTCTTTGCTGGAGTTGACTGCGGCCGTATGGACTTATCGTGACCGCGCCATCCTTCTCGAGCGCATTCTTAATGACGTCGTCGGTAAAGACATTGGCGCGATGATCGAGGCCTACGAGCCAACACCAGAAGACAATGCCGCTCGCGCCGCTGAGCGTGCGGAGTTGGTTTCAAACGTATTTAGGCGCATGTCGCGCGGCTCAGTAGACGTTAAGTTTGGCATGGACACTGTAGATGAATCAGGAGATCAATCATGAGCACCACAGTTGCATTATCTCGCGGCTATAACGGCATTTTGCCACGTACGACGCGACTCTCTGATGAGAGCTACCTTGATTTCGTAGAAACGTTCCGTGGCATTGCAGGGTATGGCACATTTCCTGCTGTCGCTGCAGAAGGTGACAAGGCTGTCGCAGAGGCTTTAGGCGAAACCGACGACACCACAGACATTAAAGACATCAAAGGGGTTATCAATAAACTGCCCCTACCTGCCACGTGGCAGCGCTACATGCGATCCCATCAAGAGATGATGTGGCGGCGCACGCGAAATTCTTTTGAGCCTTTTTTGGATGATCTGACTAAGGCGATGGAAGATGCCGCCACCAAAGGCCCCGGCAAACTCACAGTCGACCCTAACTTCGAGGTGCCGAGCTACGCCCGCCGTGAAATTCACTTGCAACCTGGGGGGTATACGGACGACCCCATTGGTGGGATCGTTTACCATTACGGCACGAAAGTTTTTTACGCAGGTGCCAACGACCAAGACGAACTTCATGCCGAAATTGTCGATACACTTACTCCGCCAGAAGACGGCAAGGTCGATAAGATACTCGACCTAGCATGCAGTATTGGCCAAGCTACTATTATTCTTAAAGATCGCTACCCCGATGCGGAAGTAACTGGCTTGGATGTCGGGTTCCCGATGGTGACATACGCCCATTGGCAAGCCGTTGAGCGGGACGTCGACGTTAACTTCGTTCAAGGGCTGTCCGAAGACACCAAGTTTGACGATGACAGTTTCGACATGATTCTGTCGTACATTCTATTCCACGAGATTCCGGTCCGGGTCATTAAGGATACGATCAACGAAATGTTCCGTATTCTCCGGCCTGGCGGAACATTCTGCATTTATGAATTTCCAAGTGCAGGACCGAATATGCCCGCGTCTCAACGTTGGATGATTGATTACGATTCCATCAACAATTGCGAGCCCTATTCACCCAGATTCGTCTACATGGACTTCCATAAGGAGCTCAAAGATGCAGGGTTTGTGATCACGCCAGGACCTAAGAATTCGAATGGGTTTTTACAAACAATTGTCGCAATAAAGCCCGCGTAGGTGCGCCCAATTTACTCATGAATGTAAGCACACCAGTCACCAGCGAAGTCGTGTCTCAAGCCCTTGAGGCAACGAGAGCAATTATCGGCGCAGACGCGGTTGTCACCGACGGTGAGACTTGTGCATACCATTCGCAAGACGTGTTTGCGACAGGCCCCACTGTTGCCGCAGTGATTAGTCCAACCACGGTCGATGGTCTTGCTAAGGCGATCAAAACTTTGACAGACGCCGGGATAGCGGTGTTTCCACGCGGCGGCGGATATTCCTATACGGACGCCTACCTGCCGACTGGGCCGAACGGTGTATCGCTCGATATGACCGGCCTCAACGAGATTACAGAAATCAATGTTGGGGACATGTTTGTGACAGTTCAAGCCGGTTGCACTTGGGAAGCCCTGGACAACGCCCTCGCACCACACGGGGTACGGGCTGAGTTCTGGGGGCCTCTGTCAGGCTTCAAGGCCACCATTGGTGGTGGAATGTCGCAAGGGGCCGCAAGTCTAGGCTCATCCAAAGATGGCATTTCTGCTGAAGCAGTTCTGGGTATGGAAATAGTGACCGCAGATGGCACCGTGTTTGCAACAGGATCTGCAGCGCAAAAAGGTAAATCTCCCTTCTTCCGAAATTACGGGCCAGATCTAACAGGATTGTTCTGCGGTGATGCCGGCGCCCTCGGTATAAAGGCGACCGTAACGCTACGGCTTCAAAGGCGCGCCAAGCTGACCCAAGGACTGTCGTTTGGGTTTGATAGTTTTGAAGCCGCCCAAAAGGCTATGGCGGGTATTGCCGCATCCAATAGGGCAACAGAGGTTTTTGGATTTACAAGGCGGGCTATGGAAGGCGTCGTCGCCAGCAAAGGCTTGTGGGAAGATTTAAAAATCATGTTTGCCGTCGGCCGGGCGTCTGGTGGACTACTAAGTGGCCTCCTACAGCTAGTCAAAATGGCAATTGCCGGGCGGAGCTGGGCCAGAAAGGCGGAATGTTTTGTTCATTGCGCCGTTGAAGCCGACAATCGGACCGAACTAAAAGGTCATATTCAAACAATACGCGACGCCGTTGGTGGAGCCGGTCGGGATATTCCAAACACCATGCCGGCCGTCATGCGCGCCACACCGTTCATGCCCTACCCGGTGGTAGGCATGGATGCAAAGCGCATGTTGCCACTACATACCATTGTGCCCTTTTCAAAAGCGGTCGCATTTCATACCGCGCTCGAGGACTATTTTGCGAAGCGCAAAGTCGAGATGGACGCCATGCGTATGACAACACCGTCGATCTTCGGAACCTTGAGCACCAACGGCTTCCTATATGAGCCCGTTTTGTATTGGCCTGATCAACCGGATGTTTTCCACGATCGCAACACACCTGAAGAACTTCTTGCGCCCATGCGCAAAAATGCGCCCAACGAAAAAGGCCGGGCATTCGCCAAAGAAATGTTCGAAGACATGGTCACGATCATGCATGAACACGGCGGCGTTCATCTTCAAATCGGCAAAGCCTATCCGTACTTACGCGATCGCTCAGATATGACGGTCAGCCTAGTGAAGCAAGTAAAAGCTCACGTCGACCCACATGGCCTCCTCAACCCAGGCGCTCTTGGGCTTTAACCCAACATGCAAAAGGTGCATAACACCAGCCCAACTTTCTATTTGTAAGACAAGAAAAGAACAGCAGAATAAAACTCTGATCAGACGAAAGCTTCGACCATGACGCTAAATACAGAACCACTTAGAGCCATCACCGATGAAGATCGCGAGACTTATGCCCGCGATGGAGCTGTATGTTTGCGGAAGGTCTTTGACCCGGAATGGATAGAGAGCATGACGCCGGTGGCACGGCGCATTTCCGTCGATGAGGAAGACGTCGGCTTGCTTCCGTCTACTCCGGGACGATACATGTCGCGAATCATTCCTGAATTTCGGAACTTCATATTCAATTCACCGATGGGACAAGCGGCTGCCGAAACAATCGGTTCGTCAACCGCACGGTTTTTCTTTGAAGAGATTTTTGCCAAGCCACCTAAATCAGATTCAAAGACGCTTTGGCACTGTGACCGCATGGGCTGGCCTGTAAGTGGGCATATGGTCCCATCTCTTTGGATTCCGTTGAACCCAGTAGCACCGGAGAACTCTTTAGAGGTGCTTGCCGGGTCTCAAACACAAGACGTTCCCTATTGGCTATTCTCGCCAAATGCCCGAAAGATGATTAAACCCGATGACAGGGCCCCGCATCCGGACGAAGCTAAGCTACGTGCTGATCCAAATGCTCGCTTTCTCAATTGGGAGATGGAGCCCGGCGACATGCTGGTTATTCACCCTTGGGTCTTGCATTACTCATCAGGCAATACGAGTGACGATTGGCGTATCGCTATATCGGCTCGTATTTTTGGAGACGACATTCGTTGGGCTCCCCGGCCGGACTGCTTAAATATCGCAGGCGTGTCATTCGATGAGATGGTAGATGGCAATCCGCCAGCCGGACCTTTGTTCCCAGTCCTGTGGTCAGAAGATGGCCAGCGGGACGGTGACGACCAATTCCCCCGTGGTTTTGCGACGACCTGGCAGGCTCAACGTCGCGACACCGTTAATGAGGATGCGTTGTTCAGCGAACTGGCGAAAAAAGCCAGTTAGTCGCCAACGTATTCTATTTGTTCATACGCGCTGCCATCGAGGCGAAACCGACCGACCTCATAGACAGGCTGCAATCCGTTAGCTCCAGCAAACTCGACCAGCCACAAAGCTGCTGCCTGATCCCTGAAACGCATCACTATATCTTGAAGCAAAGCCTCTCGCGCAGCCGGATCCATTTCCACACGGGCCGCGTCTAACAGCGGCATCATTCCCTCGTCACAATAAAATGGTGCGGTATACACACATGAGAACTGTTCAAAAGATTTTTGAGGATCCCATAGCTGCATGTTCAGCCAACCGATGGAGAATCCATCAATATCTTCCCAATCCGAGTTAAATAAGCGCCGAACATAGTCAGGAAACGATATTTGCCGCAGCTCAGTTTGAACACCAATCGCTGCAAGGTCTTGGGCGATTTTCTGAAACATCAATGTATCGCCCGGCAATATCCCGCCATACACCGAAAACTTTAGAGGAAAACCGTTCGGGTACCCGGCCTCGATTAGTAACTGCTTAGCCTTCTCGGGATTGTAGTCGAAGGGCTCAGCGTCTGGATTGTACCCTATCAACTCAGGCGTAGCAGGTTGATGCGCGACACGACTGGTGCCGCCGAGAATAAAATCTGCAATCGATTGTTTGTCCACGGCGTAGTTTAGCGCTTGCCGGACACGCGCATCCTTGATTGGAGAGTCATCCGGGCGCACGGTTCGGAATGCGATCGAGAGAATACTAGGGTTCGTCGACATCCGGATTTTGACGTCGTTCGCTTCCAACACTGCAATATCGTCGCTGGGCAAACTAATCGCCATATCGAACTCTCGCGATAGGAGCCCGCTGACCCGCGAACCGGGTTCGGGAATAATGGTAACTTCCACTCGCTTGATATGTTTGACCTGTCGCCAGGACTCTTCTGCCGCTACTAAAACAGGTCTGGTGCGGTTATTGCCCCATGAATCGACCTTATACGCGCCAGTTCCAATCGGCGTTATAGAGTAACCGTCTCGACCCAAGTCTTTCCATGCTTTCGGCTCTATCATAGGAAGCTGAGCCATCCGTCGCGGAATAAGTGGATCAGGTTCAGAAGTTTCAATCTCTACGGTGTAGGCGCCGCGGGCACGATATCCGCTGATTGATCCCATATCAGCTTTTTTCGGGTGGAGAACGTCTGGGTTATAAAGCTCAATCAGTGTTGCGACCACACTATCCGCGTTAAACGGTTCTCCATTGCTGAATACAACGCCTTCACGAAGCTGAAAAACCCACTTGGTAGGTACCTCGTTTTCCCACGATACGGCCAGCGCCGGCAGTAACTCACCGCCGGGCGTAAATCGAGTTAGCCCATCATAGAACGCAAATCTGAGACCACCGCCATCATCACGTGCGAAGGGATACCCACCCGTTGCAGCCGCAACCGGAAAACCCACACGGAGCGTGGTACTATCTGCCAAAGATGGCTTACTCACAAAGAACGGAAAGAGTAATGCGATGGCAATAACCACCGCATTCTTCAACATTTGTACCGAGTGGGCTCTTCCAAACATGACAAATTCAACCAACAATTAAGCCGACGTTACTCAGCCTATATGGTCTATTTGCCCGACGCTACCAAATGCCTTTTGGGCATCTCATGTGGCCGACTGTGCATAGCCATAGCGATACCCAGCCGAGATGGACGACGCAGGTCCCGCTAGTTACCGATATTATTCTGGCTGTTGGTCCATACGAACCGTAGCGAGAGGATCATCACCAATCGCCTGATACACCATGCGGATAGTTGAATCGTCGTCGTAGGCACCGACGACCATATCCGCGAGATCTGCACGCGTGATGGGACCCGTCGGAGATGGCTCAACGTCCATTCTTATGATCCCAGACCTTGGATTAGAGGTGAGCTGGCCCGGTCGAATAATGGTGTAGTCCAAATCGCTGGCCATAATATAGTTCTCAGCTTCGGCTTTGAGTTCTATGACCCGGCCCAAGGAGACACGCTGTTGTCGTGGCACCATACTGATGCTCTTCCCTGGACCAATGATCGTCACGACAAGGAAGCGCTTAGTATTTGATTTTGTCATGGCATCAACCATGTTGATGGTCCCGACCACATCGGGTGGTCGTTCTCCCCGGCCGCCGCCCAGCGTTGAGATCACGGCTTTAAAATCTTTCGAAAGGATGGCCCGCTCGACATCATCAACATTCATGGCATCACCCACAAAATAAGTGACGTCGAGCGCTTCAAGATTCTCGAGGTTCGATGTCGGCCGAACAAAAGCTGTAACCGGCTCACCCCGCGCAACCAATATTTTTGCAATCTCGAGACCGGTGTTGCGGGTCGCCCCGAAGATCAGCACACCTTCAGCGGCGAGAGACGGGAGAGCGGCTATTGCAGATACCAAAAGAGCAAAAACCGCATTTACATATCGCTTCATATCCATCGCCCCTCGTTAACTAGACTTTCAACCATAGAGCACTTTACCCCATAGGTCCTACGTCAAGGGCTGGACAAGCTCATAATTAGAGCTAGCGCCGGTCAAGGATGGTGGCCAGACACATGGGTGCGTACCAATTGACGCAACACAACCAATTCCAGGAGAGGCGTATGCGTCCACAGTTATCACGAGCAATAGTTTTAGTCCTCGCCACCACACTGAGCGCGTCGGTTGCTCAAGCTCAATCGGAAGCTGGAGACGTATTTATCGATTGTGACACCTGTCCCGAAATGGTTGTTATCCCGCCCGGTGAATTCATCATGGGATCAGAACGCGGCGAGTTTGTATTAAATGAAACCCGCCCTGAAACACCCGTACACAAACGTACCATTCGCTTTGCGTTCGCCGCCGGAAAAACAGAAGTCACCAATGCTCAATTTGCAGAGTTTGTTAACGCGACTGGATACCGCCCATCCACTGCCTGTACAAAATGGCGTGGCGAGGTTGTTATGTTTGGTGGAAATTGGACCGACCCCGATTACGGTCGCCCACCCCAAGAAGACGAACCCGTCGTTTGTGTCTCTTGGCATGATGCGAAGGCCTACACTTTATGGCTCAGTGGCAAGACCGGTGAACGCTATCGGCTATTGTCTGAGGCTGAGTGGGAATACGTCGCACGCGACGGCACACAAACAACCTGGTCGTGGGGTGAAGAGTCTGGGTATGCGTGTAAAATAGGAAATGTGTTCGACCGACAAGCCGCCCAAACGGAATACGCCAAAGAACATTCATCTTGGAAGCCCGTAAACTGCGACGATGGTTTTGGCCGCGTCGCACCAGTGGCTTCTTTCCCCGCCAATGGATTTGGTCTTCATGATCTGGGCGGCAACGTGTGGGAGTGGAACGAAGACTGCTCACTCTGGCTCTATGACGAGGAAGACGTCGACGAGCGCCCTAATCAAGTGTCCGGCCATTGTGACCGTCGCAGCGTCAAAGGGGGCAGCTGGTTCTCAATGATATCCAGGCATCGTCCGGCATTCCGCGGTCGTGACCCAGAGGACCTCGCGTCTCACATTTTTGGCTTCCGCGTTGCCCGCGATCTAATAAGAAAATCGCAATAGGCGTGCGCAAACAAATGCCTTTTCGTAAAACCTATTTGGCTTTAGCGACTGGCTTTGGTTTTTTGTTCACCATTAATACGGGTCAGAGCGCTGAAACTCTTAACGTAGGCGGTACAGAACTTCCCGCCAGCCTCGGCAATCCGTATGCCGCCATCGGCGTGACTCCCGGTTCAATTCTGGGTTCAATCTACGATGGCCTCACCCAAATCGACTCTGACGGGCAACTCAAGCCTGCTCTAGCGTTGTCTTGGGTGAATGATGGTGACCGACGCTGGGTATTTACTCTTCGCGCGGATGTGCAATTTCAAAATGGCACCCCTCTGACTGCGGCAAGCGTTGCTGCAAACATCAACGATCTCATTAAACCGGAGAATCGTGGATATCCAATCGCCACGGAAATGTCAGTCATAGAGTCTGCACGAGCGTTGGACGAGGAATCTGTAGAGGTGATTACTCGCACCCCTGACCCCATGCTGGCTAAGCGATTTAGTCTGTTCCGCGTTGTCGACTTTGATCTGTGGTCTGAAATCGGACCAGATGAATACAGCCGAGCGCCCATAGGAACGGGTCCCTTCCATCTGGAAACGTGGAATCAAGGCGGTGCCATCGCGTTCAAAGCTTTTGCCGATTCTTGGCGCCCCTCACCAACATTTACCGATCTGCGCATCTTCACCCTAAAAGATTCTATCGCGCGGACCCAGGCTCTCAGCGCTGGTCAAATTGATTTGGCATTAGGGCTAACTCCAGAAGACGCTCCAATGATCGAAGCCCAGGGACTAAAGCCCCAGGTCCACTATGGCAATCAAGTTATGGCGCTTGGTTTACCCAATGCTCTCAAAGAGGAGTCGCCGCTAAACGACCAACGCGTGCGGCAAGCTATTAATTATGCTGTGAACCGTGAGGCCATGGTCGATTTCATTCTCGGCGGAATGTTCCCCTTGGCCACGCAAGGCGCAACGAGGGCTAACGTGGGTCACAACCCAGATATCGTGCCCTACACCTATGATCCACAACGGGCCCGGGCACTTCTGGCGGACGCAGGATATCCCGATGGGTTTAAAATTATCATCGAGGTACTCGTTGGGATGGGACCATCGGACTCGCTGATATATCAGCAGACAGCACAAGACCTATCCCAAGTGGGAATCATGGTTGATCTCAGAACTACGACGTACCCTGAACGCACCCGTAAGTACTTCACCGGCGACTGGGGCGAAGTTGATGGCTTCTCAATCCTTTGGAATAACGCCCCGTACAACGATACGGGTCGGGCTCTAAAAGATTTCTCCTGCCTCAAAGCAAATCCGTTCTTCTGTGATGAAAGCCTTTCGGCGCGTATTGCAGCAAGCAATCAAGAAATGGATCTGAATAAGAGAGAAACTCAACTTCAATCAATCATGGCTGAAATGCAGACCCTAGCCCCGACGATCAATCTTATTGAATATGGCAGTGTCATTGGATACTCCAATCGAATTGAGAACATACGAATTCGACCAGTCGGCATCGCCTACGAATCTATTAGATTAGCTAACTAAAGAGCTGTTAACGATTACGGCCTTCTTGGAAAATGTTCTTCGCTACGACACTGCGCATTGCCTCTGAGGACCCTTCATAAATACGCATTGGGCGAACATCCCGATAGCAACGCTCCAAAATCGTTTCGTCAGACAAACCGGATGCACCGTGAACCTGGACAGCTCGGTCCACAACACGACCTGCCATTTCAGATGTAAACATTTTTATCATTGCCATTTGGGTTCGCACCTCTTGGCCTTGCTGCGCCCGCCACGCTGCGTCATAGACCATCAAACGGGAGGCATGGATGTCTGTCGCGGAATCCGCAACCATCCATTGAATCGCTTGTCTTGAGGACAGTGGCTTGCCGAAGGTGTGTCTCTCTTTGGCGTACTCAACCATCATTTCGTAACACCGCTGGGCGATACCGATGGCGCGCGCCGATATCATGACCCGGCCGCGATAAAGCGCTGTTTCACCAGCGCCCCATCCCTGCCCCGGCTCGCCCAACAATTGGCTATCCGACACATGACAGTCATTGAAGAATAATTCATAGGTCGGTTGACCGTGGATCATCTTTTGCTCGCGTCCGACCGAGAAACCCTCTGTGTCGGCGTCGACGATAAACCAAGTAATACCTTCGTGACGCGCAGTCCCCTTGAGCCGGGTCAGCACCAAAATATATCTGGCTGTCTTGGCATGGCTAATCCAACATTTTGATCCATTCAGCACCCACACACCGTCCACCTTTTCTGCGGATGTCTGAATTCCTGCCAGGTCACCGGCGGCGTTGGGTTCACTGAAAGCGGCAGCTCCATGAAATTCTCCTCGCATGGACGGAAGGAGATACTTCGTCTTCTGCTCTTCACTGCCGAGATTATGAAGCACCGGGAAAAACAAAGACGACCAAAGACCGCGTCCTGCTGTACAGCGATGGGCCTCCTCAATCACGACACAGTGATCAAGCAGACCGAGACCAGCGCCCCCAACATCTTCGGGTGCGTCCATGGCCCACAATCCGAGATCTCGGATTTTCTTTTCCAACGGCTCTCTCACATCCTTAGGCAATTCATAAGAATTGGGACGATCGGGAAGAGATGTCTCTAGTGGAATCAGTTCAGCATCGACAAATCTGCGGATGGTATCCTTCAGCATGCGCGTTTCTTCGGGGAGGTCGAAATCCATAGCGTTATCCCTTTGCCACAGGCGTTAAGTCAGGTTGAGACCAGGGACCGCGCCATGGCGCTCTTAGAAATTTACGGCCATCTGCCTCATGTATGAGATCAAGCGCTTCAACCTGCGGATGGCGCATTAACCGATTGAGCTCAGGAAATTCTACAGCCGTGCCGCCGTTTCTGTTGAATATGTCGAGTGCTTCTTGAGCGGGCACCTGGGTGAGGTAGTTTTCCCACAAACCATGATAGGCACCACTGAGATACCCCATGCCAATCGTCGTCCGCCCCTCCTTAAAAAAGCGCTCATCGTCTTTCACACCATCGAGCATATTCAGCTCGGACAACATGGTCGTAAAATTTTTGTCGTCCCGTAAATTCATCATAGAGACGAAAATGTTGGTATCTTTGGTGCGATAGCCATGGCGGGGCGGATCTGTCTCTGCCAAGCAGTATGATGGACCGAGCCATTCATCGGGGTTAGAGATGGCGGCCCATTGTAGGGAGCGCAGCGACATAATCGCGCCGAGACGACTTACCGAAACATGTTGACCCTGCCCGCTTTGTCCTCGGTGATAGAGCGCAGCAAGCACGCCGAGCAGACCCATCCCCGCCGCCGCACTCTCTACGATGTCAGCACCAACACGAACGGGCTCTTGGTCCAGTGAACCTAACGCACGCAAATAGCCGGCCATTGCCTGAACAGTGAGCTCACTGCCGGCCCGCCCCGCCAACCCGCCGGCTTCTCCATAATACGACAAGTTTAGTGTGATAAGCTTCTCGTGATTCGACTCAGAGACAAGAGATGTCAGGTCATCACTAGCCGTCTCATCCAATAGAACGACGTCGGCCTCAGAAACCAGTGCCGAGATCTGTTGAGCGTCAGACGACTTCTTTTCATCCAGCGTAATGATGCTCTTATTGCGATTCAGCGCGTCGTAAATCTCACTTCCACCAGCCTGGTTTGAAGGCGCGAGACCTTTCGACCAATCTCCTTCGCGAGATTCGACTTTGGTTACAGATGCACCGACCTCAGCCAGCAACAAGCCAACGTTCGGCCCCGCATACCCCTGGCAAAACTCAACAACTTTAAGACCCGCGAGGGGACAGTCCGACAACTCTGACTCGCCACCGTCGTTTTGGCGCTCCTGATGACCTCCAAATCCATTCGCCAGCACATCTTCTGTGTCCGCTCCCGGATTTGGTGTCTTCTGATCCATGGATGCGGGCGTACGAGAAAACGTCCACGGCAGCCCGCCAGATGTCATGGGGCCCGTATGGGCTGGCGCAACCTCCACCAAAAACCCATTTTCACGAATATGGCTGTGATTGAACAATGTCTCGGCATCAAATAGCGCGCTGGCAGGAACGTTGGCTTTTTCTAGACGCAGACTCCACCACCGCAAGGGTGCTGTCTTGATCTGGTCTCCGATAAGCACGGCCAGCGCGTCTCTATTCTTTACACGTTCACAATTGGTGAGGAATCTCGGATCTGTGACCAGATCTGACCTTCCGAGCGCATCACATAACGCTATCCACTGCGCTTGAGTTTGCGCCGTTATGGCAATGTAACTGCAATCTTTTGTGGCGAAACATTGGTTGGGTGCGCTTGCCGAGCTAGCGCTGCCTGATCGTGGAACGGGCTCACCCGTGCCCAACGCTTCCGCAACGCGGCTCGCTTGCATCGCGAGCGTCATAGCAAGGTGACTGGTTACGATATGTGCGCCAGACCCAAAACGCTGCTTCCCGATGAGACCGAGCAATACACCAACGGCCAAAAAAGTGCCGCCGCTTGGGTCAATATGCGTGTAGCGCAGCATTTCGGGCGCACCTCCTGGAGCTCCATTTAGAGAGGCGAAGCCGCTAAATGCCTGAAGATGAGAATCAACGGCAGACATATCGCGCATCGGACCAACATCACCCCATCCTGAACTTGATCCGTAAACAACACCGGGGTTAAGAGCTTTTGCTTGGCGATAGCCAATCCCGATACGGTCGGCGACACCTGGACGGTAATTTTCGATAACGGCATCAGCCTGACTCAACAGCCTCGCAATTGCGGGTTTGTTTGCTTCATCTTTAAAGTCGAGCTCAATCGAGCGTTTACATAGATTCGCGATAGTATAGGCCGTGGACCAGCCTTTCTGCTGAGGCCTAGCCAGACGGGTGATCTCTCCAGAAGGACGCTCGACCTTAATCGCATCAGCGCCAAGAAATGCCAGCAGCGTGGCACTCCATGGTCCGACAATGGCTGTACCGCAGTCCAACACACGCAAACCTGCTAACGGTCCTTCCCCTTTTTCGGTCATGCGTGACTTCTCAAAACTTTTATCTACCTTGTGGCTAAAAAAATAGGCCGCCCAGCGCACTTCCCTTAGTCGACGACCCTAAAGTGCTCGCTATTCGAGCTTAATTCTTCGTGGCGGTTTTGCCAGCCTCGAAGGCTTTGCCAATGAATTCCGCTGTATCGAGAAGAATAGGAAGAAAGTTTGATTGGATATCATCCTCAGACAAAGCCGAAGTGAAGTAGCGCATAGCAAGACAGGCAAAGACACGAGAGTTTGAGAATATTGGCACCGATAAGACTGACCGCGTTTTTTCTTGGCGCTTCGCAAACCCCGCTTTCCGCACTTCATTCATTCGAATGCTCAGCGCCTTCTCATTCTTATGGAGCGAATTGGTACTGAGCTGGCCGGAATTAGATGCCATCTCGATGAGCGTTTGTCTCTGGCCCTCATCGCAAAAACTCAGAAAGACCAGCCCTGACGCACTATCTAGAACCGGCACGCGATGCCCGGTGAGGAACCGGTTCTGTGAAAGCGGGCTCTCAAAGTCCGTATTGAGACGGATCAGCATAAAGATACCAGAGGGAGTCGATAACGTGAGCGGCCATACCACTTCCTGCCCGACGCTTTGCAACTTCGGCTGCGCAATGTCATCGATCCATTGCTCATCAGAGTATCCGTCTGACAAGGCACGAACCTGTCGTTCAAGCCAGTACTGACCTGACTGCGAATCACGCCTTACAAAGTTCGACTGACGCAAAGTTTCGAGCAGACGAAAGGTCGTCCCCCGCGTTAGACCGGTACCGCGCGACACTGCGTTCGCATTGGAACCGTTGTGACGGTTGAGATACTCAAGGACCTGCAGTCCTCGATTAAATGATTGTACGGGTTGCGTCATTCACCTTGGGACCAGGCATCTGGCTCTCGATTAGCTCATATATCGAGCTTTAATCTAGTGGCTAACAGAAGGACTCACAAGCCGCCACTCATAGCCTCAGAGACGTTTAAAGAGGAATGTCCCCTCACCATCCTCTTCGCGCGACACCTTTTTGTTGCGCCATAGATAATTCAAATGCGCCAAGGTTTCACCTAGCGCGAAGAAATACTGATGGTCGGTCAATGCTCGGGGGAAAAGAACTTTTGTCGCCTGAGCTGCCGTCACAGACTCACTACAAGCGGACAAAGCATCGTCTAACCGTTCCATATGATGCGCCTTCAGGGCATCTATTCGATCGTGCAGACCGTAGAAGGGCAGTTTGTGTGAGGGCAGCACAAGTGTATCAGACGGCAGTTGACGAAAATGATCCAAACTCTCGAGAAAATCCTTGAGGGGGTCAGAATCAAGAGCAAAGGGCATAACACTGACATTCGGAGATATTTTGGGGAGCACCTGGTCTCCTGAAATCAAGACTTTGTCCTTCACCCGAAAGAGAGCCGCCAGCTCAGGGGAGTGACCCGTGCCAATATTCACTGTCCATGCCTGTCCACCGATATCTATCTCGTCCGCGTTTCGGATACACTCGAACCCTTCTGGGCTGATGCGTTCACGTGAGGACATATCCTTGCGGCGTCGCAGGTCGATTTCTTGACGGTCCCCAGACACGCCGCCCCGCTTATAAAACTGACCCATCATTTCGGTAACCGCGTCGGGTTTCAATCGCGACCAAAGATGATAAGCGTCCCATTCTTTTTGAGTGGTCGACAACGGAATGCCATATGTCTCCATGAGCCAGCCGGCCAGCCCCATGTGATCAGGATGATGATGGGTACAAATGAGTCGTTGCGGTCTCTTGCCACTAAACGCAGAGTCAAATAGCCGCGCCCATATCTCCTGGGTAAGAGAAGATTCAAACCCGCTATCAACCAAAACCAAACCATCGGCGCCCTCAAGAACCCACAGGTTAATGTGATCCAGAGCAAACGGCAGCGGCATGCGAACCCAATTCACGCCTGGCGCGACCTCTATGCCGGTTGCCGGCTCAGGTGGCTCTGACCACGGAAAATCTAGTGGCGATTCTTTTTGTGAAGTAGGCGTCGGCACGATGAACGCATCCTTAGGTCAGGGATTGCACAGCGAATGGGTTTGAGGCTAGGTGAGCTTTGTACCCGCTGCATAAAGCCAATAGGTCGCAATACCGCGTTTAACGCCAAAGCGAAAGACAGCATGAAGATAGAAAATAATGCGCCCGTCTCTACGTGGTCACCGCTAGCGGTTCCCCGCTTCCGGGCATTCTGGATCGGCATGTCCCTATCGACAACAGCCTTTTGGATGCAAAACATCGCCGTTACATGGCTTATGCGAGACTGGACGAACGGCGACCCCGTTATGATATCGCTTGTTCAAACCGCACTTTTTCTGCCCGTTATGATTCTATCGCTACCTGCGGGAGCGATCGCAGATATGTTCGACCGGCGAAAATTTCTTATCTTCTCGCAAGTTTGGATGATGCTCTCGCCTTTGGCTGTAGCTGCAATGGCTTTGGCAGACCTGCGCAGCCCAGCCGCTCTTCTGGCCTGCACGGTGCTGTTAGCAGTCGGCAATGCGATGAAGCTTCCCACTCAGTCGGCATTTCTAACCTCATTAATCGACAAAGAGCGACTTCCCTTCGCAGTCAGCTTAAACAGCATGGCCGTGAATGGCGGTCGTATAATTGGACCTGCTTTAGCCGGCTTCCTCCTCCCGGCCATTGGGGCGATGGCACTCTTTCTGGCGAACTCAGGAATCTATCTATTGTATGTGGGCGTTTTGATGCGACTACAACCTACCGCCACCGCACGCACAGGGGATAAGCCAACTCTTACTCAAGGTCTCATCGATCTCAAGACATGGGTCCATACAAGTCCAAGCTATGCATCAATCCTCTTGCGGGGCGGGTTGTATTTTTGCGTTTGGTCTACAGTGTTGGCCATCGTGCCTCTCATAACAAAAGATGCCGCGGAGTTTGGAACGCTCTACGGAGTGTTTGGATTAGGGGCCATAGTTGGCGCGTCACTCTACGGTTTCTTGTCGAGGGTCGCGTCGAGGACTACAGCAGTGACAGGCGCAATTCTTCTCCACGCCGGCTGCATCGGTCTTCTGTCATTCGTAGATTCTTTTGCACTGTTGACGATTATGATGGCGGTGATCGGTATTGCATCGTTCTTTATAATGACGACCTTCCAAGTCAGCGCCCAACTTCAATTACCTGATGCCCTCCGTGGGCGCGGTCTCGCCTTAATGACAACTGTTTTTATGGGGGCGACCGCCCTATCTAGCCCAGTCTGGGGCTTTATCGCAGAAACACAGTCGCCGCAAACGGCCCTACAATTGGCCAGCGGCTTTTCCATCTTGTGCGGCCTCGCACTCGCACAGCGAAAAATTGAGCCTTAGCCCCTTCCCCGCACCGTTTTTAGCGTGCAATCTATAACCTTAAGGGTGGACAAAAGGCGACTAAGAATCCTGCGCTCCTACCCTCTCGAAGTTGCATTAGGGGGATGCCAAACCAATGTCCGATCAAGCCTTTCCAAACGCCCTGCCGCAGGTCACTGCTCTTTCCATATATAAAACAATGATCCGAATAGAGGCGTGCGATCAGCGCATTCAGCAATTACTGGCTGCCGGCGCCCTCCAATTTCAGTACTACCCGTGCGGCGGGCAGGAGGCGATCCCAGCTTCGATCGCGCCTTTGCTCAATGAGGGTGACCAGGTTGTAACTACCTATCGCGGTGTCCATGACATTGTCGCCAAGGGAACGCCCATGGCCGAAATCATTGGCGAGATGATGGGTAAAGTGAACGGCACGTCTAAGGGTAAAGGCGGCGCCATGCATCTGTCTGACCCGAATGCTGGCGTTATGGTAACGACAGGGATCGTCGGTGCGGGCATGCCCATAGCGAATGGCCTTGCACTTGCGGCAAAGCTCAAAGGCACCGGACGGGTGGTAGTCGTCAATTTCGGCGAGGGCGCCTCCAACATCGGCGCCTTCAACGAAAGCATCAATATGGCAGCCCTCTGGGATTTGCCGGTGGTGTTTCTTTGTCAAAACAACGCCTACGCTGAATATACTTCCTTCGCGGATTCAACGCGCAGCAAAAGTATTGCTGGACGTGCGGCAGGCTATGGCCTGGTCGGCGAAACCGTCGATGGCACAGACCCAGATGCGATCCATAGTGCAGCGAAAGTAGCAATTGAAAGGGCGAGATCGGGCAAAGGTCCAACTTTGTTGGAGTGCAACGCCTATCGCCTGCAAGGTCATTCCTTCGGCAGCGAAGAAGATCATATGGACCAAGAGGAATTAGCCGAAGCGCGCGCCAATCCCCCAATCGCCAAATTCCGCGCGGCCCTGATCGACCGAGGTGACGCGACAGCAGCAGATCTAGACGCCATTGAAGCAGACGCCAAAGCAGAAGTAGAAGACGCCGTCGAACAATCCATGGCCGCAGATATGCCGAGCGAAGATGAACTCTATATCGACGTGTTTGCCAACACGGCAGACGTCCCCTACGTGGGAACACCCGATAACAAAGCTGAGCCGGATCTGTCTGACAGAGAAGTGCAAACCATCACGATGTGTCAGGCAATTACTGAAGCCCTAGACCTCGCACTAGAAAAAGACCCAGATGTTTTTCTATTAGGGGAGGATATTGCCGACCCCGCTGGAGGGGTAACCAAAGCTACGGTCGGTCTATCCACCAAACATGGCGAAGACCGTGTGCGTGCCACACCTATTTCTGAACAGGCCATTATCGGTGCCGCCATTGGCGCATCCTTGTCAGGTATGAAGCCAGTGCCTGAAATTATGATCAATGATTTCACCATGGTCTGCATGGATCAAATCGCCAATCATGCCGCAAAATTACGCTACATGTCTGGTGGACGAACCAGCGTACCGATCACCATTCGTACAGTGACTGCCGGCAACATCGGTAACTTCGCCGCTCAACACTCTCAATCACTTGAAGCGTTCTTTACGCATACACCGGGAATTAAAGTCGTCGCTCCAAGCACGGCGGCGGACGCCAAAGGGCTCCTTCTCGCGGCCATTGCAGACCCCGACCCCGTGATGGTGATTGAACCCATGCGTTGCTACTACGTGCCGGCAGAAGTCCCAGAGGGGTATTACGAGATCCCCTTAGGCAAAGCAGCGGTTAGGCGCGAGGGTAAAGATGTGACGCTAATTTCCTATGGCTGGGCGGCGGTTGAAGCCGCTGCCGCTGCAGAAGCGTTGGCTGAGGACGGCATTGAAGCTGAAGTCATAGACTTGCGGTCATTGGTGCCGCTGGACCTGTCGACCTGCCTTGAGTCAGTTAAGAAAACAGGGCGCTGCGTAATCGCCCATGCGGCCGTCGAGTTCGGGGGCTTTGGCGCCGAGTTGGCCGCAAAACTGAGCGAAGAGCTGCACGGCGAGTTAAAGGCACCGATCAAGCGGATCGGCGGGTCCTACACACCTGTCCCTTTCACGCCTAGCCTCGAATCATTGCACTTCCTAAATGCCGACAAGATAAAAAATGTTGCGTCGCAGATTGCTGGCTAGGGGCTCCATTAGATGGCGAAAATAATGCTGAAGCTGCCGAAGCTCGCTGTCTCTATGCAAGAGGGGACCTTGCGGGAGTGGTTTGTTGAGAGCGGCACCCAGGTCACGCTGGGGCAACCGATCTACGCTTTGGAAACTGAAAAAACGACCGTCGAGGTGGAGAGCCCATTTGAGGGAACGTTCACCTGTATTGGCGAAGTTGGACAAACCTACAAGGTTGGTGACCCAATCGCCGAGATTGTGCAATAGCCAGGAAAGCTAATCCGATGACAAAATCAGATCCTCCCGTCTCACGCCGCGCCTTTGGCACCCTGTCCTCTGTCGCCGCCGCAGCGACCTTAACCGGCATCGCCGGATGCTCTGATGCCAGCGAGGACGAAGAGACATCCGCTGCGACTGATTCGCCCAGAGAGCATCTCATCGACACCATTTACCAGACCTGCTTTGTCGTTACAGACATGGAAGCCAGCATTAAGGAATGGACGGAGAAACTTAAGATTGGCCCATTCCTCGTATTCGAGAGCTTTGTCATGAACGACAAAGACGGCGCACCATTACCGTTCGACATCAAAATTGGGCTGGCCTATTCGGGTGATAGTTTCATCGAATTGATTCAACCAAATGATGACCGCCCAAGCATATACTCTGATGTCGCAAACAATGGTGGTGGATTTCACCACATTGCAAAACTAACGAACGACTTAGATGCGTCTATTGCCGAGGCTGAAGCCGCCGGATACCCACTGGCCGTTCTCGGCCATTTTGATCCGGGCAATCGACTAGCTTATGTCGATGCGCGCGCGACTTATGGCGGGTACATGGAGTACGTGGAATACAACGAGTTTATCGGCGGCTTGCTTCATTACATGCGCGACGCTGCTGAGAACTGGGATGGCGTGACTCCGACGATGCCCTTCCCTGAGTAAACGATCCACAGCTCATGGCACCTGAAATTCTACACAGGGCATATCTCCAGACTCAGTTTGGTCAGATGCACTATTGGGTTACAGGGAATGGCCCATTTCTAACGTTGATTCACCAATCAGCCCAGTCTTCTGAAGAATACGAAAGAATGGCGTCACTTCTCGCAGACTCTTTCAGTGTCGTAGGCATCGACTTGCCAGGACATGGCCGATCCGACAATCCAGACCACGAGCTAGAACTAGAAGACCTCACAGACTCCCTACTCGCTGTTCTAGATGACCTGGGCGTTCAAAAGACCCATTTACTCGGCCATCACGGTGGCGTCAGCATCTCGATTGACCTCTCCAATCGATACTCAGATCGTGTTGATAAAGTCATTATGTCTGGCGGCGGAACGCGGAGCCCTGAACAACTTGAAACTCTAAAAAATACGCCAATGACTCGCGATCTACCGATGGATTCTGAAGGTGATTTTCTGTCCCAGACCTGGGCCGTCTATCGCAAAATGAGTGCGTCAAAAACCCCGCCAGAAATTACGGCCCAGCCTTTCACAGTCGGCCTGAAGGCGCGCCAGCGCCCATTCGACATGCACCATGCCCTCTATCGATGGGACGGCGAGAAAGCGCGCGAGACATTCAATAAGCACACACTATTGATCAGGGGCAAAGAAGACTTGTACAGCGGAGACGTCGCAGCGCGACATCAACAAATGGCGACTAGTACGTACGTCGAGATTGCCGATGGCGGCGCCTGGCTTTTTTACGAACAACCTGAGGTTTGCGCCAAGATTATCCGGGAATTCTTAGGCACATAAATCCAGAGAAAGCTGCCTATCGTTAAAGGTCCTTCGCGCTCATCCGTGCCACGATGTGATCGGCTTGACGGATAGCAAGCGCCACAATGGTTAGCGTTGGGTTCTCCGCCGTTGCCGTAGTGAATTGACTTCCATCGGACACAAACAAGTTCTTAACATCGTGGGTTTGCCCAAAGCCGTTGACCACGCCCTTGTTAGCGTCCGCACTCATTCGGCAGGTTCCCATGTTGTGAGTGGCCGCAGCCGTAACAACGTGGTGGTTCTTATTCGACCCGGCTGCATCAAGCAAAGCTTCAGCCTGCCCCTTAAAGTGCCCAGAGATAGCGTTGTCATTCTCATGCTCTTCTACATGGATGACTGGTACGGGTAACCCATACTGATCCCGCTCCGTATCATGCAAGGAGACGCCGTTTTGCGACCGCGGCATATCTTCGCCGTTGAGGAGCACCCCAGCGAGATGGTCATATTTTTCGAGGAATGATGTGTAGTCTCTCCCCCAGCCCGAGGCATCGCCGACGACCGCCAAATTGGTCAAGCCAAGACTGACCGCCTCGATCAGATAACCGCCAGCAAAGCCACGCGACGGATCAAACCGGGCTTCATCAAACACGGTTCCTGGCACCGTTATGCCGCGATGCATATTGACTGGTTTGTCAAACTCCCCAAAGACGATAGCGCCGACGTGGCGGGTATAGTTACGGCCAACCTCTCCTGAGGAATTCGCCAATCCATCCGGAAACAATGATGAATGTGAATTGAGAAGCAATCTTGGCGTTTCGATAGAGTTTCCAGCCACACAAACAATGCGCGCGCTTTGGCGGTGCTCCACGCCATTAGCATCAACATATACAACGCCGCTAGCCTTACCCGTCTTGTCGTGCTCAATACGCAGCACCATACAGCCAGACCTGAGATCCAGATTACCCGTCTCTTCTGCTTTGGGAATTTCTGAATACAGTGTCGACCACTTCGCACCCATCTTGCAGCCTTGGTTACAAAAGCCCATTTGGATGCAAGCGCTTCGACCATCACGAAATTCTGAATTGATGGCTTGTCGTGCGTTCGAGATTTGTGTGTACCCGATACGCTGCGCACCTGTGTACAACACTTTGTAATTGTTGTTGGCCGGGTGCCTTTTGATACCATGCGTGCCGGTGACACCCATCTTGTCTTCAGCGCGGCTATAGTAGGGATCTAGCTCATCGTAGGTAACCGGCCAGTCAGCCAAAGACGCGCCGCTCACTTCGCCATACGTTGTCAGAGCCTTAAATTCATGAGATTGCGCACGGAAACTCAGACCATTCCAGTGCACCGTTGATCCGCCAACCGCTTTGACAATCCAGTTCGGCCCTTCAGGCGCCAATGTTGCCGCAGGCCAGTCTCCAGTGGCATAGCGCTTATCTGTCCAGGTTAACTGCTGGTACGCAGACAATTCGTTGTTATGAAAGTCGTCAATTGTGAAGCGTGGCCCAGCCTCAAGCACGACAACTTTTACGCCCTTCTCGCATAATTCATGAGCAACCGTTGCCCCGCCTGCACCGGAGCCAATAACAACGACAACACTGTCATCAGTTTTATCAAACTCAGTCATGATAGCGGCTCCGGCAACCAATCAAGATCATCGAAACCACGAAACAAATATCCGCCCTGCTCGTACGAGGCACCCTCGTACCCAAACGTCGACCAAATTGCAGGGTTACCGTACAAGCCAAACAAAGCTGACACCCGGACCGTAATAAAGAACGGCGTAGTCTCCATCTCCTTCAAAGCTGCAATACGGTCAGCCTCTATACGATCAATCCAGTCACCCTCTCCGGCACCATCAAGGGAAGACATACCTTCGCGAAGCAACTGAAGGAAATCGGGGTCAGCCGCGGCACTAGCCAATTGTTCGACTACTGCAAGATACGGCTCGTCGCTCAGGGCATCATGGGGGAAAATGTCTTTTACCAGCCGCAATAGAACAGCCGTTTGACCCTCAGTAAAAGGTTCGTTTGCTCGCGCGGGATAAATTGGCAACGCCAGAGCGGCAATGGTGAGGACGCTCGAACTGGCAAGAAAAGAACGTCGCCTCATAACTTAGCCTCGAACAATAGAACCGTAAAATCAGAAGCCGGCTGCCGGGTCGGAATGGCAACGTTCTGATACGTATCAGAATACCAGAAATCCCGCGGCTCTTCGATTGTTGGCCATTCAGACAGAACGAGGTATTGCGGCTGCCAGTCTCCGGCCAATACGCTTGGCCCATCGGGCAACGTCCACGCACGATATACTCCACCGCGCTCTATGATCATCGGAATAATTGTTTCCATGTAAGCGCCAATGGGGTCTGGATCGCTGACCGTTCCCTGCACAAGCATATAAGCCTTGGGCCCATCTCGTTGTGGGATGGTGACATTGGCCGTTGTCGGCAGCGGTTCGTTCGGCAAACCGTCTTCAGGAATACCAGGCACTGAGACCGCATGGAGAAACGCCTCATGGGAGAACAGTTCGCCAAAGGCCTGCTGGTTGGCATCGCTAGACCAGAAGTCAGATGCCCGATCCTCGCTTGGAAACTTTAAGACAAGAACAGCGTGAGGCTCGCTCCCCTCCTCCAGGACCTCGGCTACGTCTGCCGGTGCGGCAAGGAGAACAGAGCCTCTCACCTCCTCAACCATCGGCGACACGACCTCAGAATATTTAAGAACACTGCCACTTGCGGCGCTGTCCGCTTCAACAATAACGAATTGAGGGGCTTGGTTTTCTGACATGATTACTAGAGTGCCGCCACAAGCCTCGCTGATCAAGACCGCAGTCAATTTTATCGATAAGACATCTTCACACCCGCAAGCTGTCGGCATACCCTTAGCCATGAGTCGAAAAACATGCGTGGGGTTTAAAAATGGCTCATCGTCTAGTCCGTGACAGCATCTCCATTGTCTTAACCGCTACCTGCCTGACACTATTTGGCATGGAGAGCCCAGTAGCAGAAACGGATGCTCCTCAAACCGACCCCCTGACAATGACAGATCTGGGAACAATCAATTTTCCAAACTCAGGTGACAAAGAGGCGCAGACTGCGTTTCTGACCGGCGTCAAAGCGTTGTACAGCTTTGAATTTAATGACGCAGCTGTTGCCTTCCGCGCAGCTCAACAAACCGACCCAGATTTTGCCATGGCCTATTGGGGTGAAGCCATGAGCCTCAATCACACATTGTGGGATGAGACGGACAGAGATGCTGCCCACAAAATCTTAGCGCGGTTCGCGGCGACCCCCGAAGAACGGGCTAGCAAAACGCCAGCTGGCCGAGAACGAGGATTCATGCAGGCTGTCGATGTTCTCTTTGGACTCGGAGACAAGCTCGCTCGTGATCAAGCCTATTCAAAAGTCATGCGCGAACTCTATGAAGCTTATCCGGACGACAATGAGATCGCGACATTCTACGCCCTTTCCATACTTGGCACCGTACGACCCGGTGATAAAGGAGTAGGGCGGCAAATGCGGGCCGCCGCCATTTCTAAAGACGTTTTTTCTAAGAACCCCAGTCACCCTGGAGCTGCCCATTTCATCATTCACGCATTGGATGACCCCGAGCACGCCATCGTTGCGTTGCCTGCAGCCCGTGTCTATGCAGACATCGCTCCAGACGCCCCACACGCGCTGCACATGCCCTCTCACATTTTTGTCCAATTGGGCATGTGGGAGGATGTCGTTCGCTCAAACATTGCGTCTTATAATGCGGCTGTTGAGATTGCCGAACGAACGCAATCAGAACGCGGGCGATCTGAATTTCATTCATTATCCTGGCGACTATATGGCGACTTACAGCTTGGCAATCTTGCGGGCGCCGAAGAAGCCCTAGCACTGGCCCACGCAACAGAAGACGTAAGCCCTACCAATCGCGTCCATAGTGGCGTTATGGGGATGGTCGCCCGTTACATTGTTGAAACTGAAGACTGGGCCTATGCCAAAAGCCTAGAACTAGACGAACGTGACAACGGCAATTTAGCACTACAATTCGCCGTTGGCCTGGCTGCGGCAAAGCGTGGCGATATTTCTGATGCGCAGGCGGCGGTGAAATACCTCAAAGCGCTTCGAGAACGTACAGAGACAAGAGAAAACGGCGCTTACCAAGCCAAAATTATCGCTGTCTCTGAAAAAGAAGTGGAAGCCGCCATCGCCCAGGCTAAAGGCAATTCCGCACAAGCGGAAAACCTACTCCAGCAAGCCGTCGCCATAGAAATGACCCTTAATGCACCATCTGGGCCACCGTTACCCGTCAAGCCTTCCTTTGAAATGTACGGCGAGTTCTTACTGGAAGCCGGCCGCTTAGCCGAAGCGGCGGACCAATTTGAATTAGCCTTAACCCGGACACCCAATCGCACTAAATCTGTCGACGGTTTAGCAAAATCTAAACCTGTTCAGTATGGCGCAGCGCGTTAGTTTAGAGATCGCCAGCCACAGTCTATGACGGAGTTCTTTTCAGCCCCTTCTGTGTTAGGCGGCAGGATCTCGACAAATGCAGTATCAATCTCGATTGCTGCACTCTGAGTATTTATAGTTGTTGCGATCGCATCTAGGTTGTCTGACGTTGCACTCGGTCGAAGGAGAACACCCTCAACATCACTGCAACGAGTTAACAGTTGCATACCTTTTTTCTCGCCAAGAACAAAAGCGGCCGTTGAAAGGGCATCCGCAGTCGTTGCATCAGGTGCGACAACAGTCAGAGAATATATATTTTCAACCGGCCAACCCGTGCGCGGGTCGAGTATATGACTGTAGCGTTTACCATCATGGATAAAGTAACGATCGTAATCACCAGATGTTGCGACGGCTCCACTTGTAAGACTCACTTGACCGATGATGCGGCTCTCTCGAGGATGACGAATCCCGATCCGCCACGCCCTGCCCTCAGCCAAAGCACCAAATACTCGGATATTGCCGCCTAAGTTAATAAGGCCCGCAGGCACGCCTCGCGCCTTTAGCACCTCTATGGCCCGATCAACGGCGACCCCCTTGGCAATGCCGCCGAAGTCCATGCCCGCCCCTGATGCCATAGCAACCTGAGTGCCATCCTTGGCTATCTGCACATGGTCGATACCGACCCGACTCATTACTTTTGAGACTTCGTTGTTCGGGGGAACCTCCGCTGTAGAAACGTCATAGAAGCCCCAAAGAGCGATTAGAGGCTGTATCGCAACATCAAGCGCTCCGCCCGATAAGTCCCCAAAATGAGTCGACGCGCTTAAAACATCACTGAACTGAGAACTAATCGGTTGCAGCCCCTTACCAGCCTTAGCGTTAACCTCAACCAACTCACTGTTGCTTTTGTAGAGACTCAGGCGCTCATCAATTTCAACGATAGTGGCGTGGGCTACGGCCAGATCTTCAAGGCCAAGCGCGGCTTCCGCTTCTGGTCTATAGACCGATATTTCCAGGGTCGTCCCCATAACGAACCAAGATTGACGTGTGGGCTTAAGCTCGGTTGACGGGGGGGAACACCCAATCAACAAAGAGAGCGATAGAAAAAGACCTGGTAAAGAAGTTTTATGTAGGCACACGCTACGGTGCCTTCGATGCCTCGAGTTTGGCGGCCGTCTTCTTCAGCATCAGCCAATGCGGACATCTATCTTCGTCGTTGTAAAGAATTTCACAGTCGTCACAACGAACACATTCAGTGATTGATATTTTAGGCCCTTTTATGGCCCCCCACTCGCAAGCGTTTTCGCATATTTTGCAGGTGTTGCACTGCTGCCATCTCTTAATGCCAAAGACGGTAAGGTTTGAGAGTAGCGCCAGGCCTGCTCCAACAATGCATAGATATCGACAGTAAAAATTTCGAATAAAGACTGTGGTCAAGAGCAGCACAGCCAAAAGCGCCCACATCACGTTTGAACCGCTAAGCGTGAACATCCAAAACGGCTCAACATATCGGTAGATAGCATTGTCTTTCGTGACGAAGAAATATCCGAGCACAAAAACCAGCACGCCGTACTTCACATAAATTGCACGTTGGTCTAGCCAAGTCGGCAACTCTACCCGCCACTTCGAGGGCAAAACTTTATCCATGAGCTGCGTCAGCGACCCAAAAGCGCAGATACGACCGCAATACAGTCTACCCCATAGGACTGTGGAAATGACGGTAAAGAGCATTAAGACGTACCACGCCACATTGTATTGGAAGAGCGGGAAAGACCATTCCATCAAGGCAAAAATATGAACGACGGATACAAGGTTGCCTTTCACAAAACCCATATACGCAATGGCGATAACCATGGTCGCATACTTGAGTGTGGTGTTTTTCTTTATGAAGCTGACAACGGCCAAGGCCAAAAAGGAGACTAATGCAATGAGGTCCACAACCCCTTGCTGATCAAGCTTTGGTGTTGTCGCTTTGTCTTGCTCAATAAGGGCATCTAAATCCGCCAGCGACAGGGCTGGCGCAGTAGCCTCTTGGGCAAAGACTGCAAAACTGGCAAGCAGGCAAAAAACACTAGCCGAAGCCATCAAACCAAAAAAGCGGCTCACTGGCCCTCTCGCTCCTGCCTGAGGTGTTGCCGTGCAATCTGGCGTGCGCCTTTTCTAACAACGCGTGCCGCACCTTCAACCGTTATGGTCGCCCGAGACACCGCATCAATATCCCGCCCCTCTTCAAATTCATCTAGGATGCTCTTGTTTTTGAATTGCTCTTCGAATTCAGGCGGGTCGATCGAGAAATAGCCGAAAGGTTCATAGTGATCGACGATCTTTATTCCGGTAATGGTGCCATCTACGGTCATACCCACCAAAATCTCGATAGGACCCTCGTAGGCCCACTCGTCGGGCTCAACTTCATGAGTCAGAAAGGCGAACCCTAGCAGAGTATTTTCGCCACTATCTGGGTCTGTTTTGTAGACCTTGTGATACGGCAACCTTCCGGATTTCACAGAGAATATATCAGCCTCCGGAAAAACTTCGCGTAAAAGAATTTCTTCTTCTTCGGTCGCTTGCTCAATAGGTTCTGCCCAAGGAGACCCCATAAACGTTTGTATGGCTGCAAAACATAAGACAACCACCGCACCCACTGCCACAGCCACAACCTGTCGCTTATTTGGTGTCATGGGCACCCTATACTCTAAGAAGTTGATCGATCATGTTGTCAGAGTACAGGCATAGGTCAGCAGTCTTCAACTGGCCTTCGGTGGGCAATGTATACAAATGGCTACACCGCGACCAATAGCGCCGCTCTAAAATAGTGCGCCGATCCTCTCGACCGCTTCCTGAATTTTTTCGAGTGAATTGGCATATGAAAAGCGAACAAATCCATCTCCATGAATTCCAAAACTTGTACCGGGGACAGCGGCAACGCCAGCGACCTCAAGCATTTCTGTCTGCAATTCTTTGCCGGTACGGCCTGTTTCTTCAATGTTTGGAAAAACATAGAACGCCCCTCCCGGCTCCAGACAGCGAAAACCTGGCACGTCGTTCAGAAGCGACACGATCACCTTTCTGCGCTCATCAAACTCAACCATCATTGCGTCAACCGCATCTTGCGGCCCTGTCAGCGCAGCAATACCCGCGAATTGTGTTGGTGCATTCACGCAGGAATGATTGTTAACGGCCAATTTGACAACTTTGTCTATGAGAGCGTCAGGCCATACGGAATAGCCCAAACGCCAGCCTGTCATGGCGTAGGTTTTCGACCACCCATTAAGAACAATCAGACGATCTCGAATAGCGGGATAATTCAAAAAGCTCACATGTTCGAGGCCGTCGTACAACATGCGGCTATAGATCTCATCCGACATAACCGCGACGTTCGGCCAAGCCGCCAGCCCATTCACCAGTTTCTCGATTTCGGCTTTAGGAGTTACGCCGCCAGTTGGGTTGCCGGGCGAATTCACAATTATGAGACGGGTCTTATCTGTGACATTTGCCAAAACTTCGTCCGCTGAAAAAGCAAAATCGTTTTCCATACGGAGGGCGATCGGTACGGGAGTCGCCCCTGTAAATTCGATCATCGATCGATAAATAGGAAAGCCTGGGTCGGGATACATAATCTCAACACCGGGTTGTCCGAACATCAGAACAGTAAAAAACATCGTCGGCTTGCCGCCCGGCATGATGACAATGTTGTCGGGGTTAACGTCAGCGCCGTGCTGCGTGAGCAGATCTGCAGCAACCGCCTCCCTTAAGGGTAAGATACCCTGTGCTGGCGTATAACCATGGTGACCATCACGCAGCGCTTTTACTGCAGCCTCTACCACATGCTCAGGAGTCCGAAAGTCCGGCTGTCCTATGCCCAGGTTTATGATGTCGCGGCCTTCAGCCATAAGCGCTTCGGCCCTGGCTAAAACTTCAAAAGCTGTCTCAGTGCCAAGACGCTCCATATTTTCAACAAGTTTCAAGCTAGAAGTCTCCTGTCACGTGAATTTTCTATTGCAGTTCGGGCGTAACACGACGATTGGTGGCCCGTTCAAACGCGTAGGCCAGCGCAAGTAACTTTGGTTCACTGCAGGCTGTTCCGCTAAACGTTACACCCAAAGGCGCTGGCTTTGGAACAAAGCCCTCGGGAAACCCGTCGCCATTGGCAACCAAGCCAAACGGCACGATTACAGATGGATAACCAGCCTTTGCCAGAAAGCTGCTGCCACGGCTGCCTGCAAAAACAAGGGCATCAAGGTCATATTGAGCTAGAACGGCATCCGCCCCCTCTTTACCGGCCAAACGCACATCATTCGCTCGGTCCGTATTAAATCGTTGCCGGTCTTCCTCCGAATTGAGGTCTTGCTCATCTGAAATATCAAGCGATCGCTGGGCGTATCTTAGGGTTCCGAGAGACGCATTGGCGATATTCCATTCGCGCAACTCCGTTAGACTCTTAATAGGAGCATCCGGACCGAGGGAGATCACCCAATCGGTAAAATCACGTTTGAATCCGTACTTGAGCACAACGGAACAGGTCTCATCGTCACCTTTAAAGTTCGGCTTTCGTGAACATGAACCACGCACCAGAACGTTGTCATCCCACTCAGTAGCGATTGCACTTGGCACATCCGCAGGGTCAACAACTGTTGCACCTTTGGCCCTTAGAATTGCGGCAACTTCGTCCAGCATTGCTTTCTGATCAGCCGGAATGCCGCCACTGGGTTCGACATTACCAGGCAGAGTATGGGCGTCAACGAACCAAGCCCGCGGAATACCAATACGCGCGCCTTTGAGCGCACCAGCATTAAGATATTTTGTGTAGTCGCTGTTCGGCGGCGGGGCGCACCGCTGGGTTCCAACATCGTTAGGGTCTGGCACTTTTCCTTCAAGCACGCCGAGAAGCACAGCGGCATCAGTTACCGTGCGCGTCATAGGTCCAGCGGTGTCCTGATCGTAGGTCACAGGAATTACACCCCAGCGACTGATCCGGCCGACCGTGGGCTTGACCGCAGCAAGCATGGCCGCAGATGCGGGGCCAATGATAGACGTTGTTGTTTCCGTACCGATATTCGCGGCCCACAGATTTGCGGCTGTTCCTGAACCCGAAGATGAACTCCCCGTTGGCAACACGCCTCGTCCATCATTGAGGCCAGGGCGCGGGTCACGTCTTGTATCATATGGGTTGAATGCGTATCCGCCGACAGCTGAATAATTATTTGCCATGCCGAGAACCATCCAGTTTGCCATTTCTGTCAATACGGTCTTGGCAATAATGACGGCACCGCCATCTCGTAGATTCTGCACCAATGTCGCATCGTAGGGTGGAACAAATCTTTCGAGTGCGAGCGTACCCGCAGTGGTTGGCATATCAGTGGTGTGAATATTGTCTTTGATCGCGATGGGTATGCCATGCAGTGGTCCACGCACCTTGCCTGCCGCACGCTCTCGATCTAGAGCATCCGCAACCTCCAACGCCTTCGCATTAACGGTTATCGCCGCGTTGATGGCATTCTCGTAAAGACCAAGGCGCACAAGATACTGGGTCACGAGATCGCGAGAGGTGACACGCCCCTCTTCCATCGCCGCCTGCATCTCCGGAATGGTTGCTTCGACTACCGAGAAATCAGCGGCAACAATTGGTCTCGCGACCAGTATCAATGCGGCAAAAACAGTAATTCGGACCACGGACTGGCTCCTATATATGATTGCGGATGGTCAAGGGGTTCTCATAGAACCTCTTGATTCGGCCACGTTCGAAGGCCTCTGGGTCAGCGCTTATTAGATCTCGCATTCTCTTCGACCCCGCCGCATAAACATCAGTGTCGCCCTGGGCCATAGAATCGAAAACTTGATGAGCATGCTCCTCTGGTGAGATCCCGCCGCTCGACCCCGCGGGTGAGGCCCGCGTATCCACACCTCCCGTAAACACACTGGCAACCAGAATGGGGTCGCGATCTAACTCAGCCCTTAGACCGTTGGTCATCATCATCGCCGCGGCTTTCGATAAGCTATAACTGGAATATTCCGGCAGACAAAACCATGACGCAGCTGACAAAACATTCGCGATTGCTCCACCACCGTTGTTGAGAATGATGGGGATAAACAGCCGTGCGATTTCTGCGGGCGACCAACAATTTGTTTCCATGACCTGCTTACAATCATCAAGAGCGCTCGCCGAACGTATCCGTCTCTCCTCAGGAATTCGACTGCCCGGATATGCCGCGTTATTGATAATCCAGGTCACATCTGTCGCCTGTGCAGCGGCTGCGAGACGATGCTCGCTGTTATTGACGTCGAGCACCAAAGGCACAACTCGATTGGGATCGAGCGCAACAACATTTGGGAGGTTATCTGGATTACGCGCCGTCGCGTAGACGCGCTTGGCACCACGCGCCAGGAGCACTTTGACAAACCCAAGGCCAACACCGCGGTTAGACCCAGTGACCAGGGCAACGCTTCCCTCGACAGACGCCGACTTTCCGGGCTCTTGTTGGCCAGAGTTCTGTGCACGTACCGTGCTTGCCATCGCGGGAACAGCCATAGCTGCAGCCAGGCCATTTAATACGTCGCGTCGCTTCATCGCTCCCCCTACTCCTTCAAGAATCGCACTAACTAAGAGCCTACAGTTGCAAACCGATCAAAAGAGTCAATTGGACAAGAAAGAATTATAAACCCGGCTAAGGCATTGGCCTAATCAGCCAACAAGTGGGAATCAAGGATCGAACCCGACTTGACCTGAAGTGTTTGTGAAATAGGGCCTTAGGGGTTACGTCCGCTTAAGACTCTGAGGTATTCTCCTACCAATCAAGCCGAGGGCGCGATTACCCCGTGCCTACCGTTTGGAAAGGCGAATGCCACATGGCCCGTATATATTTTATCGCGACCAACGCACTCCTCTGGTTCTGCTCGTCTCTGGCGTTGGCAATGCCTGTCAGTCCTGAATCACACATTGCCGTGGCCCCAGACATGTCTATCAATGCCAAAGGGCACATCGCCCTGATGTGGGTGGACCGATCTCCGGACCTGACTCCGGCTCAAACGGATCATCACCAACATACGGAGTTTGCCCGCACGAATCTTTACGTCGCCATTTCAAGAGATGGCGGCGAATCCTTTACGCCACCTGTAAAGGTCAACCATGACCCCGCAGTCGTAAGAGGGCAGAACATCAACCGCCCACGCATTGCGGGTGCCGCAAATGGTGACTGGCATATTTCTTATGCGGCTAACGAGCTGCATCCGGACACGGGCAAACCCCTAATGACGTCCCATTACACACGATCCACCGACGGTGGACGATCGTTCGAACCTCCACGCCGATTGTCCGAACTCAACGATATTGACAGCGGTGAATTCACCCATGGCGACTTCATGACCACAGCAGGTTTTCAGTCTATTGCAGTGACGCCCAGCAGCGTGGTGCGCACATTCTGGATAGATACGCGCTACCGCACGGCTGAAGACGATGCTAGCGCGTTGTACTCAGCCGTATCTCGGGATGGCGGCAACACCTTCGATGCCGCCGAGGAATTGATGAAGACGGGCGTGTGTCCTTGTTGCCAATTGATGACAGAGGCAAGTGCCGGTTCGTCTCTCTACCTTAGTCTTCGGAGCGTGTCTGCCAGCGGGCTGCGCCAACCGACGGTGATCCAGATTGAGGGAGACACGGCCGCAATGAGCGTTCCAGTTGATGCGGGACACGCAGCCTGGGAGATTGAGGGCTGCCCTCTCAAACCGACGGCCTTAGCACTTCAGGGCAATCGTGTATTCACGGCCGTCTATAGCGGCGGAGAGGAACGTCCCGGTGTCTACGTGTCTCTGTCGAGCGATTCTGGCGCCAACTTCGGTCCCTCTACCGCCGTTCACCCCAACGCTCTGGTGTCAGACGCGCCATCGATCGCCGCCAATGAAAATTATGCGTTGCTGGTATGGCACGGCAAAACGGACAGCCGACGGCAAATATTCTCACGTATGTATGGACCGTCAGGCCAAGCCATAGGTGGCGTAAGCGCCCTAACAAATGGCCTGGAAAATGCCTCTAACCCCGTGGTCGCCGTCCGAGCGGACGGCCGCTTTCAGGTAACCTGGATAGAAGCCGACCGCATCCACACGACTGTCCTGCCCTCAACACCAGGAGAAATCGAACTGGGGCAGCGGTAGTGAAGGCGAGTACGAAGGTCTTTTGGCTCAGCTTTCACCGCTGGACTGGACTCGTCGCGGGTATTCTGATTGTTCTGGTGGGCGTTACAGGCTCCATCCTTATCTTTGAGGATGAGCTAGATATTTGGTTCAACGCCGATCTTTTTTCAGTTGAGCCACTAGGAAACCATGCAGAACTTGATCTGATCATCACGGCCGCTGAAAACGAGAGCCCTGAGTGGAAGGCGTTCTTCGCCTCTCGTCTTGACGATGCCGACGAGCGATCTTTCATTGTCACGCTGCGCCATGGAAACGGCGATGAAAAACAGATTTTCGTGAATCCCTACTCGGCCGAAGTCACCGGTACCCGATCCAGCTTGTCATCCATGGCCTTGATTCGCCGCTTTCATGGAGACCTGACACTGGGCGCTATCGGTGAGAACCTGCTCGGCGTATTGGCAGTCCTTCTCATGGTCATGTTTCTTGCTGGACTCGCCATTTGGTGGCCCAGTAAAGGGAAAGCCACATCAGCCCTCACCGTAAAGTGGACGGGTGATTCCCGTCGGGTGCTGCGCGATTTGCATAACACGAGCGGCGTTTATCTCTTCTTGTTTCTCTTTCTATCTGCGTTGACGGTGCCTCCCATCGTTTGGAAATTGACCACCCCCGAAGCCGGACCACCGGCTCAAACCGCCGCGCCGTCAGCTGGGTCGAGCGGCGCCCTACCAAGACCTGCACAGAATGCGGGTCCGCCGCCCACAATCCCCTGGCAGCAGGCCGCTGATGCGGCATTGGAGGCAGTGCCTGAGTCCTGGCTTGGCTTTATCCTGCGACCTCTGGGACCACAGCCCTTTTATTTGATTCGCGTTTTCCCACCCGGTGAAAACGCCGTAGCGATGCAGACGACCGTTTTCGTAAATCGTTATTCGGGAGACATCATTCGCGTGTCCGTCCCCGCTGCGCCCGCATGGACGTCACTATTGTCAGCCGATTTTGCAGCCAGTCTGCACAGTGGAGCCATTGCCGGTTTACCCGGCCGTTTGATCATGTTCGTTGTCGGCCTGTTTTTCCCCGCCCTGTTCGTGACCGGTTTTATTTTGTGGTGGCGGCGCAAATAAAAAGGGCGGTGACATTTCGTCACCGCCCGTTCATCGTCATCTCCAGTTTTGGCTAGCGCTGTGGCATTGCCATTAGTGTGACGTCATCTTCCTTGAGCCCAGCTAGTGTGGCTTTCCAGCCATCGACTGCGCCCTCTAGGTCACTAAACATTTCGAAGGTCTTGTTCTTGCAATCCGCGCTTTCCATGCAATGAACAGAAACGGCGGCAACGTCAGCACGGGGAATTTGCCGCCTGTTCGCAGTGCTATCGATTTGCAGCAAATCAACACCCGTTACTCCACCAGGTTCATCATTCAGATTTCCCGGTCGAAGGATCGCGGATTCCATATCGCTGTCCCGCAGGTAATCCTCACCCAGCCACTTCCAAACAAGAATGTTGTTGAAAATATAGTTGAGGCGATTGCGCACATCTCCACCCGCCCCGGCGGAAGAAATAAGCACGAACCGTTTCACGCCAGCAGCAATGGCGGCGTCAACCATGTTGACCACACCCTTGTAGTCGACATTTTCAGGGCGGTTATCCCCCGTTGGCTCAAGCGACCCAATAGAAGAGATAATGTAATCCGCCCCTTCAAAAGCCGCTTTGATCGTGTCGGGCTTTTTGATGTCGACCACAGCCCAGTTAATGTCAGTGCCGTAGCGGTCTTGAGCGCGCTGAAGACTGCGGGTCGTCCCCACAACATCATAACCGGCGTCCTGAGCTAGCATGATGGCGGCTATTCCAGTCTTACTTGTCCCGCCGACCACGACGACACGGTCTGAGGCAAAAGTGGGTAATGCCAAAAGAACACAGACAAAAAGCGACCCCAGGAATTTTTGATAACTCTGCATAGATCCTCCTACTGACTCTCGACCATTTCCGCCCTCCCCCATGTCGGACCATCCGGTCTTCTTCAAAGACTTTAGTGAAACGTGGACCAAGAAGCACCCAATTTCCCGGCGACACGACCATTATTCGGTCGCAATACAGGGCCCAGATCTAGATAGGACTCAGCGGCATTGTCAGAGGAAGTTCACTTACTCAAACGGAGGTCCAGGGTTGGTATGGGCTAGACAGCTAGCTGACGCCATTCAACCAATGCTGCTGCACGATCCGCCTTGAAGGTATTGGCGTTGTTGAGATGTCTTTCTTTGTTAAAGTGATTGTGAACTGAGGCGTGAATGGAAACGAATTTCTGGAGCGATTTGGTGCTCCTGAATTTTGCCATCCCACGCTCTCGTCGCCGAAACGGCTGATGTGAGTTTTCTGCTCTGTTATTGAGCCATCGGCCAGTTTCCTGGCGATTCTCAATTCCAATTTGCTTCATCGCCGCGCGATATGATCGGAGTTTGTCGGTCACCATTATTTGTGGGCTGTCGTAGCGTCTCATGATCTTGCGCAAGAATGTCAGCGCGGCCTTACGATCTCGTTTCTTGGTGACGAAGGACTCTAACACCTCACCTTCGTGATAAACCGCGCGCCATAAGTAATGAATCTCGCCATTAATCTTTACGTACACCTCATCCAAGTGCCAACGCCATTGAGTGCTGGCTCTTGCGTCTGCTTGCCGTTTCTTTCTAATTTCCGCTGCAAAGAGTGGGCCAAATCGGTTCCACCAGTAACGGACTGTCTCGTAACTTACGTCTATCCCTCGCTCATGCAGAAGGTCTTCAACCTGCCTTAGCGAGAGCGGAAATCGGACATACATCATCACGGCTAGGCGGATGATCTCAGGCGAAGTCTTGAAGTATTTGAATGAGTTTTTCATTGGAGAACGCTATGAGACGAATTGCACCGACTCAAGCCGTTTTCCTCTGACAATGCCTGTCTGAGCGAAAGAGGAAAACGTATGTACATCATTACGGCCAAGCGAATGATCTCGGGCGAAGTCTTGAAGTATTTGAATGGATTTCTCATCCGAGGACGCTATGAGACGAATCATTCCGACTCAAGCCGTTTTCCTCTGACAATGCTCACAGCTGTGCTCTACGCTTCTTCAAAGATGGCGACGTCATAAATACCGGTGTTGTCGCGTAAAGGTTTTATCTCCTGATATTCTTTAGAATTCCAATACGATTGAGCGGCTTCGACGGACGGCCATTTGGAAATCACCATAACGCGATCATTGAAAATTTCACCTTCAACGTTGGTGACCGGTTCTCCCCGAATCACATATTCAGCGCCGAGCTTATCCGTCAGATCTGCGGCGCGGTCGGCATACTTTTGAAAGTTTTCCGACCAATCATCAACTCTTGCAATTGAAACCACATAAGCAGCCATAAGTCTCTCCCTTCAAATTAATCGGTAAGTCTACGCCTATCTCTTGAAAAGGGAATGGTACGCAATGCGTATCAAATAGAATTGAAAGGGTGGTTGGCGTATACCGCTGGAGGTGCGTCATGTGTAACTCTTGCCGCCAAAGTGGCGACGAATGCTGTTGCTGGTGGAGAAAAGCCTCTTCGGCCCAATTCTTCACCGCCTCCCACCACATGGTGCAGACAAAAAAGTAGCAGCCCACCCCATAGCAGTGCTTGGTCAATCTCCACCGGACCTAGGGATAAGACAGTTTCCTGTGTGCGCGTGAAACCTTCAATCGCCTGAATATTGTGCCGCAAGAACCTCGCTTGACCGGGAGCCAGACTCAGTGCCACGGTCAGGGTTTCGGGAACAGGGGGAAACAATGACTCAAGACACAGACATCAACGCTGAAATTACCGCCATTATCAATGGCATTTTCACCGCCTTTGAGGAACACGACCCCAGTGGAATTGAAGACCACATGGACCCTGACTCAACGGTGTGGGATGTCTTCACACCGCAACTCATACGCGGGACGGAAGAACGAAATAAATTCCACGCCGATGACCAGGAGCAAATGCAGGCCCGCGGCCCCCTCACACTGACAGTTGAAGACCCCGAGGTGAGCAGCTGGGACGATACAGCTATTGCCATGTACTACATTAATTATAGCTATGAGCCACCCAACGCGATGGGAGGGCGCGCGCGGATTACCGATGTGTTCCGCCGGATCAATGGCAAGTGGATGGTCGTGCATCACCATGAAGGCGCAGTCCCTAATGGCATCCCACCTATCACCGATTAATGAGTCAGCGACCAAGCTCGCAGAATACATACCGTAGCTTTATCGTTTTACTAGGTTCCTGGAGTTTCTTTCATGCCTGCCGATAAATCGTTTTGGTCCCAGGTTCGGGGATACCCTTTGATTGTGTTTCTCGCCTGCTTGTTGGGCTGGAGCCTGACCAGCATGGACCAGTCCCTGTTCGGTTATGCGATCCCTGGCATCCAAGAGGAGTTTGGCGCCAGCTACAGTGACGTTGGCTGGATTCTTTCTATTTCATTCGTCTTTGCCGCGTTCACATCAGCCATCATTGGCACACTGACTGATCGTTACGGCAGGCGGACATTGTTTCTCTTTTGCCTGGCTTTTTCAGCGTTGCTGGTGGGGCTCCATGCCTTTGTCATTGGCCTTATGAGCCTAACAATTCTTCGTATGTTTGCTTTTGGGCTCAGCAATGGGCTAGCGCCAATCACCAATTCTTTCGTGGCGGAAACCGCGCCCGCACGTTACCGCGGCATGATGGTAGCCCTCATCCAATGTGGTTATCCCATCGGTTGGTTCGTTGCGTCTTTGTTTGTTGTGCCGCTGATCGCTGTTTTTGGATGGCGCTATATCTTTGTGCCCGCTCTGCTCGTCATTCCCATTGCTTTTTTGCTTATTCGCTATCTGCCTGAGAGCAAGCGTTTCACAGAAGCGAAAGCAAAGCGCGAAGCGGAAAGCCAAGCCGGACAGGGTGCGCCCAAAGAACCATTCTTTCAGCGTATTAAGGAGCTTTTCGCGCCTGATTTACGTAAACGCAGCATTATGATTTTCATCGCTTTCTTTTGCTTTGGCGGCGCTTATGCGGGAACGGCGTTCTTTTTTCCGGCGTACTTTAATGAATTTCGTGGGTATTCTGTTGAGACGGCGACCAAGATCGTCGGTATGTCGTACGGCGTCGGCATACTTGGTTATATTGGTGTAGCATTCGTTGGCGAATTTGTCCTGACCCGCCGGAATACAGTAGCGCTATGGGCTATCCTCGGATCGCTAGCCACGCTCGGCCTGATGTGGCTGCCAGAAACCGAGTTTCAAGATATGCTCTGGTTCGGCATCATGGCTGCGTTCTTCTATGGCAACGCAGCCGCGCTTTCTATGTTCATGGTAGAAGTATTTCCCACCCGTGTAAGAGCAACGGCCGCTGGATTGGTGGGGTCATTTGCCCTTAACCTCGGACATGCGACATTCCCGGTCTTTGTCGCCTATGGCATTGAGACCATTGGCTGGCAGTGGTCTTTCACTCTTGCGGTCGTCCCCTTCATGCTAACCGCCGCGGCTGCGATTCTGACGCTCGACAACGTCAAGTCAGGGTTGGACCTGGAAGAGATCGCGCAATAGCGCTCACCCACTATTCTCTTTACTCACTTTCTAGCCGACCCATTGCGCCGAGTAGGTTCCAGTCGCCATCTGTGTCTCGCGTCCACGTGTGCGGATCATACGGCGGACCATCTCATAGCCAGACTTTTCAACGGTAAACTCTACGCGCTGCGGATCCAACCTGGCACCTTCTCGCGCAACGATCCGGACGACATCGATGGTCCGAAACCGGCCGAGCACGTTGGTCCATGTCCCAGCCTTGCTCGTATGTTCGTCGCCCTCGTCGCCAACGGGCCGGTGGGGCAAAGTGAACAATGATTGAGATTTGGCCCTTAGCTGCCATGGAAGTTGTCTCATAGACGCAGGCAGTGGTCATGCCGGATCAGGACTGAACCCGGCTATCTTTGTCTCACATGATCTCTGCCGCCGCCACGGTCGAGCGGATGGCTGAGAAGGCGTGGTCCAAACCTTTGAAACTCATGTGGGCGGTGCCGGCCACTTCCATGACATCGGCTACGGCGGCAAGGTAATACAATTCCATAGCGGCCCACATGAGCGGCCAGTGCTTCCGTTCAGCCTCCGTCAAGGGCCTCACCGATTCATACCCTTCGATAAAGCTGTCCGAATATGCCTGGTCGATGCCGGCCAATTGGTTGCCCCATTCAAATAAGATCAAGTCACGGCAGAACCAGTCGGTGGAGCAACAGTCGAAATCGAAAAGAACAACGGTGCCGTCAGCGGTAAGGCAGGCATTCCCGGAATGAAAGTCTCCGTGCACGAAACCGGTGGGAACGTCTTCTTCTTCCAACGCTGAAAGGCGGTCGCAAACGGCGTCAGTTGCGGCCTCAAAAAACGCTAAGTCATCGGGCCGGTGGGAGGCCATTCGACGCAGCTTAGGCAGAGGACCGCGGATCTTGCCGGCCAAGTCGAACGGGCGTTTGGTTTTCGGCCGGAAGTCTTCGCCCAATTTGTGGATGCCACCGATGAGCTCCCCGGCTGTCTTGTAAGGTTGGTGCTCTTCGCTGTAGCCCAAGAGCTCGCCGTCAACCCAGTGAAAAAGCGACACGAAGCGCTGCCCTTCCGGCGCAGGAATGGAAAAATAAAGAGTGCCGTCCGTGCGTGGCACCGGCGTCAGGACCGAAAGCCCATTGCCCGACAAATGGGCGAGAAAGTCGGTCTGAAATGCGATTTCGTCTTCCGTTTGGCAGTCATTGCGCCAAACCCGCGCGGCGTACTGGGTTGTACCGTCCCGTACCAGGTAGACATCGGCCATGTTGCGGGAGGCGAGACCGCAATAGGGCACGTCGGCCATGGGATAGCGTTTCGCGATTTCCTCAGCCAAGTTCGTGGCATCTGGAACGGAGCGCGTAATCGGAAACGTGCTGGGCATGGGGGGTCCTCTTACAGTTCGCTTACTAAATATAGTGGAGACTGTAGCTTACTCGTTTGAGCCGACTTCTAGAATGCCCCGGACTGAAAATCCGAATGTCGGTGGTTCGAATCCGCCCCTGGGCACCATTCTTTTCAAACACTTATGACAACGCTAGATAGCTTACTCCGCCACTGCCTCAACCACCTCATCAAAATCCATCGCAGGATCGGCGCGTGCGGCTTGCGCTGCCTCATCGGCGAAGCACTTCATAATTCTCGCCACGTAGGCAGCGCGGCGTTCGTTACGCTGCCTGTGTTCTTCGTCGGTTGGTTCAAAACCGTCCACGTCTGCAAGGGAGGAAACGCCCTTGCGCTCTAGCACCCGCTCGACTGAGTCCAACCGGTCACGTGTCACCGACAGCTCCTCGACAAGTGCCATGATCATGAAATGCAGTTTATCGCTCGCCGGGTCTTCAAAGTACTGCGGCCGCTTGCCTTTGGCATTGCGCGGAATGGAAATGCTGTCGCCGTCCGTCATGACCTAAGCCGCTTTCTTTCCAACCAAGAGCGGCCAGCCCACAGCTACATCTTCGATGGACACATCGTCGCGGACAAACCCAGCGGTTACCGCTTCTTCTTCATAGTCCAGGCTGCGCAGCACCACGGCAAAGGTTTCGTTATTGTTGTACGCCTCCCAGTCCCACAGAAAGGATTCGTACATTTTTTCACAATGCCGGTCTTGGGGAATGTCCAAGTGCACCATCATGCCGCCGGGCTTCAGTAAACGATGGCATTCTCGCATGATGTTGGTGAGGGCCGACCGTCCGGTTTCATGGAATAAAATGTGGGAAACAATGAGATCAAAGCTTTCGTCTTCGTATTGGGTTTCCGCGGCGTTGGCTTGGGCGAAATGGACGGTCTTGTTCAGCGTTTCAGCACGAGCGTGGGCATAGCGCAAACACGGCGCGCCGATATCGATGGCATGAACTTCAGCCTCGGGGAACGCATCAACATAAACCAGGGTCGAATTGCCAGACGTACAGCCCATGTCGAGAATGCGCTTTGGCGCAAAATCAGGATACAACGCTTTAACTTGGCCGCTGACCATGTGCCCCATAGCGTCGCTATAAGGGCCAAACTTGCCGTCGCCGTATATATAAAGTGCGCGGTCAAATATCGCGCCGGCACTGAGATCATCCTCGGCCAGATCTGTATGATACCCGCCGGGCTGCAAGTGGATGTCCGCTGCGGCGTGGTACCGGGGGATATCCAAGTCAGGATCTAGGGTCAGAGTTCCTTTGGCTTGATTATGGAGTTTCTTGTACTCGGTTTGCAGCCTTGGCATCTCACGCTCAACCGTATCAATGACGGAATCCCACATGAGCTCCTGGGTCGACCTGAGTGATGCGCTAAACACGCGGTAGAAGGGATCCGGGGTCATGGCCCGGCGGATTTCATGCCGGTCTTTCATCGCACGCCCGTTTTCCTTTTTGAACGCGGGGTGAACGCGGCTCTCAAAAATGGTTTCTGTGCCCGCCTGCACGTCACCCAACAGATGCGACCGCATGGCCTGACACAGCTCTTGGCGGGCGCGTTCATCGTGGCTGGGCTTCACTAAAATATCATGCTGCGCTTGGCGTTCTGTCATGGCATTTCTCCCTACATATACGCTAAGCCTACGCTTGGGTTGCCGGGCCAGCAAGGGATACCCGTTGACCCCGCCCCTCTCTCACATAGAGTCAGGTCTGGAGGGGTCACTATGAACAACCAAGCAACAGAAAACTGGGATGTCATCGTTGTCGGTGCCGGCACCGCAGGCATGCCAACAGCTATTTTTGCCGCGCAACGCGGCGCAAAAGTGCTGCTTATTGAGCAAGACACCAAAGTCGGCGGCACGCTTCACTACTCTGGCGGGCAAATGGCGGCAACCGGCACCCGCCTCCACAAAGAGCGCAGTATTGACGACTCACCCCAAGAATTTCTCGATGACATGCGGCGTATCTGCCATGACACCTTTGATGAGCCGATGTTTCGCATTCACGCGGAAAACTCAGGCGATACCATCGATTGGCTCCTCGACCTCAACTACAACGTTGATCCGGAGTGCCCGGGCGTTCTCATGGTTCATGAACCGTATTATACGAAGCGCTCGTTTTGGTCACCGGACGAAGGCAAGGGCCTGATCAATTGCATCGCGCCAGCGCTTATGGCTGAGGTGGAAAAAGGGGGTGTCGACCTTCGGCTAGGCACGGAGTGCACAGAACTGCTTCACGATGACAGCGGCGCCGTTATTGGCATCCGCACGAAAACCATAGAGGGAGCCGAAAAAACCAAAGAGGAAACCGAACACGATTACAACGGCGACAACGTGGTCGTTACTTCGGGTGGCTATGCCGCCAACAGAGACCTGTTCAAGAAGTATTCCCCACACGCCCACCATTACAGTTCCACCAATCCCAACTCCCAGGGCAAGGGGATCAAGCTCATGGATGCGGTTGGCGCTAAAATCGAAGGTGGTGAAAACGTCATCCCAAGTTATGGCTGCGTGCTCGACGACCCCAATGACCCTATGTGCAGCACCTACATCGGTGGTCAGGGCAATGCTCTCAGTGATTATGTCTGGCTTGATACAGCACCCCAATCGCGGCAGCCATGGGAAGTACACGTCAACATCAACGGAGAACGGTTTCTCCGTGAAGACATTCCCAGCGTCGATGACAGAGAGCTGGCTTTAGAAAAACAGCCGGAGTGGCGTCACTTCCTGGTCTTTGACGAAGGCGTGCGCCAGAACGCACCGAAGATAACGCCGTTTTGGACGAATGAAGAATTCAAGGCCGCGCTCGGCACACATCCTTCATTCTTGAAAGCAGATACGCTTGATGACCTTGCAAACCGAATGGGCGTTGATGCTGACACCCTTGATGCGACAATCCATCGCTACAACGGCTTTGTTGCTGATCAGAAAGACCCAGATTTCGGCCGTGAGTGCCTCCCTAAACAGATCAAGAAAGCGCCCTTCTATGCCATTCAATGTGTTGGCATGAGTGTCATGAGTTCAGCCGGTGTCGTCACCGATGAAACCTTCAATGTGGTTGATACAAACGGCAAGGCCATTCCCAATCTTTATGCCGCCGGCGAAGTGCTCGGCTTTGGGAGATTGGGCGGACACGCCTTTATTCCGGGCGGCAGTGTCACACCGGCACTGACGTTTGGCCGGCTTCTTGGACAATCCATATTGCAGTGGCGGCGCAACACAGAGGCCGCTGAGTAATATCGAGGTTGGCGCCTTGTGTTTGGAACCTTGTGTTTAGAACCGGGTTTTTGGAATCAAGACAGGCAACGGGTATCTTTAATGAACACCTTTGCGAACCATTGCGTTCATCCCTAACCGCCTGATCCGTAGTTAGGTGGGTGCGTTCTCAATATCCGCGCGGACACTGCGAGCCGCGAGCATGAAATGCACCCAAGCCCAGACACTGAAGATGATCGAGACGCCAAGCAACGCGTAGGTGAGTCCGTCGTCACCGTATTCGGGCCTTAACCAATCGCTTAAGCCACCAACGACGAGAGGACCCAGCCCTCCCCCAATCATATTAATAATGAGGATGTTGATGGCGGACGCCATGGAGCGCATGCGTGGCCCAGCAACGGTTTGAATCACGGTGCAGGTCGGCCCCGCCTGCAACACGCCGAGGAAAAACGGGATCGCCAAGACTGCAAAGGCGACGTAGGGCGTCGGCCACAGGAAGACCAACCCAAAAAACGGTCCGCCGGCCAAAATCGCGTAGCCGGCAATCCACATGTACCAACGCGGATCTTTTGCGCCGTAACGATCGGCGATGACACCGCCGAGGTAGATGCCGATGAGTTGGGATATACCCAACGAAAACGCGAGCCAGACCCCGACTTCAGCGATACCCAAACCATGGGTGCGCACGAAAAAGGACGGCAACCAATTCATGACGCCGATGTAGACGATGCCGTGCACCGACACGCCTAATACACAATGTCTAAAACTGGGGCGGCTTAGAAGGAGCCGGAACACGGTCCAAAACGGAGGGCGTTCATCATCAATTTCAACGCCATCAGAATGGCCACGATTGGGTTCTTTTAGGAAGAAGAAAACGACGGCGGCATACAGCAAACCAGGCAGACCAAAAGCCAACAAAGCCACGCGCCAGCCGTATTCACTGGTCAGCCAGCCGCCGATCAAAAACCCAAGCAACAAACCGGCGGGAGACCCCAACGCATACGTCGCGAGCGCCTTGGCTCTCTCTGCCCGGGGAAAAGTATCGGCAACGATAGAATGAGAGGGTGGCGTGCATCCGGCTTCACCCACACCGACCAACACGCGCGCGACCGTAAGCTGCACAAAATTTTGCGCCAAACCACAGATGGCCGTCATAACGCTCCAAACCACGAGGGCTAGGGAGATGATTTTGCGCCGGGAATGAACATCGGCCAACCGTGCGATCGGGATGCCCAAGGTTGCGTAAAAAAGCGTGAAGGCCAATCCCGTCAAAAATCCAATCTGCGTATCTGAAAGATCAAGATCGGCTTTTATATCGGGAATCAAGATAGCCAACATGTAGCGGTCGGCATAGTTGAATAGCGCCGCACCGAATAACAGCGTCAATGTCAAACGGCGGGTAGATTTTGGAATCGTATTAACAAACCCAGATGAAGATTCGATTTCGATTTCCTCAAGTTATGGCCACACGGCTCATACTCAAATCAGGTTGGCAGTTGGGACATAATAGAACGTACATTACTTTCGATGAAGTCGGATGTCCCGCTTCAATAACGGATGCATATACAATGCACTCATTGTCCAGACGCACGTCCTTGGCGCTCTCCCTTGCCGCGGTTGTTGGCCAAACCGCCAACCAATCTCTGGATTAGAGACAGGTCTCTCACCTCTCCGACATTGTCTAAAGAGTTCAAACGGTTGCGGCCTGATCAGCTGGGGTTTTAGTATCTTATTGGATTACCTACGTTAGTCTGACAATGCCTTTTGCCAGGTTATTTTACGAGAGTCAGGTGAGGTTTTCATGCTTACTGTTCATCATTTAGCCGTTTCACAATCTGAACGTATTGTTTGGTTGTGTGAGGAACTTGATCTTTCTTATGAGCTTGTCCGCTATGAGCGCGATGCTCAAACCAAGCTGGCTCCATCGGAATACAAGGCACTTCACCCCTTAGGCACTGCCCCCGTTATTACAGATGGGGACACAGTGCTCGCTGAATCCGGTGCCGTGGTGGAATATATTCTGGCAAGGTATGGCAACGGTCGTTTAGCCCCAGCACCGAATGACTCGGAGTTCGCCGATTATTTATTCTGGTTTCATTTTTCTAACGGCTCAGTCATGCCGACCAAGAGGTTGTTCAATCTAGCATCGGGCGCAGCGGCTGGAGCGATCAATAGCGACGTGATGGACGCTCTAACGGGACGATTAGACGTCACACATCATTTGATTGAGGAGCGCCTCGGTAGCGTCGACTATTTCGCAGGAAATACATTTACAGCGGCAGACATCATGAACGTCTTTGCGCTCACGACGATGCGTGTGTTCATACCGTTTGATCTAACGGACTTTCCGAACATACGTGCTTATCTAAATCGGATAGGGACGCGTTCGGCCTATCAGCAGGCCATGAAAAAGGGCGACCTAAACAGGCCGCCCAATCTCGATTAGAAACTTTGGCATCGCCGGCCAGCATTGTCAGAGGAAAGTCGCCCGAGCTCGCCCATTCCGAAAACTTCATCCGCCCATCTCACTTGCCTGATCCGCTGAAGACTTTCCCTGCTTCTGATATAAAATTCCCTGTTCCTGCTTTTAGGGAAACAGGCCTTAAAACAGAGGCAATGCTTGGGGTACAGGACAGAGAGTTCCGCAACCACAGCCAAATTCTAAGAATTTCCCTGTAAATTCCCTGTTTAGCAGGGAAACCGCATGAGAAATGTTCACCGGTGACTGCGCACACAGCCAACCAGTCTCAGGGCTATAGAGACCCCTCTCCTACATACTCTAAACAGCTCAGGCAGCATTGTCAGGCTGGCAAGAGCCGCCCTTAGAACAACTACCGTTGCGGTACTGATATCTGTTTGTCTTTTTTAATGCCGCACATAATGGTGTTTGGAAGTGCTGAGTTGTCCCATTCGGTTTCCATCGTTCGTGGCAGCGACAATCCGGTGCGAAGGACAACCAGGTTTTGTGACGGGATGATATAGACGACTTGATTGGCGTTGCCGTCAAATTGCAAGCTGGTGGTAAGGTTAAAGTGGACGAAGTTGCAACTGGGTAAGAGAACACCTTTAACGCCCAGGATAGGTGCAAAATTGTATTCGGGAAAAACTGGCAATAAGGTCGGCAAATGGAATGCTCCCTGTTTTTCAGGGATACCGATAGAGATAGGGCTACTAGAGACCGCCATCACAATTGACCGTTCGCGAGGTTAGAAATAACTCCCCCCATCTTTTGGGCTATCTAATGGGTCAAAACGACTAGCCTGAAATGAACGCCACTATGCGGACGTCGGACATGGGGACTCCTCAAATCCGACGCCGCCTCGCTATGATCTGGTCAATATAATCAGTTCAATCAACCTAAGGGGACCTCCATGCGCCTTACCCTTCTCGCAGCTGCGCTCGCAACGTTTGTCATTGCTTCTGTCGAAGCCAAGACCGTGCTGATCACCGGATCGAATTCTGGAATTGGTCTGGAATTTGCCAAGCAATATGCTGCCAAGGGGTGGGACGTCATAGCCACCCATCGCCGCACTGCGGAACCTGAGTCCTTAATCAATCTGCGGAGCGAATTTCCCGGCCTTATTCACATCGAGACCATGGATGTAACCAATCATCAGCAAATTGATGGCCTAGCGTCAAAGCTTGAAGGTACGACAATTGACGTGCTCGTCAGCAATGCAGGCATTACGGGTGACTTTCGCAATCCAGTCCCGCAGTCTTTCGGGACACTCGACTACAACCAGTGGGAAAGTTTCATGCGTATCAACGCATTGGGTGGTCTAAAAATTGCCGAAGCCTTTGCGGGCCACGTCAAAGCCAGTGAAGACAAAACGATTGTCGCTATAAGTTCTCTGGCAGGTACCTTTGGATTTCGCGGACCAACCATGCCAGGCGGATACTGGTACAAGGCGTCTAAAGCCACTCTTAATATGTACATTAAAATAATTGCGGGCGATTTAGAGAAAGATGGCGTCATAGTTGCGTCTCTCTCTCCTGGACAGGTCAAGGTCGAAAAAATGGGAGACGTAAATTTCCCAGGGCTCATTGAACCGCAACAAAGTATCGGCGGAATGATTGCCGTGATCGAAGGTTTGTCTATTGAAGATACGGGTAAGTTGTTTAGCTACGACGGAACACAACACCCTTTTTAAACAAGTTGCTGGGTTAGATGTACGTCCACCCTCTGTACTGACGGCCAGCGGCGCGATCGGGCATCAAAGACGGCAAGTCTGTCTCTTCTGATATTTCAGCCATAACCCTCTCTGCATCGTGGATCACCTCCTCCTCATCCCAAACGGTAGACTGATTGTCTTCAAGAATCTTTCGTCCCTCGACAAACACCGTGTCGACAGAATCCGCCGCACCTGCCCACACCAAAATACCGAGTGTGCGAAGGTCTTGTTGAGTGGGACGCATAGTCGCACGATTGAGATTAGCAATAACGCAGTCAGCGGCTTTTCCCACCTCAATACTGCCTGTTACGTCATCCATAAACAAAGTTCGCGCGCTACCCAGCGATGCCATTTCAATAACAGTTTCACTGGTGGCCCAGTGCTGGGCGGCTGGTGATGGCGCCCCATCCCTACTTTCACGTATAATCGCAAGATTCTGAGTTAAAATGGTTTGCCGCATAAGTTCGAAAACATTCTGGCAGTCCGAAACCATAGGACCATCGGTACCCAAGCCTGGAATGACATCGCGAGATAGAAAGTGGTGGACTGGAAGGCCAGCAGCGTCGAATTGTCTTAAAATTGGGACCAGCCCAACGCGCCCATCCTGTTTTGCAAGAATATCAAACTCGTGGGACTGCACATGAACGGCTTTACCCGCATACATTGGCTGCTGAAGGACACCGTAATCCTGATAATACTCGATCTGCCCTCCGTTATAGCCACGAGCTTTGAGGGCCCTACCTTGTGAGTTGTCGGTCATATCTACGTCGAGGCGCACGTTCATGGCAGCACTCGCATCGGCAATGCGGCGCATATCCTCTGGGTCCGCAAGATATTGATAATTTAAAATACCTGACGCGACTTCAATCCGAGACGTATTGAACTTCGCTCCTAAACGCTGAACTTCCTTAAGGCCATCATCGACAGTCTCACGGTCGGCTTCGGGCACTTTTTCGCCGTTAACAATACAACGCGCGAGAAAACCGCGCATACCTGATTCATGCAGAGCCTGCCATGCCCCGTCTACTGATTTAGGAATCGCATTCAGAAAATGTTCGTCGTGTGTCCCCACATACCCAGATCGAATTAGATCCAAGGTATGTAGGCGCGCCAATATGTAGCTGCGCTCTTCGTCCAATCGGCTTGCTACAAGAGCTTGCTGTTTAAGCAACGCAGCAACAGCGGCTGGAAAATCGGTGACGGGCCAACGGTCATCATTATAGCCCCGAAAGAAAACCTGAATGAGGTGATTGTGCGCATTGGTGAATCCAGGAAGCACAACCTTGCCGCGGCAATCGATTACATCCCTGGCCTCGACTTTGCAGTCTGGCATCTTGCCAACCGCCAATACACGCCCGTCATGAAAAGCGACATAGCCATTTGTAAAAACACGCCGCTCCGTGTCCACGGTCACTACATATGCATTCTTTAAAAGGGTGTCAGCGATTAGTGATCGAGGCATAATGACCTCTGACGATTAGAAGGGGCTTGATATATACATCACCCTAAGCACGGTAATACAGATTTACGTCGTCCGCGCCTCTCTTAACCGCAATACGCCCTTCTGCAAGGAGATAGTGGAGATGGGCCAGACTCTCGCCGACCGCAATTATGAGATTGTTTTCTCCGATCTCACCCTTAAACAAGGTCGGAAAGGTGTCGACCACACGTTGAGGCTCTTCGCACAGGCCATACAGCTTCTCAAGGCTATCTTCGTGATCGTGAATCAATGCATTTAAGCGTTCATGCGCACCTTGAAATGGCCGGCCATGCGACGGCAAGACGAGAATGTCTGATGGTAATGTTTCAATAAGCATACGGCAAGATTCTAGCCATTCCGCCAGAGGGTTTTCAGTCGGCTCATTAGGCCTAACACTCACGTTAGAAGAAATACGCGGCAATATTTGATCTCCAGCGATCACCACATTCTGATCCTCACAGTAAAGACAAGCGTGCTCGGGCGAATGACCCGTGCCGACAACAACCTTCCACTTGTTGTCGCCAATCTGGATCTCCTGATCATTTACCATACGGTGAATAGCGTTCGGCAAGGGTGTGATACGCGCTCCATACCATCCAAATCGTTGCCGATATACATTCAACTGATCCTCGTCAAAACCAGCTGCTTGATAAAACCGAATTCCCTCACCGAGATACACAGTATTAAATAGAAATTAGTAGTGGCTGGGAAGATGCCGAACTATCTGACGGAAACGTACAATGGTGTCGCAACTACTGGGACGCTCTGGAGCCTTTCACGAGCGGTGGCTTCTATGTCAACTTTATGATCGACCAGCAGCAAGAAAAATTAAATGAGAATTATCGCGGTAACTACGATCGACTTGTTGCCTTGAAAAATAAATATGACCCGACCAATTTCCTGCGCTTGAACGCCAATATCGAGCCAACGGTTTAATGCCCTGGTTCGTATGATTGATGCGACACCGTAAGGACGTGCGATTTAACCATCGTCGCACATTGTCGACCTGACCACCTCTAACTTGTTCCATCGTGGGGCAACAAAAACAATTGAAACAACAGGGGGAATACAATGCTCAACGGTCGCTCACTGTTCGCCGCGGCTGCCGCTGCAACCTCTTTCGTCAGCGCTTTATTCTCTAGCCGAAAAGTAAGCGCAACAACTTTCACTGACGTCAATCTTTCACCCGAAGGTGATGTCAATAGACGTGGTATAAAAGGCCGTTTCGAACGCGTCCCTGATCTAGACCTTGAAAGCAAACATGATTTCGTTACTGGGTTCCGGAAATTTCATCAAAGGTTCGCACCGATCGCACGGAAACGAATGAACACTATTCTGGAAGAGAAAGGCCTGGACCCGAAAGCTAACCTGACAATGGCTGAAGCTGTGAGTCTTGTCGAAGACGATTTTCTAGCCCAAACCAGTGCCCGCGTATGGATTAGCAATCAACAAATTACGTGGAAAGTCCTTCAGGACTATTTCCATGAACACGCTGATGAGTACTTAGCTGAGATGGAAGCCGCGGATAAAGATGGACCCGGCACCCTTGAACTTAATCCAGACTTAGAAATACCCGATTATGCTCGGCATGAGTTCCACATGATGCCGGGAGGATATGTTGGCGATCCGCTTATTGGCCACGTTTACCACCATGGCACCAATAGTTTCTTTGCCGGGGTGCGCATGCATAGAGGGAATGAGCAGGATGAGAACCACGTCCGGGCTGCCGAACGCTTACCTTTACCTGAAAACGGCAAAGTAAAACGAATTCTTGATATGGGCTGTGGCATAGGTCGGTTAACCGCGGCCTTAAAGGAGCGGTTCCCAGACGCAGAGGTATGGGGCATCGATGTTGGTGGGCCGATGGTCCGCTACGCTCATTTGAAAGCTAGAGATATTGGAGTAGACGTTCATTTTGCTCAACGCAATGCTGAGGATACCAAATTCCCAGACGGATACTTTGATATTGTGACGTCATTCATTATCAACCATGAAATGCCGCCTGAAGCCAACAAAGCAGTTATTGCTGAGGCATACAGAGTCTTGCGCCCAGGCGGCTATTACTACCCCAACGATTTCCGGACAGGTAGCTATAAGAACAATATCTATAGCCAGTACTTCCGTTGGTGGGACCATCGTTGGAACTGCGAGCCATGGACTCCAGATTTCATCGCTTTTGACTTCGAGGGTGAACTAAGAAAGGCAGGATTTACGATGAATAAAGACGCCAAATCTGTTCAACCCGGATTTGGTATTCGCCACGCTATTAAGAAAGCATAGCATTACCCTGACCCGCGCAGAATTTTCAGCCCGGCTTAATTGAGGGTATCTGTCGGGTGTTCTAGTTCCGTGTTTAGTCTTTTGCCACTGGCTGAATAAAGGCCTTATGCACAGCAGCTGTGTCTTGATCACCCAGGCCCCGTTCGTTTGCCGCCTCGTACAGTGGCTGTGTTTTATCGAATAATGGTGTCGTCGCCCCGAGTTCACGTGCAAAGTCATTGATCAACGCCATGTCCTTTTGCCAGACATCCAGTTTCATCGTCGCCGGCTCATAAGTTTCGCGCACCATCATCGGGCCACGCAGCTCGAATATTTTGGAAGACCCCGCGCCAGAGGAAATCACGTCTAATACTTTCTGTGGATCGAGGCCGGCCTTAGTGGCCAAAGCCAGAGCTTCTCCAGAAGCTACGTTGTGTATAGCAACAAGAAGATTCGCGATGAGCTTCATCCGCATGCCATTGCCAAAAGCCCCAAGAAAATAACTATCGCGGGCAATCGCTTCGAATATGCCCTGGCACGCTGTGAATATGTCTTCGTCCCCACTTACATAGAGAACGATATCTTTGGTTTCCGCCTGAGCTCCCGTTCCACTTATGGGGCAATCCAGCATATCAAATCCACTTTGTGAGAGGCTGTCATGCGCCTTCTCCTTAGACTCAATCGACAAGGTGCTGAGCTCAACTAAGACTGGTTTTAAGTCAGGGTCGGGCGGCCCGCTGGTCAGTGCATCTACTGTAGACGCCAGTGCTGATTCTGATGGCAAGCTCGACAATACAAAGCGACACCCCTGGACAGCCTCAGAAGCGGTCTCAAGAATCGTAGCTCCATTTTCGGCTGCGTTTGTCGCGGACCCTGTGTCTGGGTCAAATCCCTGCACCGCGAAGCCGCTATCAAGGAGGTTCCGCGCCAATGCCGATCCCATAATTCCAAGACCTAGAACGGCGACAGGATGCTCTAGGCTTTGACTATTGGACATATGGATAGCGCTTCATCAAAACGTTAAGCCTCAAGAAGAGTACGCAAACGGGCAACCGCAGAGGCCGGTGTTGTTATGACCGGGACGTTGACACGAGGAGAAAGATCAGGTGCCGCGCGTGCCATAGAGAACTGACCAAGGACGATGCAATCAACCTCACCTAGATCCGATGTAACTTCACCGATGAGAGAATCATGGCTATCGCCATCACCGGCCTGCAACGCTGAGAGGGCGCCATCAGCAACCGCAGTTGTGAGTTCTAAGTCTACTCCCTTAGATAAAGCCAAAGCCTTGAGCTCGGTCGCCAATGCGTCTTCAGATGGTGGAAACGTGACAATGAGCCCAACACGAGTCCCAGCAGAAAGTGCATCATCAAACGCAGCTTCATTTGGTGTCAGCACTGGAATATCCAGGTCCCGTTTAACGGCCTCTATCGCAGGCCCAAAGGCAGAACAAGTAAACAGAATCGCTCTGGTCGCCCCCCCGCCTGCTGATGTCTGCTGTGCATACCGGCCAAGCGTCACGAAGCGATCTACAATGCCTTGGGTTAGGCTTCCCTCTTTAGCTAGGTCGGCAGACAAAGAATCATCAAGAAGATTGAATGTGTCAGCCTCCGGCCACTCTGAGCCAAAGGCATCCCAAATTGGAACCATTGAGTCGCGTAATGCGTGGATCAAAGCTATGCGGGGTGAAGCAGGCATTTCAAACTCGACCTAGCCAATAACACTATGGCGCTTTCGCCGGGATAACAGGCAAAAGAATAAATGCGTCTCTACCGCCACCCACATGAACTGTGGTCTCACCTCTAAAAACATCTGATGGTCGATCAACCGGATCATCATGCAGGAATGGGCCACAGCCTTTCAGTTCGTTCTTGAAGTTTGAGAGACGTTCTCCCGACGTGTTTGCGTGCTCATAGTCCTTGCCTCGTATGGTCAAGCCGAGACGATACCCTGCCGGCACGACTAAGCTTGTCGGCCAGACTTCAACATCAACTTCCACAGGTTGCCCTGGCTCCAGCGGCTGCACCTCATCATGTGTGTGATAAGGCCGATACGGTTCGCTCAATGCAGCGTCCAATTTACGATGGGAGGCGCGCAACCAACCTTGGCCAATAGGTGTATGCGGGTCGATCGCACCCTGAAACGTAACTTCGTCACCTTGGGCATCAAAGACACGAAATACGACAAATAAATCTGCGTCAGTGGTTGAAGACGATATATGCAGCTTAGCCGCTGATGGCCCCGTAATTTCCGTGTCCAACTCCAGAGGATCGGAGAGAAATGTTAGGCCATCGCCTTGAGCATCGAACGATAAGGTCTGTTCCTCTTGGGGGGCTTCGGCGTCAAGGCTCATGCCGCTGGCATTGATGTAAAACTTAGTCCATTGGGTCCGAGGTATCGGCCAATGGTCTTCGACCCGTTTTTCAAACTTATCAACGTGCCTAACAAGCAGTTGTACCTTTGGCTGCTGCGCCCACCCAGTATCTTCGCCCTTCAAAAAATGGCCAAAGAAACGCTTCTGAACTTCAACGCCATAAGCCGTATAAAACTCCGTCCAGTGTTCAAGGCCATGAGCCTCTAACCACTTTTTTTTGGAAGCGGCGCGGACATACCCCTCAAAATTCCCGCGTAGATGAAGACCCTGCCCACCCCAATTCGCCGCGGTGAGTAAAGGCGTGGTGATTTTATCCCAGTCGGCGGACCGCTCTCGGTAATAAGGTCCGTCGAGCGGTTGAGAGCGTATTTCATCGCCGAAATCACATCGGTTCTTCGCCATCTCATCTTCCGGCAGGTTTTCGTCGCCACAAACCAACTCGCCGGTCACAACACTCTTTGGACCTCGGTCCCCGAGACCATACTGGACCGTCTTGACCTGCATGTCTGACCAATTCGCCCAGAATGTCGACAGAATGCCGCCATGATGGGTCATGTCCCGATACCAGTCGGCTGCCCCTTCCCAAATGCACATAGCGGCTAAGTGCTTCGGCTGTCGTGATGCCGCCTGCCACTGGTTGATGCCATAATAGGAAACACCGCTCAGACCAACTTTGCCGTTACTCCATGATTGAACACCAGCCCATTCGATACACCAGACAAAGTCATCTGTCTCACGAGGCGCAAAGTGTTGAATGTAACCTGGCGACCGACCACAGCCCCGTGAGTCTACACGCACACAAACGTAGCCATCGGGCACCCATTTCTCAGGGTCCACCACTTCCCAGTTTTGATACTTGTTTGTTGAACCGGCCGTAACATCAGGGTGTTCCTCGGCCATACGGTCCCACGCGCTCGGATAGCCTTCTTGAAACGACAGGCCTTTTGCGTACGGACCGTAGGTTAGAAGGACAGGATACTGTCCGTCTTCTATAGGCCGGAAAACATCAGCCTTAAGAACGAGCCCATCATCCATTGTGATGGGCACATCCCAGTCAATCTGCATACCATCGCGGACTTCAGTCTTAAATTCGCTCATTGAACCATTCAACTTTACTGTTTCTGTCTTGTGAGCCTGTCACTCATAAATCGCACTATGGCGACGGCGTCCTCTTCGCCCAGCCCACCTGCCGACGCCGCCGAATAAGACATAAGGGCTGACGATGCCGCAGGTAAGGGCACGCCGAGTCCACTCGCTGTCTCGATCATAGCCAAAATGTCTTTTTGCATACTATCGACGTCAAACGCTACTGAACCCGGCTCCCCTAAGATGGCTGGCGTCTTGAGACCGAGCACCGCCAGCGCCGCGGAACTATCACTGATCGTTTCTAAGATCTGCTTGCGATCCAGCCCCCCAGCTTCGCCGAGCGCAACGGCTTCTGCCATAGCCTGCCAATACACTGCGAGAGGCAGATTAACCGCCAACTTCATCAAAGCGCCCTGCCCCGCAGAACCGACGTGAATGGTTCGACGACACAGGATATCCAAGAAAGGTTGGGCCCGTTTCACAGCTGCATCTTCACCGCCCAGAAACCCGAAGAGTTTGCCATCAGCGGCAGGGCCCACTGTTCCCGAGACTGGTGACTCGACAAATCCGATGTCGGATTCCGCTGCTACGCTTGCGATGTGCCTGGACGTACTTGGCTGGACCGTACTCATGTCGACAAACAGAGTCCCCTCGGCGTCACCAGAAAACAAACCGCTGCCTCCGAGGTAGACGTCGGTCACAGAGGCATCATCACCAAGTATAGAAATAATGATTTCACAGGTGTTTGTTACCTCGGCGGGTGACGCAGCCACATGCGCCCCTCCTGCGGCGAGCACATCACATTTTTCAGTTGTACGATTCCAAACGGTCAGATCATGACCCGCATCTAGAAATCTAGGTGCCATAACAGCACCCATCTTCCCGAGACCAACAAAACCGACCGCACTCAAAGTTCTAGACCTTTTGGCTCGGACAAAGTCATCAATCAGGCGCGTAGGCAATCAAGTCGAGCAACGTGTTCGCTCCCGGCACGACAAGAGGTCCTCCGAGACGAATCGTTGTAGAGGCAGGTTTGTCTTCCGGGAAATAAGACGCCCACTCTTCGATAGATTCCGCAAACCACTGGAAGTCGTCATGGAAACACACACGGCGACAAATATTTTCGACCGATGTGCCAGCGGCCTCGCAGATGGCTCCAATGTTTTTCATCATGTAACGCATTTGCGCCTGCCCCGGCGACCCATACCAAGGAAAGGAGGGGTGACGAACCATACCATCGGGTAAATTGCCGTCTGAATCGAAGGCCATCTGCGTACTAAAGAATAGCAAATCACCGGCTTTAACAGCTTGCGGCTCATGCCCCAATTGGGTTGGCGCCTTAGATGTATTAATCGTTTTTGTTTTTATTTTAGAGTTCTTTGTAAGCAATGTCAGAGCAACCTCGACGCGGCTGCCGCGCACTCCCATACCCAAATACGGGATAACAACCCGAGCTGGTGGACTCTTTGGGAAACGTTTTTTCCAGACGCGGTCCATAGCCGCAAAATCTTCTGGATGCCCGATGCTGACATCAGCCTTAACCGCACAATCAAGCGAAGACCCAGCCGCCTTGGCCAACGCCTCCAGCTTGTCGAGCACATGCTCCGTTTGAACTTCTACAGGATCCTCGTACCACTGGTTGGAATCACCTTCCTCTTCAATTAGATCGGCAGCGTTTACCGACTCAAGGAAGACCCAGTCGCCGCGCTTAAGCCCGGCTGCATGCCCACCCTCTGCCGGCGTCACTCCCTTGGGTGCTTTGATAACCTGAGGCTTATTGCCGTCATCCAAACAAATCATGTCGACTTCCAGAATTGTGCCAAAGCACAACAACTCTCGCACTCCCAGGTACGAAGAAGGTGGTGCGGGAGATTTAACAATCTCATCCCTCACATTCAGATACGGTTTGAGGCTAACTGCGGGCCAATTGTCTCCCCATTCGAAGGCCTCTTCAGTTGGATCTTCAGACACCAACCACTGCCACATGCGAACCATGTCTTTGTTGATGTTGCACCCACTTGCCTTGATCGTGTTCGCCAAGTTCGTCAGAACGAAACTTGCTTGGAGCGACAACTCATTTCCAGCATAGGAATTTGCATTCAAGACTTCCGGCGCCAAGCCAGTCTTAAAGTCACTTGCGATCTGCCCTGCAATGAACACCCAATCACCTGCGCGGATCGCAGGGCTGTAAGGCATTAGGGGCTTAGGCACACCCGCACCTAGGCCTGGCCAGATCGCTTCTATGCCGGGTTTGTTTTTAGTTTTTAAAGCTGACCGGTTACTTCTCGCATTTGTTTTTTTTACCGTTTTTTTCTTTACGGCACTTTTTCTCGTCTTCCGTTTCGTAGCCATTGCGTTCCCCTCTCAAGTGCCGATTTAACTAGCCAATTATACCAGCGGATATACAGTAACCTTACTAGATCGACAGAGAAAAATCTGAATATCTGATCCAGACTATCACGTTTCATGATCGGTCGCGGAGTGCCTACATGGCGATGAAACTACAGCAACTCAGAACCTTTGTAGCCGTATACCAAGAGCGGTCTTTTACCGCTGCAGCAAAGCGAATCAATGCAACTCAGTCTGGTTTGAGTATGCAAATCAAAGACTTAGAAGAGTTTCTCGGAGTGAGCCTCTTGATCAGAAACGCAGGTGGCGTTGAACCGACGAGCGAAGGCGAACGATTTTATCAAAGAGCAGCCGCTGTTCTGAGGGACTTAAACAATGCGGAGGAAGAATTAAGAGCAATAAACAATGAATTAACAGGTTCAATCGCCGTCGGCGTCATGCCGACATTTTCACGGGCGGTCCTACCCCAAGTTCTAAACGAATTCGCGGAAACCCATCCGTACGTGAATATCAGAATTATTGAGGCCTATAGCACGGTCCTGACAAAATCGGTTATTCGGGGGGAAATAGATTTCGCAATCGTCCCACCGGAGCCAGTTCGAAACGGCATCCGGGTAGAAAAAGTAGCATCTGACCGCGAGGTGCTTGTTACGAAAACCGACACGGACCGTGAGAACCTCACACCCATCAGCCTCGATTCTGCCGGTCCCCTAAAACTCGTGTTACCCAGCGCAGGTAACAGCAGGCGAACCAGTCTGGACATTTATATGTCTACTGTAGGCGCACAAGTTGAAGCCGTTATTGAACTAGATGGAATGATGGGGACCCTTGATTTCGTTACCCATAGTGAGTGGGTCTCGATTATTCCTGGAGCGCTATGTTACCCCGACTTATCTGGGACAACTCGGAAAATACATCCATTAACTGACCCCATACTCTCGGTAGATTACGTTCTCATTCAACCAGAAACAAAAGCGCTGAGCCCGGCTGCGAGAGCATTCTCAGAATTTCTGATTAAACGCATACAGACCGTATGCAACGATATCCAAGACCTCTTCCCTTCCTAGAACCACCACGCCCGAGGGATTGGGGCTATCAAATTCGTTGATTGCCGATATCTCCAATTATCATTTTAAGGGTTTATGAGGGGCGGGATACGATACTAATAACCTTCCATAACGCGGAGCTTACGCGATGAATCTTGGTTTCTTCACAATGCCAATCCACCCCCTCGGCAAAGATTGGCGGACGTGCCTACAAGAAGACCGTGACGCATTTATCCTTGCTGACGAATTGGGTTTCTCCGAAGGATACGTTGGTGAACATGCCACAGACCAAGCCGAAAACATCACATCATGCGTACTTTTTATTGCGACCCTAGCTGACGCAACAAAAAATATTCGCCTGGGCACCGGTACTGTGAACATGCCTAATACCCACCCGGCCGCCGTCGCGTCTCAGATTGCCATGCTCGACCATTTGCTTGATGGACGGCTCAACTTTGGTATTAGCCCAGGTGGACTTCTGTCTGATGCAGAAGCATTTGGCACTTTAGATAAGGACCGCACCGCCATGTTCGTCGAAGCGATAGACATGGTGCTCGAGATATGGAAGTCAGAACCGCCATACAACCTGAACGGCGAGCATTGGTCCATATCGACCGAGCGAACCATGATCCCTGAGATTGGGCAGGGTATAATGCCCAAACCTCTGCAGGCGCCGCATCCTCCTATCATTGTGACAGCTGTCGCACCGTTCTCTAAAGGGTTGATCTCTGCTGCCGCGCGCGGGTGGGAGCCAATCTCTGCCAACTTTCTTTTGCCACAGTGGGTCGCCAGTCATTGGCCCAAATACGTGGAAGGGTGTGAACAAGGCAAGAGAGACGCAGACCCGACAAATTGGCGCGTGGCGAAAAGTGTGTTTGTGGCCGACGACCTTTCAACGGCAAAAGAGTATGCGCTGGGTTCCCAAAGCCCCTACCGCTATTACTACAAACAAATTGTCACCAAGATGAAAAAAAGTGGCCGAGCAAACCTGTTCAAGGCGGATCAATCTATGGACGATGACGCCGTCACGGTTGATGGCGTGCTAGACGACCTCGTGATTTGGGGCACACCTGACAAAGTAGCAGACGAGCTATTAGCCTTTCGCGACACAACAGGGGACTTCGGCACGCTATTATATGCAGGAAAGGACTGGGCTGACAGGGACTTGAGTCGCAATTCAATGATCCTACTTGCAGAAAACGTACTCCCAGCCATCAATAACTAATGTGAAACTCATTGAGGCAGACTAGTCAGAAAACCTCTTTATCCTCCAAGGGGTCGCACGACCCCGGGAATGGCAAAGACCATCTAATGATACCAAGTGATCGTCGATCCCTGATCCTCGGCAAGTTTGAACGAAAAGAAAAAACAAAACCCTGCTAAGTCAGGGGCTTAACAGGGCTATTTGGTTGCAGGAGCCTGCATCGGCTAAACCAACTCCTAGGTATATGTTGCATGGATACCGGGATATTCCGGGATATACGGGTACATAACGGGATAAGTATCCAGCAGTTATGTCTTTCCCCCTTAAAACTGGGCCAAGTGTTGCTTAGCATTTGGTCCGAGTTTTGGAGGGCTGCAGCAAGGAGGCTTGGCTCGAAATCGTTCAAGGTCCTGCGGCGAATACACTTACCAATGCTCCGGCCAAGTCTTATTGCAGCGATCCTGCTCGTCTTTGTTGACGTTATGCGGGAACCACCGGCCACCCTTATTCTGCGTCCATTTAATTTTGAAACTCTGGCCACACGTGTTTATCGGCTAGCTAGCGATGAGCGCTTGGCAGAAGCGTCGATATCGGCTCTTGTGATCGTTTTAGTTGGATTGGTCGTCGTTACCTTGCTTAACAGACTAAATTTCGCAGAAAACAGCGATATTTCGAGCACCAAGTGACCGAAAAACCTGGGTAGACACCCAAAACCATCGTAGAGTGCGTCAAAGTGAGAGGGGACCGAGCGGTCACCATCTCTATAACAAGGGCGGTTAACCGCATTTATGGGAGAGGTATTCAAGTTTGCCAGATTCTTCATACATCGCCAAACTCTGCTATGACAAAGGGCTGCGTTTGACCGAGCAAAGACGAGTTATCGCGAAGGTGCTCGCCGATGCAAATGATCATCCAGACGTCGAGGAGCTTCACGCGAGATCAGCTGCTGTGGATTCGCGAATCAGCATTGCTACCGTTTATCGTACGCTCAGACTCTTTGAAGAACTTGAGGTCGTCACCAAACATGACTTTGGTGACCAGCGCGCACGCTACGAGTTGGCGGACTCCGAGCACCATGACCACATTATCGATCTTAAGTCTGGCAAAGTGATCGAATTTGAAAACGAAGAGATTGAGCGACTACAAGAGAAGATCGTTAATGACCTTGGATACGAATTGGTAGATCACAAACTTGAGCTCTACGTGTTACCGCGCAAGAAAAAGTAGCACCTGGGACTATCCAACCGAATCTTATCATTGCTTGATTATTTAAGTTGCATTGGTCCTTGTTTTTGACCGCGGTGCATCTTTGAGCGCCATCTCCAGCCCTCCAAAATCCAGACCAAATGCTAAGCAACACTTAGCCCAGTTTTAAGGGGGAATGACAAGACTTACTGCCCATGACTGTCTTTTCTTATGGCTGAGTGGTCCAATTTTGGTCCAAAAGTGAATTTTGGTCCAATTTTCAGGAAGTCTTAGACAAAGAAAAAGGCCAGAAACTAATGAAGTTACTGGCCTTATGTTTGGTTGCGGGAGTAGGATTTGAACCTACGACCTTCAGGTTATGAGCCTGACGAGCTACCAGACTGCTCCATCCCGCGCTAATCGCGTTATTCTTAGCAACAGCTGTTGATATCTAATACGGGTCTGGTAACGCCGCATGACAGCTGCGCAAACACTATGAATAGATGTGACGAATGTCTTTTTCAAGATGACCTTAGAAGACCTGGCAGCGACCTACTCTCCCACACCTTAAGATGCAGTACCATCGGCGCTGAGGCTTTTCACGTCCGAGTTCGGGATGGGATCGGGTGTTTCGTCCTCGCTATAACCACCAGGTCATCAAAAGTCATCATGAAGAATGAATGCCGGCATCGGTTCAGCAATGCTGAATACTTTGATGCTTTAAGTTGGCGTCTGAGTATACGGAATCTCAAGTCTATCGAACAATTAGTACCGGTTAGCTACACACATCACTGCGCTTCCACACCCGGCCTATCAACGTGGTGGTCTACCACGGTTCTCAAGGGAAACCTTGTTTCGAGGTGGGTTTCCCGCTTAGATGCTTTCAGCGGTTATCCTGTCCGTACTTAGCTACCCAGCGGTGCTCCTGGCGGAACAACTGGTACACCAGAGGTACGTCCATCCCGGTCCTCTCGTACTAGGGACAGATCCTCTCAAGTTTCCTACACCCACGGCAGATAGGGACCGAACTGTCTCACGACGTTCTAAACCCAGCTCACGTACCACCTTAAATGGCGAACAGCCATACCCTTGGGACCTGCTCCAGCCCCAGGATGTGATGAGCCG
>JAURPI010000017.1 GCA_030835385.1 Alphaproteobacteria bacterium | reverse complement strand
TATCCCGGTAGATCGTCATATCAAATCATTATCGACACTTTTGAACTCGCCGGCGAAGGGGCGCTCCTTAAGCTATTGGAGGACCGGCGTAAGGCGCTTGCGGCTGAGGGCTTATTTGCCGAGGACCGCAAAAAAACTCTGCCGCTTTTACCCGATGTTATTGGCGTCGTTACATCGCCAACCGGTGCTGTCATTCGCGATATTTTGCACCGTGTTCAAGATCGCTTTCCGCGTCGCGTCTTGTTGTGGCCGGTGAGAGTACAGGGTGACGGTGCGGCTTCAGAAATTTCAGCGGCGATAGACGGATTCAATACGCTGCAAAAGGGGGGCGATATCCCGCGCCCTGATCTTTTAATCATCGCTCGTGGCGGCGGTTCCCTCGAAGATTTATGGGTATTCAATGAAGAGGTTGTCGTTCGGTCTGCAGCAGCGTCGGAGATACCTTTAATCTCTGCTGTTGGCCACGAGACCGACACTACACTTATCGATTTCGCTTCTGATCGTCGCGCGCCCACGCCGACGGCCGCTGCCGAAATGGCGGTACCCGTGCGTATGGAATTAATCTCGCAGGTGCAAGAAGGTGGTGTAAGACTCGGCCAGTCGATCAATCGCATGTTGTCGGAGAATAAGCTGCACCTTGCCGGATTGGCGCGAGGACTACCTAACCTCACTCAGTTGGTGGAGCAAAAGCAGCAGGACCTAGATGGGTTGTCAGAACGATTGGGAGCGGGGCCTGCGCGGTTACTGGCGGCCAAGGGGCAGGAGTTGTCGGTTGTTGCGGCTGGGCTCAAGACCACCCACCTGGCTCGTGATGTCAAACGCTATGACTCTCAGATACTAGACCTGTCTAACCGATTAGGCACTGCGCTCAAGCGGTCTGCAGAACGCACCGAAGAGCGCCTTGCGGGAATTGGTGCGCGACTTGAGTCCGTGTCGCCAAAACGAGTCCTGGAGCGCGGTTATGCATTGGTCAGAGACGCTGATGGCAATCCCATTACGGTCGCTGCGGGGGCGCCTGCTGGTGCGGCATGGCAAGTTGAGTTCACTGACGGTACGATAGATGTTCATGTGGGTGATGGTGTGCCCAATTCTAAAAACCAAGAATCGACATCACCCAAGCCACATCCTAAACCTAAGACAAAGGTCGGCGACAAGGTCGACGGTCGACAAGGGAGCCTCCTTTGATGCGTGCACTCTTTTTTTGTACGGCATTGTGTCTTCACATCGCAGCTGCTGCAGCTAACTCCGTTACGCTGCATGGTCGCCTCGAGCAAGGCGGCATTGTCTTCGGCACAGTCTCGCCCGGGACATCCCTCAAGCTTGATGGGCGAGCGGTTTCGGTGTCAGAGGCTGGGCGTTTTGTATTCGGTATGGATCGAGATGCCAAGTCATCTGCGACCTTGGTGGCGCGGTACAGTGATGGCCTGGAGACGACACAAGTTATTTCAGTCGCGCCGCGTGATTGGCAGATTGAGCGGGTCGACGGATTGCCACAAAACACAGTTACGCCGAACCCTGAAACCGTAAAACGCATCCGCAATGAAGGTGGTATGATTGTTGCTGCCCGTAACAGAACAGAGTCCTTGCCCTTCTTTGAGACCGGATTTTTGCAGCCGGCCCAGGGGCGAATCTCAGGTGTATTTGGTAGTCAGCGCATTCTAAATGGTCAACCTCGCTCCCCGCACTCGGGCCTAGATATTGCTGCGCCGACGGGTACGCCAATCGTGGCGACTGCAGATGGAATCGTTAGTCTGGTTCACGATGGCATGGTGTTGACGGGCAAGACGGTGATGATTGACCACGGGTTTGGTCTTGATTCTGTGTATATCCATATGAGTGACATTTCTGTCGAGCAGGGGCAGAGGGTGCGGCAAGGCGACCCGATCGGGGCTATCGGTATGACCGGACGAACCAACGGACCCCATCTTCACTTTGGCATTTCGTGGTATGGCGCAAAGCTCGACCCCCAAACTGTTATGGCGGCGCTACCGGCTGGACAAAACATCCTGCAGTAAAGAGTCGATGATTGCAGGGTTCTGGTAACGCACCGCGACCCGCAAAACATTGACCTGTTGTCGTTGGTCGGGCGTCAAACGCATTGCGTCTTTCTCAGTCGTAACCGGTAGAGCGTCCAGCGCATACGCTTCGTCTAAGATGGTTTGTATATCAGCCGGTTTATAGAGATGGTGATCATCGAAGGGATGAGTGGCGACAACCACAGCGCCCAGGTCAGTTAGGGTGTCAAAAAACTTTTGCGGTCGGCCTAAGCCAGCAAAAGCCACCACCTTGCGACCATGAAGATGAACGGATTCTGCCTCGGCTTCCAATGTTCCCACCGCCTGAGTTAAATCGTCCGGCAATCGGCTGCGCAAGTCTGTCGCGTCTGCTCCTAGGATGATCACGCTATCGGCGCGGGCTAAGCCCGCTCGTACATCTTCTCGCAGTGGACCCGCCGGAAATATTCTGTGATTACTGAAGCCAACCGGCCCATCAACGACGAGGAGGGCATGGTCTTTATGTAGGCTGCCATGTTGATGAGCATCATCCAGCACAATGACCGTGGCGCCATCTGCGACGGCCGCTTTCGCCCCAAGAACACGTTTACTCGCAATCCAGGTCATACCGTCACGAGCGTGAAGAAGGGCCTCATCCCCTACATCAAGAGCGGTATGCGCATCCGTATCAACACGCAGAGGACCTTTGAGTTGACCACCATATCCACGCAGTATGACTACTGGTCGATGCCCGTTGTCTTTCAAGCGCTTCACCAAGTCACGAACCACAGGTGTCTTTCCAGTGCCGCCCACTGTGAGGTTGCCTACTGAGATGACGGGTACCGTGATGCGCTCGAGCGTTGCATGTCTGATCCGCCATCCAGCTATAGCGCCATACAAATTGCCAATGGGTGTCAGCGCTTTAACCAGAGGGCCGACTGATTGCCAGAACTCAGGTGCGCGCATGGTTCTGCTCCTGCGCTTCAGCAGGTGGGATTTCTGGTTGTCCGACCAACGCGTCGGCTCGGTTGCTCACCGCGATAAGTGACTGTTCAAGTTTCTCCCGGAGCCGCGTGGAATCTTCCGCCGTGCAATCTTTGGATACTGATATGGGCGTCCCCCAAACGCGGGCACCACGGGTAAAGGGCAGTGGGACAATGAGTTTGTCCCAGGTCGACAAAACCTGTCGTCCACTGGTTGCAATTGCAGCTGGTAAGATTGTTGCGCCTGAAAGTTTGGCCAGCGCGATGGCACCGTCGCCGGCTCGCATGCGCGGACCACGCGGGCCATCTGGCGTTATGCCCACGCTTGTTCCCGCATTGAGGTGGCGCACCAGTTCTCGCATGGCTTGGGTGCCGCCTTTAGAGCTGGAGCCCGTAACCGTTGAGATACCAAACCAAGACGCGGTTTTTGATATGAGGCGCCCGTCTGCGTGAGACGATATCAGCATATGAAAAGGGGCCGAGGAAGACCAGCAATAGGGCATGAGAAACAGACGGTTGTGCCAAAATGCGATGATTACAGGTTTTGATCCTGCCCATGCGTCGGCCGTCATTTCTTCGTTCTCGTCGACCCAACGACTTGTTGCGCGGACAAGCCAAACGTAACCAGCTGCGACAGCGCCAAGAAAGCTCTGTACGGCGGGGTTACGAATCAGAGCCTTGCGCAGGCGTTTCATGGCAAAGATGTCGCTCCTTGACTGATGTCGACGGAATCTTAGGTCATTATAGTTTATACTCTCTAATTGAAACCTATGGTGCGACATAAAGTGTCGGCTGAGGGGCGCGAGAGCAAACGTAAGGAGCTACCATATGTCTGACAGTAAGGGGTCGGTGTGGGTTATTGTTATTGGCGCAGCGCTCGTCGCCTTTGCGGCCTACTCTCTAAGTGACACCGGCGACGAAGATGATGCCGTTGACGCAGTGGTTGTGGGCGAAGAGCCGGTTGTGGCGGATTCGACCGCCATGGATGGCCCCGTTTCACAAGGGGGTGGGGCTGTTCAACGGTCACCAAAGCAAATCCGCATGAATGCAGATATCCAGGCCGCCAAAACTGAAGCTATGGAAAGCATGCAGAAGATGGTCGAGAAAGCTACCGAATCTATGGAGAGCGGTAAAAACCCCGTGCCTAATGCGATGGGTGGCATGATGGGTAATGGTGAAGAAGCGATGCCCAAATAGGCGGTTTCAATTCTGGCGCTGTTGAACCTCCGGCGTCGGCGCTTTTAGGCCCGGTGTTAGCTTCCAGCGATGCTCATGCCGTCTACGCGAACCGTCGGGCTGTCGATGCCGCGACTTAGTTCTAAGTCGTTGGCTGCGGTCATGGCGAGGAACATGTCTTTTAAATTGCTGGCGATGGTGATCTCGTTCACAGGATAGGCCAGTTCACCGTTCTCGATCCAGAAGCCGCTGACGCCTCGGCTGTAATCTCCAGTTACACCATTAACTCCTTGACCGAAGGCGTCGGTCACGTACAGGCCGCTCTCAATATCTCCAATCAATTGTTCCGGGGATTGTTCTCCAGCGACCAGGTTAACGTTGGTCACAGATGGTGACGGTGGCGAAGAGGGGCCTCTGCTTGCGTGTCCCGTGGGAGCGAGTCCCAGTTTGCGGGCTGAGCGGAGATCCAGAACCCAGGTCGTTAGAACGCCGTTATCGATCAAGTGTCGGCTCTTGTTAGCAAGGCCTTCGGCGTCGCAGGGTTTAGAGCGCATACCGCGGGACCGGTGTGGATCTTCAATAATTTTTATTGCGTCACTAAATACGGCTGTATCCATGCTGTCTTTTAAGAATGTCGTTCCGCGCGCGACGGCGCTGCCGTTAATCGCGCCTAGGAAGTGACTGATCAGCCCTCGCGCCGCGCGGGATTCGAACACCACGGGAAATTTACCACTCTTCACTTTGTGAGCGCCCAGCTTTCTCACCGCCCGTTCCCCGGCAGTCCGCCCGACCTCTTCGGGTGACTTAAAATCTCTGGCATAGACGGCTGACGTGTATTCGTAGTCCGTCTCCATGCCAGACTCCACGTCGCCGGCGAGGACAGACGCAGAAAATGATCCGCCTGTGCTTTCATAAGCACGTTGAAAGCCATTGCTCGCGGCGATGGCCACGCGTGAGCGGCCCCAGTTCGCTTGCGCGCCTTCTGAGTTGGTTACGCCTTTGATAGCCCGAGCGTAATCTTCGCAAGTGCGGGCAGCTTCAATCAGCGTTTCAGTGGAGATGTCTTCTGGATCGCACATGTCGACATCAGGCAGATCCGTTGCCAGTTGGTCTGGATCTGCCAGGCCGAGCAGTTCGTCGTCGGGCACGGTTTTTGCCATCGCGACCGCCCGATCAACTAGCTCTGACAAAGCTTCGGAAGACCGGTCTGAAGAAGAGACGATGGCCTGCTTTTTACCCACCAGAACCCGTAAACCGACATCGCCGCCTTCGGAATGCTCTAGTTGTTCCAATTCACCTAAACGATAGGTCACAGATGTCGACTCACCGTCAGCTATAATGGCGTCTGCAGCATCTGCCCCAGCTGTTTTGGCTTTGGCAATAAGGTCATTCAGTACGTTTAACGAGTCGTCGGGCACACTGTTCTCCAAAATTATGCTTTGTCTTTCCAAATCGGTGTGCCATTTCCCGGCAGGCCGTACTCGGTCCATTTTTGTGTCACCAGATCAATAATATCGTCAGTCATGCGGATTTTCTTGCCCCATGCTCTATTGGTTTCTGGAGGAATTTTCGTTGTTGCGTCCAATCCCAATTTGCCGCCTATCCCCGGTTCGGGCGACGCAAAGTCCAAGTAATCAATGGGTGTGTTCTCAATCACCGTAATATCACGCGCGGGATCCATGCGGGTTGAGACGGCCCACATGACATCTTTCCAGTCACGAGCATTGATATCATCGTCCACAACGATGACGAATTTTGTATAGACGAACTGTCGCAGAAAACTCCAAACGCCCATCATCACGCGTTTGGCATGTCCGGCGTATGACTTTTTCATACTGACGACTGCGATGCGATAACTGCAGCCCTCCGGTGGCAACCAGAAATCAACAACCTCGGGAAATTGTTGAATCAAGAGCGGGATAAACACTTCGTTGAGCGCTTCGCCAAGGATGCTCGGTTCATCGGGTGGGCGACCCGTGTACGTCGATAAATAGATGGGGTTTTTCCGCATCGTAATGGCGGATATTTTGAATACAGGAAATTTTTCTACGGCATTGTAGTAGCCTGTGTGATCACCATAGGGGCCTTCGTCGTCATACTCATCCAGCATCACATGTCCTTCGAGGACAATCTCCGCCTCCGATGGCACTTGAAGAGGAACCGTCTTGCAGTCCACCAGGTCAACCTTGCGGCCACGCAATAGTCCTGCGAATTGATATTCTGACAACGTGTCTGGTACAGGTGTTACAGCGGCAAGCAATGTTCCGGGATCGGCGCCGATTACGGCAGCAGCGGGAAGTGGCTCTGCTTTAGCATCTTTCCATCGGTCGTATTGGCCGGCACCGCCGCGATGTTTAAGCCATCGCATCAAAGTCTGATCTTTGCCCGTCACTTGCATGCGGTAAATGCCGAGATTGGTGATATCTCTTTTATCGTCGCCGGGACCGTTGGTGACCACAAGGGGCCACGTGATCAAGGGGGCAGGTTCGCCGGGCCAACAGGTTTGAATGGGAAGCTGATCCAAATCTACGTCATCACCTATCAGAACAATTTCTTGGCAGGGCGCTTTTGAGACTGTGCGCGGCTTCATTGCCATGACGGTCTTGAACAACGGTAGCATTTCCATCGCTTCGCGCCAGCCACCGGGCGGCTCAGGCTGTTTTAAAAAGGCTAACGTTTCCCCAACTTCACGGAGTTGGTCAGGGGTGCGATCCATGCCCCAGGCCACGCGCTCAACTGTACCAAATAGATTGGCCAGCACAGACGTGCCGAACGCGCTCCCGTCTTCTCTCACCACATTCTCAAACAGCAATGCTGGGCCACCTTCATCAAGCACACGAGTTTGTATTTCGGTCATTTCCAAATGTGGTGACACAGGCGTCGTGACTCTCGCCAACTGGCCATCCCGCTCGAGGCGGTCGATAAAGTCGCGAAGGGAGGCAAATGGCATAAGAATTTCTGTGGCGGTTGGAAAGTGTGAGAGAGGAAGTTTGAGGGGTTAAACGATGGCTTAGCGGTCCGGCCTGTCATGCGTCAAGATTCACGGCCCAGGCAACTTATTCCGCAAAACTGAGGAGGTGCACACGAATAGTCCATTCTCCTTGCTCTTAATGATAGATATTAACCACCCTGTCAGCTTTTATTGCGTGTCATCTACACTCGATTTCATATATGATCTACACCGCGTAAAACCTGGGGTAGAGCAATGTCCACAGAGGCCGTCATCCCAGAAAAGGCTTGGCTGGCAATGACTTGGCGTTGTATTTGGTCCATACTATTTTTGCGTTTGGGAGTGCGGGGCGTCAGCGACGGTCCGAAATAGCGTAGTTAGGGTAGCGACGAAACGAGTCTGAAACTGAAGCCACATCATCCAGAGGGTTTGAGCAGCTCATCGATCTTGGGATCGCGCTCTCCGCCGAGCATACCAGTCGGCCTAAAAACCTGTGACTTATCCTGATGTCCAAGCCTGTTCATGATGGCCGTGAAAACGCATCCGCTGCCATAGAATCAGCTCGCCCACTGATTGAGGAAGGGCGCCCGTATGATGCCGAAATGCTTCTTCGGGCAGAGCTGGAAAAAGAACCTGAAAATCAAAACCTCTTGAGTCACCTTGGCGTTGCGCTTCATGACCAGGGACGTCTCTCTGAATGTGTCGAAATTCTTAATCAAGCAGTAAACCTTGACCCTTCGGATGCTTTCGCCCAGGTCGCGTTAGGGGCCAGTTATATGAGGCTTTCTGATCCGCAGTCGGCGATCAAACATTACACCGCATGTTTACAAAGTGACCCCACACACCCGGTGGCTATGCTTGGATTGGCGGACGCGTTGGCGCGAACATACCAATATGAAGCTTCAGCTGATTGTGCGCGGCGAATGCTTGAACATGATTCAGGTGACATTTCAGCTTCGGTTATTCTTGCTCGTTGCTTAAGGCACCTGGGTTCCGTGGAGGAAGCCGTTACAGTTCTTGATGGTATAGATCGTATAGAAGGAAATGTTGAAAGCCTGCTGGCGGCGCCTGAGGTGCAATGGAAGCTCGATTTAGAACGCGCGCGCTGTCTTGTAGATATCGGAGATCATTCAGCCGCCTTCTATTTTTTTGAAAAGGCCAACGCAAGGTTTCGTGAGGCTAATCCTGGCTGGAAGAACCTGTATGCACTTTTCCAAAAGGATGTTTGGGCCCAGCAAGTGTATTTGGATGCGTTATGCAAACGTATGCCAAAGGTCAAAGGTGCGGAAGCTCCGTTGTTTGCTAAGCCTCAGGCATTTGTCGCTGGTTTTCCACGATCAGGGACAACACTTTTGCGCACTATCTTGGGGTCACACCCTGAGCTAGGAGTGGTTCAGGAGTCAGATGCATTTGGAGATGCTTGTGTGTCAATACCCCAGGGGTTGACGACGTCCCCAACCCCCGAGCACGTCCTTCATACCGCGCGTAACAAATATTACGCAGACATGAATGCGCGAACTACCGATCGATCCTATCGTGTTTTGGTGGACATACATCCTTACAATACGCGCTTGGCGGCATGGATGACTGAGTTGTTCCCGCACGCTAAGCTCGTTCTTATGGTGCGCCACCCCTGCGATGTTTGTTTAAGCGCATATATGCAAGGGTTTGAGCTTAATACGCTGACGTCTGGGATGCTGTCGCTTGAGGATACGGTCCAATCTTATGTTCAAATGATGTCGCTGTGGAATGGCGCGGTCAAGGCACTGTCCCTCGACGTCCTCGTGGTGCGGTACGAGGATATTGTTTCCGACTTTCAACCCGAGGTGACGCGTGTTCTGAATCACGTCGGAGTAGAATGGGACATACGAGTTAGTGAGTTCAATAGGAACGCAAGATCCGACCAGCCTAAGACAGCAAGTGCCCACCAAGTCATCAAGCCGCTATATGATACCGCCTCGTACCGATGGAAAAAGTGTCGCTCAATAATTGAGCCGCATTTTGAAAGTCTCGCTCCTTTTATCGAAGCCTATGGGTACGATCTTGACTAAGAATGAATCACGCGTGCACGGTAAGCATGGCGGCCGCGATCAGGAAGCCGACGTCTCTGTTCGATCTAAATCTCTCTAGACAGTTATTTGTGTCCTCAGTATCCAAAGTCGCGGCTTGCCAAGTGAAGTGTATAGCGGCGACGGCCAGTAGGGCGCCTGTGACCCATGAGAGCCCCATGAGCCCGGCTGCGAGCGCAAGAAGCACAACAGTCAGCGAATACATGGCGATGACAAAAGGAAGAGTCTGTGGTCCTAGGGCGAGGGCAGAGGACTTTACGCCGATCAGCGCGTCATCCTCTTTGTCTTGGTGGGCGTAGATGGTGTCGTAACCTAATGTCCAGAAGAAGCTGGCGGCATATAGTGCAACGGCGGGCCAATCTAAGGAGCCCGTGACAGCGGTCCACCCCATCAATGCGCCCCAGTTAAAGGTCAGTCCTAACCAGGCCTGTGGCCAGAAGGTGATACGCTTCATATATGGGTAGCTCACCACCAGCAAAAGTGATGCGACGCCTAATCTAATCGTAAGCGTATTCAGCTGAATAAGGATGGCAAACCCGACAAGCAACTGCAGAGCAAGAAAGACCCATGCCTGTGGGACGGAAACCTCACCAGATGGAATAGGGCGCTGAGCTGTTCGGGCGACCTTGGCATCAAAGTCACGGTCAATGATGTCATTGTAGGTACAGCCGGCGCCGCGCATCGCCATGGCCCCCAACGCAAATAAGAGTATGAGGTCCAGGCGCAGCTCAGAGAGGCCGTTTCCTTGGGCTAGCAAAATGGACCAAATACAGGGCCATAGCAGCAGCCAGGTGCCAATGGGTCTGTCGGCGCGAGCTAGCAGGAGGTAACCCCTGCTCCAGGCAGGTGCTCTCCGGTTGATCCAACTGTGTTGGGGAATATCCGACTTGTCAGAGTCAGAAGTCAGTGATGGTTTGGTCTCGGTCATAGTAGCGGTAAACTAGGGATAACTACCGTTCGCCACAATGCCCCATTGGACCAGTTTCATGTCAAATTCCACGACGCCCCTCAGGCTCTATGTAATGAGTAACCTCGCGGTCGGCGTTGATATCGAATTGTCAACTGATCAGGCCCGATATCTAGCTCAGGTTATGCGACGTGGGGTTGGAGATCCCATCCTTCTATTCAACGGCCGTGACGGCGAATGGCAAGGCGCACTGACCAGCCTCAGCAAGAAAAGCGCAACGATGCACCTAGAGCATCAAACGCGCTCTCAGGACAACGAACGCGAGCTCAGGCTGCTCTTTGCGCCTATCAAGCGCACGGCTACTGATTTGATCGTGCAAAAAGCGACCGAGTTGGGTGTGACCGTGTTGCAGCCTGTTATTACGCAACACACCAACAGTGATCGAGTTAGAACAGACCGACTCAAAGCAATTGCGATGGAAGCGGCTGAGCAGTGTTGCCGCATGATGGTGCCAGATGTCTGTGAACCGATTGCTCTGTCAGACGCGGTCACTGATTGGCCGGACGGAGACGTCTTATTTGTCATGGATGAGACAGGGGGAGGCGACCCCGTAGCGGACGTCATGTCGGAAACTGCATGCCGCAATGCGGGCGGTGCCGCATTCGTGGTCGGTCCAGAAGGGGGGTTTAGCGAGACAGAGCTTGACCTGCTGCGTTCGCTGCCGTTTTCTAAGTCCGTTTCCTTGGGACCGCGCATACTTCGTGCGGATACGGCGGCCCTTGTCACGCTAACGTGCTGGCAGGCGTTGTGTGGGGACTGGCGTCGCGACCTGTAACAGGGACCGGCACCTAACAATTTGAGGCCAGGACCATTAAGTAACCTTCATGACGTCAATTCCAACCAAAGAGTCTGCACCCATCACAAGTAAGGACCAGCTGGCAGCTTACGCAGAAGCTGGCTGTAAACCTCGTGAACAATGGCGTGTTGGCACCGAGCACGAAAAGTTTTTGTATTGCTTGGAGAGCTACAAAGCTTTGACCTATGAGGGCGAGAGCGGAATTCGCGCTATGCTCGAAGGCATGCAGCGATTTGGCTGGGAGCCAGTTTTTGAAGGCGACAACGTTATTGCGCTGAAGGCCCCCGGAAAGGGATCTGTCAGCTTAGAGCCAGGCGGTCAGTTCGAGTTATCTGGCGCCCCGCTCGAAACAGTTCATCAAACCTGCAGCGAAGTGACCGCGCATCGTGCCCAGGTTAAAGAGGTAGCGGAAGAACTTGGATGCGGATTGCTCGGTTTGGGAATGACACCGAACTGGCGCCGCGAAGATGTCAATTGGATGCCAAAGGGCCGTTACAAAATCATGCGGGAGTATATGCCTAAGGTTGGCAACCTTGGCATCGACATGATGACGCGCACCTGCACTGTGCAGGTCAATCTTGATTATGATTCTGAAGCGACCATGGTCAAAATGATGCGCGTATCGTTGGCGCTGCAGCCTATAGCGACCGCGTTATGGGCGAACTCTCCCTTTACCGAAGGCAAGCCGAATGGGCTGTTAAGTCAGCGTGCAGCGGTTTGGCATGACACTGATAAAGACCGCACCGGAATGATGCCATTCGCATTTGAAGATGGTATGGGTTTCGAGCGGTATGTAGATTTTGTCCTCGACGCGCCAATGTATTTTGTTTATCGCGACGGCTATGTCGATGCGTCCGGGCTGTCGTTCAGAGATTTTATGAATGGAACGCTTCCGGCTCTTCCTGGTGAAACGCCGACCATCGATGATTGGGAAGATCACCTGTCTACGGTATTTCCAGAGGTGCGCCTCAAGAGATTTCTCGAAATGCGCGGCACGGACTCAGGGCCGTGGGCTCGTCTTTGTGCCTTACCGGCGTTTTGGATGGGATTGCTTTACGATGATCAGGCCTTGGATGCTGCGTGGGACGTTGTAAAGGGTTGGACCGCAGTGGAGCGCGACTCCCTCTACCGGTCTGTCCCCGAAAAAGCCCTCAAGGCTGAGGTTGCGGGGCGTTCCGCACAGGAGGTTGCACTGCAGGTTTTAGATATCTCGCGCACCGGTTTAACTCGTCGGGCACGTATGGATTCCGCAGGTAATGACGAGACGGGCTTCCTCACGCCCTTGCAAGAGATCGCCGCATCAGGGATAACCCCAGCAGAGCAGATGCTCGGTGCCTTTCACTCCAAGTGGGGCGGCGACATTACGAAGGTTTTTTCTGAGTATAGCTACTAGTGCGATCTTATGACCGATCAATTTGATACTGACAGCCCAGTGTTGGAAGAATGTGAGTCTCTCGATCAGGTGCGCGAGCATATCGACCGACTGGACCACGCGATTGTCCCGTTGCTTGTAGAGCGCAACCACTACGTTATGCAGGCAGCGAAGCTCAAAGGTGATGTTAATGCCGCTCGAGTGCCGGCAAGGATCGAAGACGTAGTCCAAAAAGTCCGTGGTGTTGCAGAATCTCGGGGGAGTAATCCCGAGATCGTTGAAGCGATTTACCGGGCGATGATTGAGATCAATATCCAGCTCGAACAAGAGCAGATCGAAAAGAGAAACAGCGGCGGTTAATGAACTCGGATTCGGTCATTGCCGAAGGAGACGGGTATCGCCTCAGGCAGCTACGGTTAGGTGACGCCAAAGTTCTCGCCGAGTTTGCTGAAGATGAGCGGTACTGGCTTTTTTTGGCAGACGGTACGCGCACCCCAGACCAAGTTAGACAATTGGTGATGGATTCGGTTTCAGCATCTTCACGCCCTCAAGCACGCGAGCATTGGTGGGCTGTCGAAGACCCGGCTTCTGACACAGTGATCGGAACGGCTAACCTCAAGTATATCGGAGAAAAAGCAGACCGTAACGGATCAATCGGGTGTACGCTGGCGCCAGACTTTCAAGGAAAGGGACTCGGTGCGAGATTGGGCTGGGCTCTGGTTGTACTAGCGTTTGAGGCCTTCAATCTGCATCGAGTTGAATGCACCTGCGCCGTCGATAACGATGCTTCGGTACATATCATGAAAAACACCTACGGCATGTTTCATGAGGGTATACGCCGTGAGTATCGGCACACGGCTCGTGGCTGGTGGAGCTCCCACGTATTTTCGATCCTTGAGGGCGAGTATGCCGAGAAGACGAAATAACTCGAGCGCTAACAAACTGGCTCCCTAAGCAGGTCGGGTCAATTTGAACTTTTCACTCGCCGGAAGGGTATTATGACACCTACTCAGACATTTGCGCTAACACCGGTTGGCGTGTAGCGCCTCATGGCGACGCCATCTCTTTTACTCGGCGGGTGGTGTTTAGTCTGGCCTGGAACTGTGGAACAGTTGGTTTTTCTGCCGGAGCACCAAATGAACTCGGTGGTGATTAAAATCTTGATGGGCTGTTTTGGTGCACAGGCGATTTTGTCTGGTTTGTTTACTGCCCTTAGTGTTTTCAACCGTACAATATTTTTGATCTACGGCATCGCGTTTTTGCCGTTTTTCATTTTCAACTACTACTTTCTGTACGCTGAGTCCGTTTTCAATAACTGGATGTTTCTATATTTTGGGGCCAATCTAGTTATGGCTGGACTTTGCGGACTAGGGTGGTGGCTCCTATCGCCAAAAGTCGAAGATTAGATTCCAGGGTCTGTAAAGAATTTGGGATAGTCTTTGTCGATGCGTTTACGCAGCCACGACGGGATGCCTTCTGGCGTTTCCGTTTTTTCCGCGAGATAACGCATCATCATATGACCTGGGATGTCGTCCATATCGAGCCAGTCAGGCCACGGTGCATCCGCTGCTATATGGGCAAAACTTTTGGCGCTTAGGAGTTCTGGATTTTGCACTTCGCGGGTATCAGCCGAGAATGTAATCATCTCGGTAAGTTGGACATCACCTCGGCGTGGGTTTCCCGTCAGCATAGATTCAGCCCCAGCCGGGCGAAACATAAGAATGTCGTCGTTAAAGAATATGCGGCCTTCCCCGAATAACGGCGGCCCGACTTTATTGACGAAGGCCGCCGGTGCTTCCCAGTCGATATCCGGGTTAAACCCGCCCGTGGGATTAATGCGAACGAGTGGTCCCGGAACAGGTCGCTGGTGTTGAATCGGCACCAATTTTCCTGTGATGGGATTGTCATAAAAATCTTCGATCAATGCGCCAGTTGTCGGGTGTTGCGTATAGTTGCACTCGACATATCGCAAATCGATCGTCCGGTCATCTCGAACTGTCATACGATGTTGGCTGACTCCTTCGCGACGAAACATCAATTGCGCAATGTCGCCATCCGGGATTCCGTAAACATGGGCAACGTAGTGATACAAGCCAACGCCGCCGTCTAGACGTCCACGGACTTTGGCATAAGCGGTTAGCCAATCGTAGGGATCAGTGAAATCGTAGGGTCCAGCCAGAGGGCTTTCTTGTTTGTTTTGTGCCATTACGCCGCTGCTCAATGCCCCGGCGCTTACGACAGCGCTGGAAGCTGATGTCAATAATCGGCGGCGGGTAAGGGGTGCGAACATGAAAATCCTCATTTGATAGATGTGCTAAGCGAGGGGTTACAGTCCTCGAACTGTCGTGCCCTGTCCACCCTTTGAGCAGGACTGCTATTCTGCACTAGAGTACCTGTTCGGGCCCAGGTAGTGTCCCCGGCCAGATAAAGTAGTGCCGCAAGAACCCAGGAAGGAAGATATTCATGACATTTAAGGGAACCGGCGTTCCACTAATCAATCGGCGCCAGGCGCTACAATTTTCGTCAGGCATTGGTCTCGGTGTTGCGGCGTCGACAATTTTGTCGACCCCTGCGGAAGCAATCGGCGGACCTGGGAATGATGCTCGCATCAATGGTCCGTATGTGGATCTCCGCACCAAAGAAGGCAACATGGAAGCCAATGGTCGGATCTATGGCAACACAGATGCTGGTGTACCCAAGTTCGGGTGGTACGACGGCTACGTCATGGGTGTTGCGCCCGGTGGTCCGGTGAAAAACATTTGCGGCTTTAAAGGTATGAGTGCGGCCAAGCTGATTCCCAACGAAGGCAAGCCAGGGTGGCGCAAAGTCTTGCGCGAAGTTGGTTTCTACTATGACCTAAAGACCGGCGAGATCATGGAAGAAATGGTCAACCCATATACGGATGAAAAAGTCCGGGTGGTTCATGTTGCTAACGATCCGTTCAACCAGACCATTGAGCCTTACTATCCACCACCGCCGAACTACGGTGGACTAAATGAACAAAAAGAACCTTTACCGCAAATCCCTGTCATCTTGACGTGGAATGTATCCGGTGACGAACGCCTTCTCATGGAGCGCCATATTCATTTGTATTATCCGGCAGCCCTTGAGCCCGATAAGTGGGTGCGTGAAAGTTCAGGTCCGATGAACCGGGTCTCGGAAATGTTCTTCTTCAATATGTCTTTGGAAGACATGCAAAACCCTGACCTTACTTCGATTGAGTACTCGGGCACCTGGGGCCGTATTACACCTTGGCTGCCATGGATGCTGATGGGTCAAGCCCCTGGTAATGTTGTTTATCAGACCTTCATGGGTGGCTACGACAAGCTGGAGGACATTCCTCAGGATATCGTTGAGTACACAGCGAAGAACTACGAAAAGTACTTAACTCCACCGCCGGACGATTACGGTCCGTCGCTTTCCAGTCTTGAAAACTACGCCCGTGAACAGGAGCCTGTTCAGCCCGGTGGCGTGTAAGACCATTCAATGTCGATATGTGAAAGAGGCGCCGTTCGGCGCCTCTTTTTTTATCCGGCTGGCTTTTCAGCCAATGGAAAGTCCACGTGGATATGATTGCCGTCTGGATCGCGGAAATTGACCTGAACCATCGCCACATCAGGCATGTCTGTAAGATCATAGGGGCAATCTTCACTATCCAGCCGTTTAAGAAAGTCGCCCATACCGGTGGCTGTAAAAGCGAAGTGCTCGATTTGTAAGTTGCTATGGCTCGGTTCTGTTGAGCCAACTTCGATAAAGTGGACCCAAGCCGCCCGATAGTTTTGTTTTACCGCGTCCAGGTTATCGGTCATCTTTTCTTCAGCGTATAGCCAGGCCCCGCCAGCGCCACCGAAGTGAGGGCGCGGTCCAGGCTTGAGGTCCATCACCCGTGCATAGAACTTTAGCATCGCCTGCAGATTGGCGGTGCGAACGTTAATGTGATCGAGGGTCAGGTTCAGTCCCATTGGGCCTACATCGCCTCTGGTGCTAATTGGAACCGACGTCGGTCACTGCCGGCTTGTGAGACAACGCGCCCAGCTGTCGGCCCGTCAAAGTGGGCTGGAAGGACTGTAATATCCTGGTCGGTGAGGCTGTCGACCAAAGCCGCACGGGTAGTATTGGCTTTTGCTTTGTCTTCACAGAATGTTGTCGTCCATTCCGGATGGGCGATGCCGATGGGGCTATGCAAAACATCACCGGTCAGGATTCCCTTGCGACCCCCGCTATCCACTTGCACGCAGTAATGCCCCGGTGTGTGACCATGCGTCGGGAGAACAGTAAGCGCATCATCCAAGGCGAAATCGGTGTCAATGATCTCAGCCTGTTGCGCTTCAATAATGGGTAGAACACTCTCTTGGAATGACGGCGCGATGTACGCCGTTTGCGCGTCCTTAGCTCGTTCTTTTGAGGCGTCTAAATCATTCTTAGAGAACACGTACTTCGCGCGCGGAAAGGTTGGCACCCACCGACCATCTTTGAGTTGTGTGTTCCAGCCCACATGGTCCGCATGCAGATGGGTGCACATGACATAATCGATCTCTTGGGGGGTTGCACCTACGGCTGCCAGATTGTCGAGGAATGGCCCTTCCCGTTTGCCCCACTTTTCCAACATGCCTCCAAAGGTTTTGTGGTTGCCGATGCAGGTGTCGACCAAAATCGTATGGTAGGGCGTGCGAATGATATAGCTATGAAAGCTTAAGATGATGGCTTGAGCAGTAAAGTCGTAGAAGTGCGGCTCCAGCCATTCTCGATGTTGCTCGACAAGACTGAGGTCCTCTGCCGGATATGCGCGGGCCGCGTCGAATGGCTCGACCATATCGACAATTTTCTCGATTTTAACATCACCGAAAATTTGCGGCTTCATTGCGGTGCCTTCCTCAGTTTGAGTCGATATTTACCAGATGAAAATTCAAGATATCATTCCACGGTTCCCAGTGTGTCACTCGGCGGTGAATGCCGTCCAGTCCAACAATCGGGAAAAGAATAAGCGTGCTTGCCTGATCCAGGTAGTGCCGGATTATTTGCTCTGCCAGAACGCGGCGTCTATCTAAATCCATCGTCACTTCGGTTTCGAAAATGACCTGCTGAATATCTTCGTCACAGTACCATGGTCGTGCACCAGCGCCGCCAACATGAGGGTTGCCCTTGCTTGGCGGACCTGCAGAAAAGGCAATTCGGACGGTCGAGTCTGCGGGCGCTGTCTGAGGCAGCAAAGCCATGAAGACGATTGCAAAGCAGCATCGGGTTATTCGCGTCATAGGTGAGACGCCAACGTGTTTAAGGCGCGCCGTCGCCAATTTCGATTAAATGGTACATGAGGCGATCATTCATCGGCACCCACGTCTTTACCCGTTCATGTACAGCGTCTAGGCCGACGACGGGAAATAGGAAGAGTGATTGAGCGACATCGTGATAGTAGGTCACGATTTCTCGCGTCAGCCTGTTGCGCTCTGAGATGTCGATGGTGCGTTCGGCTTTATCAATGACGGGTTGTATCACCGGGTCGCAAAACCAAGGACCAGGTCCTGTGCAGGCATGGTTGGTGTTGAGTAAAGGCTGCAAGGCGTCTGCATATCGGTTGGTGAAGTCCATGAGGAAGCCATCCCCCTCGAGCTGACCCAGTATGGTGCGCTGAAGCAGTTGCGGATAGGTGATCAGTCGAACTTCCATGGTCATCCCAACCCGCTGCACGTCCGACGTTATTTGCTGCAAGATGGCGGTATCGTTCGGCAAAATCCCAGCCAGAGATTCGATCTCAAACGAAACCCCGTCTTCGTACCCAGCTTCAACGAGCAAAGCGCGGGCGCGTTCAGGATCGTATGGGTAGGGTTTCACGTCAGGTGCGTAGCCGACGGCAGCTGGCGTCGCTCCTTGCCCGGCCGGTCCGACCAATCCAGCCAGTAAGACCTCAGTGATAATTTCTTTGTTGATGGCGTAGTTAAACGCTTGACGCACGCGCATATCGCTAAAGGGTGATTCTGGGTCGTTAGACTTTAGAGCGAAGACAAGAATGCGGCTGGGGTTGCGAAGGACCGCACGATGCCCATTCAGCTCTAGCATGTCTATTTGATCTGTGCTGATCACCGTGGCGACGTCAATCAAACCGGTCTCAAGGGCTTGGATGCGCGCTGATGCATCCGGAACAAACCAGGCTTCCATCTTGTCGACCTTTGGAGGCCGCCAAGAACTGCGATTGGCAGTCAGGGAGACTTTCTCAGGTTCCCATGTCTCGACAACAAATGGCCCGCTACCAACGGGTTCGTTCACCAAGCCTCCGAGGCCAACGTTTTGAACATGTCCTTCAGGCGCCACGAACAGCGCAGAGAGGTAAGCTGGCGCAACGGCGTTGGGCTGCTTGGTGTGAAACGCTACGGTCATATCATCTATGACTTCAACGCGTGGCCAGAACTCACTCTGTCGAGACCAGTAGAGGGCGTTTACCCGATCTTCCCGCATCATGTCGAAGACAACTTTGACCGAATGGGCGGTCAACCGCTCTCCGTTTGAGAACGTCACGCCCGGCCGCAATTTGAAATGCCATTCCAGGTCGTTGACGGCTTCCCATGACAGCGCCAACTCCGGAATAATATTGCCGTTGTTGTCGATGTCGGTCAGGCGGTCGTATATCGCCGTCCAGAAAAAGGTTGGTGTGGTGCCGACCGTGTAAAAAGGGTTGCCCTTCGTCGGCGGTGCTGCGCTGAGCGCGATGCGAAATGTTGATTCCGCAATACCTTGAGTGGAACCAAGAACAAGAGCACAGCTAAAGGCGAGGGTTCTAAATAAATTGGTCATATAATTTTCATAAGGTGGCCAGAAGCGGGAGCGCGGCGTATTGGTCTTAGCTTACCTCAGCAATCCAACCGCTGCACCCATGGCGCCGTACATCAGAATCGTGTATCCGCCGTCGATATATAGCAGGCGTCTTGGTTGGGACGAAAACATGTAATTGATGCCAATGGCCGCCGCCGCCGCTACGCCAATGATGAGTCCACCACTGGTGTTGGCCAGAATCCCGTTAGTGCGATCAAGCAAAAGGTTGAGGGCCAGTGCGCCGATCAAGGCATGAAGCGCCGCTCCACCAGATACTTTAGCTGGCAGTCCCATTTTTTCATCCGTCATGCCGGTGTCTTCCATCCACTGCTTCTTGAACAACGGGCCATACCAGACGAATCCGATAGCGAAGGAAATGATGATGCAGAGTGGCAGGCTCAGCCAAATAATCTCGCCCATAGTCAAGATCCTCAAAGTGTGCGTGGGTCGCAACCGTAGCTGAATCTGCGGCGGAGGGGGAGAGACAAAGGTGAAAACAGGAACCCGCCAACTACAGGTGAACACGGCAACAGACCGGTGGGTTGTGTCAGGCGCCGTGTGCTAGCGTTGGGGCATATTTTTAAGGGAGTGCTTAGATGTCTGATAAAATGACGCCATTCATGGCGAGTCCGATTGAAGTGTCTATTGATCGCCGCACAGCTTTGGCAGCTGGCTTGGCGATGGGCGCTTTTCCGCAAATGGCCATGGCTGATTCTCATGGCCAAGGCGATGTTTCGTTAAGGGGTCCGACCTACGATCTCACCACCGCCTATGGCAATGTTGAAGCCTATGCCAAGGTCACGTCTAACCTTGATATGAAATCGACCCATTTCGGCTGGCTTGACGGCTATGTCATGGGCGTTGCGCCTGGCGGCGCGATTAAAACTTTCTGTGGATTCAAAGGCCTCGGCACAACCCGGTTGCTGCCACTAGAAGGTGAGCATGGCTATCGCCGCGTCCTGCGTGAAGTGGTGTTTTACACAGACTTGGAAACCGGTGAAATTCTCGAAGAAATGGAAAATCCTTTCACCGGGGAAAACGTCCGCGTTGTGCCGGTCGCAAATGATCCCTTTAACCGCATCATCCGTGAGGCTGAGTTGAGCCGCCCAACTTTTGGTGGCCTTAACGTTGATGAGAAGTTGGAACCCAAGCCCTTTATCCTTAACTGGAAAGCGTTTGGTGACCGCTTAATGATGGAACGTCACATCAACCTCTATTATCCCAATGCGCTTGATCCAAAAAAATGGATACGCGAAAGCGCCGGCCCAATGAATCAGGTCACCGAGACCTATGTCTACAATATGAGTCTGGCCGACTTGCAGAACCCCTACCTCTCGACGGTCGACACCACAACGGTTTGGGGGCGCCATACACCCTGGTTGCCCTGGATGCTAATGGGGCAGGCGCCAGGACATTGTTTATACAATGTGATGGCGGCCAGCATTCATTCGCTGGAGGAAGCGCCGGACCAACGTGTCATCGAGTATATTGCAAAGAACTATCCGCAATATCTTGATGCACCGACAACGTGGGAAGAGCCCTCCTTGTCTTCTTTGGAATGGTACGCGCGTGAGCAGGAGCCGGCTCCACCGGGTGGTGTGTAAATGTACTTAAATAAAAAAGTGCTGCTCGAAAACGGAAAAGTTCTCAAAAAAGCCGAGCTTGAGACATGAAAAAGGGCCGCTCCGAAGAGCGGCCCTATTCGTGCGGACGCTAACGGGCTTAGGAACGCCGTACGAACAAAATATTTCTACAGGGACAGAGTCACCGACGCAAAAAGGTTATTTTTGCAAGATGCAAAATAATTTCTTGCATTTCTCAATAGAAAAAGGGTCGTTTGATATTTTAGCCTATCGCACTTGAATTGGGGTGGACGCTATTTTCTGGCTCTGTCATCACTGCCAAGTGGTCGACCAGTCCGTCAGCGTCGCCGGTATTCCAAGCAGCAAAAAAAGCGTCGTGAAATGCCCGCACTGAGGCGTCTTCAGCTGAGGCGTGTGATATCGAAAAGGCGAGGAAGACAAGGATGAGGCGGGTCATGTACGGCTCCACTGTTGGCGGTGGTGGCTCTAGTAAAAGCTTGAGGTTGATCTTGCGCAATAATCCACCCTAGGGCCATATGCGTAAACTTGTTATGGTTATATGATGTATTGGCCGGGGGGAAACCACGGCCTTTAACGCATAAGAGAGATTATCCTATGCTGATCAACAACTGGTATGTCGCCGCTGCCAGCGATGAAGTGACTGACAAACCGCACCGTACGCGCATGGTCGGTGTAGACTTCGTGTTGTTCCGTGATGACAGTGGTGGATTGGTTTGCCTGTCGGATGTTTGTTGCCATCGTGGCGGTGCTTTGCATCGTGGTGAAGTAGTCGGTGGATGTATTGCTTGCCCTTATCACGGCTGGGAATTTGATGGCGATGGCCAGTGCGTCAAAATTCCTGCCATGGGCGACGATGTGTCCATTCCAAAGCGGGCTCGTGTTGATTCCTACCCGGTTGAAGAGCGTTTGGGCCTGATCTGGGTTTTTGTTGGGGATCAGGCGGAGGTGGACCGTCCTGCAATTCCTGATTGGTTCCAATCTTTTCTCGATAATCCGGACTGGCGGGTCACCCGCTATAACTATGAGTGGACGGACTGCAATTGGGAGCGGTTGTGTGAAAACTCTCTCGACACGTCGCACCCGTCATTTGTGCACAAGCGTTTTGGTAGTCGTATCTCACCAAAAGCCACGATTGCCCCAATCGAACACACTGAGCATGGCGCGACAGTCACCAGAGAACGGGCGGCTCCTGCTGCCAGTCAAAAACGCGGCGCGATAGCCGACTTGTTGCCCAAGGACCGCAAGACAACGCGGGTCACAGTTGAGTGGAGCATCATCGCCAACGCTGAAATGCTCTACCAAGAAATGACCACCGAGATTACTCAGGTGCTTTTCTCCGTGCGTACCCCAGTGGATGACAACACCGTACGTTCCTATGGATTCCAGGCACGAAATTTTTTAATGGAGCCCGAGCATGATGCAGATCGCATCGAAGGGTTGTTCGAAGCGGTGAAGGAAGATCACGACATTGTGCGGTTCCTTAAGCCAAAGCACACCGTCACATCAAACGCGCGGGAAATGCTGATCGAGTCTGACGGCATGGAACTGGCCTTCCGCAATAAAGTGGCAGAGTGGCGCAATCTTGGTCGTTACGTTGATGGACAGGCCCTAGAGCGCGACGGAAAACGCCATGTCTTTGTTGCGCCATCTCCGGCACGCGCGGCTGATCCCAAAGGCTGGGTTCATCAAACCGTGCCGCTTGTCATGGCTGATCCGTCGGTGGCAAAAGCCGCTGAGTAGCACGTTGGATCAGGTCATCTGATCCGGTGCCTTTGTTGAGACTGGCGACAACAGTGTCGTTGCCCCGACCGCGATGAACACCAGTGCAACACCGGCCATCTCAAGCGCATAGTCGCCGGGTTTAAGCCAAATAGAATGCCGACAGTGCACTGGTTTTCTTCACCGGCTATATTTTCCAAGCCGGTCAGAATGGTGTGATTAAGCGGTACGATAATAAACACCGTTGCAAGAGCCATGAGGCCGACATAGGGAACGCGATAAAGTCTTTTCAGCATCGGAGAATCCTATTCTGTCTTGGTCATTGCGCCGCGGACTGCGTTGTCAAAAACTGTGGTCATCATCTTAATCATCGTTGCCCAGCCATCCTGTGTGTCCAACTGAATGCCGTTGAAGTTACTTTGCTTCAGGCTCCTGAGCGCCAAATACTGTGAGGCGGCATACATTACGAGCAACAGAGCGCTTGAATCTGGGTTGTCAAAGACGCCACCTGTTTCGTAAAGCGTATCGTGACGATTGCCAGCCTCTTTCTTGGCGGCCTCCAATCCTGCGGTCAGGTCATCGTCACCGAGAAGGGCTTGCGCCATAATTTGTAAGGCAACAGGTTTGTCTCTTAAGTCTGAAGCGGATTGTACGACCGCGTCCCGCATCACAGCGATCGGATCAGCATCTGGACTCTGGGTCAGGGAGGAGAAAACGTCGTCGTCACTTCCCCATATTTTTGATTGAGTAGCCCAGGCTGTCACGAGGCCATCAAAGCTACCGAAGTATTTGTAGATGAGCGGCTTGCTGACGCCGGCACGTTTTGCCACGGCATTGACACCGACCGCCGATATGCCGTCTTCCGCGACCAATGCTTCGAAGGCGTCGATCAGCGCGGCTTTTGTTGCTTCGCGCTTGATACCTGCTTTGGAGAGCGGCTTGTCAGGTTGGTCTTGATCGAGTGGGGCCATGCAAGGACCTGTTCTTTTGGCCAGGTTCTGCCAATCATGCGGATAAGTATCGACAATGCAAGAAAAAGTTACCACCCGGTAATTATTTGTTGTATCGACGCTTTGATTATTTTATGTCGAGGTACCGGCTGCCAGAATGGGTGGCTATTTGGACCAAGGGGAAATCGCCATGTTGGGGAAGTGCTACCGCCCGCCATTCGTCGGCATTATTGCTTTTGTCACTGTCATCCTTGCCCAGCCGTTGGGACATGCCTTGTTCGTCATGATGAAGGGCGTCCTTGGCTCTCCTGACGAAGCGGCTTTTCTGCCAAGCTTTCTCTGCGGTTTGGTCGGCTTCGTGTTGGTCTGGATAGGTCTTAAGAAGCAGGAAACGGCTGCAACCTGGCTTGGCTTTGTCGGTGCGATCCTGATCTGGACAGGTTGGTTTGAATATACTTGGGAGCTTTTTGCCCATCTTCTAAATGTGCGGACACTATATACGGCCAGCGGCGAACTGGCTATGAGTCCCGGGGCACAGGTCATTCAGGCGTCCGGTATCGTTATGTTTGCGGTAACGGTGCTCCTTTACTTCAATCGCGACACGCGCTGTACCGCGTTTAAATGGCTGCACCGCAATGCCCATATGGACCCAGGAAAAGCGGCGCCCGGAAAAGACAGGGACTATGCGCGGATCACTGCTTTGGAAACCATCTTCGTTATCTGGTTCATCTATGTGTTGAATCTGACACTTTACGATGAGCGTGTTCTCGGCGCTCAGCACCCGGTAACTTACGCCGTATTCTTCGGCTTCTTGGTGTGGGCGATTTATTTGAACACGCGCCTCATCAAATATGCACGAATGGCGCCTGCCGTGCGTTATGCAATTCCGACGACAATCATAACTTGGCTCGATATCGAGGTACTGAGTCGCTGGGGCATTTTGAATGAATTCTGGGTGATGCCCGGTGAATACGTGATGGAAATGAGCTTAGTCGTCGCGGCTTTCGTTATTGCCGGCATCGCCATCTACCTGACTCCAGAGCGTGGTGAAGAAAACGCCCCCTAGGTGGCGTCGAACTTCTCACTTGAATTTTTGTCCCAGGCGCCTATGAACGGCGCGTGAGGCTTTTCTGGGTATGAGGACTGGTATGCGGACTTCAATTTTTCTGGCGCTGTTGCTAACGATCGAAATGTTATCCGCGCCTGCCATAGCACAGGATCAGGTTTTTCCGACAGTCAAAGCGCGCACCCTGAATAAAGATAAAATTACAGTCCCAACCGATTTCACTGCAGCACGGAACATTATGTTGCTGTCCTTTGGACGTGACATGCAGGAGTCGGTAGATGAGTGGGACGCTGCCCTAATCACTGTTCGAGAGGCGTCAGATGCTGTGCAAGTCTACAACGCGCCACTAATTCCAAAGCCGAATGGTATCGTACGAGGTTTTATCAATGGTGGGTTCCGCAGCATCTATAAAGATGAAGCGATGCGTGACCGTGTTGTTATTCTTTACATCGATGAAGACGAAGTCTTTTCTGCATTGAATATCACTGAAGAAGATAAGCAGCAGCCGTTAGTGATGGTGACGGATCAACAAGGCGCAATCATCGGTCGTGTCCCGGGATTGGCAGATGAAGCCAATGTTGCGCAAGTTGTGGCGCTTGCTACGCCGTAGCGCCGGATCCTAGTCCAGCTGCTTTGAGAGTCTTTTCGTCTAGCTTGTAGAACGTCAGAAGTACCGCGCTCAGTGCAGCCGCTGCGGCTGGAAACACCCCGAGCCCAATGTAAATGCCTGATACGGCTGCATCTGGTTGCGCAGCGAGCTCGCCGCCTCGGGTAGAGACGTAGCCCATAGCACCCAGGTATGCCCCGAACAGCAGGGGTCCAAACCCAGATGCAGCTTTCTCCATCGTACTGTAGAGCCCGGCGTAGATACCCTCGCGATTGAGGCCGGTGCGTCGCCGGTCGTATTCCATCGTGTCAGGCAGAATTGAGAAACCCATCACGAGAATCCCGGTGACTGCAACTCCGATCCCAAAGATACGAGCATTAACGATCCACTGCGCTTCTGATGAATCGGAGAGGAGCCATGTGCTCATAACGATCGCGTAGAGAATGGCGGCTGTCATATAGACAGGCTTTTTGCCGAACCGTTTTCCAGCCCACGTCCAGAGTGGGATGGCCACGAAAGTTGAAATCGTAAAGTAGGTCCCGAACGCAAGCAGCAGTTCCTCGTTGCGTTGTAGGACGTAGACACCAAAGAATATAAGCGCGGCCTGACTACTGGCTTGAGCGATGAGCTGGCACAGCTTGACCGCGAGAAAAATCATAAACGGTTTATTGTCAGCGACTAGGGCCAATTGATCACGAACCGAAATGTGACTCTCTTCCGAACGCTCATAGCGCGGTACGGCCCGCGTTGAAAAGAATGTGACGAGCATGCTGAGCAAGAGGACGCTTCCCAAGGCCCAACCCATAAGGCTGTAGCCTTGCTCCGGTCCATAGGTGCGAATGAGAAGTGCTCCGCCTAAAAACAATCCGAGATTAGCGGTGGTGAAGAAAACCACCCGATACCCCATCATGCTCGTGCGCTCATTGTAACTGTCGGTCATTTCAGCTGGCATGGCGAGATAGGGAACGTTGAAGATTGTGTAGGCGGTGGTGAACAGGATTAATAAAAAGGTGGCGTACGCTGCCATTCCTATTTCGCCGGTGATATCCGGAACGTTGAACAGGGCGACGAAGGCGATAAAGCAAACAATAGCGCCGAGTAAAAGGTGCGGCCGACGACGTCCCCACCGAGACTGCGTGCGATCGCTTATGTAGCCCATGAGTGGATCGGTAACGAGGTCGTACATCCGAGCAGCAAAGATAATTGACCCGGCCAGAAACGCCGCGATGCCTAAGACATCGGTCATGTAATTGAGTAGATAGGTCGCCAGAACACCGGTCATGGTCGAGGTGCCATGCGCACCAGTCGCCCACCCTAGCTTCTGGCCGAAGGTCAAGCGATTGACCGCTTCGCTATCTGTCATAGTGATATCCCCCTATCCCCAAGTTAACATAGGGGGTTGAGGGTGCTGCACCATGATAAACAGGCTAGCCTCACCAGCAGACTAACACAGAAAGCCGGAGAAAAATAATATGACCGATTTCATCAAAATGATGACCGAGAATACAGACGCCTTCACACGGAAGGATGTCGACGCGTTGGGGAGTAACCTCGCCGAAGATTATGCATCAATTCGCATGGAAGATGGCGAGGCCGTTAAGCGCACCTCTAGTCGCGATGAAACCATGGCTGTTATTCAAAAGATGTTTGATGCCGCTCCGCTGAAGGGATCGCACCTAGACCGGATCATGGTTGTTGGCGACCATGTGGTTGCCGTTGAGAAGGATACCTTTAAGACTCCAGCCGGTGACAAGACGACCACGACGCTCGGCGTTTACCACATGCAGGACGGTAAGATTTGGCGGGCGTATAGCTTTCCGATCAATGATGATGCCGCGTAGGTCGTCTTCTATCCCCACGGGTCATCAATAAATCCAGGGTGTCGTTCTTCTAAGAAGGCTCGTGTGCGCTCTGGAATTTCGTCAGTGTTCGGTAGTTTGCGCCCTACAAGCTCAAAGCTACAGACGCCCGCTCGTTGCCCCATGCGCATCCAGGGGTACCAACCACCCATAGATTGATAGTGCAGAGTGGTGGGAATAAACGCGTCATCCAGATCGGCAATCTCGGCTTTGTAGGTGGCCAACGATGTCCCTGACGCGACGGGGCCGCTGTAGGTCAGTGGGTCCGTGCCAGGGTCGGGCTCGGGCCGGATAGCTTTTGTGATCAACCGCTCTTGAGACCAAATGACCGGTCCATTGACGATCGGCTCCACGATCACGCCTTCGAAGTGCCGCATTGCCGCCCGTCGACTTTCGGCGGCTTCCCAGTTTCCGTTGGCATCAAAAGAAAGGGTTTGCGAGGACTTAAAGTGCTTCGGTTCGCATGCCAATCCATTCATCGGATTGGTCCAGTTGTCCGCCAACTCTCCGGTTTCGGGATGTTGCCAGAAGCCGCATTCGATCATTTTCTGATCAACGCCACCGTCTTCGCGTAAGACCATTGTATTGAGGCTATAGCCATCAACGCGGAAAAGTTGCCGCGCAATTTCACCCTGTGGCTTGCCCCAATAGGCGCCAGAGTAAGACCAAAGGCCGTCAGAGCCATCTAGGTTACCGCGCAACTGCACATAGAGCTTGTTTTTATCGAAGCTGTGCTGCGTATACGCGTCTCGTGACATTGCAGCCAATCCGAGTGCAGTTGTTGCTCCCGCGATCGCGCTGCGCCGTGTCAAGGCAGTGAACGGACCTTCAGTCATTTTTGGTCTCCGGGTTAATTTACAGCAATGCCATTACAACGCCGACAAGAGCGCCAAGGGCGAGAACAATGGAGGCCATAGATGATATGCCAAAGCCACGGCCTCGTTTCTCCGCGGCTTCATAATAGCCCTTCGCATACATGATGCGCCCAACGGCAAAAATAAGACCAAGAATTCCAGCCCAAAGATCGCTCCATGCGGCTGCGAAAAGCCAAAGTGCCGGCAAGTGGAAAACCATTTGTTCGACCATATTCTGGTGTACGCGGTTGATTCGCATAAACTCATCAGGGCCGTCGACGGCTGGTGGTTTCACGCCGTGTTTGGCGCGCGCCTTACCCACCTGGACCATGCAGTAGAAATAGACGAGTAGGGCAACGATGGTAGCCAACGCTGTTAACGGAAATTGTTCAAGAATCATTGGAAAGCTCCTGTGTAATTTATCTGCTGCTCTGTCATTATATGGCCATTATGAGAGGTGACCGCGAACGCGGCAATGGAGAGGGTAAAGATGACAGAACGCACAAGTCCGGTAAAACGAACAACTATTTTTTGTAGAGATATCGAAAAGTCACTCAGTTTATATCGCGATATTCTCGGGTTTTCCGTGGCCGAAGATAAAACAGTCGCCGGACCGGCCATGGCTAAGATGATCGGTTTGACGGACTGCAGTATGCACATATGCCATCTCCGCGCGCACGACAGTGAAGATGGTCTCATAGGGCTTTACGAGATTACGGCCGAAGATATGCCTGAGACATCCCCTCCGCCCCCCGGTGTAATTCATCGTGGGCAAGTTGCCGTTGTTGTTAATACGGATCAGCCGGAAGCCATCGCAGCTGAGCTTGAAGACAAGGGGTATCCGTTCCTGACGCCGCCAACAAAGTATGTAAAAGAGGAAGATAGCGAGTACATGAAGGCCGGTACATACACAGAAATGATCTTTTATGATCCGGATGGGGTTCTTGTCAGCATCATGGGATTTGAACCTAAGTTGTCCTGATGTAAGCCGGGCAAATAGGAGTAAGGCGCTATGCGTAATCTTTTAGTGATTGTCTTGTGTTTGTTGACATGTGCGGTGCCGGCATCTACGCAGACCTTCAATAAAGGGGAGTTGGAAGGTCATTTGCGTTTGGCGATGGAGTGGTGGTCCGGCGAATACGATAATCACGAACAGATAGTACGTCGCTCGGGCGGAGGCATTTCCGTTCACAAGTACGAGCCAATCTTCCGCATTCATTCTCATTACATCCAGCTTGACCTGCCCGAACTTGGGGACAATGTGCTCTACGTTGAGGAGTACTTGAATGCAGACCCATCAAATATTTCTCGCATTCGTGTTTATAGTTTCTCTGTTGATGAGGTGGAGCAGGCTGTCAAAGTGAAGCTCTACGCTTTCAAAGATGGCCATGACAATTGGATCGGCGCGCGTCTTGATCCAGGCAGGCTGGCGCAAATTAAGGCATCCGATCTGCGCGCCTTTTCAGATCCTTGTGATGTCTATCTGCGATTTGTAGGCGGCCAGTTTAATGGTGGGATGAAAAGAGAGTCCTGCGGCAAAGATGAATGGTTCGAATATCAAGTAGTTCTAGGTCCTGACTATAATTGGACTCGTAACCGCTTAATCAGTCGGGAGACCGGCGCAGTCACGTGGGACCAGACGGAAGGGGCGAATTACGCCTGGATTCAAATGTCCAAAGCGCGGCGTTTTATCTGTACGGTGAATTACAATCTCGATGGGGATATGACGAAGACCGAGTTTCTCACTGAAATTGAAGTGCATGACCAAGGCGGGGCGACTGATATTGAATGGCCTGACGGCCGCACCTTGGAATTTCAGCTCCATACCCGTGAGTTTTCTTCTCCGACAGAGCGAGAATTTCCTCTGTTCCGAATTCATGAAAAAGGGAACTACGTGCCTATCGCGTATGGGTACGCCGTCGATGATGCAGATCGATTTGGCTTAAATCTCGGGTGGTTTTACACGCTGTGCCGCCTCAAAGAGCAGGGCGCGCCGCGCCCCTAGTAACGAGGTTCTCGTTTCAAGAATGGATGACGTTCGGGCCATCGATGATTTGATTGCTAGGTTGCAAACTCAGTTCGGCGACCGCTGCACAGTGAATAGCGATATTAGAGAACGCCATGGCCGAGGTGAATCCTGGCATCCGGCGGCGATGCCTGACGTTGTTGTATTCCCTCACACGACCGAAGACGTTTCAGCTGTTGTGCGAATGTGCACGGACACCAATATCCCCATTATTCCATTCGGCGCGGGAACGTCATTGGAGGGGCAGGTTCAAGCGGTACATGGCGGTGTGAGCCTTGATCTGTCTCAGATGACCAAACTAATCGCTATCAATGCATCTGATATGGATTGTGTGATTCAGCCGGGGGTCATGCGTGCCGATCTTAACGCTCAATTGCGTGATACAGGGCTGTTCTTTCCAATTGATCCTGGTGCTGAATGCACCATTGGCGGGATGGTCGCAACTCGGGCGTCCGGGACCAATGCCGTACGCTACGGTACTATGCGAGAGAATGTGCTTGGGCTGACAGTCGTGTTGGCTAATGGGTCTGTCGTCAAAACGGGAGGTCGCGCGCGGAAATCTGCCGCCGGATATGACCTGACCCGCCTCTTTGTCGGGTCAGAGGGCACGCTGGGTATCATTACCGAGATCACGTTACGCTTACACGGCATTCCGGAAGCCACGGCTGCTGCGGTTGTCGCATTTCCGTCTATCAATGCGGCCGTTGAAACGGTGATGGATGTTATTCAATTGGGCGTGCCTATCGCTCGAATTGAGTTGATGGACGAGGTGAGTATCGACGCCGTTTCTCGATACTCCAACTTGAACCTAGCTGTAGCACCGACTTTGTTTCTCGAATTCCATGGCTCGCCGACGAGCGTAAAAGAGCAAGCGGAAAATATTGAGGCCATCGCTATGGACCGAGGCAGTGCGTCATTTTCTTGGTCAGATAAAACGGAGGAGCGGTCCAAATTATGGCAGGCTCGGCACAATGCGTATTACGCCGGCCTCGCTCTTAGGCCAAATTCAATTGGTTTGGTGACAGATGTCTGTGTGCCTATTTCTCGACTTGCAGATTGTATTACAGAGACCAAGGAAGACCTCGCAGACTGTCCTATGCCGGCTCCGCTGCTGGGGCATGTGGGGGACGGGAACTTCCACGTCTGTTTTATTATGGATAAAGAATCGCCAGAACAGGTCGCCGAAGCTGAACGGCTCCACAGCCGCATGGTTGAGCGGGCTCTTGCCATGGGCGGCACGTGTACGGGTGAACATGGAATTGGTTTAGGTAAGCGAGAGTTACTGGTTGAGGAAGCCGGTGATGCCGTAGCCGTCATGGGTCTTATCAAGAAGGCTCTTGACCCTAAAAATGTTTTGAACCCAGGAAAAATATTCACTACGGACACACCTGAATCGTGACCGTATCAAACATATGTATTGTTGGGCCTGGTGCGATTGGCGGCATGATGGCCGCCAAGATGATCAACGCAGGATTTAACGTATCTGCTTTGGTGCAGCCTGCGCGTGTCGACACAATGACTGCGAATGGCATAACGCTCCATGATGATGGCGAGTTTCTTCACGCTGCCCCACGGGTAGCTGCGGCTGCGAGTGAGTTCGGGCAACAGGACCTAGTTGTGGTGACGGTCAAGGAAACAGCGTTGAAAGATGTTGCGGCGGATATCAGCCCATTACTGGGCCAAGATACTCAGGTTGTCCAAATTACGAATGGGATTCCATGGTGGTTTTTTGACGCATTTGATGGACCGCTTCAGGGGATACGGTTGGATAGCGTGGATCGCGATGGATTGGTATCAGAGCATTTCGATCTGACACGGCATATCGGTGGCGTAATTAATTGCGGCGTTCACTTTGGGATGACGTTGGCGGAACCTTTGACCATGGATTGGCTTTAGCTTGCGATTTTGAGCTGTGGGCGCGATTCATGCAGAAGACGGAGTGCTACGTCGTTCCTGTCCCGCTTGGCATCTATCGATTTCAAGGGGATAAAAAGCGGTCGTGAGTCGGGACGCTTATCGGGACGAATGTGTTCAGGTGCTACAAAGATACAAGCCGATCATTCCGGAGAATCCAGACCGGCTAAGTGAGCGGGTCTTTGCAAAGCATCTTAGCGCCCTTGGTTTTGGTCATCTCGTCGATCCAGCGCGATCTCCAAAGTACAAGATGGTCGTGTATAACCATGGTGACGAGCGTTATCACGCCGTTGATTCTCAGTAGGCTCATGAGAGACCGGTCTACTAAATAGAAACGGCGACTCCGATTAGAGCCGCCGCGTCTCATCATTATATGTTAGGTGACTAAATTGCGCAGGTCTTCTCTGCGCTGGTCAGATCGTAGCCGCCCTCATCAATATTGACCTGTTCGGCAACACCGTCGTTCACAACCACGGAGAACCGCTTGCCGCGTGTTCCTAAGCCGAAGCCAGCTGCATCGAGTTCGAGGCCTAAGGCTTTCGTGTAATCGCCATTGCCGTCGGCCAGCATGACAATCTTATCCCCAACGCCGCGGTCTTCGCCCCATGCCTTCATGACAAAGGCGTCGTTAACCGCCATGCAAGCGATGGTGTCGAAGCCTTTGGCTTTGATTGCATCATAATTTTTCAGATAGCTGGGCAAGTGTTCGTTGGAACAAGTTGGGGTAAAGGCGCCAGGAACTGAAAAAAGAGCGACCTTCTTACCGGCAAATAAGTCGTCTGTGCTCATGTCGTTAACGCCGTCGCTGGTCATTACTTTGAAGCTGCCGGCGGGCATTTTATCGCCATTGCTGATGGTCATGTATTACGTCTCCTGTTTTTACGTCTGTCAGGCGCGCCCCTCGCGCCGGATCTCCTGCACGCAGATAGGGCGCGCGTCTATTGCCCGACTAACCTAAGCGCTGTGGCCGCGCTTTCCAATCGGGGAATCGCGTTCTTCAGCATAAATCTGATGATTTTTGTCTGGTCTGCTAGTTCTTGTAGGTGTCGTGCAGAACGTAAATCCCGTCATCCACTTCTTCGAAATAGTCCGGAATGTCTGGATGCATGACAGGGTCGCCGGTTTCATCTTCGAGCAGGTTTTGCTGCGAAACGTATGCCACGTAGTGGGAAGACTCGTTCTCGGCGAAGACGTGATAAAATGGCTGGTCTTTTCTGGGCCGAGCTTGCTCGGGTATGGATTGCCACCATTCGTCGGTGTTGCTGAATTCAGGGTCCACATCAAAGATGACACCACGAAACGGGAACAAGCGGTGGCGTACCACTTGCCCAATTCGGAATTTGGCTTCCGTCGATAGATTGGCGGACCACATCGCCGTCATCAAAGCTCCTTTCGGTGCCTGGGCCCAAGGCTCACAGGTTAAGTCTATCAATCAGGGCTGGGCAACGCCCAAGGCAATGCCTGTGCTCTTTTCTGAGCGGGAGGAAGCTCGTAAACTATTATTTCATGCTTGAAAATAGGGGGACTCGATGCCCGATTCTCTAAGAAACGACGCCGATGTTCTTGAAGTCCCAGAAAGCCGGGATTTTCGCGCCTATCACGCTTTTCTGCGGTCATGCCGAAATTTCATGGAAGGCCCCATCGTCCGGCAGATGGGCGAAGCGTATGAGCGGTCCGTGGGGGACGGGGCAGAGCCACAGTCCCTCGAAGAGGCACAGCCAGTTCTCGACGACCTTCTGGAATTCCAGCTCTATTCCTGGTGTTTCCGCCACTTCCAAAGGTTCAAGTACCACCGGCCGGATTTCGGAATTTTCGACACCGTCAACAAAGATCGCGATCATATAATTTCGGAGCTAGAAGCCGCGGCTGCAACCGCCGGGGATGACTTGCGGCTCGATGAGTCCTTGGAGCTGCCTGAGTACTACCGTTTCGTTGACTTTCATCAGCATACGGGAGGTGTCTACTCAGATCCTCTCGACGGTATGTCCTACGAGTTTGGTCGCCGGACGACAAACCCGGCTCACATGGACCCTAACCTCATTTACCGCTTGTCCTACAGCCAATTCCCAGACCGGGCGTTTGAGAAGGTGCTCGATTGGGGAACCGGACATGGGGCGGGTCTTATTGAATGGCAGAAAATCCATCCCGAGTCAGAGTGCTACGGAGTTGATTTGTCCGCGCCCTGCTTAAAACTGGCTCATAAACGGGCGCAAGAACATGGCTTTAAGTTTAAGTTGTCCCAACAAGATTTGGAACATCTGGATTTCGAGGACGACACCTTCGACTGTATTTTTCACCTCTTCATGTTCCACGAGATTCCACCGGTCAATTTGAAGAATGCGCTGCGAGAGGCGCACCGCGTGCTAAAGCCAGGTGGCCTCTTTATAGGTCCCGAGTTTGGACAGGGGGACGGGTCGCCGATGTTTAAGGCTGTGCAGCAATCCCATGCCTGGAACAACAATGAGACCTTTACAGCGCCGTGGATCGAATTCGACATGGATAAAGCCGCTAGGGGTGTCGGCTTTAGCAAGGTGTCCATCGAGCCCTTTAAGCCTTACCAATCAGGTGGTGCAAAGAAAGGGTCTAGGGTGACATCTTGGCGTTTCTATCAACTTGAAAAGTAGGGCCTGTTTTGTCTAAGCCAAAGTTCAAGACCGTACGAAACGGACCGGTTACGGGTGACGAACCAGATTGGATTCACGATCTGCCTGTCGACAACATGGTCGGCGCTATCACGGCGCTCTCGGCTGAAGTCTATATTTTAAAAGAGCGTTTGCGTGCGATGGAGCGAGAACTCGTGCGCCGAGATGCTTTGACCCCAACCGCTGTGGAAGAGCACGAGCCAACCGAAGATGAGCGCGTCGATGATCAGAAAGAGTTGGACGCCTTCGTAAATAGAATATGGACTGAGATTCTAAGAGACCGTCAAACGGTCGCGAACGTTGACCCAGGTGCGGTCGATTATTTCAAACAGCCTGAATAAGCCTGTTTACGCTTTTTCTGCCCATTCTTGCGCTTCGTCGGCAGCGCCTGCGTAGTGTTTGAGGCCCCACATGATGAGCAAGATCGCTGGGATGCCGACAACCAGCGGGATCACAGCCATCGCGTATCGAAGCATGGCGGGGTCGCCCATGAGGTCCGTTAAAAATCCAACAGATGTGGGCCCCAGCATCAATCCGACGACATTGATAATGAGCCAGTAAATCGCCGTCGCCTGCGCGCGAACTTGGTTAGGAGCGATGTGCACGACGGCAGCCGCTCCACATGCCGATGCCATGGCGCCGCCAATAATAGAGGGTACGTAAACAACCATTGCCCAGGTTCCTGTGGGCATAAGTGGGTAAGCGATATTGGTAATGACTGTAATGACTACGCCATAGTACATCGCCCGCATTGGGCCGTCCTTGCCACCCATTTTTGTCAGTTTATCGGCCAGCCAGCCGCCACTGTTGGCGCCGATGGGACCAAATATTAGTCCGGCAGTTCCGAGGGCGACACCAATCGTGCCGATGTCCCACCCCCATGTGCGTTGAAATAGGGGGGCATTCCAGAAGCCGGTATAGCCAACCAAAGTGACCACGGACATGCCAAAGAACAGACTGCCATACGCCCGCCACCGTTTCCCCAAGAATCCCATGCTGTCTTTGAAGGAGAGCTCGCCCTTTTTAGTACTGCTGGTGCCTTGAATTTGGACAAGGCCTCGGCGCAAAGGCTCTTTAACCGTCAGCATTAGCAGGGCGACAAATAGCCCAGGCAGACCAACAACCATAAAAGCGGTTTGCCATGCTTGCAGTTCACCGACGACCGGGAATACGAGCGGGGGCATGGCGAGAAGCACAGCGATCAGTGGTCCCCCAACAAGATTCGCCAAGCCCTGCCCGAGTGAAATTCCCGACATGTATAAGCTCACAGCTCGGGCGCGTTTCTTTTGAGGAAAATAATCACTGATGAGAGACAGGGCGCTGGGAGTTAGGACGGCTTCACCCGCGCCAACTCCGATACGAGCCAGAAATAGTTGTGGGAAATTGCGCGCCAAACCGCAGGCCGCGGTCATTAGGCACCAAACCGTAATGCCCGCGCCGATTATTGAGCGGCGGCTCTTTCGATCCGCAAGCCATCCTATGGGAATGCCCAACGTGACATAAAAAATTGCGAAGGCCGGCCCGAGGATAAGTCCGATTTGTCCATCGGTTAGTTTGAGGTCAGCTTTAATCGGCTCGATCAGCAGACTCATGATCTGTCGGTCAATGAAAGACAGGATGTAGGCAACGAGGAGTAGGGAGGTGACGTACCAGGCGTACTTGGAGTTTGGGTAAGCCGGTTCTGCTGGCGGTGCCGAATCTGCCAAGTCGCTCATGCTCGACTGTCCTTCTCAGGCCTCATGAATCTATGGGAAGCAGTGTTTCCTGATTCCCAGTGCGTGACAAGGTGCGTATTCAAGATTGGGTGGCTTTGCTCCAGCTCTCCGCTTCCATGACGCTTGCACGGTACGGTTTTAGGTTGAAGACGAGAATCCAGAGAAACGAACCGGTCACGGCTGACACCAGTGACAAGCCGTAGCGAATATCTGCTGGCCCCTCAAAGAAAATTTCTGACGCTAATGCGACCGCCGTCGGTCCGATCATCAAGCCAAGTATGCTGAGGACAAACCAATACACCGCAGAGATTTGGCCGCGCATTTGATTTGGGGTGATCATCATCAGTGCTGTTGGTCCACAGGCTGTTGGGATGCCTGAGCCAATGGCATGGGGCACAAGGAGGGCCAAGCCCCACCAAGGGTTTGGCATCAAGGGCACGAGAATGGCTGCGATTACCAGCATTGTTGTGCCGATGAGGACTGCGCGCATGTGGCCATCTTTAATGCCGCGTTTGTACATTATGTCGCCCATCCAGCCGCCGAGATTGACGCCGATGATTCCGCCGACGCTGATCACCAGGCCGTAATACAAACTGATTTCGGCTATGCCCCAGCCCCAGGTGCGAATGAAGACTGTTGGTATCCAAGCCAAATAGGCATTACCGATGATTCCCATAATCGATAAGCCAAGAAAGTGACTGCCATAGGTCCGCCAGTTTGTGACCAGAAATCGCACGACGTCGCGGATAGGGACCTGCTCTGCCTCTTGTCCATCAACAATAAGTTGATCCCGCCGATGCGGCTCTTTGACTGTAAACATCAGTGCGGCGACTAATAGTCCCGGCAACCCAACAACTAGGAACACAATCTGCCAGCCGTAAATCTTGCCAATGAGCGGGAGTGAAATGGTGGGGCCGTCCGAAACCGCAGCAATAACTTGCCCGCCAAGGACAAGGGCTAGTCCCGCGCCAATACCCAGTCCCATAGAATAGACACTGATAGCCCTGCCTCGTTTCTCTCGCGGAAAGTAGTCGCTAATAACGGAAGCGGCACAAGGCTGTAGCGTGGCTTCACCAACACCGACGCCGACGCGCGCTATTAGGAGATGGGTGAAGGTTTTGGCTAACCCGCAGGCCGCCGTCATAATGCTCCACACGGCAACGCCAACACCGATTATGGTTCTGCGGCTTCTCCGGTCGGCAAGCCAGCCAACTGGAATGCCGAGCGTTACATAAAAGAAGGCGAAAGCTGGTCCGAGCAACAGACTCATTTGGAAGTCAGTGACGCCTATGTCCTGTTTGATGGGTTCGACCAAAAGGGCAAGTATTTGGCGGTCCAGAAAGGCGAAGACGTAGGCCAACATCAGTACGACCACCACATACCATGAGTATTTTGCGTTCGGATAAGGTGGGTCCGTGACGGGCTTGGCGGCCTGTTGCTCTGCCATGGGGTAAATCCTTGAGTATTCTGTGGCTGATAAAACTATTCGTGGACCATACCCCTGCTGTGGAACATCAAAAACCCCACGCCGGGTTGAGGTGGTGAGAAGAATCCGACAAAGTCTCTATTATTCACGCTGCGGGCAGAAGACTCTTTGGCAGCCAAGGTCGAACTGTTTTCGTCGTTTGGGGAATTGTAATGGGCTTGCAAGCGATAAGTAGCGCGCAAATTAAACTTTGGTTTGTGGGATTTTTTGCTATTGCGACGCTAATCGCTGGGCTAATTTGCCGGGCCGTTATGGATATTTCTCCGTTACAGATAACGGCGTTGGGGTGGCGGATCAGAATCTGACCAAAGTTTTTGATCCATTCTTCACGACCAAGCCACGTGGCGTTGGAACAGGTCTTGGATTGTCTGTTGTTGCTGGTATGGTGAGAGAGTGGGGGGTGCCGTTGACGTTCGATCACAATCGGGCCTCACAGTGTTTACGGCCTATGTGCCAATGGTGCATGCCGAAAAGCAGTACGCAGAATAGATTGGCAGTCGATTAAGCTGATTTGAGTGCGCCGGTAACGAAGTAAGATTCACTGAATCCCGGTGTCGCGTTGGGATCTATTTTTTTCTCAGCAATGTAACGTCCTGGCACGAACGTCTGGATATAAGTTTCCGGGCTGAACCCATTGTTTGAATACAGGTCCTTCAATGACATGTCGTAGACCGTCATCATAAAGGGTTCGTTGTTGCAGGTTGCGTCCCAATCCCTCAGAGACGCTTGATAAGGGGTTAAAGCGTCAAACTGAGGTGCGTCACAATGGAGCATCAGGCCGCCCGGCTTCAGTAGCCGATAGCATTCTTGAATAACTTGGGGCAGGGCGCTCGCCGACGTCTCATGAAGTAAAATGCGCGATACGATTATGTCGAACGTATTGTCGGCGAAACCCGTTTGCTGCGCATTGGCTTGTTGAAAGTGAACGTCTGTCCCTAAGGCGCACGCGCGCGCGTGGGCGTAACGAAGGCAGGGTGCGCTTACATCCACGCCATACACGGTGGCATCGGGGAAGACGGATTTATAGGGAAGGGTGTTGTTGCCAATAGTGCAGCCCATATCGAGGATTTGTGTAGGCTCTAATTGCGGATAAGTGGCGTGAATCCAATTCGCAATGCTATGCGCAGGATCATCATTATTGATGCCTTGGCTTCCCATATTGTGTACTGCAATCGTGCGGTCGTATTGTGCGCCGGGGGAAATATCATTCTCAAAATCTTCATGGTGATAGCCGCCAGGCTTGCGATGAATATCAACTTCGGTGAGGTAGCGCGGCATCTCAAGTGTCGGATCTAGCGTTAGAGACCCTGTCGTGCCAAATACCGAAAGGGCGCGATCCGTCAGCGTCTTGGCCTGACGGGAAATCATGTCACCCGTCACAGAATACATGCGGTCTTGATTGTCGGTTCTAAGTCGGTACCAGATCTTTGCCTTGGTTTGTCTGCGCATCGCCTTGGCGATTTCTCGAAAATTTGGCTCGCGTCCGTGCTCGGCTTCAAATGCTGGCTTTACCTCAGTTTCAAAGAGCGTTTTTAGTGATGGACGAATGTCCGCCGCTAACTTTACAGCCAGGCCACGGCAAAAATTCTCACGAGCCTCTTCGTCATGCGTACCTGTGGGCAGAAAGTCATATTGAGGAAGGGGCAGCATTATGTTCCCGTTCAATAAGGCGTCGGCGCTGAGAAGGGCTTGCTCTTAAATTGAGTAAGTGTGTCCGGTAAATCCGGCTTGTGTTCGGGTGTCAGGCTGAAAGGCAGTTTTTTCTCGCCCCAATGATTGACATGCTTGCCCTCCATAAATCGGATGAGGCAAACATTGCCGTTTCGCGATCCAAAAGGTCCGTGCCAAATGCCAGGCGGCCGCCAGAAATACGACCCCGCGTGCATGACGCCGCGTTCACCTGCGATGTCTCCTGACATAAGAAACATTTCCTCCACGCATGGGTGGGCAAGTGCAGCTTCTTTCCAACCGTCTGGATGACTTTGAGCCCCGCAATTTAGGATCATCGTTTTTTCGCCCTTTTCATCATCGTCGCGAAGTATCTTGTGAGCGATGCGGAGAAAATCGAGATCTGGGTCGACGTCTACGGTCACCCATTTCATATCATGAAGATTGAGATACGGAATGGCTTGGTCGGTTGGGTTGCCTGGGCCGTGGATTGCATTTGGTGTGGCAGAAAAGAATGTCAGTGCCACCATGCCTTCGTTGGTTGTCCAGTTTTCATGGGTTTGGCCTGCTGGAAGGTAGCCATAGCTATCGAACGGGTACGTCTGCCCATTAATATCCATTGATCCGTCCAGTACTAAAAATTCGTGGTCACCGACGAGGTGCTGGGTATCGGTTTGTGACCAACCCTTCGGGTAGCGGAGAATTGTAGAGCAGGCGCCGCTTTCTTCATCCAAGCTCAGCACCTTGCATTCGACATCGGCGAATGGTCCCGGTAGCACGTTGGTTTGCCACTCAAGGTCTTGCGCATGGATGAATTCTATATGAGGTCTAGGCATTGACACTCCTTGGCATTCTTTGGCTCGTAAAGACGCTACCCGATCTAATTTTACCGAGTCACTTTAGTGCGTCCAATGTTCCGCGTCCTATACTAACTGATTTTACTGGCTATCACGCCAGCGTGTGTTTTGGCGTTGGGCTGGTCTGGGCGTCCCGAGAAACTGGCATGTTCAACGATCAGGCCTGATTCGCGGCACACACGCGAAAGTATGTCCGGGTCCATCGGGTTCAAGTGCCGCAGTTGAGGTTTGTATTGGGCTTGTTCTGGTAAATAGATTGTCACATCAGGAATAAATCCGGGCCAAGCTTCTCCCGCTGCTTTTCGTTCCTCATACGCTGCGGCCCCGCGCGCCCAAAACCCGGTGTAGGGTGTGTCTGTGATCAAGAACAATTTTCCGCCTGAAGCCAACCAATCGGCCATCGACTTAACTGACTTGGTCACATCTTCGCCATTCAGAAAATGTAGTGCGCGAGAGCACAGAATGGCCGATAAACTGTTGGGCTTAAAAGCGACCTGCGGCATTTCAGCGACTATACCAGAGACTCTCTCTTGAGCATTGCCCGTCGTGTTTGACAATAAGACTTGCACATGCCCAGGGTCCATATCGCACGCGATGACGCGTGCGCCATGATCAAGGGCTGCGAGAGTTGCGATACCGTAGGCGCAACCGAGATCAAGGCTCAGGCCGTGCGATTGACCGGCATACATTGTGAAAGCCGCAGATACCGGGTCCAGCGACATCGACATGAAGCCCTTATTGTTCAAAGTCGGGACCATGCCGCGGTCAGTTGTTTCCGGCATTTCCAGTGGCTTGGGGGATAATTGTTTGTTGTGACGCATAGAAGCCCCGAAAGTATTGCAATCCAACGCAAAGATGCTTCCTAATATGACCATATGGCGGAGGGGAAAAGCTATGATGGATAAAGTGAAAGCCTGGTGGGCGCTTGATGAGGCGGCTGAGGCACAGACTGCGGATAATCCGTTCGCACCTGTGAGGCCAGAGCAGCGTCAAGATACGCTTCCAATGTTAACCCTCGCCTTTGGTTGGGGTTTCCTGATCACAGGGTTATTGACCGGGGGGCAGCTTGGCGCAGGGGTCGCATTTTGGCCCGATCTGATTGCGGCTTCGTTTGTTGGCAACGTTATCAACTTCACAATTGGGGGTTTGGTCGCCTACATCGGGTATAAGACGGCATGTAACTCCGGCCTACTTTACCAGTTTGTCTACGGTCGAATTGGCGTGTTCCTGCCGGTCATTTTCTTGGCACTGCTCACCACGGGTTGGCAGGCGATCGTGGTTGGCGCATTTGGTTTTGCCTGGGCGCAAGATTTCGACAGCCCGACTTTCTACGCGGTGGCTATTTTTGGCGGCCTTTTGTTTACCGGCACCACGTACTATGGCGTTAAGGGTATTGAGCGGGTCAGTGTTCCGTCAGTCGCCATTCTGGTGCTTGTTGGTCTCTATGCGATCTATTTGAATGTCGACCAGGCAGGTGGTGGGTCAGCCTTTCTCGCCATGTCTCGAGATACGGCAGCTCAAAACCCAATTTCATTCGTCACCGCAGTTAACTTAGTTGTTGGGTCGTGGATCGTAGGCGCAGTTGTCATGGCCGAGTACACCCGCTTCGCTAAAAAGGCATGGGTCGCTCTCGCAATCCCCTTCATAGTTATGATTATTGCTCAATGGTTCCTGCAAATTGTCGGCGCGTTGGGTGGTGTAGTATCGGGCTCGGCTGATTTCACCACGTATTTGCTCCAGCAGGGTATGATCGTCGGCGGGATCGGGTTGATCGGTATGAGTCTTGCGTTGTGGACCACGGGTGACGCTAATTTGTATCTTCCTGTCATTCAGACCTCGGCTGTCTTTAAGCGGCCAAAGCGGGTGATGGTTGTGATTTGGGGCGCGCTCGGAACAATTCTTGGGCTCGGTCTGTATCAATACTTTCTCGATTGGATCAATTTGCTCGCCGCGCTGGTGCCGCCACTGATTGGTCCTTTGGTCGTTGATTACTACATTGTGCACAAAAGGCATTACGACGCGGCGGATCTGAAAAGGCTCCATACCTGGAATTGGGCTGCCGTATTGTCTTACGCGATCGGCGCGTTTTTTGCTTATGGTGTAACTTACGGTGTGCTCGACTTACCAGACATACTCATCCCCTCACTATTGGGGCTTCTTGTTTCAATGGTTACCTACGCCGTTATCTATTTTGTTGCGGCAGCTATGAACAAAAAAGTTGGATACGCAAGTGTGGCTGCGGATCAGGCTGCGGCGGAATAACGCTTAGCCGCATAAGGGTCTAAAAAAATGTCTGTAACGACGGCGCTGATTAGGGGTGTTTCTCGACGTTCTGCCCTGGCGATGGCTGCTGGGTCCGTTGTTGGCTCGCAAATATCGCCAACTGTTGCGCGTGATATGGGGCGGCAGGTTAGCCCTAAGGCCCCGTTTATACGCGTCGTGGCCGTTGACGCCATTGGCTCGTCTTCGTCCCCATCCCTAACTGTTTCTGGAGCATTAGGCTGGGTGTCTTCGGGTGTTGGGCCAGCTGATTTAGTCGTTGTGCGTGCCGGAGAAGACGAGATCGGAAATCGCGAAATAGAGTTGGCTCAGCACTGGGCTGAGCGAAATTCTTGTTATGTTGCCCTGGCTGGTCATGAGAACGTTTTACTTGGCCCTGACAATCGTCTTGAAGTACCCAAAATTGTTTCGGGTTTGCATGTTTTCTCGGCGGAGATTGGTAAGATTGCGATGCATTCATTAGAAGCTAATGACATAACGCAGTTGGTGGGAGATGAATTAGAGGTAGATATGCTGGTCTCCCGAGCGGTAACAGATGTTCCACGAAACAACGTTTACGTTATCGGGTTGTCTTCGACGAATGGAGAACTCATCGCCGGACCAATTATTTATGGGCCAGGAGGTCGCGTTATGACTCGTGCGTCGGCTGGTCGAGCCCAGGGTGTGACGGCCTTGCTAAACGTTGCGTCTTTGCGTCCAACTCAGCTACCTAAGCAGAACCTAGGCGCTTTTCTTGATGAAGATCTTGGAGAGGCTATATGTTGAAGCTCTTAGATAATAGCGGCGGCAATCTAGTGTGTTTTGAGGCGTCAGGTACGCTCGGCGAGACTGACTACCGCGATGTCTTTGAAGTGGAGATGACCGCCGTTCTCAAGTCCCATGAGACCTTCCGGTTTTAAGCTGATCTATCAGCCCTAGAGGGGCTCGACGAATCCAGCCAATGGGACAGTGGCGCCATTCTTGCAGGCAACCGTGATCGATGTGAAAAAGCGGCAGTGGTCGGTGGTCCGTCATGGGCAGGATTGGCCCTCATGCTGCGTGACTCCTTACCTGAGGGGTCCTACGAGTTTTTCGTCGATGGTCGTCAGAGCGATGCGGTCGCGTGGGTCAAATCATAGGCGACTGACCGTGGACATCGGCGTCAGGTCATTCCGTAAGGCTTCTGATCAAACTGTTGGGTTACGATTTGAAGGGTCGTGCCGTCCGGATCAAAGAACTTGCCTCCGTCTTCGGGCTGCAGTCCATCAACGAGGTCAAAAAGCATGGCCGCGATTTGATCAGGGGTTAGGGCCCCTTTGTTCCCATTGTTAGGGGTGCTGACCCAGCCCGGATGACAGGCGCATGCTATGACGCCCTGCTCTCTTAGGGCGAGGTGGACCTGGAACATAACTTGGCTAACTGCTGATTTAGTTGCCCGGTAACCCACAAACCCATATTTCGGATTTGCACCAATCCTGCTTGAAATAGTCATCATAATTTTGCGGTCACTCTTGAGTACGTGTGCTGCGAACGCCTCACATACTCGCATAGGCCCTACCGTGTTAATGGCGAAGTGCTTGTCCCACATGGCGTAATCGGTTTCGCCAAACTTGATATCACCATGTACTGTTAGTCCCGCAACATTTAACAAAACACCGATGCTCTGGTCCCTCAGTGAGTTTGCCACAGCGGCAATGTTATCAGGGTCAGTGACATCCATTTCAAAGATCTGAATGTCGCCTTCAGAGTTCGAGGCTGCCGTTTCCAATTCGGGTGTGCGGTCTTGTGGGAGGCATGTGGCGAAAACGCGCCAGCCCTCGGCATAGAACTTTTTTGTAAGAGCAAAACCGATGTATCCACCCGCGCCTGTTAGTAAGACGTTTGGCATCAAATTTTCCAGCCTTCTATTTCACTTAAATTAGTTGAACGTCGTGAATCCTTCGACTCTGCCCATCATTTGGAAGGATTGGAAATTATTGCCGTCAAGGTGATGGTACACGGCACAACTCTCTCTACCATCCCGCAAGGTGGCCCAGGATGTGCAAACCGCATTGCCTTTTAAGGCCCAGGTGCCATTAACTTCTCCTCGTCCGAAGGTTACCTTGGCTGAGCCATCGGCATTAAAATAGATTTCGCCAGGCGCGCAGCCAACGCCTGCCCAATTGCCAATAATACCGTCGCCTAAGAGCGCGGCAAATTCCTGAATTTGTGATTCCTCTCCAACTTCTATGTCTATCGCTGCGTAATCTGCGACCGTGATGTTTGGAGCTAAGACGCTGAATAGTGCGGCCGACAGAAAACAGTTTATGTATTTCATGACGGTGCTCCTGACGTTGGTATCATTGGTCGAAGCGCTAGGTTGATTTTTAATCCACCACATCCGCGGCGGCTCGCAACGCGTCGACATTTATAAGTTCTACGCGGTCGGTGCTTGGAAGGGCGATGCACCCCGTTTCTTTAAGCTTAGTGAAACAGCGGCTCACTGTTTCGATTGTAAGACCAAGAAAATCACCGATATCCTGGCGTCCCATCGGCAAGCTGATATCAGCCGCCGGAGATGAAAAACCGCCTTGTCGAAAAGATAGATACAAAAGGAAAGATGCGATCCTGCTCACCGCACTCTTGCGGCCAATTGTGAATGTGAGCTCCATTGAGCCGCGTAGAAAACGCCATGTCACTTCACTCATGGCCTGCCATACATCAGGGTCGTTAGCGGCAACTTCACCTAAGACTGAATGATCAAGTCGAAGAAGGGTGCACTTGGTGAGGGTTTCGGAACCTAAGATGAACGTTTTTTCGAACGTGATACCTAGGAAATCACCCGGAAAGAGAAAAGCCATAATCTGGCGTTCTCCAGAAACACTATATCGGCTGAGCACCATGGTGCCCTCCGCAACACAATACAGGTGTTGCACAGGGTCACCTTCGCTGAACAGGGTTTCGTGAGCGTTCAACGAAATGGTTTCTCCCTGCTGAACCAAGTCGAGCAATACGGGCGGCGCCATAAACAAGGGGTGTAACGCTGAGGGAGATATGGGTGTTGTCACGATATTAGAACTATGAACATGTCGCTCCTCCGAGAACGCAGAACCGAGCGCAATGTGGATGACACAGAGACACATCTCTTGCAGAGCTTGCCAAAGTTGAGCCCATCTCAAACTCATCTTCATATGGCAGAAGTGTGCAGGCAATCACAGCAGGCGCAGGCGCACCCTTGCGCTTAACAACCATTCGAGATGTTGCACACATAACAGAGTCCGGATGGACATCAAGAATGCTCCAGCACTCATTGGTTATTTCGGGGATATCCAAGCTCGCGACCATTTCAGGAAATAACACCAATTCAGTAGGGTCATGTGCATCTATCGACAGACTAAGGTCGGTAAAAAGTTTTTCATAACCCGAGCGCGCTGTGGCCTCTTCTTCGTCTATGAATGTGCGCCCCGCGATATTGATGTTAAAGTTTCGATCATTGAGCCATGACAGGCCGCTTAAAGCTGAGTCCCAACTCCGTTCGCCGCGTTCGGATTCATGTCCTTCTTTAGTGTAATGATCTAGAGAAACGCGGATGGTGATTTGATCGCGGAAACGTTCGCCAATCTGTTCAAGGTCGCACGCTTTCTTGAGCATAGGTTTCATAGCATTAGTCAGGACCATGACTTTGAATCCACGACTCAAGGCATCGTCAAGCATGAGTAACAAATCAGGATTCATAAAGGGTTCGCCCCCAGTGAATCCGATTTCAGTTGTTCCTAGGTTATTATTTTGAATCTCGTCCAGATAGTTGGCGACTTCTTCAGCGGTGATGTAGACCAGATTGTCATTCTTCGGTGAAGATTCGATATAACAGTTCTTGCATGTCAGGTTGCAAAGAGTGCCCGTGTTAATCCAGAGGGTGTCCAATGAAATAAGAGAGACGGTCGCGCGTATCTTGCCATCTGCAGTAACCAAAGGGTCCTGGAACTTGTTTTGAACCAGCGCGGTGGCAGCGGTCATTATTTACTCCTAGGTGGCGTGAAATCACTTTGTATCGGTGTAAAGAGTCTTGGTTCCACGCCGGATCAGTCCATCATAGCACTGGTTCTCATCGTAGCTGTAGGTCAATAGAGATACATCAAAAAGTATTGTTGTCGCTATCACGCTGCAACCATACCGGTTGGATTGTTCGAATATCCAGAATCGACTATGACTCTAGGGGCGGTCATAGGGGCCTGAACAATGTTTTAGTGTCGTTCGGGAATGGCAGGGGGGCCTGCAATGTCTGAGGAAAAAGCATCAATTCTAGTTATGAAGGTCGCAGGTGAGAGTGTTTAATCGGGCTTTTCGACTCTATCGGTGGCTAGGCTAGGCCCGGATCAGTTCCCGGAGAACCTTTTCCATATTTTCGGCTAGGGCCCAACGGTCTTGCTCTTCAAGTTGATCCACAGCCTCTGCAAGAGCCTGCAGCGGATCCTTCACGAGCAGCTCTTCGCCCAGTTCTGTCAGAATTAACCGGTGGACGCGGCGGTCATTCTGGTCTGCAACGCGTTCTAGATAGCCTTTACGCACCAGCGCGGCCACGGTCTGTGACGCTGTGCCCTTGGTTGTGCCTTGGAAATTGGCAAATCCTGTAACCGTCCGCCGGTCTGTGGTGGTGTCTTTAAAGTAGCGTAAGGCCGCCCACTGGGCTGGATTTAGGCCCGTGGTGTATCCCAAGTTGTAGCATGCCTTCCCAACCCGCTCGATTAGGCGGGCGAGGCCGCGGGATGACAATTTTGGATCAGGACGCACAGTAGACAAAACGCTTTGCTAAACCCCCAGGGAACGTGGCAACTATAACCATAAGCCAGTATTCAAATGAACAGAAAGCCTATGTTTTTTCTATTACTTATTCAATCACGACCTATGCGGTTTTCCAATGACCAAGCCTTATCATCTAAGGTTGAAGAGTGGTTAGGCGGCGATGCCTGATTTTTACCAATGGTTCAAGCCAGTTTTGTGGCAATTGGACGCTGAGCGGGCCCATGGGCTAGCACTTTCGGCGCTTCGAGCGGCGCCTGGATGGTGTTTGCCCTTTGCGGGTGAAGAAGGGGGGTTGGAAACAACTGTTTGGGGCCGGGCCTTTTCAAATCCTATAGGTCTTGCAGCTGGCTTTGATAAGCACGCCCAGGCGACAGCTGCATTATATCGTGTTGGATTCGGTTTCGTCGAAATTGGTGGTGTGACGCTTCACGCTCAATCTGGCAATCCAAAGCCCCGTTTGTTTCGATTAACGCGTGATCGTGCCGTTATCAATCGGATGGGGCTCAATAGTGAAGGGTCGAACGTCGTTGCGCAGAATTTATCACGACAGCGCGGTACGCCATTACCAGGGCCGCTAGCTGTGAATTTGGGTTTAAACAAAGATGCCACTGATCCGCCATCGGACTACGGTGCTCTCGCGCAGGTATTAGCGCCTTACGCCGAGATTTTGACGATCAATGTGTCATCGCCCAACACACCCGGTTTGCGAGCTTTGCAGGATCCAAGCAAGCTGATGGCAATTGTGAACGCTGTGCGCGAAGCGTCTGAAACGGCCATTGATACTAGGCACCCCACAATATTGGTGAAGATATCGCCTGACCTGGACGCCACTGATGTTGCAGACATATGTCAGTTGGCCGTTAGGGAAGGGTTCGACGGTCTGGTTGTGTCCAATACAACAGTGGCTCGGCCTCGTACGTTGCAGTCTCCACAGGGGGGGGAGGTTGGAGGGTTAAGTGGTCAGCCGTTGTTTGAGCCGTCCACTTCGCTTTTAAGGGATGTCTACATGCGTACGTCGGGTAAGATTCCGCTTGTCGGAGTGGGCGGTGTCTCGTCGGCCGCAAATGCGTATGAGAAAATAAAGGCTGGCGCGAGCCTTGTGCAATTGTACTCCGCGCTTGTGTTTGAGGGACCAGCACTTATCGGCGAAATCAAAGCAGATCTAAAGCGGTTGCTGGGCGCCGACGGGTTCGCAACTGTTGCGGAAGCCGTTGGCGCTGAGCACCGGGCTGGAGAATCCTAGTGAAAGTGCTTCAGGGCCTATCCGAAATAACAGACGAGTTTGATGGTTTTATTCTCGATCTATGGGGCCTGATTCATGACGGGGTCACCGCGTATCCGGGTGTGGTGGATACGTTTAAATCTCTCGCAATTGACGGCACGAAGACGATTTTATTATCCAATGCGCCTCGCCGGAGCCGATTGCTCGTTGATGGAATGACTGCGATGGGGATCGCGCCTGACTTATATGGCGATGTATTTTCCTCTGGTGAAGCGACGTGGCAGGAGTTGTCATCGCGTGCGGATTCATTTTTTGCTGGACTAGGGCAAAGCGCATATCACATCGGTCCAGAACGGGATGTCAGTGTTCTCGAAGAAACTGGTATTCAACGTATTCAAGATATCGGTGCGGCTGACTTTGTTCTAAACACTGGTCCGGTAGAGCTGGATCATAGCGTTGACACCTATGAGCAGATTCTTGTCCAAGCCAGAGCTCGCGATCTTCCCATGGTCTGTGCCAATCCAGATGAAGTTGTTATGCGCGAGGGGCGTCGCGTTGTTTGCGCCGGAGCTATAGCGCGACGCTACGAAACGCTAGGCGGCCAAGCTGTCTATCGTGGAAAACCAGATCCCGCAGTATATCATCTCGCCGCCGCTCGGTTGGGCATTGAGGATCATAGCCGGATCGCGGTCATTGGTGATGCGTTGGAGACCGATGTGGCCGGCGCAAATGAGTCGGGTCTCAAAGCCATTTGGTGCACTGGCGGTATTCATGCGGAAGCTTTAGGCGTGTCTTACGGGCAGGATGCAGATCCGAAGCGGGCGGCTGCGCTGGCCAAAGAATATGGCCGGGGTCCTTGGGCTATTATTCCCGGGTTTCGGTGGTAGGTGGTGACCCTGTTCGTATTCGTTCCAAAGCGGCGAAAACGGCAGGTCCAATCATGACAATCAATGCAATTCGCACAACATGGTGTGTTGTGACGAAAGCGATGTCTTGATCCAGGGCGAGTGCGATGAGGCTCATTTCGGTAACGCCCCCGGGCGCTAAGGCCAGGAGGAGAGCTAAAGGGTTAACGCCAATGGCAGGTCCAAGCAGCAGAGCTCCCATTCCACTTAGAATGAGCATCCCAGCGGTGACCGCCGCCGCCAGCAGGATTGTCCGTCCGGTCTTGGCGAGGGTTAGGCCAGCAAAACGGACGCCGACCGAGGTGCCCAACACGACTTGAGCGGTTGAAACGAGCATATCCGGTGGGGACGACTCGGTGAGCCCGGTCACATGAACCAATGCGCTGAGTGCCAGCGGTCCCGCTAACGCACCGGCAGGAAAATTGAATTTAAGGCCGAGCCACAGACCAATAAAACAACATGCCGCGAGCAGACCAAGGTCCATGTTGGAGATCGCGACTAAAGCCATTCGTTCGTCAGAGGCTGGTCGTTCATATCCGGCCAATACGACCAGCAGAAAAGGAATGGCAAAGGCAACTATGAGAACACGAACGGTGTGAGTTAGTGCAATCGTTTGAGGATTGCCACCATTGTCAGAACCTACGGCGGTCATTTCAGTTAAACCTGCTGGAAGAGCAGAGAAAAATGCCGTGGCTCGGTCATAACCGACATGTCGTAAGAACCAAGGGACCAAAACAGCCAATAGAATTAGAAATATTGCGAGTATCGTTAAACTCGCTGTCCAGCGAACAATTTGACCCGCGAGTTCGGGTGTGAAGGCGCTTCCCAACAAGACGCCAATTACCGCAATCATCAGGTGTCTGAGATGGCGTGACATGGCTAGGGATACGCCACCGATTGCGGCGATGGAGGTGGCGGCCATGGCCCCGAGCATCCAAGGGAGAGGAAGGGATAGCCAATCGAAGAGCGCTCCTCCTGCGACACCAAGAATGAGTGCGGTGGCGATGTTACGGAGGCTTGCCGGAGGCTGTAGAGAAAGGGGGGTTGCGACGACCTTATCCGTCACGGCGCAAATTGCTCTGCCAGTATTCGTTCTTCGAGATTATGTTCAGGGTCGAACAGCAATGTGATGGACATGCTTCGGTCCTCTACCACGGTAACTTCCGTGACATGCCTAACCTCTGCCCTATCCGCCACGGCGCTAACAGGGCGTTTGTCTGAGTCCAGAATTTCAAACTTAATAATAGCATTGTCGGGAATGATGGCGCCGCGCCAGCGTCGGGGACGAAAGGCGCTGATTGGAGTAACAGCTAGAAGGTTGGCGCCGAGGGGAAGGACTGGTCCGTGAATAGAGAGGTTGTACGCTGTGCTCCCAGCAGGCGTACAAACAAGGGCTCCATCGCAAACCAACTCTTCCATGCGGCATCGGCCATTGACGGATACGCGTAACTTCGCCGCTTGCCGAGATTCGCGAAGCATCGAAACTTCATTGATAGCAAGTGCTTTGGACTCGTTGCCGTCTGAATCTACGGTTGTCATCTTAAGTGGGTTCAGTTGGACAGAATCCGCCTTGGCGAGACGGGCTGGAAGATCGTTCTCCTCATAGTCGTTCATGAGGAAGCCGACGCTTCCACGATGCATCCCAAACACGGGTTTGGACAGCTGGAGGAAGGTATGCAGAGTTTCAAGCATGTAGCCGTCGCCGCCTAGGGCGACGATTATATCGGCATCCTCAGGGCTGACTTGACCGTAGCGTTTGCGCAGGCTGGCCAAAGCATCCTGTGCTGGTTTGCTGTCAGTTGCCACAAAGGCAACGCTGGGTTCGCTCATAGTCGCACCAGGTATCGATTAAGGATCAAAGGGTGTTGGACGAAGTGGAGTATATAGGTGGAAGAGAGAGTAGCCTACCCGCCTGTTACACTCATATGCCGGGTTACCGCCGGTCGGTTATTGCGGCGGTCGATGAAGAAATCATGTCCTTTAGGTTTGCGCGTGATGGACTCGTGAATCGCTGCGATGAGCGGCTCATTGCTCTCGCTTTGGCGCAGAGGCGTTCTTAGGTCTGCCGCATCATCTTGCCCAAGGCACATGTATAGAGTACCGGTGCACGTCAATCTTACTCGATTACAGGACTCACAAAAATTATGAGTCATCGGGGTAATAAAGCCGATCCGCTTTCCCGTTTCTTGGCATTCGGTGTACCGCGCTGGACCCCCTGTTTGGAAATCCGTTTCCTTCAACGTCCATTTCTTTTGTAGGTTCGCGCGCACCATACTAAGCGGCATGTATTGTTCTGTCCGATCACCGTCGATGTCACCCATCGGCATGGTTTCAATAAATGTCAGGTCAAAGTCTTGGTCGCCACACCAAGACACCATGTGATCAATATCGTGTTCGTTGACGTCGCGCATCACGACCGTATTAATTTTTATAGAGAGCCCAGCTTTTCTTGCTGCCTCTAAACCGGCCAGCACCTTTGAAAGATCGCCCCATCTTGTGATTTGTCTAAAGCGATCTGCATCGAGCGTGTCCAGGGAGACATTGATGCGACGGACGCCCGCGTCGGCCAATCGGCCCGCAAATTCCGCTAAGCGTGTGCCGTTGGTCGTTAGGGTTAGTTCATCAAGCGCACCAGAGTTCAGGTGACGTCCGAGGGAGTCGATCAATGACATAACATTCCGGCGGACCAGGGGTTCACCGCCTGTCAAACGCAACTTGCGAACACCCAATTCAACGAAAGTGCTGCAAAGTCGATCCAATTCCTCAAGTGTTAGGAGGTCGCGTTTTGGCAGAAATTTCATGTCTTCGGCCATACAATAGACGCACCTTAAGTCACACCGGTCGGTGACCGAGAAGCGTAGGTAATTTATGTCTCTACCAAATGGATCAATCATGGCGCGGGTGTATCACGGTGAAGGGGGTTCTGTTAATCGCGGGACGTTAATTTGAGATTTGGCCTATGTCTTAGTCTAACATATATGGAGTTCTTAGGCGTAGGTCTCAACCCTCTGGCAAGTCTTCTGGGGTAATCACATCTAGGTGCACAACGGCTGTATTTATGACAATTTTCCCCATATTTTCAAAATTGACTGTTACTTTGGTGCCAACTGCGGATTGAACTTGTCCAAGTCCCCAGTCTTCCTCTTTGGGGTTTATGACGAGTGCCCCTGGGACGAATTCTAGATCCATGTGTCAGACTTCTCCTAAACGACGATAGGCCAATACATCACTTTAGATGTTTGAGGGGCCATGCATAGTCTTGGTATGCTGGGCCAATAATTTGCGAGGGGCGAGACTCTCAATGTTTAACGAACTGCAGCTCGCACAGCTACTGTGCACCCGTCTTTGTCATGACCTGGCCGGACCTGTTGGCGCCATTTCCGCGGGGGTGGAGCTTATGGGTACAGACCCTGAATTGATTGATGACGAGACAATGTCTCTTCTGTCAGGAAGTGCAGAGGCGGCAGGCCGCAAACTGAAATTTCTCCGCGTCGCGTTTGGATGGTCAGGAGGGCGGGCGATCAATTTTGCCGAGCTAGAGAGCATACTTGAAGATTATCTGATCGCGACATCCGCTATGTCGGGTGTGCCAAGGCTGGATTGGCCCCAGCAGGGTAGCTTGGCGCTGCTGAGTGATAAGTTATCCGATGACGGGGTTCAGGTGTTGTCCAACATTGCACTCCTTGGTCTGGAGTGTGTGCCTAGCTGCCAATCTCTTTCCATTAGCGTTGAATCGAATTCGAACGGGCTAGAAGTGGTTGCCAACAACCGAACAGTTGAAGGACGCACATCAAAATTACGAGAGGACACTGCTGCAGCGATAGGCAACCCTGATGACGTTGCGATGAATGTTCAGAATATCCAGGCCCATTTAACTCGCCGACTGGTCTCTCTGTCTGGCGGGAAGATCAGCATAAATGGCGACACCGCAGGGGCCGTAATCACTGTAAATTGGCCATAAAACGGTTTTTGGTCGTTGCTGCGCCCAATATCACCAAGCTCAATAATTATTGTATCGAGGCGCTAGGGTCTGTTTCTACCGCTTTATTGGGATCAGCTAACCCTCTAATGGGCTGATCGAAAACATTGAATTTGCAATTAGGAGGGGATGGTGCTTTTTGGTCAATGTGGCCGTGCGGACTGTACCCGACACCTAAATGAAACGTTGCCTGATAGTTGATGACTCGCGGATTATCCGTCGTGTTGCACGCCGTATTCTTGAGGACCTTGTCTTTAAAGCCGAGGAAGTTGATGACGGCGCGCTTTACTTGGGACCAGATGAAACGACAGCTGGTATCTCTCAGAATTTTAGAGCTGTGGGGCCCGAGATTGGTATGTTCAGCATTGATAGACTAGACCGCCCCGTATCCCAATCTCTAGCGGTTGGGGCATGGAAAGGGGCGTCTCAATCTAAAGCGAAAGAATCGGCGTAATCTTCCTTGAGCCCCGGGTCCTGCTTCTCTTTTTCGAGAAAGCAATCTCCAATGACCAGAAGGTCAAGGCCAGTCGCCATAAAGCAACGGAACGCATCCTCTGGCGTGCAGACGATCGGTTCTCCTCGGACATTGAAGCTTGTATTGACGACGATCGGAACGCCTGTCTTTTCTTTAAAAGCCGATATGAGTGCATGAAAACGAGGGTTGGTTTCTTCGTGTACAGTTTGTACGCGCGCCGAGTAATCAACATGAGTGACGGCGGGAATCGTAGAGCGCATCGCGTTTACACGGTCAGTGCCTCGCCGTTCTAAGTCTTGACGGGATAACGGGAGACAATGGTCGTTTTCAACAGGTGCGACAATCAACATATAAGGACTGTCGTCGTCTATCTCGAACCAGTCACCGACATCTTCCCGTAAAACAGCGGGTGCGAATGGCCTAAAACTTTCGCGGAATTTAACTTTGAGATTGAGTGTACGTTGCGTTTCGGGGTCCGTCGGATTGCCAAGAATGGATCGTGCGCCAAGAGCGCGAGGGCCAAATTCCATGCGACCTTGGAACCAGCCAACGCCCTTGTTGTCTGCCAATACAGTCGCAGTGCGGTTTAACAGTTCTGGTTCTTCTAGGCGTTCAAAAACTGCGCCCGCTGTGGACAGCCTTTTTTCAATTTCCGCCTGTTCAAACTCAGGGCCGAGATAAGTGCCTGCCATGCTATCGCCTTGGGAGACGGGCGCGCGTTCACCATCGTGATGGAGGTGATGGGCGACAAGTGCTGCGCCCAAGGCGCCACCGGCATCTCCAGCGGCAGGTTGAATCCACAGTCGGTCAAAAATACCTTCCGCCTGAATTTTTCCATTGGCAACACAATTAAGAGCAACGCCTCCAGCCAGACACAAGTTAGCCGCACCCGTGTCTTTTTTTATGCCTCGAGCTAACCGCAACACCACTTCTTCCGTAACGGATTGGATCGACGCCGCAAGATCCATCTCTCTTTGACCGATCGCTGTCTCTGGGTCGCGAGGTGGTCCGCCAAACAAGCTGTCAAACCGGCGATTGGTCATTGTTAAGCCGGTGGCATAATTAAAGTAGCTCAAGTCGAGACGAAATGTGCCGTCGTCTTTGAGATCTATCAGGTTGTCTAAAATTGTTTGGGCGTGAATCGGGCGGCCATATGGCGCTAGTCCCATGACCTTGTACTCGCCGGAGTTAACGCGAAACCCTGTGTAGTAGGTGAAGGCGGAATAGAGCAAGCCGAGCGAATGCGGAAAATGGATTTCTTTTTGCATCACAAGGCTATTGCCAGTGCCGTGAGCCAGTGACGTGGTTGCCCATTCGCCAACGCCATCCATGGTTAGGACTGCAGCAGTCTCAAATGGTGACGGGTAGAAGGCCGAGGCAGCGTGGCTTAGATGATGTTCTGAGAAAATCAGTTTAGATGCCCAATCCACATCGGGATCGAAAGTCTTGAGGTGCCTAATGAGGTTGTCTTTCTGGAAAAGCTTCTCTTTGACCCATATAGGTATCGCGCGGCGGAATGACGAGAACCCACGCGGTGCAAAAGCTGCGTAGGTTTCCAGTAAGCGCTCAAATTTGAGAAATGGTTTTTCATAAAATGCGACCACATCAATTTCGGCCGGTGCAATTTTTGCGTGATCAAGACAATATTGAATTGAATGGGTGGGCAACGACGCATCGTGTTTCTTGCGTGTGAATCGCTCTTCTTGCGCAGCGGCGACGACGCGACCGTCAACGATTAGCGCAGCAGCGCTATCATGATATAGAGCGGAAAGACCTAGAATACGCACTACGTCACTCGTCAATCACGCTAGAAGATTGTGTAAATGAAGGGGGCAACGGCACTGCCTTGTGCCAAAACTATTAATCCACCGAACAACACCAGCATAATGATCATGGGCAGCAGCCAGAATTTCTTGCGTACTTTGAGAAACTGCCAAAATTCGGTGATGAAAGACATGAAAATAACTCAGAACTGTTGATGTAGTGATTTTGGATCGGGTCCCGGCGGGTCGCGCTCGATCCAATAGCTGTTTGTGGTCGCGTCACGTTTGAGACGTAGCGGATCCTTGCCGGTAAGTCTCACATATAGTCCGGTTGGGATCACAGCTACCACATAAAGAAGTCCCATAATGATAGGGCCTACAATAAGGTGCATCACCTTACCCAACCCAAGCCAAGCCCAGGCCACTGGCGTTAGGGCCCGGGGAAGGACCAATGCCAGTATAGCTAAACCAGCCGCGATAGCATTTGCCCAGGTGCGTGTTGGTTCGTCATTGAGCAACGGCCACAAGCCGATAGCGGCGAATGCGATAGCTAATACTATCCCAACTGAACGGTTGGAGGCGCGTGGCGCGTCATCTGCAGTGTTGATGGATTCGTGATGCATGGTTGCCATGCCCGGACCTATACCATTCCAGCCGGATTACTGCAGTAGGAAACGTGATGGCGGCCAAGGGAGAGAGTCCATCCCGTGGCTTTGCCATCACAGTAAGAAGTGGCCAGCTATCCCGCGGCGGCTTTCGCTGGGGGCAAATCTTCCGCCGCCATGCTTTCACGCAATACGTATCCCCGGCCCCACACTGTTTCAATATAGTGTTCGCCACCGGTTGCATTCGCGATTTTCTTTCGCAGTTTGCATATAAAGACATCGATAATCTTGAGTTCGGGCTCGTCCATGCCACCGTAGAGATGGTTAAGGAATTGCTCTTTGGTCAATGTCGCGCCTTTGCGTAAAGCCAGGAGCTCGAGAATGCCGTACTCTTTTCCTGTCAGGTGAAATGGCTCACCTTCCACTTCAGCAGTCCGGTCTTCGAGATGAATTGCCAGTTTGCCCACTTCCACTTTTGGTTGGGCATGTCCTTTGGAGCGGCGAATAATAGCTTGGATACGAGCCATCAGTTCATCGCGATTGAATGGCTTGGTTAGATAATCGTCTGCACCAATGCCAAACCCTTGAACCTTTTTTGTGGGCTCTGTGAGGCCTGACAGAATGAGAACTGGTGTGTTCACTTTCGCGTTGCGCAGTTGGCGTAGTACTTCTAGGCCATCCATATCTGGCAAAATGAGATCCAGAATGACGAGGTCATACTCGTATAATTTGCCGATCTCGACACCGTCTTCGCCCATGTCGGTGGTATCGACCACCCAGTGTTCTTTCTTCAACATGGTCTCGATAGATTGTGCCGTCGATTGATCGTCTTCAACCAATAGAATACGCATGGCAGCCAGGCCCTTCCGCCCTCATCCCGATCTTAACAACTATTAAAGTACCATGTCATGCCTGATGAGGCCAGGTATCCTGCCGAGTCGCAATAATACCCGGAAAATGGGGCAAAACTGGCCTTTGGGTCGCGGCCGAACCGGGTCACAACGGTGCTCCGAATCGCATCTCGTATCGCCAAGGCTGGGCGCGCAAAGTCCAGCGTTGGACATACATCCTCCACTGTCGCCGAAAATGAGGTTTTAAGGCAAAGAAAGCGTTAATGCGGTGGCTGACCTTTTTTGTAGGTTCGCCGAATTTCCAAGAGTTTGGCCCGATTCTGCTCTAATCCCTTGGAAAACCGGATAGTTCAGCGCGCCAGGAGTCGGGCACACGTGTTTCGTCGTTGATCACAGTAATGGTCTTGCCGATGGTACGATTGTCTTTGAGGCTTGCGACCAGAATTTCAGCGACATCTCCACGATTGATTTGGCCCACAACGTAATCGACCCGACGTGCGAGGCGAACGCCGTATCGTCCTGCTGGTTCGTCCCGAAGTCCGCCCGGGGCGACAACTGTGTATGCCAGTCCGCTTTGTCTCAAATAATCTTCAGCCTTGGCCTTCCATGGATAGGGGGCAATTGGAAGTGTGTGCATAAATCCGTCTCGCCCGGCGGAGCCGCCCGACATTAAGAGAAACCGGTTAACCCCTCCGGCTTTCGCTGCATCAACTAATGCGCGGTTGCCTTTCCAATCGACCGCTTCGAACCCATTTGCACCTATGGGTCGCCGACCACCAATCGCAGATATCACAGCATCGATACCGTCCATTATGCCCGAAAGGGATGAAGGGTTGGTGACGTCGGCAACGGCAGGCTCTATGCCGTCACCCAAGCCTGCTGCGCGCTCTGCGCTGCGTGATAAGGCGCGAACGTTGAAACCATTTTCCAGTAGGGCCGTGACAATGAGTCTGCCGGTCTGTCCGGTAGAGCCGGCAACAAGCACAGTGCCTTCTGCAAGAGCAGAAGTCGATAATGTGGCTCCAACGAGGAGGCCTAACAGACCTTTTATAACAGACATGGTTGCCCCCCAAAGGATGGTCTTTGAGTGAGGTGATTGTTCATCGCAGCGAGACTTCTCAATTTAACGGGTTTAGTCACTGCCGTGTTGGTTTTGCCACCACCGGTTGGTCAGGGCTACTCTTTCGATATACTGTGGCTGGCGCGCTGCTCCCGTAATTTATAGCCAAAATGGTATTCAGACACTGGATGGTAACTATGACCTTTCGCGTTCTAATCTCTACATTGTGTATCTTCATGGGCGCGACCTCCGATAGTTACGGCATGTCTGCCACAGCCCAGCAACCGACGGTTTTGGTGACTGGGTCCAATCGGGGTATCGGCCTTGAATTCGTAAAGCAGTATGCAGCCAAAGGTTGGCGGGTCATTGCGACGACACGTCGGCCAAACCAAGCCAAAGCGTTGCAGGCTCTTGCTAGGTCTGAAGCCAACGTCACCATTGAGCTGTTAGACGTGACCAATGGCGAGCATCTGGCGTCACTTGCTGAGAAGTATCGTGATCAACCGATTGACGTTCTAATCAATAATGCTGGTGTGTCCGGAGATTTTCAGGGGCCGGGTCAAAGTTTGGGTACGCTGGACTACACGACAGTTGATACGTTTATGAGCGTGAATGCCATTGGCCCATTGCGTGTGACCGAGGCGCTTTACGGGAATGTAAAGTTAGGTGATCAAAAGAAGGTCATCGCGATTACGGCCTTATTGGGTGTCCATAGTTTTAAGTATGGCGGTTTTTCGGGGGCATATTGGTACAAAGTCAGCAAGGCGGCGATGAATGCAGCCGTTTACAATTTAGCTCAGGACGCCTTGAAAGATGGGATAACGGTGACGCTCCTGACTCCTGGAGAAGTGGCGGTCGAGAAGGTGCTGGACCCCGGACCAAATTTCATATCACCAGAGGTTTCTATCCTAGGGATGATTGATATTATTGATCAGCTTACTCCCGAGGATGCCGGGGCAATCATTCGATATAATGGAAAACGCTACTCGTTTTAGGTGGCGCCTGCCTGGCTCTGCACATTGAGGGCACGGGTTGTCGTTGACACGTTTACCGGTAATGCTATGCGAATAACACGTTAATATCGGTTCTATGCCCTGTTCAGAGTGGCAAGAGCCGCACAACGGCAGAACGGTAAATGAGCGATAAAGAGGCTCATGAGTCTCAGATATCCACGGCAAATGCAGCTGCGGAAACGTTTTTAGGCCATTGGCTAGGGCTCCCCCGAGAGGGGTTAATGCCTCATTTGCATAGCTACCTGGATAATCCTCAGCCGTCTCTGCAACCCCATGTCGCTATCGTTGATGTTTCATTTAAAGGTCATTTTAACGCGCGTTTGGTCGGCACTGAGCGGGTGGCGCTGTACAACCGCAATATGACCAATACAAACCCCATACAAGAAGCATTCTCTGATGAGGCGTAGCTGTATCGCTAGCTCGTTGGCGGCTCTGGCTCGTTATTCTCCATGTATACGGAGAAGCTAGAGTCGTTGGGCTTGCCCCATTCGCTCGCCGCAGGGGCCTCTAGAAATTCGGGGTAGTTTTTCTCCATATAGGCCAATAGTTCTGCCGGAAGGTTTTCAACAGGACCGTTCTTATTCATGAATGAGCGGTACACGATATGACCGTCTCGCTGCCCCATTAGCATCCACGGTAACCAGGGCCCAATCCGCACCCATGTACCAACATAATCAGCGCTTAAGCTGTCTGGGCTGGCCAACTCTGATAAAGTGGTCATGCGATTAAACATTTCTGAAGTTTTATTAATGGGACCGGCGCTCTCCCGAGGCCACTCTTCTGGCGTCATCGGATTGGGGAAGGCGGCGTGGAGTTCGAGTAGGCTGAAAGCTTTGCCACCCTGGATAGTCCACGGGGGCTTAAAGGGAAACTCTATGATGGTGCCATCGAAATCTTGTTTGCGGATCGGGGCCACTTCGCCCATGACTTTGAGGTTTTGGATCGGCCAAACCTTAACCCGCTCTTCCGTGTAGGGATTGACCCAGTCGTCCAAATACTCGCCTGTCTTCAGGTCTTTGTAGACAGCGAATTCGCGGTTAAACGCCCGATAGACGTTGTTGCCTTGGGGTTCGAAACGATTGACGCCTACGCCCTCGACGCCCACAAGTGGCACCATCTTCTCGACACCAATGTTGGCGTAAAGCGTGCCTCCGAACCAGCCACAAGTTTCCACGCTAGGATCCAGATTTCCGGTCAGTTTGATATAGGCTCGTAAGTTTTCAGCTGGATCTTCAAAATTGATAGCGTTGTGTCCAGCGGCCGCTGCCGGTCCGGCCAGCGGCGGCGTAGCCATGGCACCAAACCCGGCGGCCCCAAATCCAGCGGCGGATTGTAGAAACTGACGCCGTCCGGTGAGATGCTCAGCAAGAGATGTAAAGAGCATGGGTGAGGTCTCCTATGAGAGTCGTTATGCGTCAGGAATGGCAGTCATGCGTCTGGGATGTTCGGCCTTAATGCGGGCGTAGTAATCAGGCGGCAAGTCTTCCACCGAATTCAATTTAGCGCCGGACGCATGCCAAATAGTATGCCCAGGGCGATCCCCCATTTCCATCCAGCGGGGCCACGGCGAAAAGAACGTTGACGTAAACGTGGCCGGAACTTTACGCACCGACGGATCTGTAAAATGATCGCGTCGCGAAAAGTTGGTTTGGCGCTGTTTGCGGGGTGGCGGCATGCCGGGCGGATAAACTGTTTCGTTATGGAGCCAGACATAGTCGCCTGCAGCTGTCCACCAGAGCTTCAGCGGTTTATCGGGGATTCTGTCAGCGGCCCAATTGGGTTCAACACCGTTTACGGTGTAATTAAAACCACGCTCTGGGTTGTGACCTTGAACGGCAGCTGGAACGTCGTTTGTTTTCCCTGTGTAGGGGTTTTGAAACTTATACAGCCAATCGCCGGTTTCGAGGTCGGTGATGAATGAGACTGTACCGCCGGTGAAGAAATAGTTCCCATCGTTTATCTTTCTGGTCTGATAGATCTCCATCCCGCGGAACGTGTAGAGCGGTCGAGGCGCTTCTTCTCCGACAATGCCGAAAATCGTACCGTTGTAGTACCAAGGACAATCCTCTGGATCGAGGCTGGCCGACACACGTAACAAATTGGTCAAGTTGCCCAGGGGTGTTTCAAGATCGGGTAATTCCGCCGCCCGAGCTGTACTTGGCAGGCTGGACGTTAGTCCCGAGAGGCCCATAAGACCGAATCCGAACCCCGTTAAACTGTCACGCCGGGAAATTGAATCTATCATCGTGTCTTTCTCGCTCCCTTAGTTACCTGTTGCCGTCAAGAATGAACGTCCGCACATCCGCCGCAAGTTTTTCAAGTGACGGCTTGTGGGTGTACATCATATGGCCCGCTTCATAGTACTCCATGACCACTCGATCCGGGTCGATGCCATTGGCGGCTACCGCATTCTCGGTCGCGAAGAATGGTGTCGCCAGATCATAATATCCGTTGGCAAAGAATGCCCTCAGATCTTTGTTTTCTCTCATGCCGCGACCAACATGCGGTGCAACGTTGACATATGACGGCCACCCGCCATCTCGGACAGACCAGTTCCAATTGCGTCCGGGCTCTCGGTCCAGCACCTTATAGCGTTGAGTAAAATCGACTTCGAGTACGCGGGTGAGATAATCGTTAACCGCTGTGACGAACGCCGCGTCTATAGCGTAGGCTGATGCATCATTGTCAAAATACTCTCCGGCGTCGTCAAAATCTTTCCCTGTGTATCGGCTATCAAACCGCCCCACAGAAAGGCTGCGATCGCGTAGCAATTGCTTCATGAACCGGAAGTCGCCAACCTGTAGGTTGGTTTGTCGAATATAGGTCTCACTAAGCCCGGTGAATCGCGCTAACTTTTCGACAATGACTTCTTTTTCATCCGCTGTGAGTCGCGAGCCTTTGAGCAGCGCCACTGAATAATCGTTGAGAGCAAATTGGCGGGCTTCTTCAACAAAAGTTTCTAGGCTTGCTGGCTTATTGGTCACAGCGTCATGGTACCATGCGGTCGCTGCATAGGTTGGTAGAACGCTGATGTAGGGAAGGGTGTTGCCCATCGCAAATTCAGCAGCGTGAAAATCTAATATTGCGGAAACCATAATCACGCCGTTCAACGCGACTCCTGTGAAGGTGCGTTGGAGTTCGTTGACGAGTTGCGCCGCTCGCGTTGTGCCATAACTTTCACCGGCTACGTATTTTGGTGAATTCCATCGACCATTCTTGGTCAAGTAGATACGCATAAATTCTGCGACAGACATAGCGTCTTCTCTCAGGCCCCAAAAATCCTTACCCTTGGCATCACCGAGGGTGCGGGAGTATCCAGTTCCCACGGGGTCGATAAACACCAAGTCAGTTACGTCTAATATGCTGAGTGGGTTGTCTTCTATCAAATAAGGAGCCGCACCTGCATCCTGCCCATCGCTAGGAACGACAACCCGTTTTGGACCAAACACACCCATATGAAGCCAAAGGGATGCTGAGCCTGGCCCGCCGTTGAATACAAATGTGACCGGGCGAGACGCTGGATTGCTGGTGTTGTCTTTGGTGTAGGCGACCGTGAATATGCTGGCGGTGTCTTCGCCTTTGTCGTCTTTAAGAAATGTCTCGCCGGCGGTTACTGTGTAGGCGACGCGGTCCTCGTTAAATCGTCCAGTGAAAGACTTCATGAAGACCCTTGGCTCTTCCTCGACGTCTTTGCTTTCTTCTTTCTTGTCGGCTCCACCGTTGTCTTGCGAGAAAGCAGGGCCCACTAAGCAGACAAAAAAGGCGAGGATTAGGAGGTTTAGTCTGGTGTTCATAGCCAAGATCCTTGGTGAGTTATCTAGCCAACTCAGTACCATGTCGACCGTGCAAGACAAAGTCCGTCAGCGGGGCGAGATGATTGCAAAACGTACCGTCGGGGCTGAGTTAAAGGCTTATGCGAATGAGTGCCGTTGGCCAGTTAGGCGAGGCCGAAGCTCGCAAGTTCATCGATACTTTTTGTGGTCACAAGCTGGTTATAGTCTTCCTGACTGTCGTCGCAACGGATGGGATCAAAGGTTGTTGTGATGGTCGGTTAGCGTCGGAATGGCATCTATCACCCATCCTTTGGCCGTATTGCGGCCAGGGCTTGGTACTGCGTAAGCCACCTTATTCTTGGTGGCAGCGACCAGATCGGTGTCAACCCGCCATCCTTTGCTATCCCAGGTCCGTAAGAAATCGCGATACCGGACCAGGGCTTTGTCATGGGGCATCATATTCTCTTTGGTGTTCGTCGGCGGCGCTACAATGGGTTCAAGTTCTTCCAGCACGACGATGTCTTGCTCCGCGATCGCGCGTTGTCTCACCTCGATCGGTTCGTCATGCTCGTCCTCTAACAAGGCGTTGCGCATATTCACCAGCCAACTCCGGGTATGTGTTTCATCTACTGGTGTTCTGAACGTGTATTGGTGAAACCAATTGGTTGGTGACATATGAATCTGGGTCCAGGTTTGGTGTGGACCAAAGTGACCGGTACCTGCCTCTAGGTTTCCCGCAAAATCACGTAACTTGCTCATAGTTCCATCTTTAAGGGCGGGTGATTGGAACGTGAGTGTAAATCCGCAACCATATTCTGTTTCGTCTAGATCGTACTCTTGCACTTTGTAGTCTTCTTTCGTGCCTTCGAAGCCATGAGTTGGGTGAACAAATTCGTTATGTCCAGGATCCAGGGTATTTTCGACTGAGCGCTCATAGTTGGCCGCATACTCGTTGAACATGATTGTTGGTTTCCACCCGTCCAGGCCGTATTCGGGGACGTCCATAATCGGCGGACGGTCAGATGTCGGCAGGTCACCGAGAAAGGCGAAAACGAGACCGTACTTTTCCTCGATAGGATAGCTATCGATTCTTGTCCGTGAGGGAATTTTACCGTCTTTGCCAATGGACGGAATCTTTATGCATGTCCCTGAGCCATTGAATTGCCATCCGTGGTAGGGGCATTCGATAGTGTCACCGCGTACTTTTCCGTTGACCAATGACCCACCCCTGTGGGTGCATACATTTGATAGGCAATGTGCCTTGCCGTCACTATCCCGAAACAAGACGAAATGTTGGCCGAGCATTTTGACTTTGATTGGCTCGCTCTTAACGTTTTCGGACGTTGCGGCGACATACCAGAAATTCACGTACATTGTTTGGCCTTTCCGCGTTTCTCACATCGACAAAGTTATGCCGCACACTAGGGGCCGATAGTCTATGTCCGTTTGATTTGAATCAATGAATGACCCAGAGCACACTAGGTCTGTCCGTATATTGGTTGATTGGTTTTACTCTGCTGCGGCCCTGACTGGGTCGCCTGAAGCGCAGGTCGGTACCGTGTCAATCGCCCAACCTTTTGACTTCCTCCGTGCCGGGCTCGGAATCGCATGTGCTTTACGCTCTCGCTGCTCTTCGACCGACGCGCTATCTATCTTCCAGCCACGGGACTCCCAATCTGCCAAAAGTTCGCGGAAGCACGTGATCACGAGGTCGGACTTAACCAGCACTTCTTCGGTCGAGGAGGCTGGAGTGTGGAAGGGCTCAAGGCGTTCAATTACCACTTTGTCTTGATCTGCAACGACGAGATTTCGTTCGTTGACGGGGGCATCCATTTCGGGGTCAGTGCGGAAATTACGTCCCTGTAGGAAAAACCGTGCCGTGTGACGTTCGTCGACGGGCGTTGTAAAGGTGTACTGGTGCGCCCACGCGACAGGACTGAAATGCAATTTGGTAACCGCTTGAGAGATTCCGCAAATAGTGGTGCCGGCTTCCATTTGACCTTCGCCCTTTAAGCCCTTCATTTTTTCGTGAGGAAGATCGGGAGACTGGAACGTGGTCATTGTTCCAACACCCCATTCGCTCGATGTCACTTCCAAGTCAGGCACATTGTAGTCTTCGCGGTCTCCCTGATAACCCATAGACGGGTGAACGAATTCTGTGTGGGCTGGGTCTAAGGAGTTCTCTAGTGCGCGTTGATAATTGGCTTCCCAAGTGTAGCGCATCAACGTAAAGCGCCAGCCGTCTTGGTCCCATTCCGGTATGTCGATGATTGGTGGGCGCTCTGATTCAGGAAGGTCGCCCAGGAAAGCGAATACTATTCCATAGCGTTCCTCGGTCGGGTAGCTGTCGACTTTCGCGCGTGCCGGAATTTTAGCGTTTGGCCCGAGAGATGGAATTTTAGAGCAAACACCATCTTCCCCTTTAAACTGCCAACCGTGATAGGGGCATTCAATGTTGTTTCCTTTGACCTTGCCGTGAGCGAGAGAAGCTCCGCGGTGGACACAAAGATTTGAAAGGCAATGCACCTTGCCCGCTGTATCGCGGAACAGGACAAAATCCTGATCCAGCATCCGAACTTTGGAGGGTTCACTGGTGATGTTCTTGCTTTCTTCAGCGGCGTACCAAAAGTTCATAAACATCGTGGGCGGTTTCCTTTGAGGTGGCGCTAAGTTCTAATTTATTCAGCAGCCGCTTTGGTCGCGATACCTGGTTGCGTGACGGGTGCCGCCTCTATAGCCCAGCTCTTTGTATTTCGGCGTGCTGGGCTGGGAATGGCAAAAGACTTTTCTTCACGGAGTTCACCCACTTTTGCGGAGTCAATTCGCCAGCCACGACTTTCCCAGTCTTGAATGAATTCGCGATACCGTGTGATCACACCGTCCGATTTTACGAGCACTTCTTCTGTTGAGTATTGCGGTGTGTAGAACGGCTCGACCCGCTCAATGACCACTTTATCCTGCATCATTACAGCTGTGTTGCGCTCGTTGATGGTCGCATCCATTTCCGGATTGGCCCGGAAATTGCGTGCCTGGAGAAAGTAACGCTTCAATGTTTTCTCATCGACCGGTGTCGAGAAGCCGTATTGGTGCGCCCAGGCATGTGGACCAAAATGTAACTTAGTCCATGCGCTTGACGGACCGTGGTTACCTGCGCCGGCTTCCATCTCGCCTTCCCCCTTGAGACCCTTCATTTTTGAGTCGGGCAGATCGGGGGAGACAAAAGTTGTCATGGTGCCGCAGCCCCAAGCTTCTTCTAATACTTCAAAGTCTGGCACGTGATAGTCGTCTCGATCGCCTTGGTATCCCATGGACGGGTGGACAAACTCCGTATGTGCTGGGTCTAGCGTGTTCTCGACAGCTCGCTGAAAGTTTGCCGTCCACTCGTATACTTGCGTGGTCACTCGCCAACCATCTTGTCCGTACTCTGGCAAGTCCATAATCGGCGGACGTTCTGCTTCTGGCAGATCGCCGAGGAAGGCAAAAACCAGGCCGTACTTTTCTTGAACCGGGTAGCTGTCTACTTTTGCACGAGCGGGGATTTTTGCATCTGGTCCGAGTGACGGAATTTTCGTGCACAGCCCGTCATCACCTTTGAATTGCCAGCCGTGATAGGGGCATTCAATGTTGTCGCCTTTCACTTTCCCATGGGCGAGGGAGGCGCCGCGATGGACGCAGAGGTTGGACAAGCAATGAGCTTGGCCACCTGAGTCGCGAAACAGCACATAATCAAATCCGAGCATGCGGACGTGGACGGGTGTGTCTTGGACGTTCTCGCTGAGTTCAGCGACGTACCAGAAATTCATAAACATTGTGGTGTTCCCCTAAGCAGCGGCCAGAGCAGACCTCAAGCATGTTTGAAAGCTTCCGTTATCACTCATAGCGCCAGTTTTGTGGGCCTGAAAGGACGATTGACCCTCTGTCCGCATTTTGGCTAGCTCTGGCCTTTTACGGTGCCTAGCCAAATACAGATCAGCTTGGAATATTCAGCAACCTCAGTCCAATTGAACCGATTCATAAGAGACGTACCCAAAGGTTTGGTCAAAGCCACGGGTGCGAGGGCCTAGGCCAATAAAACGAATGTTCTCGTGGAGGAAGATGCCGGGTGCATCGTCCCTGTAGTGGCGCATGACTTGGCGGCGAAGCGCCAGGGCACGATCCGAGTTGGTCTCCATCCAGGCCTTTTCAATGATCGGCTGAATCTCTTCGTTGCAATACCACGGATCTGTCTTGCGGCAGGAGTTAATGTTGGTCATCTGGATGGAGTCGAGGATGGGGTAAGAACTCCATTGCAACGTGAACGCATCAGACTCAATCCGGCCTCTGACGAAATCTAAAAGGAAAGTCATGACCGGCCTTTGCTGTACATCAACCTGAACCCCAACACGCTTCAAGTCGTCGGCGACCCGCTGAACAACCAAAAGACCGTTTGTGCCTCCACCCGATGTTTCAAGTGTGATGGAAAACCCGTCTGCGTATCCAGCATCGCTCAACAATTGCCGTGCGCGATCAGGATCATAGTCAAAAGCAGACAGTGCAGGGTCATACCCGTAGGCGTATTGTACAGCGGGTTGACTGGCGACAGACGCAAGGCCACCTAAAAGCACATCAGAGATAGTTTGCTTGTCTACTGCGTAGTTAAGTGCGTGGCGGACTCGAATATCGCTCAGAGCCGAAGTGTGATCTTTCCCAAATTGAAACATGATTGAAGAGATCGAACCGTCATTTATCGAGATGACATCTCCGCCAATGCCCTTTATGAGCTCAAAATCTTCCGGTGCAATTTGATACGCCGCATCGAGGCCACCGGAAAGCATGGCTTGGATGCGTGACGACGTGTCAGGCAGAACGGTAAAATCTACGCCATCAATTTGCATGGGCCGCCACGATAACGGGTTAGCCCGTGTTATGGCTTTGGCCGGTTCCCACGCTTCGACGACAAGTGGGCCGGTTCCCACGGGAGTTAGTGAAAATTGTTCTGCTCCCATGCTTTGCCAAGCTTCGGGTTCGACAATCAGAAGGGCAGAGGCGTACCTGGGTAGCATAGGCATAGGTGCTTTTGTCTTTATGTCTAGGGTGTGGGGGGCGACCACCTCAGCGCCAGATAGAAACCGGAAATCTCGCCTTAAACCTTCTATCTGCGGCCCGTCCCCAGTCAGGTAATTGACAGTGTGTGCAACCGCGACAGCGTCAAAAGAATTTCCGTTGGAAAAAACAACATCGTCCCGCAATGTAAAGCGCCAGGTTAAATCATTGAGCGCTTCCCATTGGGTGGCTAACCAAGGTTCAACCTGTCCGGCCTTGTTGACTCGCGTTAAGCCATCAAAAATGCCTCCGGTAACCAGAATGCTTGGCGACTGAATGTTTGAGAACGCATTACCTTTCTGCGTTGGCAATCCGCCAAGTCCGACTCTCAGAATTTTATCCTCGGACCCTCGTGTGCTTCTTGGAAGCAATGCAGCTGAAGCCGCCGTGTTAAAAAATGACCGCCTAGAGAGATGGGTCATAGGTGCTTTCCTATCGCGATTTCAGGAGCGCGGTGAGATCTGTTGCCACTTGCGCAATGATTTTGTCCCAATTGTGCCAATCGGTTTGCCGGTAAACAGTCATGGATTCATACCAGGGGCTTGAGGAACCTTCTTTGAACCAGTGCCACGGTAAACCACCAGAGCCAAGGCGGGGGAGGATGGTCCAAGTTGGGACACCTAGCGCGCCAGCCAGATGCGCGGCGGTGTTGCTGTTTGAGATCACGAGGTCCATCGCAGCGACTTGAGCTGCGTAAGTATCTATGTCTTTGAGTGGGTCAACATTTGGATCAGTGATTATATCTTGCCCTGATACCGCTCTGGCATCTTCGATCTCTAAATGATTGTCTCCATATTGCAATGACACGAATGACGCGCCTGTAGCTCTAAGAATTGGAGCCCACTCGATAAGTGGAATTGTTTTAATCCAAGCATCGGTAGGGCGGCCGCTCCGCCACGCAATGCCAACAACCAGTTTATCTGGATCCGTCGCGCGGTATTGCCGAGATATGGACTGCCTTAATTCCGCGTCGCAGACCAAATAAGAAGAGCTGTTATTAAATGAATCTAGATTAGGTCTCACATACTGACAGGCTGTTCCTGCTGCGATCTGATAGTCGATGTGCAGTTTATTGAGTGTCTTTATTGCGGCATTCGTTGTTGTGATCACTGTCGCTTGCGGGAAAGACCGTGAGAATATTGGAACCAGACGAGGTTCACATTCAATGACCACATGTTTGGCGGCTGCAATCAAATCAGGAATCATGCTGGCGTACATAATTTCATCGCCTACGCCTTGTTCGCTCCACACTAAGATTGTTTTCTCCGCTAAGTCTCCACCCTCCCAAACGGGGAGGTCTTGATGACGTGCTTGTTCATGACTAGAAGACTGCCGAAAACGCCATTCATAGTCCTGAAGACCTTCAGCGAGTCGGCCCTCGGTTAATAGGGCTTCGCAACGTGCCATATGTGGTTTGGCTTGATCGGGGTTCAGTGCAATAGCTTCGTCTAAGTGCACGAGGGCGGCTTCAATGCCCTGGGTCGCATGCGCGAGCTGAGCGAGATTGGTTCGGGCGGCCTCGAGTTTCGGATCGTATGTTAGAGCTTGTTTATACGAGCTTTCCGCGTCGGTTGTCCGACCCAAAGTCCGAAACGAAACTCCCCGATTGTTCCAAGCATCCGCGTTCGTTGGTGCTAATTTAAGTGCTTCTTCGAATTTTTCTAATGCGGCCTCAAATTGACCCGTTTTGTTGAGGCCCAACCCTAGTGAAAGGCGGCTCGGCACGTCGTTAGGGTTAAGCGTCAGGTAATGTTCTAGGGGTGGAATACTGTCTTTGAAGCGTTCAGCCTTTTGCAGGGCAAGCCCCAAGTTTCTCCATACAGAAGGAAGGTGGGGGTGGGTCTTAACAAGGGACTCGTAGTGAGTAATCGCACCATGTAGGTCGCCAGACTCTTTGAGAGCTTCGCCTAGATTGACACGGGCCGCGTCTAAGCTTGGCTCGAGTTTGAGCGCTTTTTCGAAGCATGCGCGCGCTTTGACGGCATCTCCCTGCCGTAAGCGGCAATCGCCAAGAGTGTTTAGTCCTGCGGCTGCGAGTTTGTTTTTGCGTGCGAGGGGTTCCAAAGCCGCAGCAGCGTCATCAGTTCGTCCCAACGCTAAATTGGCCAGCGCCAAGCTATTTGCGATGCCAGGGTCAGATTTTCTCGCGCTAATAGCTTCGCTAAGCAGTGGTAGCGCATCTTGTGAATGACCCAAATGATACCGGCTCATGCCCGCGATGTGCAAAGCATCCGGGTTGCGTGCTTGGTGTTCAAGGACGCGGTCAGCAAGGGCGGCAGACTCCGCGAATCGTCCAGCATTGAAGTGGGCTCCGGCTGCTTGAAGGGCTTTTGTCAGGTCGTCAGGGGTCGGGTGTGCCATACAAACGTTTCATTTAGCCGGAATCTCTTCAGCGGGCATCGATGGTAGCGCGTCTCGTCAATCTTAAACAGCGTCAGAATGGAAATCGCACGATTGAATCAGGGGGTCTAAGAATACCTTTGTAGGGGCCAGGGCGAGGTATTTTCCTCAAATGCTTGGCAGAGATGGTTGTATCGTTATGGTTGACGATCGCTAAGACCGGAAGATGTTAGTTGGGAGTTATATTGTGGCGATTACAGTGCGACGGCTATATGTCGATGGGCCCTTTGGGCAAGTGCACATCAGAGAGGCGCGTCCCGCGGCGGGCGATACAACAAGAACGCCGCTGATTTGTTTTCACCAGAGTCCCGTATCAGGCGCGCAATATCGTCCGTTCCAAGACGAGATGGCGACAGATCGAATTGTCTGGTGCCCCGACACGCCCGGCTTTGGCGGTTCCGATGCGCCGCAGGATGTTGTGACAATCGGTGACTACGCTAATGCTATGGCAACTGTGGTTGAGGCCCTTGGTTATGGTGGCGAGGGTCGCGGCGCCATAGATGTTTTCGGCGGTCATACAGGAAGTGTCATCGGCACGGAGTTAGCGGTTACAAGGCCTGAGTTGGTGCGGAAGATTATATTCCCGTCTGTCGCGTTGTTTTCCGACGAGCAAAAGGCAATGATGATGCAGCGATTTGGTGGACCGCCAGAATATTTTACCGACCCAGACTTTGTTGCTAACTCTTACAAGCAAACCGTTCTGGATGGCCCTCAAGAGATTGATCCAGAACGCCGGTTAGAGTTATTCACCGAGCGCCTGCGATCGGGCATGAAGGCTTGGTACGCGCCAGAAGCGGTGATGAGCTATGACGCCGAAGAGCAGCTCAAGAAATTAGCACAGAAGGCTCTCGTATTGGTTCTAGATGACATGCTTGCAGAAAATACGCGTTTGGCTGGTTCGCTGATTCCCGACGCCAAGACCGTCGAGTTGCTGCATATTTCTCATGCTCTTGCGTGGGATCGTCATGCACCTGAGATTGCAAAAGTCATTCGAGCGTTCTGCGACGAGACCTAACGGTGAGCCTCACGCGCCACTACGTCGACGGACCATTTGGTCAATTACATTTAGTGGATGCGGGTCCGCAAGTTCAGTCTGGTGCAAGCGCACAGCCTCTAGTGTGTTTTCATCAAAGCCCACAATCGAGTGTGCAATTCGCGTTATTTCAAACCGTTATGTCAGCAGACCGGCGCGTCATTTGTATGGATACGCCAGGATTCGGTGGATCCGATGCCCCGTCGTCCGTGCCTACGATCGAACACTACGCTGAGGCCCTCGCTATTGGGTTAAAAGCGCTCGGTTTTGGTGAGGGGAGGTTGGTCGATGTTCTTGGTTTTCATACTGGCACCCAAATTTGTGTAGAACTTGCGGCGTCACGTCCTGACCTGGTGCGGCGCGTTGTCTTGAGTAGTTTGGCTTTATTTACGGAAGAGGAACTAAAGCGCAACAGAGCAGGTTTTGGAGGGCCAAGACCTCTATTCTCAGATCCGGGTTACGTGGGGCGTTACTTTCGGCAACAAGTGAGTGAGGGGCTTGATGGCATGTCCATGGAACGTCGCCTCGCTTTGTTTGCTGAGCGATTACGACCTGGCTCGTTGTCCTGGTATGGCCCTGAAGCAGTCTTTGCTTATGAAACAGAACAGCGCTTGCGGAAGGTAACCCAGCCGACACTGCTATACGTGATGTGTGACACATTAAGTGAAAACACGCGCCGCGCTGCGTTGATCATAGAGCGGGCTACGGTACAAGAGCGCATGGACATTCATGGTCCAGCCGGTTGGGATATCCATCCGGAGCAAATCGCTGCGGACGTGAGACACTTTCTCGACGCAGCGCAGTAAGAATTTATGGGTTACTTCCGATTTCTACTGGCCCATCCGCGTTTCTTGAGTTTTGGGTTTGGCCTTAATGTCTTTGTTGCTCTCGGGCAAACTTTCTACGTTTCTCTATACAATGGCGAAATCCGAACAGCGCTCTCCCTAAGTCATGGTGAGCTGGCTGCGCTGTATGGCACGGCGACGATACTGGGTTCAGTTCTTCTTCTTGCGACTGGGCGCCTTCTGGACCGCGTTGATCTGCGGTGGTTTGCAGCGGCGACTACGGTGTTTGTTGCTATTGGGTGCTGGCTTTTTTCAGTAACAACAACGGTCTTGGGATTATTTGCAGCAATATTTGCGGTTCGGTTTGCAGCCCAAGGGTTGTGGGGTGTCTGTGCCCAGGTGAGCATGGCGCGTTACTTCGATGAAGATCGTGGCAAAGCAGCAGCTGTCTCTGGAACGGGTTACGCCCTCGGCTATGCAATATTTCCGTTGATCGGGGCCTGGTTGCTCACCAGTTTTGGGTGGCGGGATGCTTGGTCGCTTTCGGGCTGGTTTGTGCTCCTGATTATATTGCCGCTCCTCATGTTCCAACTGTGGGGGCATGGGCACCGACACCGCGAGTACGAGTCTAAGCTGGCAATGAATGCTACGGCTTCCGTCAGGGACTCTGTGCGGCAATGGACTTTATCCGACGTGCTAACCGATCCCAGATTCTGGCTCATTCAACCTTGTATCGTAGTTGTGCCATGTGTCGTCTTCTCAATTCAGTTCCATCAATTGTTTATTGTAGAAACGAAAGCATGGGATCTCACAGCCTTTGCTGGGAGCTACAGTCTTTACGCTCTGGTCTCACTTATCGCGACATTGACATGCGGCACCCTGATTGATCGCTATAAGTCTCATCGCCTGATTCGGTTTTGCGTGTTGCCCCTGATACCGGCTCTTATCGCGCTCTCGTTTTTTGATTCACCGATCACCATTCCAGTCGTGATGGCGCTTACGGGTCTAACTTTTGGTTTGAGTTTGGTGGTGTATGTCACGATTTGGGCTGAGTTATACGGGACCAAGCATATGGGCGCGATCCGCTCATTCAATATCTTCTTCAACGTTACTGTTGCGTCAGGTGCTATGGTTCTAACGGGATGGCTCATTGATCAAGGCGCGACAATCACTGAGATGTCATCTGGAGGCATTATTTTCGCTGTGCTGTCTTTGGTGTGTCTTGAAGTTGCGAACCGTCTTCCCAAAAGACGATTGCAAGCTGCAGCGTGAACTCATTGAGTTGAAGGTATGTCTGTTCGAGCACTTGTGGGTAGCTTCATAGGCCTTGTCGTTTTAGTCGGGTTGCTTCCCCGGTGTGATTTATTCAGCTGCGGTAGCGGCCGTAGTTTCCCAGTTTAGGAATCGCTCCCCGAGCAATCGACCCATGGTCATGCAGCCCCCCACGCTGGAGCCACCAAGATACGCATTGCCCCAAATGCCTAATCCCAGCATTTCACCGCCGGCATAGAGTTTGGGAATGGACTTGCCATTCGCATCGAGAACGCGCAATTCATTGTCGCAGGCGATTCCACCAAAACTGACGACCGATATGGCGTAGTGCTTGATTGCGTAGAATGGCCCTTTCTCAATTGGGGCTGGTGTGTGTTTGCGTCCCCACTGATCTGAACTTACGACGCGCCCTTTATTGAATTGGTCGATTGTTGCTTTCAGGTTATCAGCAGGGAGGCTGCACTTGTCAGCCAAGTCTTCAATGGTATCCGCGCGGGAATAATCAGGATGAGATTCAAATGCTCGCTCAATTTTCTCTGCGTCCCAGCTTATGAATAGCTGTGGTGCTTGATCCAGAATGCCCTGGTCATAGACCAGCCAACAGCTCCAGTCAGTTTGGTTCATGATTGTCCGTTCACGGAAGTCTTGGCTCTCTTCTTCTTCGTTGATGAAACGGCGACCTTCGTTGTTCACCAAAATTTCCCACGGCGCGCGCATGGCCGGGAATGTGGCGGTATGAATCCAATGATCATCTGGCTTATCGACGTCGACCGTTCCGCCGAACGTCATAATTAAATTATCGGCTAACTGTAACTGGGCGCCGAGTTTGCGAGCCAGCTGAATGCCATCGCCTTTGGAATGCTCGTAGGTGTAAACCCGCTTCGGACGATTATGAAATTCTTCCCAGAGTTCGTCGTTGTTGGAATATCCACCACAAGCCAACAATGTTGACGACGCGCGAATTTCTTCGCGATCGTTATTCTCTGTTTGCACGACGATACCTTCGACTGCTCCATCGGCGCCGACAATGAGGTCTGTCATCCGTGTGTTGAGCCGCAGTTCAACATTGCCGCTTTCGAGAACTTCATTAAATGCCGTCTCGAGAACAGCTGCGTACGCCTTGCCGGCAGTGGCCGGCGTGGTGATCCGTGCGGTGGAGTAGGGTTCGTGGCCTTGCCCAATAACCGGATTATCATCTGGGTACTCAAGCCCAATCGACATAATCCAATCAAGCGTATCAGCGGAGTTCTCTTGCCATAGCCGCAATTTGTCGTAATCGCCGGTGCCGTGGTTAATCTGGATGCAGTCCTGAAAATGCTTTTCAGGCGTGTCCTCAATCCCCTTCTTTTTTTGTAGTGCAGAGCCTGCCGCACTCATAGAGCCGGAAGATAAATGCAATGTGCCGCCGACTTTATCTGCAACATCGACCACCAATACTTTCGCGCCGCGCTCTGACGCTTTGATTGCTGCCGGTATGCCAGTGGTGCCCGCGCCAACGATGACGATATCCCAGTGATTGGACATGCTGCGCTTTCCTTGTGTGATCTTTTTATTGCTGGCCGGTACGGTAATGAGTGATTGTTACCAAAGCCAGGATTTTTGCTGTGGTTCGAGCCCTCAATCTGACGATCTGTTAGGAGTCACCCCAGGCTAGAACGTCGGGGATATAGCGCTCTGCTTGGGCGAGATACGCTGGTGACAGGTCATCAAAGCTACGGCAACATCGTTTAGGTTTTTCAAATCAATGTGACGCGGATCAGATAATCTAAAACTGCTGGTCCTAGTACAAAGAGAGTGATCATGTTTAGGGGCGTATCAATTATGAAACAAGTATTGGCCATCTGCGTAGTGTTCGCATGCATTGCAGGGTTTAATCTCGCTGAGGCAGATAACCGCAAGGTCGGCGTGCTTTATGTCGTTCATGGCGGTTCGGAGAGCACCGACATTGAGAGTTTGTGGGATAGCTCAATGCAGATCTTCGCCTATGACCCTCATTCCGCGATTTACCAACGGGTGATCTGGAATGAAGAGGCCTGGCCTACAGTCGCTTCGTTTGGAGATGGTCAGAGCTATAGCAATGTGGCGTCTCAGTTGGACAAGTACACCTTTCAAGATGATCGCATAGGTCACGACCCCAACGCTCAGCGCACTCAAAAACAAATGGAGGATATGACGGCTGCGCTCAAGGCGCGCGAAGCGGACCTGGGTGTCACATTCTTCGTCGATAAAGCCCAATGGATCGGTTCCCTCGAGCAGACGAAATTTTTGCCCGACCCACGCCGACTTTATGAACCGCAGGTGGAGGGTGGCTCCCGCCTAACTTATTGTGGCAGTGAGCCGGATGGAGGGCCATGGGCCGGCTGTGATCCTGAGCGATATAACATTGACGGTCCCGCCGAGCGCTTGTTGGCCGAGGGCGTTGACGAAATCGTCATGATCGACATGACAACTGCTGGGGTACGTTTTTGGAAAAGCTATGACGTGGTCCGCGTAACCCGCGACGTCGTGTATCGCTACAATGCCAAGAACGGAACGGACATTCCTGTCACATGGGTCAACGATCCAACTGATTTGATGCGGGAGTCTTATCCTCTTGAGCCCGAAAATTGGACCCGCAGCTTGGGAACCCCGACCAAAGACAGTGTTGTTCCCTTAGAGGGCCGCCCTAATCCGGTGACGGAAGACCCTGCTTTTGCAGCGCTATACATAAAAGGAATCGAAAAACGTCTTAATCCTGCTGTGGCGGACAAGGATACGGCGGTGATGATCATCAATCATTCAATCCGGGACGGCAACGAGACCTATGATCCCAAGGTCAATGATACGGTCGCGCTCAACGACATGCTCAAGGCTGAGGTGCTGCGCACTCATCCAGATATTGAGCCAGATAACATCATCAGTACGTGGATGGGGCTTCGGGTCGAGAATCCAAACATCAAACTCGGCGGGCGTGTGCGGTCCAACCTGGAGCGGTCCCGTGATATGCGGGCAGAGAACCTTGGTCACCGCTGGTTGTATGAAACCGACAAGGTCCCACCCGGCGGAGATCAAAAGTATTTCTATTGGGATGGTCTGGAGTTTCTCAAGGATCGCGGCGTGAAGCACATTGTAGTTGTCTTTACTCAGGTTGTGATCGATTCCGTTCTGACTCTCGTGGAAGTGCCAAATCAAATCGGTAAAGAGATTGGCACCAAGACCTGGCTCTATGAGGCCGCAGGAGACTTTGATCGGTATCCCAATCATGGCCACCCCTTCGCGGAATATTGGGGTCGTCAGGCTGACACCATGTGTCGCCCCGTTGGTGCACCAGTCGACGCACCGCGTTCAGAGTCCTGCTGTTTTGTTATGGATGGCTGTGGAACAGCACAGCCGTATCCGCCGCTGCGCCAGACGCCAATTGATCAAGCCATGCAGGACACAGACCCTCATTTGGTGCGCGACCTTTCCGCCTATGGTCACCTTGGATATGACCCTGCACAGGGCCCGCCAAGTGATGAGCAGCCTGTCCAGAACCAGTTCACCGGCACCTGGGCCGTCTGGGATCCAATCAATGAGGATCCCCGAATGGGCGAGTTCTTGGCTGAAAAAGTCGTCCGCCACATGGAGATGGGTCAGGCAAAGGTTCAAAAAGCGTCTCGATAGGGTGATGGTTTGATCATGATGATCAAATTACTCTTACTGTTTACGTTCCTATTGACGACGGCTGCTAATGCTACCGACGCCTATAAGCCTAACTCCGGTCCTCTCGATGTTGTTGTCGCTGATCAAGTCGTCATAGATGAGGACAATCGAGCCCTGGCTCTGCGTGTTGCCTATCCGCACTCCGGCGGGCCGTATCCCGTGGTCGTGCTCTCCCACGGGGGTGGATGTGTCGGCGGGAGTTACAGTGTCGTTGGCGATCACTGGGTCTCTCATGGGTATGTAGTGATTCAGCCAACCCATCCAGATTCAAAATCAACCGGATTTGATATGGCGAAGGTAGAGCCACGGATGATGGAAGGGATTATTCGCCAGCGCATGAGCGATATGTCTTTGGTGCTTGATCACCTCAGCGATATTGAATCCCAGACGCCCGCTTTGGCCGGAAAGATCGACTACGAGACATTCGTTGCGGCGGGGCATTCCATGGGTGCTGCCACGACGTTATCTGTGACAGGCATGGTCATAGAGAATCCGTTTAGCAGGCAAAAGATTGAGTCATCTGAAGGTCGTTTTGCCGCTGCCTTGCTGCTCAGTGAACCGGGACACAATCCGACACTGCCCGGAAAGCCATGGCGCTCGATCACCATTCCGACTTTTGTGTACACAGGAACCGACGATTACGGCTCGGAGTCTCGAGACAACTCCAATATTCCGTTTCAGTATAAGATGGTGAGTGAAATACAGGACGGTTCCACGGACAAACACTATTTATGGGTCGACGGTGTGAACCACTATCTCAGCGGTGGTTGGTGCCGTGCGCCTTTGGAGAAATCTTATGACCGTGAGGCTGTCGCTATTCTAAATGGCGTCAGCACAGCTTTTCTGGATGCCTACGCGAAATCCAATCAAGCTGCATTGACCTTTCTGAGGTCCAATAATCTTCCAGAATCGGCTGGATCGCGCCCCAATTTAAGTCAGCCTTAAAGACCCTAAACATCTTTCCCTTTCTCTTATGTCGGCCTACGCTTACTGAGATAGAGGGGTGGGGGGAATCATGAGGTATTTAATTCTCGCGTTTGTATTGTTGTTGGCGCCGCCAGTTTCAGCGACGAACTCAAAACCCGAATTGGCTAAGGTCTTAGAAGACTTGTTGGCTTGGTTGCCGGGTGAGTACACGTCCATTCCGCAGGTTTATCTGGAGCGTGCATTAGGTGCGCCGCCGGACGGTGAACACGAGATTTACTATCGCGTGTTCGCAGAGATTGATGCACCTCATCTGGCTGAGCATGTCATCTATACGCAGATTCGGCTTGATGGTGACGACGGGACAATTTTCCCCGGTCAACAGCAGGTCTTTCTTATTTCAATGGATGAAGAGAACAGTCGGGTATCGATCTCAGGCAGACGCATTAAAGACCCTGAAAACTATGTCGACGCTCATCTTCACCCTGAGATGTGGTCGACAATTGCACCGGACCCAGATTTTGGCGGCAACTGTACATTCAATTGGCGCCGCCACGGCAAACAGTTGCGTGGTCTTCTTGGTGATCACGGACAGTGCACCATGGTGTCAAAGAGAAGTGGCCAGCAAATGACGTGGGATGCGGAGTGGATTCTCAATCCAACGCAGCTCTGGATTTATGACAATGGCACACTGGCAGATGGAACTCTTTTTGCTGGGCGGGAGGACCGCACTCATTTGCGTTTGTCCAAGGCGCAACGTTACGAATGTTTTGCCTCGTTGCGGCTCGCGGACGGCACTACCCAAGTTATCAATCCGTTCTTCATGCATGACCGAGGCGATATCTTCACTTTTGAGACCGATGAAGCTGAGCCAAGAGAGCTTCATATTGAATTTCTAAACTCTCTTTGGCCGTCTAACTCTGGCCGCAACTACGTTGATCTCCTGCGCTTGACGCTGCACGACGGTGAGCCTGGCGAGTACAAAGAAAGTAAGGTCTTGGGATTTGCATGGGCAGAACCGTCTAGCAATCGGGTCGGTTTCACGACCGAATGGGCAAGCGCAAGGTGCAAAGTCGCCGCGCCACACGACCCTCGCTTGGAAGCGGCGATGGCAGGGCAATAGGGGCTAAACGGCCGTCCCACCAACCGTGAGTGCGTCTAGTTTTAGCGTTGGCTGACCAACGCCCACGGGTACGCCTTGGCCATCCTTGCCACACGTGCCGATGCCCGGATCGAGCATCATATCGTTACCGATCATCGAAACCTCGGTAAGGCAGTCCGGGCCATTTCCGATCAAAGTTGCGCCCTTAACCGGCGCCCCAATTTTGCCGTTCTCAATGAGGTAGGCTTCTGTTGCTGAGAACACGAACTTGCCGGAGGTGATGTCGACTTGACCGCCACCGAAGTTCACGGCGTAAAGCCCTTTGTCCACCGACTTGATGATTTCTTCGGGATCATGATTCCCGTTCGCCATGTAAGTATTGGTCATGCGTGGCATCGGGTGGTGTGAGTATGATTGACGGCGACCGTTTCCAGTTGGCCGAACACCCATCAGTCGCGCGTTGAGGCGATCTTGCAGGAATCCGACAAGTATACCGTCTTCGATCAGAGTGGTTTTCGATGTGGGCGTACCCTCATCGTCGATGGTGAGGGAGCCTCGCCGATCAACAATGGTCCCGTCATCAATGACGGTCACACCTTTTGCAGCTACCTGCTTGCCGACCAGATCATAGAAGGCCGAAGTCTGTTTGCGGTTAAAGTCACCTTCTAGGCCGTGACCCACGGCTTCATGAAGCAAGATGCCTGGCCACCCCGGTCCTAGAACAACGGGCATTTCGCCGCCAGGGGTGTCAACACTTTCCAAATTTACCAACGCTTGTCTTAATGCCTCATCGACAGCACCGGTCCAGGTGCCTTCATCAAGGAATTGGCTGTAACTTGTTCGCCCACCAGTACCGTATGATCCCATCTCCATACGGTCGCCTTCACCCACGACAATAGAAACGTTTAAACGGATAAGAGGGCGAATGTCGCCGACCGAAATGCCGTCAGCGCGCATGATCTGAACCGCTTGCCACGATGCCGCCATGGAGGCAGAGACCTGTTTAACTTTGCTGTTCTTGCCACGGGCATAGCTATCGATGGCCTCTAGGGTTTTCACCTTAGTTTCGTATGGAATAAGCGGCAGCGGGTTCTCATCTGCGTATAGGGCGCGATTTGTGCCAGTTGGTGGGTCGGCGAGGGTCCCGCCGTGGCCGGATTTGACCGCCTGAACGGTTTCAGCGGCGCGGGCGATGGCAGCCTCGGTCATCGTCGTAGAGTGTGCGAAGCCAGTTGTCTCACCGACTAGTGCGCGCAAACCAAAACCTTGTTCAGTGTCGAAGGATGCGGATCGTATGCGTCCGTCGTCAAAGCTCAAGCTCTCAGATTGGCTGTATTCAAAATATAGTTCACCGTCGTCGCAGCCAGACAAAGTGTTAGATACCGTTTTCTCTACAGAATGCTTGTCCATGGCTGTGCGGGAGAAAAAGAGATCGTCGGTTACAGAAAGGTCGCTCATGTGAAGGCGGTGTCCTTGAGTTCAGAGTTAGGCGGCGTCGAGAGCTGGTGACGTCGATACGGCGTTGTGTGGCTTAGGTGTGTGAACGAGTCGGGCGATGGTCACACCCAAAGTGAAAAGGATCAAGGCGCCAGTTTGATGTAGAAGAGCAAGCCAAAGCGGGACCACTAGGAGAAGCGTCGCGATTCCAAGACCTGCCTGGATAATGGCCATTGCGGCGAAAGCATTGGCTAGGGTTTTTACGGATTCGGACGCCGTGCTCGACCGGATCCGCCACCAGGTTGCGCTAATCAGGACAACGAGGGTTATACCTAAAATTCGGTGATTAAACTGAACGGTCATGATGTTCTCGAACCAATTCAGGTGCCAGGGGGCGAGGTCATACAGACCGTCGGGAATGATCTGACCATCCATCAACGGAAAGGTGTTGTAGATCAGTCCTGCATTGAGTCCGGCGACAAAAGCTCCCGAAACAACAACTAGCAAGATCGTCAAGGCAGCGCCAAGAGCAAGGCGCGCGGTAACAGGCTGTGGGCGGGGGTCGTCCGGCGGTGGCTCGTCGGCGCTCTTGACGCCCAGGGCGACCCAGATCAACAGACCATAAACAACAAAGGCCAGTATAAGGTGCGCAGCGAGACGGTACTGGCTGACATCTGGACGATCTACAAGCCCGCTCGCGACCATGTACCACCCGAGGACGCCTTGGGCGCCACCAAGAACCAGCAGTCCGCCCAACGTCCACGCGAACCGTCCGCGGGCACGCCCTGTTGCAATAAACCAGAAGAATGGCAGCGCAAAAACGAAACCAATCAACCGACCCCAAAGACGATGGGTATACTCGAGCCAATAAATGTCTTTGAAATCCTCGACCGTCATCCAGGAGTTCACTTTCTGGTACTCCGGATACTGCATGTAGTTTTCAAACTCTGCAGCCCATTCTGCCTCGTTGAGGGGGGGTAGAATGGTCAAAGGCTGCCACTCGACCATCGAGAGGCCGGATTCCGTCAACCGCGTCGCGCCGCCTAACACGACCATTATGAAGACCATGCCGGCACAGATCAGAAGCCAAAGCCGGATGCGGCGGGCGTCATGCGCGGAGAGAGAGGGGGCGGTCATATGATGGTCCGTAGGCCTTAAGGTTCAAGACGTACTGCTGATTTAGGCGATCGTAGGCTTCGCAACAAGTCCGCAACTCTATAACCTTTGTTCGAGTGGCAGCGGGAATGGGGTTACGCCCTCGTTGAACCCCGTGTATCACTGCGGTGGTTAACCTCAGGTAAGCCGAGCCTACGAACGTTATGTCACCCGCACCATTATCCGAGAATGCACTTGTCTATACGGTCGTGGTCCCGGTTCTCAATGAGGCGGGGAATATCCAGCCTCTGATTGAAGAGATTTATGCCGCCATGGCTAATCTCCCAGGCGACGTCGGATATCAAATCATCTATGTCGACGACGGATCAACGGATAGAACGGTTGCCGAGCTGAAAACTGCAGCGGACTCAAATTCGGACCTTCATGTTTTGCGGCACAACGACGTCTACGGGCAAAGCCAAGCGTTGATCACAGGTGTTGATCATGCTCGCTCGGACTGGATCATTACACTGGATGGCGATGGACAGAACGATCCGGCGGATATTCGAAAATTGATAGAGGCGCGGGACGATGCTGTGTCGAATGAGCCGGGATACGCTGATCGATTTCTTTACGTGGGTCACCGCCGCCGCCGCAATGACAGCCTTGCTCGGCGTTACCAATCCTGGTTGGCCAACGATATTCGCGGCTGGATTTTGGGTGATCACACTCCCGATAGCGGGTGTGGGTTAAAGTTGTTTCGCCGCGATGTATTTCTTCAGTTGCCGCGCTTTAACGCGCTGCACCGATTTTTGCCGGCATTGTTTATTCGCACTGGTGGTCGAGTGGTTTCGATCGATGTGTCCCACCGCCCAAGATTGCGTGGGGCTTCTAAGTATGGATTTTGGCGGCGACTGGCGAGCGGTGTCGTCGATCTATTGGGCGTGGTGTGGCTAATGGCCCGTCATAGGCGCCCAGAAATTTCTGAACAAAAGGACGTAAAATGAGTTGGTTTGTTACCTGGTTTGCCACCATGAATATCTTCAAGGCTTTTGGACTACTGGGGCAGGCCGTGTTCGGTTCTCGTTTTCTTGTCCAGTGGCTTGCCAGTGAACGCCTCGGGAAGAGCGTCATTCCTTTGGCATTTTGGTATCTCAGCCTAATCGGCGGCGTGATTACCTTTTTCTATGCCATCTATATTAAAGAGCCGGTGTTCATCATCGCCCAGTTTGGCGGCATCGTGATCTATTCGCGGAATCTCTTCTTTATCTATCGGGATCACCGCGCGACTCAGGGATTAATGGGTCCGGACCGCGAGGGTTGAGCTCACGAAGCCGCATTAATCCGGCAAACCCAGGCGATCTGGGCCTTTATTTGCCATGGAATGGCAGTTTTTCGCTGACTGGCTATTGACGCCCGCTCTTTGAGTCCTTATCTACCTGGCACTCGTTTGGGGGGAGTGCTAGAGAATGGCGTAACCTCCTGATTTAAAATTGATTTATGACGCATACTAAGGACCTAAAAGGAGGTTTCAGATGAAATTTCGGCCGCTGCACGACCGAGTGCTGGTCAAGCGCCTCGACTCAGATACCAAATCTGCTGGAGGCATCATTATCCCCGATACTGCGCAAGAAAAGCCCATGGAAGGCAAGGTCATTGCCGTTGGCGGCGGTGCGCGTGGGGAAGACGGCAAGGTGCAAAAGCTCGACGTTAAAAAGGGCGATCGCATCCTGTTCGGAAAGTGGTCCGGCACGGAGGTCAAGGTTGATGGGGATGACCTGTTGATCATGAAAGAATCCGACATCATGGGCATCATCGAGAAATAGTCACGCCCAGCGAGACAAACTCAAGTTAAGGGAAAAGCATTATCATGGCGAAAGACGTCAAATTTTCGACTGATGCCCGCGACCGCATGTTGCGCGGCGTCGACACCCTGGCCAATGCGGTCAAGGTTACACTTGGTCCTAAGGGCCGTAACGTTGTTCTAGATAAAGCCTTCGGCGCACCTCGGATCACCAAGGATGGTGTCACGGTTGCCAAAGATATCGAGCTTGACGATAAGTTCGAAAACATGGGCGCCCAGATGGTTAAGGAAGTTGCTTCCAAAACCAACGACCTGGCTGGCGATGGAACAACAACAGCCACTGTTTTGGCCCAAGCCATCGTTCGTGAAGGCACCAAAGCCGTTGCCGCTGGCATGAACCCAATGGATCTTAAGCGTGGTATCGATAAAGCTGTTGCTGCTGTTACCCAAAGTCTGACCAAGCAGTCCAAGAAGGTGAAGACCAGCAAAGAGATTGCCCAAGTCGGCACGATCTCCTCAAACGGTGACAGTGATATCGGTAAGATCATCTCTGAAGCCATGGACAAAGTCGGCAAAGAGGGTGTGATCACCGTTGAAGAAGCCAAGGGCCTGGATACAGAGTTGGATGTCGTTGAAGGCATGCAGTTCGATCGTGGTTACCTATCTCCTTACTTCATCACCAATGCTGAAAAGATGGTCTGTGAGTACGAAAATCCGTACGTCCTGATCCACGAGAAGAAGCTTTCTTCTCTGCAGCCGCTCCTTCCTGTTCTGGAAGCTGTCGTTCAAGCCTCACGTCCACTGGTCATTATTGCGGAGGACATCGAGGGCGAAGCATTGGCGACTTTGGTTGTTAACCGTCTTCGTGGCGGCCTCAAGGTTGCTGCTGTTAAGGCACCAGGCTTCGGTGATCGCCGCAAAGCGATGCTCGAAGACATCGCCGTTCTGACCAAGGGTCAGGTGATTTCTGAAGATGTTGGCATCAAGCTCGAAAACGTCACGCTCGACATGCTCGGCCAAGCCAAGAACATCGACATCACCAAAGAAGAAACCACCATTATCGATGGGGCTGGTAAGAAGTCCGACATCAACGGTCGGTGCGAACAGATCCGCCGTCAGATCGCTGACACGACATCCGACTACGACCGTGAGAAGCTCGAAGAGCGTCTTGCTAAGTTGGCCGGTGGCGTTGCAGTCATCCGCGTTGGTGGCGCAACCGAAGTCGAAGTGAAAGAAAAGAAGGACCGCGTTGACGATGCTCTGCACGCCACGCGGGCTGCTGTCGAAGAAGGCATTGTTCCCGGTGGTGGCGTTGCTCTACTTCGCTCCTCCAGTGCAATTGCCAAAGTTGACGGCGACAATGCTGACCAGAAAGTCGGTGTTGGGATCGTTCGCAAAGCATTGCGTGTGCCTCTGAAGCAGATTGCACAAAACGCAGGTGAAGACGGTGCTGTTGTTGCAGGTAAGGTTGATGAAGCCAGCCCAGCTACAACTGGCTATGACGCTCAATCAGGCAAGTATGTTGACATGTTTAAGGCCGGCATCATTGATCCGACCAAGGTTGTTCGCATTGCTCTGCAGGATGCAGCCTCCATCGCTGGACTGTTGATCACAACAGAAGCAATGGTTGCAGAAATTCCTGCGCCGAATCCTCCACCGATGGCGCCAGGCGGCGGCATGGGTGACATGGGCGGCATGGGCGGCATGGGAATGGGCATGTAAGCCCGCTCACGCTCTACACTTTTGGGAAAGGGCCGCGTCTTAGGGTGCGGCCCTTTTTCTATGTACCCTTTTTAAAGTCAGTGCTTGCCGGTATAGAGAGGCAGTCTTGGAGTTAGCTGATGCCGTCAAAGTCATTCATTAAAGTCGTTGGGTTGATCTTGCTGCTCTCGCTTGGCCCCGCATCGATCTACTTTCTGTATAAGCGGACAGGTGGATTGGAATCCCGCGATGAGTTGGCCTTCCATCGCAATATTCGCTTCGAGTTTATGGCGGGAACCGACACCGTCGATCCACGCCCGTTAACGGACTGGTCATGGGAGCGCCTGTGTGCTTTTGGCAGCGGTCTCTCCCAGGCAGAAGTTGATACGTTGGTCGGGTTTTCCTACGACAATTTTAGCCAGCTCACCTGGCGCGATTTAGAAGATCATTGGACCTTGTTGTTTATCGACTCCGAACGCGAAACCAACTGGGGTTTGCATCGCCCGGTGACACCGATTCGCATTCCGACAGACGATATTGCGGACTTTACGCCAGAAGATGGCGCGCTCGGGTCTTGTGCAGACCGCGATAATGCGCGACTGGCGTTAGAACGCCGTCCTGCGCCGTTAGGGAAAACACCCATTGTTGCCCGCTTGGTTGGCCAAGCGTCTGCGAACTAAAGCTCTCGGCTTAATTATCGGTTTCGTTATTCAAGAACGCTTTCGTTCCTGCAACGGCCTCTGCCAGACCCACGCGTTCAATTGGAGTGCCCTCAGGAAAGGCGCCAAGCAGTCGCGATGGCATCATGGAATCCAAAAGAACAAACACACCTTTGTCACCGTCCCGTCGTATGAGGCGTCCAAACGCCTGTTTGAGACGAAGTCTGGTAATGCGGTCGTCGTAGGCCCTACTGCCGAAGGCTTCGCGGCGGGCGCGATGAAGGATGTCTGGTCTGGGCCATGGCACTCGGTCAAAAACCATCAGTTGCAGAGACCGTCCCGGCACGTCCACGCCGTCGCGCATAGCGTCTGTACCAAGCAGGCAGGCTTTCTCCTCGGCCCGGAATATGTCGACCAGTGACGCTGTCGGTAGCGGGTCGACATGTTGCGCATACAGTGGCAACCCAGCCCCTTCGATAACGGGCGCAATTTGATCAAAGGTCGCTTTCAAGCGTGAGATGGCCGTAAACAAACCGAGCGCCCCACCGTCTGCGGCAAGGAAGAGATCGCGATATGCACCAGCGACCTGGACCAAGGCATCCTTGCGAAGATCGTTAACGATAAACACGCGCGTATTCTCTGCGTAGTTGAACGGCGAGGTGAGTGCTGACCGTACGGGGGTGCTGGCAATATGAAACGAACCTACCTGTTGGTCAGCGCTTTCCCAATCTACAACGTCGTCACCAGTGCCATCACGTAATGTGGCTGATGTAATCGCGGCCCCTTGGGCTGGGTCGAGCACAGCGCGGGCAAAAGGTAGGGTGGGGTCAACCCAATGGCGATGTAGGCCAATATCAATGTCCCGCCCGTCAATGCGGTCAACACCAAGCCAGTCTACAAACTCTCTGGGCGTTTCGCTGGACAGCGCTTTGATCATATCGCGCCATGCTGTGAGGGGCATAACGGCGCGGCGTTCTAGGCCGCGGCACAGACTCTCTATTCGAGTACGTGACGCTGCTTCTAACTCATCTGCTGGGCGTTCCAGTTGCTGCGATAACGCTTTGACCAATTGTTTGACCGGTTCGACGAGGCGGGTGAGGGCTGTGTCGAGGGAAGCGGCTGCGTCGAGCAATCCGTCAATAGGTTCGACCGCATCGGTTTGTAGACTGTAGGGCGACTCTGGATCGTCACGGGTATACACCTGGGTGCGCACCAAGCTGAGAAAAGACTCAGCAGGACCGCGAGGCTGACCCTCTTCCAGCCGCGTGAGCCAACCCGGCGCTGGCAGGGATCGCGCCCCTTGTAGAATGCCGTCTAAGGCCATCGCCATGACATCGCCATCCGCATCCAGTTCGCTGAGCAGGTCGTCGATCCGGCGTTTCAAACCGCGCGACCGTGTCGGTCGACCACCGGCCTCAGCCCCCAACAACCAACGCCGTAGGTCTGCGGTCTCCGCCGCACTGAGGTGTGCGGAGAAGGCGCTGTCTGCTGCGCCAAACAGATGGTGTCCTTCATCAAAAACATAGCGAGTGGGCTGAGTGCCGTCGTCTAATCCGCCCATGGCGGCTTGCACCATGACCAGAGCGTGATTGGCGACAACGATATCGGCGGTCCTAGCTTTGCGTACCGTCTTCTCAACAAAGCAGGTGCGATAGTGAGGGCATGCGGTAAAGACGCATTCACCACGACGGTCTGCGAGGGATAACACTCTGCCGGTGCCAAACAGGTCTGCCAGCCAGGACGGAAAGTCACCTCCGACCATGTCACCTGATTTGGTTGCTACGACCCAGCGTGCGATCAGCGCCAAAGGAATTGCGGCGCTCGGGTCTGTGCCCGATCGGTTCAACGCCTCTTCGTAGTTAAGCAGGCAGAAGTAATTCTCGCGCCCCTTCCGGACAACCACACGACGGGCTTTTGCCTCTTCGTCGGGAAAGAGACGGTCTAATTCTTGATCCAATTGTCTCTGAAGATTGCGGGTAAAAGTAGAAACCCAGACGGCGCCATGATTCTTTTCTGCCCAGACACTTGCTGGGGCAAGATATCCAAGGGTCTTGCCGATACCTGTGCCTGCTTCTGCTAAAACCAAATTCGGTTCATCAGGTGCGGGCTTGGCTTTAAAGGCATGACTGACAACTGCGGCATACGTGGCCTGAGACTCACGGTCTTCCGACTCATCACCCAACAAACTTGTGAGGCGTTCTCGACTTTCGTTTTCTGATACGGCGTCGTTACCTGGCGGTGGCGGTGGAGCGTGGTCTTCGAAGGGGGTGAGGCGGGTCCAAACCCGTAGAGGAGATAGTCCAATTCCTCCTCCTTCTGGGTCTGCACCGATAGCTGCTAAAACAGATGGGCCCCAACTCCATCCAGCCCCTTCGAGAACATGGGCTATGGCCCGTGCCTGGCGAGTGTCTGTGCCATCCCAGGACATAACTTCGTCCAGCAGGACGCGTGTGACCTCAATAAGGGCGACGGCATCGTCAACCATAGTGATTGGCGGATTGACGCCGGTGGCGGCAGCTACGCCTCGCGCGGTCGGCAGGCAGAATTCACCTGGGCGGACAAAAGCAAACAGCTCAAGTACATCAAACCCGGAGACGGGTTTTAGGCCGAGCCGCGCTGCAGTGGCCCTCCCATGGCATTGGATGACCGGTTGCTCAACGGCTTTCTTTGCGGTCCCAGCTGAGAATTCGGTTACTTCGCCATCGGGAAACATCAATAGGCCGTCCCTGGCACGGGTCACCAGCACAGGAGCTGAGGGCAATTGCACGGAGCGCGCGTCAGTCATGAGAGCGCCGTGCCGTTGCAATAATGGGGGGGCTAATGTGGGTCAAAATTAATATGGCTGTTGAGTAAAGACCCCTTGGTATAGCGCTAGCGGAGTCGACCAATCCAGCTTAAACCAGGTGTGCAGGTGACTTGCTCGGGCTTGACCCTAAAAACGCGGGCACATAGGGTGCGCCGCCCTAGGTAACCGGACCGTTGATATGACTGACGACATCGCCATCGCACGTGAAAGCAAGGCTTGGCCTTTTGCCGAAGCCCGCGCTTTGCTTGACGGACGCCTTAAGAACGGTGTTGGCGATAAGGGCTATGTGCTTTTTGAGACCGGCTATGGACCGTCGGGGCTCCCACATATCGGTACATTTGCTGAAGTGGTGCGAACCACAATGGTGCGCAATGCATTTCAGGCCTTGGCGCCAGATTTGCCCACACGCTTGTTCGCCTTCTCAGATGATATGGACGGCCTCCGCAAAGTCCCTGACAACATCCCCAATAAGGAGATGGTTGAAGAGCATCTGGGCAAGCCGCTCACTCAAATTCCTGATCCGTTCGGCACCCATGAGAGTTTTGGCCACCACAACAATGATCGGCTCAAGGGGTTCTTGGACTCTTTCGGATTCGATTACGAGTTCAAGAGTTCAACGGACTCATATAAGTCCGGCGAGTTTGATGCGGCTCTCCTGAGGGTGCTGCAGGAGTACGATAAAGTTATCAATGTTATCCTGCCGACCTTAGGGCCCGAGCGTCGCGCAACTTACTCACCGTTCTTGCCCGTGTGTCCAAAAACGGGGCGTGTGCTCCAAGTACCGGTGGTCGAGCGCAATGTAGATGCAGGTACGATTGTTTATCAGGATGAAGACGGCGCCAAAGTTGAAATGCCAGTCACCGGCGGGCATTGCAAATTACAATGGAAATGCGATTGGGCGATGCGTTGGCACGCTTTTGACGTCGACTATGAAATGTCTGGTAAGGATTTGATCGATTCAGTCAGACTTTCTGGCAAGATATGTCGGGTGCTTGGTTCCCCGCCGCCGCAGAGTCTGACCTACGAATTGTTTTTAGATGATCAAGGGCAAAAAATTTCAAAGTCTAAGGGTAATGGTCTTTCGGTAGAAGAATGGCTGACGTACGCGCCTGTCGAAAGTCTCGCCTTATTCATGTTTCAAAAGCCCACAGCCGCGAAGCGTTTGTACTTTGATACCATTCCTAAATCTGTGGATGAGTATCTTTCTCATCTCAAATCGTTTCCTGGGCAGGAAGTAAAAGACCAGTTCAGCAATCCGACGTGGCATATCCACAATGGAAATCCACCGGCTGAAGAAGGGCGTTTGAGCTTCGGAATTCTTCTCAATCTGGCCAGTGTGTGTAATTCGGATAATCCGTCCGCCTTATGGCACTACATCAGTAGGTATGCGCCGGATGCCAGCCCGGAAAGAGATCCGTTGTTGAATAAATTGGTTTCATACGCCATTGCCTATTTCAACGACTTCGTACTGCCGCAAAAGACCTATCGTTTGCCGGCGGAGGCTGAACGCCCAGCACTTGAATCATTAAAGGCTGGGCTGGAAAAATGTGGCCAAGGCGCTTCTGCGGAAGACTTGCAATCCTTGGTCTATGAAATTGGCAAAGCAAATGAAGATACGTTTCCGGGTCTGCGAGATTGGTTCAAAGCTCTGTACCAGATTCTACTCGGACAAGACCAAGGGCCGCGTATGGGGTCTTTTATTGCGCTCTACGGTGTTGAAGAAACTTTGGTGCTGATCAATCGTGCACTTGCTGGCGAAGATCTGTCGGCTCCATCATAAGAGTTAACTAGCGGCCGACGCTTCCATGACCGCGTCGTCTGCATCCCTGATGAGGGCAAGCGCTTCCGTCATTGGTGGCAGCTCTCCCTCATATCTAAACATCGTAAGAAGCCGATCGACGGGGATTCGTCCGGTCTCATCGAGGAATGCGGCTTTGAGGATCGCCACTGAATAGATGGTTTCTCCCGCGATTAGTTTGTGTTCCAGATAAATCCATTTTTCATCAAGACCGACAACGCGTGTGGTGACGTCGACCTTTTTGAACGGCGGCACGGCGCGACGAAAGCGGATGGAGCCTGACCTCAAAACGGGCTTTAGCTTATTAGCGCGAATATCTTTCCATGCTCCGTTGCGGATCATGTGATCAACACGACTGAGATCCATAAAGCTGAAATAACGGGAGTTGGTCAGGTGCATATTGACGTCGAGATCAGTCGGCATGACACGAAACGTCAGATGTGTTTCTTCCATCATAGCGCATCGGGTTCGGCGATGCGCCGTCATCATCATCCAGAGCAGGCGGAAGAGAAGGTTCATGCCGATGCGTCGCTAGGCAGCAACACTGGCCCCAAACAGCTCTTCTTCCATATCCATGATCGAGTCTCCGCCAGCCATGATTTTAGCAAACAAACTGCTGGTTTCAGGCAAGACCCGTTCGTAATAGAACCGCGCTGTCTTCAGTTTGCCAGAGTAAAAGCCCGACTCATCGCTGTCCTTTTTCTCTAAGGCGATCTTGGCAGACCGGGCCCACATAAATGCGAGCGCTACGTAGCCAAATAGGTTGAGATAATCCATCGCCCCTGCTGCGGCTTCGTTAGGATTGCTGAGGCCTTTTTGTGCCAAGACCCCTGTGGCTTGTTGCAGGCGCCCAAAGGCTTTCGCTAGCCCTATGATCATGGGCTGAAGGTCAGCATCATCTGCATTGGTTTCGATGAACTCCTGGACCGGATGAAAGAACGTTCGTAGGTAGCGCCCATAGTGCATTCCCATTTTACGTCCGACTAAGTCTAAAGCCTGAATGCCATTAGTGCCTTCATATAGCTGCGTAATGCGGGCATCACGGACAAATTGCTCCATGCCATGTTCATGAATGTAACCGTGGCCTCCGAAAATTTGTACGCCGAGGTTGGTGGTCAGAAACCCGCTGTCCGTGCCAAAGGATTTAATAATTGGTGTCAGCACTTGAACGAGATCATCTGCTCGTTGTTTGGCAGCGGGGTCTTCTGATTTTTCGGCTTGATCAAGACTGATGCCGGTCCAAATTGATAACGCCCGCATGCCCTCTGTCAGAGATTTCATTGTCAGCAGGTTCTTACGCACATCGGGGTGTACCAAGATAGAGTCTGCAGGTTTGTCCGGTGTTTCAGCACCCTTCAATGCGCGACCCTGCAGACGTTCTTTGGCGTAAGTCAAAGCACCTTGGTATGCAGCTTCGCCAAGGCCTAGTCCCTGAATGCCCACACCAAGCCGAGCAGCGTTCATCATGGTAAACATTGCGCGCATACCCTTGTGGGGCTGCCCAACCAGCCAGCCCGTTGCGTCGTCAAAGTTCATAACGCAGGTCGCGGAGGCTTTGATGCCCATTTTGTGCTCGATGGAACCACAGGCCATACCATTGCGCGGCCCGACCGTGGCGTCTTCTTTCGGTATGAATTTTGGCACAACAAACAAACTGATGCCTTTTGTACCCGGGGGGGCATCGGGGAGGCGGGCCAAGACTAAGTGGACAATATTTTCAGTGAGATCATGCTCCCCGGCTGAAATAAATATTTTTGTGCCGGTGATTTTGTAGCTGCCGTCATCCTGGGGGTCTGCCTTGGTGCGGATTAAACCCAAGTCGGTGCCGCACTGTGGTTCTGTCAGACACATGGTCCCGGACCACGTGCCTTCAACAAACTTTGGCAGGTACAACGCTTTCTGCTCGTCGTTGCCGTGGAGGTTGATGGCATTATATGCCCCCTCGGTCAGCCCGGGGTACATGCCAAAGGCCATATTGCTAGAGCAGATCATTTCTTGAATGAGAAAGTGCAGTGCCGCGGGAGCCCCCTGACCACCAAAGTCAGGATCAGCGGAAAGTCCGGTCCAACCGCCTTTGGCGAACTGGTCGTATGCTTCTTTGAATCCTTTGGGGGTGCGTACGACGCCGTTTTCTAGCGTGCAGCCTTCGTTATCACCGCTTAAATTGAGAGGCTGCAGAACTTCTGCCGTGAACTTACCGGCTTCTTCAAGGACGGCATCAACGACATCCGGCGTGAAATCTTCGTAGCTCGGTATGTCTGCCAGTGCGTCTCCTCCGAGTAGCTCATGGTAGACGAAGCGCATGTCGCGTAAGGGCGCAGTATAAGCGGCCATGGTTCAGTTCTCCTAGTTACGTAGCGGCTTGCCGGTGTCGAGCATGTGTTCCATGCGTGCCAACGTGCCTTCAGTGCGGGCCAAAGTCATGAACGTGGTCCGCTCGAGTTTGAGAAATTCTTTTTCGGTCATGGTTTCCGTCATATCCGTGTCACCGCCGGTTAGGGCGGTGGCCAAAGCGCCTGCAACCACTTGATCATGTGGCGTTGCCATGCCCTTAAGGGTGAGGTCATGTAAGGCAAGCTGCAATGCCGCTTCACCCGTCGGACCGGGTAAGACCAGGTCTTGTTCTTCTGGGGGGGCATAGTCTTGAGCCAGTGTGAGTGCCTTGGCTTTGGCATCAGCAAGCAGCCGGTCACGGTTCATGGTGATCGCGTCGCTATCTCGGAACAAGCCCATCTCCATTGCTTCGGCGGCGGACTTAGCCACTTGTGCCGTGCCAATCAACTCAAATGCTTTTGCAACAGCAGGCATCGGACCGCGTGGCAAACGTGGATGGTTCTGTAGCCGAAGCAAAACTTCTTTGCAGCCACCCCAGCCTGGTATGATACCTACGCCCACCTCTACGAGCCCAGTGTAGGTTTCTGCATGGGCTTGCACTGCATCCGCATGGAGTAGAATTTCGCAACCGCCACCAAGGGCCATGCCTGAAGGCGCGGCCACCACCGGGAAGGGGGCTTGCTTGAGGGACATATAGGTTTTTTGGCCGTCCTCGATTTGACTTTCGATTTCACCCCATAGGGCAATGTTAGCGGCGAACAGGAACAATCCCAAATTCGCACCAACGGAGAAGTTGCTGCCCTCGTTGTAGATCACCAAGGCTTTCTGAGCGTCATCGCCTTTGATGTGCTTAATCGTCTTTTTGTAGAGCGCCATAATGTCTGAATCGAGGCTGTTCATCTTCGAGGTAAACTCAAAGCACAGCACACCGTCACCTATATCCCAGACTGAAGCTGAACCATTCTTAAGCACCGGTTTGGAGGCCAGTTTAATGTCAGAGAGTCGCAACACCCCATCTGGTTTAGGAACATCTTTATAGGACCCGTCGACGGTGAGGTATTGCCGCACGCCGTCTTCAACGCGATAGAACCCACCTTTTTCAGCTGCGAGAGCAAGCATTGGCGGGACGCCAATAGACTCAGCGTCCAGTTTGTCAGCTAACCATTTCGCGTTAATGGCATCAATCAGTTCGAACGGACCCTGCCTCCAACCATATCCATCTTTCATGCCCGCATCGACATCAACCACGGTTTCGGCGATTTCGGGTGCGAGCGCTGCCGCATAAGGCAGAGCATGACAGGCGAGATACCATGCAAACTTGCCGCCTTTATCTTCGTGCTGAACCAACGCTTGGAGGCCACCGGCTTTGGAGGCATTGAGACTCTCCAATGCTGCTTTTTGCGATGGCGCATATTCACCGCTGGTAAGGTCGATGCTTTCTTTGACCCGCTTGCCGTTTTCTTTATTGAGGCGATAGAAGCCACCTGGTCCCTTGCGACCTATCCAACCGTTTTCCAACATTTTCTTGACGACTGGCGGTTCAGAATGGATTTCCCGATAGGGGTCGTCGTCTGGCAGGCGTTCCAACATTGACGCTGCCACGTGAGGCATGAGGTCGAGCCCAACCAAATCCAAAGTGCCGAAGAACCCTGATTTTGGGATTCCGAACGGTCGACTGCCTATTGCATCTGCTTCGTCGACGGTTAGGCCGAGGTCCAGCGCGCCTGCGAGCCCGAGTTGGAACCAGTACGTACCGATCCGATTGGCTACGAAGCCCGGCGTATCCTTGGCGTGGATAACACCTTTGCCAAGCTTAATGTCACCAAATGACTCTATCGCTTTGATCGCTTCAGGACGCGTTTTATCCGACGACACGAGTTCCAATAGCCGCATGTAGCGCGGCGGATTGAAGAAGTGCGTGATCATGAAGTCGGGAACCAAGCCGTCGTCCATGCCGCCAGTGAGGTCTTTCAGGGGAATCGTCGAAGTATTGGATGACAATACCGCGCCGCCTTTTTTTACCTTGGCAATTTTAGCGTAGAGATCTTGTTTGATGTCGAGGCGTTCAATAACGGCTTCTACGATCCAGTCACAATCTGACAACCAGTCCATGTGGTCTTCGATGTTGCCAGGGGTGACTAGCTTTGCAGTCCGTTTTGACATAAACGGCGCGGGTTCCGTCTTAAGCATCTTTTTTATCGCGGATTCAGCGATGGCGTTTCGGTTGTCGTCGTCTTTCGGCACGATATCAAGGAGCACGACAGGGATACCCGCGTTGGCAATGTGAGCGGCTATGCCCGCACCCATGACGCCAGCGCCGATCACCGCGGCTTTGCGGATGTCGGTCATTACAGCGCCTCCAGAACTGTCGCGATGCCCTGGCCGCCACCAATGCACTGGGTGGCAAGGGCATATTTCTTTCCTTCGCGTCGCATGATCTGTGCCGCTTTACCGGTGATGCGAGCGCCGGTTGCGCCAAGCGGGTGACCAAGGGCGATGGCGCCTCCGTCGATATTGGTCTTGCTGAGGTCAATATTTAGATCATGAACTACTGCCAGCGACTGAGCTGCGAAGGCTTCGTTGAGTTCGATGACGTCGATGTCATCGAGTTTCAGACCCGCACGGTCCAATGCTTTGTTGGTCGCATTGACGGGGCCGATCCCCATAATTTCTGGGTCACATCCTGCGACAGCAATGGACTTAATACGCGCCAAAGGCGTCAAGCCGTGTTTCTTCGCATAAGCTTCGCTTGTCACAAGTACGGCAGCGGACCCGTCGGTGAGGGGTGACGATGTGCCGGCCGTGACTGATCCAGCTTGATCGAATGCCGGGTTGAGGTCAGCGAGAACGTCCATGGTGGTGTCTGGTCGGATACAGCCATCTTTGTCGACTACCCCATCCTTTGTTTCAATGGGTACGATTTCGTCATCAAATTTTCCCGCAGCTTGGGCCGCCGCCGCTCGCTTGTGACTTTCAACTGCAAAGGCGTCTTGTTTGTCCCGTGAAATTTCATATTTCTTTGCCAAATTCTCGGCGGTCTCGCCCATGCCCATATAGGCGGCGTGTTCTGCCTTCACGAGCGTTGGGTTAAGCATTGGGTTAAATCCGGGCATAGGAATACGCGTCATGCTTTCAATACCGGCGCAGATGAATGCCTCCCCGGCGCCCATGGCAATCGAGCCCGCTGCCGTGTGGATGGCTTGCATTGAAGAGCCGCAGAACCGGTTGATGGTGGTGCCCGCCACACTGTTCGGCAATCCAGCTAGAAACACGATGTTGCGTGCTACGTTGAGGCCTTGCTCGCCCTCAGGAAAAGCACATCCCAAGACCAGGTCCTCCACAGTGTCCGGGTCAACTCCTGACCGTTCGACAAGGGCTTTGACGACGGCTGCGGCCAAGTCATCCGGTCGCGTTCTAACCAAGCCACCTTTGTTGGCTAGTGTCAGAGGTGAGCGGGCATAGCCAGCAATTACTGCATCGGTCATGTATCCATCCCTTCTTTCTGTGTTTTGTTCTGATGTTTGGGTCTGATCGAAGACGCTGGGGAGTCAGGGTCAACGCCCTTACTCTTAAGGTTTTGAATGGCGTCCTGTTCGATCTGTTCGAGTTCCTTTAGAGAGTCTTCAATATCTCTGAGCTTGGCGCGTAGGTCATCTGCGCGTTCTCGAGCTTTGTGGCGAATGTGAAGAACCTGGCTGATGTGCTCAGCGTCAGCATCATAAAGCTCCAAATATTCTTGGATTTCATCAAGCGAGAAGCCTAGTCGCTTGCCGCGCAGAATGATCTGTAGGCGCGCCCGGTCACCATGAGTGTAGACGCGGGTAGATCCGGCCAGTTGAGGCTGCAGCAAGCCACGACCTTCATAAAAGCGGACAGTGCGAGCGGTCACTCCCGCGTCTTCGGCAAGCTGGTTGGTGCTATAGAACCTATCCCCGGTCTCTTTCTGGATCGCTGCTAATGACGCACTCATGCCGCGCTCTCCTCGGCTGGGGTGTTGCCTTGAACTTCTTCCTCGGCTTTCAGTTCTTTCTTAGATAGTTTGCCGATCATGGTTTTGGGAAGTTCGTCTCGAAACTCGTAGGAGTCTGGCCGTTCAATTGCTGAAAGCTTGTCTTTCAAAAATGAATTGAGCTCGTCTTCAGTCAGAGTCTCATCTTCTTTCAGACGGATGAACGCTTTTGGCGCCTGGCCGCGATATTTGTCTTCGACCCCGATTACGTTGACTTCGGCTACTGCTGGGTGTTCGTAAATGGCTTCTTCGACCATACGTGGGTAAATTTTGTAGCCACCGGCGATAATGATGTCTTTCAAACGGTCGACAAGGAAAACATAGCCATCTTCGTCCATGTAGCCGACGTCGCCGGTGCGAAAGGCGCCACCTTGCATGACTTTTGCAGTCTCTTCGGGATTGTCCCAGTAGCCTTTCATAACCTGTGGCCCACGAATGCAAACTTCGCCGCGTTCACCGGTAAGCATCAGTCTCCCCGGCTCCTCCAATGAATGAATTTCTACGGTGGTGCCTGGCATGGGGATGCCAACAGACCCCGCTTTGTTTACACCAACAGTGGGATTAGTGGTTGCAACAGGAGAGGTTTCACTAAGGCCGTAACCTTCAACAACCACGCATCCGGAAATGCGCTCAAATTCTTTCTTCACTTCTACCGGCAGTGGAGCTCCACCGGATATACAGACCTTCATCGAAGACAAGTCGTACTCTTTGATCTTTGGAAATGTATTGATCGCGGTAAAGATTGTTGGCACAGCCGGAAAGAAAGTTGGTTTCTTATGTGCAATCGCTCGCAAGCATGTTTTCAAGTCGAAGCGCGGCAACATGATAATTTGAGCGCCGTACCGTAGTCCTGTCATCAGGGCAACGGTCATGGCAAATACATGAAAGAACGGAAGGGCAGCGAGAAATTTTTCTTCGCCGATCTTGCTGTTGTTGTACCAGGCTGCAACTTGGATCGCATTGGCGCTGACATTCGCATGGGTCAGCATGGCGGCTTTGGGAATTCCTGTAGTGCCTCCGGTATACTGTAGTACTGCCAAATCTTCGTCTGGTGTGATCTTAACCGGCGTAAACCCGCCGTCGTTCTCAATCAGGTCTTCGAATAAGACCAGGCGATCATTGTCTTCAACGCGGGCTAGGGTTTTGCGCCGGAAGATGTTGAACAGCACCGCTTTACGCCATGGCAACACCTCGGTCATGGAACACAACAGCAGTTTTTCTATGCCATTCTGTTCTACTGTCTCGTGCGCCTTTGGGTACATGGCCTCCAGATCCATGGTGACCAACATGTGCGGTCGTGAATCCTTGACCAATTCATCTAGTTCACGCTGGGCGTAAAGTGGATTGATGTTGACGACCACGCCACCAACCAACAGCACGGCATGAAAAAGGACGATGTAGTAGGGGGTGTTGGGCAGCATCAAAGCAACGCGGTCACCTTTTTTTATGCCCAGCTCTTGCAGACCTTTCGCTGCCGCACGGACCATGGTGCCGGTCTCGCGATAGGTCCATGTGCGGCCTAGGAATTCCATGCAAACACGTTCGGGATAGGCTGCGACGCTGCGGTCAAATGCCGCGTGCGCGGGTTCGGGCACGATCGGCATGTCCCAGTCGGTAAACGCGGGATAGCTATCAAGCCAAGGTTTCTGAACTGGTGAGATGGTCGCGGTGTTCATCAAGGTTCTCTGGCTTTGTGGGTGGTTTAAGGCGCCACGTCTCCTCTTAACCTAAGAGGTCCAATTACCAGCGCAAGTAAAAATAGTGACGTTAACGTCAAATATCTGTTAAGTCGATAGAAAAACCTATTATTCCTATTAGAAACAATGAGTTATGGGGTTCGAGAATTCGCCTCAAACTCGCTGCGAGAGGCTTAGATAAACCCTATTCGTCCAACAGACTGCTTAATTTGAGGGCGACTCCCTTAGATCCAAAGATCTTGAGCTTCCCCATGGTGAACGCGACCATTGGATTAAGGTCGCCTTCGATCAGCTTTTCCAAATTCTCAGACGAGAGCACTAAGGTTGTTTCTGCATCTTCGTCATCAGGGTTAGGGGTGACAACAAGGTCATCACCTGTGGCGTCGACCAAAATCTTTCCCTCTTCTTCGAGGTCGAACAGCACGCTGTGATTTAGATCTGCTAGGTCCATTGCAAGAGATCGCACAGCGTCCACGATTTGGTCGAAATTCATTGAGGTGTGCCTAGCTTCTTATTCTCTGTGGTCGTCTTAGCGTCCAAGATGGTATTTAAGCTTAAGATACGCAATACGCGTCAGGCCATACAAAAGTAAAGACGAGAGAACCTATGCGGGTTTTGAAGTGGTTCGCAGTATGCATTGGCGCGTTAATCGCTTTGCCCTTTGTAGCATTTGCTGTTCTCTATGTGACGGACCCGACTTTCTACGGTCGAATAGCGACAATCTTTACGATTGATCCCGTAAAAGATGTTGCGTGGTATGAACCACTAGAGCGCGTGCCTGGGGTCGAAGGTCCGCCACTACCGCGAGCGAGTGAAAACTCTCGCACGGTCTCAGAGGATGCTTGGCTTCAAGCCCGGGCCTATGCCGAGGAAACGGGTTCTGTCGCGTTGTTGGTGTGGCATCGCGGAGTGCTTCAATACGAACATTATGGCGATGGCTTCGATCGCACGTCACGCACTGATCCTGCATCAATGCATAAGTCAGTAATGGCATTACTCATTGGGGCGGCAATCGCCGACGGCACGCTACCCTCTGTCGACGAACCTGCATCGACCTACCTGACGGAATGGGCTGGTGATGATCGCGCCAAAGTGACAATCAAACATCTCTTGCAAATGACCAGCGGTATGTACCGTGACCCTTTTAGTCCGAGCCCATTCGGCACGACCATGAAACTTAACCTCGGTGCAGAAATCACGGACCTCACTTTATCTCAACCCGCACGCCGGCCACCTGGTGAAGAGTTCGATTACAACAACTTTAACCCGCAGGCATTGTCTATCCTTCTGGAGCGTGCGACCGGTCAGCGTTATGCGAAAATCTTGTCTGAAAAGCTATGGTCGAGATTAGGAACAGGTGACGCCTATGTGTGGCTAGACCATGAAGGCGGTTTGCCCCGGACCTATTGTTGCCTCCACGCCACAGCAGAAGACTGGTTGCGTGTAGGATTGCTGCATCTCAATCGGGGTATCGTTGATGGCGAACAGGTCATCCCTGAATCTTGGATGCAACAAATTGTCACTGGTTCCGATGTCGGCCAGAATTACGGGTATCAAACTTGGCTTGGGACTCCTTACCAGGCACAGCGTGACTATGGTCCATATGTCGATGCTTATGTGCGGCACGATGAACCTTATGTGGCTGATGATGTAATTTACTTCGATGGTGCGGGTGGTCAGCGGGTCTATGTTATCCCGTCCTATGACATGGTGATCGTGCGCACTGGCACGGGTGGAATCGATTTTGCGGCGGGGTCATTCTTGTGGGAAGATTCCCGTCTCCCTAACATTCTAATGCGCGGCGTGTCTCAATAGAGAGCAAGGCCGCCACTGCTTACACCTTATAAGGAGTTTTGTTGTGATCATTGTGAAGCGTATCGCGAAAGGCATTGCCATTCTCGTTGGTGTTGTTTTGCTCGCCGGCGTCACCTTTATCGCGCCCGACTGGCGTTTCTATAAGCGTCTCGCGACGTTCGACCGTATGAACAGCATGACAGACATGGCGTGGTATGAGCCGGTTGTTGAAGTGAAACCCGGAACGCCGCCCGAGATTTCGCGCGCAACCGCTGACACGCGCACTTTGTCTCCAGAATTGGTTGATGCCCTGGAGTTATATGCGAAAGAAAATGGATCCATGTCGCTATTGGTCTGGCACAAAGGCGCTTTACAGATGGAGTGGTACGGAGAGGGCTTTGATCAATCTTCCTATATGGAGTCCGCGTCCATGCATAAATCGGTTGTGGCTTTACTCTATGGTATCGCCATCGACCAAGGGTATATCCCGTCGGTTGATGAACTGGCATCGACATACCTTACAGAATGGAAAGATGATGCGCGGTCGAAGATTACCATCCGCAATATGTTGCAAATGGCCCATGGGCTGGCCCGAGCCTCCGGAGGCTTCAACCCTCTTGGCGACAATATGAAACTAGGTATGGGAACGGACTGGGGTGGCATTGCGCTCAAGTCTCTTGCTGAAGATCCACCAAACACGGTCTTCGCCTACAGCAATTTAAATTCTCAGCTGTTGGGTCTGATTCTTCAGCGCGCGACCGGCATGCCCTACGCAGAATTTTTGCAAAAGAATCTGTGGTCCAAAGTGGGCGAGAGCAGCGCCAGAGTCTGGTTGGATCGCCCAGGCGGTTTAGCTAAAACGTCGGGTTCCTTGTTTACGCCGCCTCGCAATTGGCTGCGGCTAGGGATTTTGCATCTCAACAAAGGCCGTGTTGGCGACGAACAGGTTGTTCCTGAGGCCTGGATTGAACAAGTGATAACGCCGTCACCGAATAACCCGAACTATGGATTTCAGACGTGGCTTGGTACCGAGTATCGGCCCAAGGTCGACTACGGTAAGGGTGTTGCTGCCCATGTGCCGCACTCTGAGCCCTTCGAGGCGCAGGACGTCGTGTATTTCGACGGGGCCAATGGCCAGAGGGTCTATGTCATCGCTTCCGAAGAACTCGTCATCGTGAGAATGGGTGAGGGTGGGCTTGATTTCCAAACGGGCGCTTTTCGTTGGGATGAGCCAAAACTGCCAAATCTCGTCATTCGGGGCCTGCGGCAGGTAGCCAATGAGGGGCAGTCTCTCGAGTCTTGGACGCCTTCCGAGGGTCCGTAATGTATCGCGATGATGTGACGCTAGTTGTCGTCAAGTTTGTCCCTAAGTCCGATGGCGCGTCCGCAGAACCCCCATGACTTTACACCTTCTTAAATTGGCTGTTGGTATCGAACACGTCGATCAACTCAAGGAACGTCAAGAACGTTTCAAAAATGACGTGGGCCATTATCAGCACACTACGCGGATGTTTCCTAAGCGAGAGACAGAGTTGCTCGACGGTGGCTCCATGTTCTGGGTGATGAAGCGGCTTGTCTCGGTACGCCAGAAAGTTATTGCCCTGCATCGCGAGAAAGATCCCGAAGGCCGGGGCTACTGCGTTATCGAGCTTGCCCCAGAGCATATTCTGGTCGCGCCTCAACGGAAGCGACCCTTTCAAGGGTGGCGCTACCTTAAACCAGAGGATGCGCCCAAAGATCTGACTTCTATGGACGGTTATATTGACCCTGATATGCCCTCTGATATGAGAGCCGAACTCAGCCGTATCGGACTGATCTAGTCTTACATAATTTCGGGATGGTCGTGTTGTGGTTGGAGGCAGCCCGCAAAGGCTGTGGCCGCGTCTGCATCATGATCCCAGAACTTTGCGATTATGCGTCGGCCGGTCAGCCCATTGGTTTCGTCGGTGCACATCCAGACAGCTGGCGGAACGATGACGTCGCCAGGTAGAATTTTATCTCCGCGCGTGCCAACGTCACCAGGGACCATTGTCTCAGGAATAAAATCGGTGTCCGAAGCGCCACCGGGCAGCAAGATGTTGACGTCAACGTTATGGTCTGCGAGTTCCCGCGCCCAAACTATATGAGCCGTTTCTAAACCTGATTTTGAAGCGCCGTAGGGTGACAAGCCATTGCCAATCATTGTGGTTAGGCTGGTTGATATGCTGAACACTTTACCGAAATTGCGGTCGATCATGTGCGGCACGGTCGCCTTGGTCATGAGAAATGAGCCGGTGAGGTTTGTATCTATGACTGAGTGCCAAGCTTCGACTGGCACGTCCCAAAATTTGGTCGTCTGGCCGCCTTGATAATCAATACGATATTCACGACTGCCGCGTCCGGCATTGTTGATCAGCACATCAATTTGACCGAAGGCTTCCAACGTCTCCCTCACAGTCCGCTGGCAATCATCCCATTCTCGCACATCGGCCTGAATGGCAGCGCAGTGACCGGGTCCTGCAATTGCCCCAGCCTTAGCAATAAGACCGCCTCTCTCTTGAGGCGGGCGTGTCCCGGTCAGGGCAACCCTTGCGCCGCCCGCCAATAACTTCTCGGCGATGAACCAACCAAACCCAGCGGTGCCACCGGTAATCAGAACCACTCGGTCCTTGAGTGAAGAATGGAGGAGGTCGGGCATGTGGGTGCTCCTTGCAAAGTCTTTTCGGTGAGAGTAGGTGCGGTACTGTGACGATCGCAAGAGACTGAGTCACGCTTCTTCATGGCGGGTATGGGTCTTGGATCACAGCGCGAACAGGATATTGCCGTACCGATGAGCGATCCGGATCAACTTAAAGCTGGTGCTGATGCAGCGTGCATAGGCGGCCAACTTGAGTCAGCGCGCGAGTTATAAGGTGCCGCGTTAGAGGCCCGGCCGGATTGGGCAGCGGCGCACAACAACATGGCTATGGTGCTCCGGCACTTGGGCGATGTATAGGGCGCAGAGTCTCATTGCCGTGCATCGCCAGCCTGCGACGGCGCCGGGTTTACCAAAGCGCTCGAACGAGCTTATCGCATCATGTGGCAGCGTCTGTGCGCGGGCGAAGATCAAGCTCCCATTGAAGAAGCGGTACTGCGGGTCGACTAAAGGAGCGGCGGCAAAATAATGAGCGGTACGCCGATGACCATAAAACCAATGCCGGTCAATTTCGGTGTCGTCAGTGGTTCGCCTAAGAAAATACGACCCAGTAGCAATGCTGATAGTAGTCCAATTACCCGCTTAAGCGACTCAACCACACCGATCAGAGTCAATTGATAGGCGACCAGTTGGGTTGCGTAAGCCACACCCGCGGCGATTGACGCCAACGCGGCAGGCGTGAGGCCCGCACGCGCAAGGGTGGTTGACCGTCGTTGTGTCGCTGCTAAGTAAGCGACCAAGACCGCTGACATTATACAAACTTGAATGAAGCCGTGGCTCTCCGGTGACGACAACGCCATGCTCGCTTTGTCTAGTGGTGCAGTAGCCGACCACAACACCGCTACGATGAGCATCAGGCGTGCGCCTTTGTCTGTGGCAAAGCGTTTGATTACGGCTATCGGGTTGGGGTTTTCTGCAGGCAGGTAAAGCGTCATCAAACCCACGACGGCTAGCACGATACCGAAGCTTTGTTGAGGTGTTGGAATTTCGTCTAGGGCGATGGCAGCGAACACGGTGGTGATTACTGGCACCAGCCCCAACACAGGGACCGTAAGGCTGAGCGAGCTTACGCGCAGAGCCATCAAGAAAAATAGGTTGGCTAGAATGCCCGCCGCCGCCGTCACCAGCCCAAGGGGCCAGTATCCGTCCAGTATGGTGAGTGACCCTGAATAGGCGACCCATGCGCCCAACAAGGGCACTTCACCGATCAAGAATAGGGTCAAAAGCACGACTGGCGGGAAATGACTTGCCGCTGCCTTGCGAAAATAGTCACTGGCGGCAAATCCAGCCGCGCAGACGAGGGTCAGAATTAAAGCAGGTAGAGAGACCGCGAGCATGCTACGTCCGGTTTAACGGCCTCACGGCCTTGTGACATTCGATCAAGCCCTTCGCCACATTGTTGCCTTGGGCAAGGTGTTTCACAGCGAGATTGACCATTCGCTCCGAACGTTTACACGGGAGGCACCGATGAAGCTAGGGACCTTGAGCTTAACCATCGCCATCGCCGTACTGGCCGCCACGGGATCAGCCGTCGTGTTCCAGAAATAGATATCCGCCCAAATAGGGGCGCCACTTTACGCTGGACCCAACCTGGTCGTTATTGAGAACGGGCACAGTAAGTGGTCCTACGGGTCGTCCATTACCTTATCGGAGGAGGGCGGACATATGGCCAGCCGTCACGCAGCTGGGGGTGCGGTCGGGGTTACGGCAGAGATCCGCGGTGGGGTCATTATCGGCAACCCTATCCTCGTTATGGCTATAACCCTTAACGCGGCGGCGGGCGCATTTATGGAGATGGCTACTTACGCCCATACGACCCCTATGGTCGTGGATATCGTGGAGGCTATGGCCGAGGATACGGCCGTGAACGCTATCCCAACCCCAACGTGATACCGTTTTTTGGATATGGATATGGCAAAGACCGTAGTCGTGATCGCGGCCCCCGACTGCAGATTTTAGGGGCGACCTATCGCTCTGTTGATGGCCGAGCGTGCAATGCCTTCAGCTACGCCCATCGCAAATGCGACGGAGACAAATCTTGCACCGTGAAGGCGTCCAACAAAATCTGCGGCGATCCTGACCGCGGGCGCCTAAAAGTCCTGAAGGTTACCTACGCCTGCGGGAGTCAGCAGTACACGGTCAATACGCCAGAACGGTCCCGCAGCAAACTGCACTGCCGCTAAAGCTGAGTTTTCAGCAGCACCCTTGCGCCAGGCTGCGGCGGCTAAGAAAACAGACAAGATTGTCACATAGCTGCCGTTGACCTGGAGCCTTCTGAGCCCCATGTTCTGGGCATTATGGAAGCCATCAAAACGCGCCTTAAAGACCTCCTCAATACGACATGGACAGCTGTCAAACGGTTGGTTGCCCGCGACGCCGAAGATACGCCTTCGCCTTTGCCTCTGCGCATAGCGGCGGCCGTCATTGCCATTTTTATCATTTACTACGGTGTCGGAATGGCTTGGTATAACACCATCGCCGATGACATCGAGTTCCAGCCGACGGAAGAGTACGCGGTGCAAGGTGGAGCCAAAGCTGTTGCCACAGCGGCCGCGCTGGTCGATCGCGAAGCCCGCCGTTGGTCACCGAACAAGCCGTGGCTGCATCCGGCCTATGGTCTCGACAACATGCCCAATTATCAGCTCGGTGTTTTGTACTCGGCCTCACGATTTGCGATCGAGTTAGGCGACGCGCTTGGCCGCACCCGAGGGTCATCAGCTATTGATCCAGACCTCGACCGCGCCGCCGGTTTGCTCAAATACGATGGGAGGATTTGGTACTGGGGGTCAGGCAATTTTGTTCCCACCGCCACCGCAGATTCTCAGTATCGCGAAGGCGTTGAAGCGCTGTTGTCCTACAACGCGCGCCTGGCAAGTGGCGATGCGACCTACGAGCGTCGCGCTGACAACCTGATTGATCTTCTCAACCGTGTGGCGTCTGATCTCGGTTCAGCGTCTGCCGCGCTCGACGAGCGTACATTGCTATCCAACGCCGGATACTTTGATAACCGTGCTGATGATCTGTTTTACAACATTAAAGGACGGCTCTACGGCTATGCCTTGATACTCCGTGATGTCGGCGCTGATTTTGGAGCCGTGATCGGCGAAAAACAGTCCAGCGGCCTGTGGGAACAGATGCTTATCAACTTACGCACGGCGGCAGAAATGGACCCGCTTATTGTTGCCAATGGCAAGCAAGATGGCATGTTCATACCGTCGCACTTGTCGGCCCAAGGCTTCTACCTATTGCGTGCCCGTACCCAGCTTAAAGAGCTCACCGACGCCCTCACCAAATAGGCCGATTGTTATGACCGATAAGATCGAAAAATCTGAAGAAGACTGGAAGGCTGAGTTGACGCCTGAGCAGTATCATGTGCTTCGAGAGAAGGGCACTGAGCGGGCCTGGACCGGCGTCTACAACGACTTCAAAGGCGATGGCCAATTCCATTGCGCTGGGTGCCACGCACCTTTGTTTGATGCAGAAACCAAATTTGATTCCGGCTCCGGCTGGCCCAGCTTCTACGACATGGTCAATCCAGAGGCGGTGAAGGAAATCAGCGACAACAGCCATGGCATGATCCGCACCGAAGTGGTTTGCGCCAAGTGCGATGGTCATCTGGGTCACGTCTTTCCCGATGGACCCAACCCCACCGGACTACGCTATTGCATCAATTCCCTGTCGATCGTTCATGAGAACGACAAAACGTAGGTGGCTACCCGCCAATCAGAATCTGTTTGGGACTACCCGCGCCCGCCAGCGCTCGAGCCTGATACCCGCGATATTCGGGTAGAGTTCGCCGGAGAAACCATTGCGTCCAGCAGTGCGGCATATCGGGTGTTGGAAACCAGTCACCCACCTACGTTCTATATTCCCGCTGATGATGTGAACTTTAACTTTCTCGTCGGCAGCAACAAACAATCCTTCTGTGAGTGGAAAGGAATGGCCGAGTACTGGACGGTGAGGGTCGGTCTGCAAGTTGCCGACAATGCCTGCTGGAGTTACCCTATACCGACTAAGCGTTTTGCTGCGATTAAGGATTATGTCTCGTTCTACCCCAGTCGCATGCACGCTTGTTATGTGGGTGATGAAAAAGTAGACGCCCAAGAGGGCGATTTCTATGGCGGTTGGATTACAACTGAGATCGAAGGTCCCTTCAAAGGCGGCCCCAACACCTGGGGTTGGTGAGCGCGTCTGCCGGCTATGGAGAACAGCCCGTAAAACAGTCTGAATTGAGAATATCTAAGCATCTCACATCATTTCTGATTGCAGTTTGCTGTTTTCGCTGACCCCCGACCAAGTTTACGCTCAAGAAGCTGCTGCTATTGGTTCACTTCATCACGTCCCTTGGATTAGGGGTTGCGATTGGGGAGACCTGATCGATAGGCGCGTCACTTCCTTAGTTGAAGATGCGGTTGAGCACTTTGAAAAAAGCTTGCAGGAGGAGAGCCGCATGGCATTGATGGAAGCGGCTGACATTGCGTCTTACGCGTTCTCACTCAATCAAAAACTTTCTCATGTTGTTTGTATTGCCGAGACCCAAGTTCGTGTCGGGTTTAACGACGACGCGCGTGCGACTTTGAGAAAGACATTTCTTGCGGCACGGCAGCACTGGAAAGAATCAGAACCGCACTCCATATCGGCGCATACGACTTATATTTCGAAACTGGCGTACTTTCAGTTTGAGATTGAGGATTTTGATCACCTGAAAGAAACGCTTGCTTTTGTAGAATCATAGCTTGCTCCAGCCGAATCTGGCTTGGATACGGTTTACTCGTATATGATTCTTGCGCAGTCCTTGTTGGTGACCGAATACCTGCAACGGGCGGAGGCGGCTTTCGCATTAGCCCGGGCAATCATTTTGAACCCGTGCCACAAGCGACCTCTAAGGCTTTACTCTACTTCGTCAAGAAGGTTCGGGTCCGGCCCATGGTTTGCTCGTAGGCTTCCATGTTTTTGATGGGCGATGCCGCATATTTGTCGGCAATCTTGTCCCAGAATTTTGTGTCAAATGCTATGGGCGCGCTCCGGCGCTATCCGGTGATTTCGGCGCCGGTATAAATGGGGATGCCCAGAAAAGGTATAGCGAATTTCCGCATCCCCCTTATACGCATATGTATCAGTCGGGATGTGGCGAGAAGGTTACCCCTCGCTTAAAAACTCATCCACCACCTTGGCGATCTCTTCAGGTGCTTCATAAAACAAAAAAGCCCCGACGTCGGGCATGACCACCCGCCGTGAATTTTTGATGACGTCCAGTAGTTTCTCTTGGCCGGTGACAAAGGTATCCAACTCGCCTTGCATAAGTAACACCGGGCAGGTCAGCTTGGCGCAGGCCTCGGCCTTGTTCCACTTGAGAATCGGATCGTGGGCATCGTAGGGCCGCATGCGTTCTTTCATATTCACCAAAAATACCCGGTGCATCAGGCTCATGGGTGTCTTCGGGCCGCCGAGTGTGGCGTAGATACCCCACATCTTGTTGAGGAAAGCGCCGTCCGCTGTGATTTCCGGCTGAGCCGTATCTGTGCGGTGCTTGAGCAGCTCTTCCAGTTCTTCGGGGCTGCGGTGGCCCGTGCCCGACGCAATGACATGGGTCACTCGATCGGGCTGTTGGGCGGCGATATCGACGCAGATGGACCCGCCGCCGTGATGGCCGAGCATAGCGGCTTTGTCGATGTCCAGCGCGTCCATAGCTTGAATCACGGTGCGCGTATAGTCGGCCATTTCCGGCTCACGGGTGGGGTCGTCGGTCATGCCATGCCCCAGCCACTCAATCGCCCACACGGTGTATTTGTCTTCCAGGAAGGCCGCCATGGCCTTGTATTCTTCAGCGGTTTGGGTGGATTGATGAAGCAGTACCAAGTTGGGTCCGCTGCCCGTTTTCCAATAATGCATCTGCCCCATATCTGAATCGACGTAGCCGCGCTTCATGATGTTTTCTCCCCGTCCTAGATGTATTGGCGGTTATTCTGCCACAAATGGGCTACGAAGGAAGACGGTGCAAGTGGGGCTCGTTTGTATTTTTGTGGTGCATGGGCTCGTTCCTCGCTAAATCGAAAATATTTTTTGATCCTCACCCGGCTGTGTCAGGCCAAATGTCCTCGTCGAGGAATGGCCGCACAAACGCGGCTGTTTCTTCTGTGTGATAGTCCAGGAATCCATGGCCCCAATCCATCAGCTCAATGATCTTGCCGTTGGATAGATGTTCCTTGACGCGTCGGGTATAGACCACCAAGTCATCGTTGGTGTTGATCACCAGAATCGGCTGTTTCACCGCTGGGATATTCTCAGGATAGGTGTAAGAAAACGCTGCGGCATGACCCCAGTGTTTGCGTTCGCCACCCCGAATATGATCCGGGTAAGCATGCATGATATCTGCTGGGGTTTGTTGCGGGCCACGCCAACGCCACAGTCCCGCCCAGGAATGTAAGAGGTGGGAGCCGTCTGCGACGGGCGTATCAGGGCTGCCCATTTCCGAATTCTGTTTGGCCAAATCCGCTTTGGTGTATATCGGCGCCGAGATAAGGACGAGGTGATTGATCCGATCGGGTTGCTGCCGCGCCAGCTCGACGCAGGTTTTTGAGCCGGTGTGGTAGCCCATGATATCGGCTTCTTGAATCTCCAAAGCGTCCATCACCTCTGTCATAGCCTCAGCGAATGTGCTGATGGTCGGTTGTTCTGGTGGGAAGTCAGACATACCGTAGCCGGGGGTGTCAGGCGCGACGATGAAGCGATCTTTGCCCATTTCGGCCAACCAGTTCTCATAGACCACGCTCGATGACGGGCTGAGGTGGAAGCACAACATGGGGCGTTTGTCGCCGCCGGGGTTTCCGGCCATACGCAGATGAATTTGACCGTTTCGGCCTTGAACGTAGGTGCGTCGCAGAGGGGCATTTGTCATAAGGCTGTTTCCTTGAAAGAGCGCTTAAGAAGCATACGATAAAATACCGTATCTCTGTCCAGGTCTAGTCGCGGTTGATAAAGTGAAGTCCATGACAAATAGAATTCTGCCTATGGTTATTTTGATGGCCTCCAGCCCTGCACTGGCGATTTCGGATGATGCTAATCCGTGGCTGGCTATTGAGAATGCCACTTGCGTTGCTCACCACACGATTGACTACAAATCTCTGGTGGGCGCAACGGTGGAAGTCAAAACAGCAGAGTGGACCGGCGCATCAAACGGACTCCCCACCCATTGCCTTGTGTCGGGGCTGATTGATACGGATGCTTTTGAATTCAAGTTGCCCATGAACTGGAACGGCTCACTCAGTTTGGGAGATTGCGCAGCGCCAGATTCCCAAGGGGCGTTAAACCAAGGCGCAGCGACTGTATTCGGCCCTGTGTCCGCGCTGACCGCTGTGCTGTTGTCAGCGGTAGCGGCCCGTCACTACGACGCGTCGATTACGCAGCAGGTCTGGGCTGATTGCGACTAGATCCTACTGCCGTAAAGCGTCTTCCGGAGCGTCGTAGCCGGTGTTGTGTTCTGGAAAGGCTTCGTGGCCCCTGAGCATGTAGTTCCAGTACATCATTGGTAAGCCGGTTTTTTTGATCCACCAGTATGAGCGCCGCTCTGCGCGTGGGTCGAGTGGGAATGTCGGTGTGACCTTGCCGCCGTATGTGAATTCAGCCATCAGCACCTTGCCGTAAGAGGTTGTCAGCGGGCAGGAGCCGTAACCGTCGTAGCCCTCTTCGATGCTGCCGCCGCTGATTAAAGCCAGGAGATTGCGGACCACCACCGGGGCTTGCTTGCGCACTGCTGCAGCGGTTTTGGAGTTGGGGGTTGAACAGGCATCCCCCAGGCCAAACACGTTGGGATATTTCGTTGATTGCATTGTATGTTGATGTACATCGATCCAGCCACCTTCGTTCGATACGGAGGAATTTTTTAACACCTCAGGTGGACTTTGAGGTGGTACAGCGTGAAGCATGTCGAAATTCATCTCCACGGTTTTGCCCTCGTCATCACCGCCGTTCACGGCAAAGGTCGCGCGTTTGTTAGCGCCGTCGATCTTGGTCAGGTTGTGATGAAAGTGTTTGTGAATGCCGTATTCGTCGGCAATCTTTGCCAGTTCGCGGGCAAAGAACGGGACCCCAAACATAGATGGCCCCTGAGGCAGGAAGTGTAGGTTGCAATCCTGGAGTACGCCGCCCTTACGTAAATAATCTGCCGCAAGATAGGCGATCTTTTGCGGTGCGCCTGGGCACTTGATCGGCATCGCGGGCTGACTGAATAGAGCTGTGCCGCCTCTCGGGAAAGCCTTCAAGGTTTCCCAGGTGTATTCCACGTGCTCTGGCGCATAATTAGAGCATACGCCGTTGGATCCTAGGCTTTCCGCTAGACCTTCGATGCCGTTCCAGTTGCAGACCAGGCCAGGGCAGACCACGAGAAAGTCGTAGCTCACGTCTCCGCCACTGCTGAGACTTACTTTTTTTGCATCTGGGTCAATATTCGCCGCTACATCTTTGATCCACGTCACATCGCTGGGAATCAAATTGGCTTCATCCCGGCGCGTTTTGCTCAGGCTGTACGCACCGCCGCCAACCAGTGTGAACGCCGGCTGATAGTAATGATCCGCTGACGGTTCAATGATGGCGATATCTAGCTCACCGTCATGGGTGTGGTTTTGTAGCGACGCAGCAACCGTAATACCGGCGCTACCGCCTCCAATGATAAGAATCTGATGATGAGTCGCCATGGTGCGGTTACCTTATGAAACTTTTATTCGGCTGGATGATGTTCTTCGCGTTCAACCAGTTTGCGACCGCCGGATAGACGGTCTGAGGTTATTTTAAAGATAATTGGGCTAAGCAGTAGCAGTGCGAGTAGATTTGGCACTGCCATCAAAGCATTCATGATGTCGGCCATGAGCCAGATGATTTCCAAACCGGTGAGGGCGCCCACAGGGATCGCCGCACACCACAGCACTCGAAAAGGCGTGATCGCTTTCGGGCCAAACAGGTATTCGGCGCAGCGCTCGCCGTAGTAACTCCAGCCTAAAATGGTCGTGAAGGCAAAGACCATGAGAGCGAACACGACAATGTAGTTGCCGTAGGGCAGGGCCGTGTCGAAGGCCAGCGCTGTCATCGTCGCGCCGTTCTCGCCACTGGTCCATGCCCCTGTCACGATGATAACCAAAGCCGTCATGGTGCAAACAAGAATGGTATCGATGAACGTCCCGAGCATGCCAATGGCACCTTGACGAACAGGGTCGTTGGTTTTCGCTGCAGCGTGCGCAATGGGGGCTGAGCCCAGGCCCGCTTCATTTGAGAAAATTCCACGAGCAACCCCAAAGCGGATGGCCGCCATAACAGCAGCGCCGGCAAAACCACCCGTCGCGGCTGTTCCGGTGAAGGCGTCTGAGACAATCATGGCAAGGGCGGCTGGTATGTCGCCTACATACATCGCCAAAATGATGACGCTGGCGCTGACATAGAACACCACCATGATCGGAACCAACTTACCAGCCACCTGAGCGATGCGTTGAATGCCCCCAATCAAAACCATTGCTGTCAATGTGAGGACGACAAAAGCAGTCATCCACATGGGCACACCCAAGTTGGACTCAACCACATCTGAAATAGAGTTTGCTTGTACCGTGTTCCCAGCTCCAAGACCGGCGGCGATGGCGAGCAGGGCAAACGTCGTGCCCAGCCAGGCCCACTTCGGACCGAGGCCGTTCTTGATGTAGTACATCGGTCCGCCGACGTAGCGGCCATCTTCGTCGATTTCACGGAAATGGACGGCCATGACCGCTTCGCCATATTTCGTGGCCATGCCAACGAAAGCTGTCATCCACATCCAGAAGATCGCGCCGGGACCACCAAGGAAAATGGCTGTGGCAACACCAGCGATATTGCCCGTGCCGACAGTTGCTGAGAGCGCCGTCATCAAAGCTTTAAAGGGCGAGATTTCTCCATCGCCGCTTGCATCTTCGCTGGCGTCTTTACTGCACAGAACACGGAGCGCCTCTGGTAGGCGCCGGATCGACATGCCTTTCAGTCCAATGGTGAGATAGAGGCCGATGCCCAGCAGTGGAAACATCATGATCAGCCAGACCCAACCGCTGATCACACCCAAAACGCCGGCAAAGTTATCCATCAATCGATCCCCTGTTTTTCCCCAAACCCGAAACGGGCTGGCCTAACCATACCGGTCTCAGCCCGGAGTCTCAAAGGGCTATGCGGGGTCGTCTTCTGATGGCGGATATCGGTGAGTTTCGCCGTTGACGTCTTCAACAAGGGTCAGGCCGTGATCGGTGGTTTTGAGATAAGACGGACCGATAGGCACTTTGCCGTATCCCCCGGGGATATCGAGCATATAGGTGGGGAGGGCCAGACCTGAGACCTGTCCCCGGAGGTGCTTCATCAGGGCTTGGCCAGCCTCAATCGGCACCCGGAAATGATTGGTGCCAGGGGCCAGATCTGGGTGATGCAGATAGTAAGGCGTTATGCGTGCCCGGACCATTGCGCGAAATAAAGCTGCTAATGAGTCGGCCGTGTCATTGACCCCCTTCAGCAGAACAGTCTGTCCAACCAGGGGGATGCCAGCCCTAGCCAGTCGATTACAGGCCGCGACCGCGTCGTCCGATAATTCTCGGGCATGATTGCTGTGAACGGCGACATATACGGTTGCTCGTGGTTTCGACAACACATTTACCAGCTCATTAGTGATTCGGTCTGGCGCGGCAACTGGTAGGCGTGTGTGAAATCTTACGACCTGAACATGATCAACTTGATCTAACGCGTCCAAGAGCTTGGTAAGTCGCTGAGGCGAAAGAACAAGAGGGTCGCCACCCGTGAGAATGACCTCCGAAATATTGGGGCGGTCTCCAATGTAAGCGAGCGCTGCGGTGATATCGGTCTCATCCATCGCGTCGCCGCTTGGACCTACCATCTCGCGTCGGAAACAGAACCGACAATATACGGCGCAGGCGCTATGTACTTTTAGAAGCACGCGATCGGGGTAGCGATGTACCAGTCCTTTGACTGGGCTGAAGGTATGGTCGCCAATCGGATCGGGTCGCTCGTCCGGCGAAGTCTTGAGTTCTGCTTCGGACGGAATGATTTGCATCGCGATGGGGTCATTTGTTGCGGATTGATCTATCAAGTCGATCAAATGTCGCGGAGCGGCAATAGCGTACTTCTCTGCGACCTCCTTCAAGGCATCGACATCCGCTGAATCAATCAGCCCCTCTGAGACCAATACGGCCAGTGTGGTCGCGGTCGTATTTTGCATGCGGTGGTCCTGGTGGGTCATAGTAGGCAATCTAGAGCGCGGTGTTCGCGTGAGGGATATGAGTAGACCTGTTCTAGGCTTTCCCAAAGGAACACCGCAAGGTCAAGCCGACCAGAAGCCGATAAAAGCAAGGGACAAGCCGCCATGATTTTGTTGCAAACTCCTTGGACTCCATCAACCGCTAAGGACGCGCTCTCAAGAGTTATAGAACAGGCGCTCCAAACCGTGATTGAGCCGGAAGGGACATTGGTGCTTCTTCCTCATGGTGATGGCGGGCCTGACCAAGCAGTTTCAGAAAGTGATGTTGTTGCAGCCCTGTCAGCACTGGCCAAAACTCATTCTATTTCTTTGTGTGGGTCAGCCTATGTGATCGACGGTGACGGAAGTTCACGCACAGTAGGGTATCTGGTCAACCCTACCGGTGAGTTGCAAATCCGAATGCCAAAAATTATGCCGGACTTGATCGAAGGATTCACAGACACTGTCTCCGACGCTTCTCAACCCGCAGACTTTCCTGTGGCGCTCACAGCCGAAGGCCAAGTTGGCATTCTGTGCGGCGAAGATGTGTTGTCACCGCATATCGTGCGCTCTCTCATCACTAGTGGCGCCGAAGTCATTTTAAACCCTAGTCGCGAGCGAACAGACAAGTTGTTCGACATTCGGCAAAAAGCCCGTCAAGCACGATCATATGAAAACCTAGCTTACGTCGCATCTGCGTCAGCCAGTTCAGTCACGATAGATGGCAAGACCAATAGACTCCCCACGGCGACGGCAGTTGCTGAGATGTGGGGCACAGAGCTCCGCGCGTCTTCAGATGAGTCTTTCATTGTCGGTGATATTGATATTGAAAGTTTGCGCCGTCGCCGGGAAGAACCGATGGGCAACCTGCCAGCTATTGTGCGCATGAGGTTATATGCAGACGGCTATGCTCAAGAAGCCTCAAATGCGCCGCCTTCCCCAGCATCCCGCAAGGAGTGGATTGCGGCAGGGCAGGAAAAAGTAGCGGCATCGATCAAGCCTGCTCGCTCTGAAGACGATCGAATTGATCGCTATGACGCGGTGCTGGGGCAGACGGTGACCCGTGTCGCATTGAATCCTGATCACTTATCGGAGTGTCGTCAGGAGAATCTAAAAACTGCGTTGTACGTGGTCGGACCTTTTGCCCGTTCGCCAGGGGTCAAGTTGGTTGTGTTTCCCGAGTTTTTCCTGACCGGCGCAGTTAGCCAACTCGGTAGCAGCTTAGGACATATCGCCAGCAAGATCGGGATTACCTTTCCTGGACCCGAATCTGATCAACTGGCGAAGTTTGCTCAAGACAACAAAACCTTTGTCTCTGGTGGTGTCTTTGAGTTCGATCCCGCGTGGCCGGACCGGTTTTTCAATTCGGCTTTTATTTTCGATGACAACGGAAATTTGATTCACTTATACCGCAAGATTCATTGCGCGGATGTCTTCGGTCGCTTGCCTGACACCACACCAGGCAGTGTCTATACGGAATACGTTGATCGTTATGGTTACGATCACCTTTTTCCGGTTGCGGATACACCGCTCGGAAAGCTGTGCACCGTCATCTGTTTCGATATGAATTTTGGTGAGACCCACAGAGCCATGGTTAAGCGCGGCGCTGAGGTGATAATTCACCCGACTTCGGAGCCACATAATGTTAGGCGGCGGGGGTGGGATATCGCCCGTCATGTGCGAGCATTCGAAAACACCTCCTATCTTCTTACTGCTGGTCACGGCGGTGAATTTCGAGGAGAGGGTTTGAGCTTCCCCGGCGCGATGCAGCGCGGCTATTCAAAGGTCGTCAACTATGACGGGTCGCTCCAATGCATTGTTGATGGACCAGGCGCGGTACCCTTGGTGGGGTCACTCGATATGACAGCTCTGCGCCGTGCCCGGTCGGATGTCAAAGGCAATTTAGCGGCTTGGGATGATCCTGTGGTTTACGCCCACAAATATGCGGCAGATCGCGGTATTCGGAATGACGCCTGGGCTAAGAACCCTATGGTAAATCCCTATGAAGATGCTGCAGAAATTAAAAAGGTCATCGACATATACCAAAGGGATAATGTGTACATCCGGGCCGAAGGTGCGGGCAACAAGCCGGCTATTGATCAGTCGATGCAAGCCGTTGTCTGACGAGCATTATCCCTAAAACGTGACTCGCTCGATCAGGAGTTCATGCCATACTTCAGGTCATACAAATGAAGTCAGGAGACAGCACATGAGTTTCAATAATATAATTTCGAGGGTCGCTGCGGTTGTCTTCGCCGGCCTATTCTCGACTAGCGCAATGGCCGTAGAAGGTCCTGTTTTGGTCTTTGGCGGAACGAGCGGAACCGGTTTAGGTGCCGTGCAAAACCTTCGCGCTATGGATGTTCCGGTGACAGTGTTCGTGAGGCCGACTTCTGACTTGAGTGGTCTTGAAGGTCTGGGCGTTAACACAGTTGTTGGGAATGCTCTCAATGCGGATGATGTTGACCAGGCTTTTGCGGCCGATGATTTTAATATTGTCATCAGTTCGTTGGGAGGGCGACGTGGAGAGAGGCGCCCCGATCTTGTTGGAAACCTGAATATAACGGCAGCTGCAAAAGCGAACGATGTGAGCCGCGTTATTCAAGTCAGTTCAATGGGGGTTGGCACAACCCGTGAACCTCCCGGTGAGGGTGCAAACTTTATGGCAGGGGTCTTGTACATAAAGACGCTGGCGGAAGACGATCTGATATCTAGCGGGTTGGATTACACCATTGTTCGTCCAGGTGGATTACGTCGTGGTGAAGCGACGGGGTCTGGCATTTTTGAGGACTACGAGCATCGCGGCTCTATCGATCGTCAAGAGTTAGGACGTATGATCGTTACTATCCTGGATGACCAATCCACCTTTAAGCAGATCCTCTACGCTTGGGACCCCGCGTTACCAGCTGGCGAGGAATAAGACGTTCTGCAATCAGCAGATCAAGAATCAGAAAGGTTGCACAAATGATTCTTTTGCAAACACCGTGGTCTGCGGACTCAATCGATGACGCCAGTGCGGCGATAGAGCAAGCGCTAAGAACTCGTGTTGCCGACGGACCTAGCCTAGCTTTGCTGCCTCATGGTGATGGTTCTGAGCACGAAGCGCGTGCGGAATCCGATGTGTTGTCTGCACTCGCTGAATTGGCAAAAACACATACTGTATATCTAGGGGCATCCGCGTACGTCCTCACCGGCGGTGAGGATGTTCCCCGTACCGTTGGTTTTGTTTTAGGGCCGGATGGCTCCCTGTTGGCGCGAAATGCCAAGGTTCTGCCAGATACCCTTGAAGGGTACACGGATACAGCGGCAGAAACGTTCCAATCCGCGTCCTTACAGATCGCTCGCACGCCTCTGGGACAGATTGGCGTTCTGTGCGGTGAAGACATTCTTGCGCCTCACATTGTTCGGACAATGTTGGTGCAAGGTGCGGAGATCATTCTTAATCCAAGTCGTGAGAGATCCGACAGCCTGTATGACAGCCGCACGGTGGCTCGTGTCGCCCGCGCGTATGAGAACGTTCTGTATGTCGCAGTTGCATCGCCTCAGAGTGTCAGGCTGGGCGATGCTGAGGTTACGCTTCCTCCGGCAACGGCGCTCTATCCGCCACAAGGCAAGCCTCTTCGCGTTCAAGGTGCTGAATCCTACGTAATAACGAATGTAGATATTGAAGCACTGAGGCGTCGGCGTTTAGCCCCGGTACTCAATTTCGCCAGTATTGTACGTATGAATTTGTACGCGCCTGGGTATGAGAAGGAGGCGTCTGCGCCTAAACCATCGCCTCAGTCACGCAAAGATTGGCTGACAGCTGGCCGGGAGCGGGTCGTCGCCAAAGCCCGGCCCCCACGCAGCGACGACATTGCGACGTACAGTGCAATGATTGGACAGCACGTGGTGCATCAATCACATACACCGGAGCAACTAGTTGAGAGGCGTCAGCCCAATCTGGACGACGCCTTTGACTTGGTGCGGAATTACGGCGCAAGAGCGGCCAATTTGAAGTTGGTGGTCTATCCGGAGTTCTTCCTGACCGGTCCAGTAAGTCCTCTAGGGCACAAACTCGGACACCTTGCCGATAAAATTGGTGTCACATTCCCTGGGCCGGAAATGGATCAGGTGGCGGCCTTTGCTCAAGAAATTGGGGCTTATGTGTCGGGTGGTGTTTTCGAATACGACCCAGAGTGGCCTGATCGTTTTTTCAATACTGCGTTCATCTACGATCCATCTGGCAATTTGATTCATCGATACCGTAAAATTCATTGCGGTGATGCCATGGGTTTCTTACCGGACACCACGCCCGGAAGTGTATTCGATCAGTATGTCGATAAATACGGATACGAGCATCTCTTTCCAGTAGCCGACACACTAATCGGAAGGTTGGCAACGACGATTTGTTTCGACAACAATTTCCCAGAAACCTATCGCGCGATGGCTCAGCGAGGCGCTGAAATTATTTTGCACCCGACATCGGAGCCACACGGTGCGCATCGTATGGGGTGGGACGCAGCACGGCGGACGCGGGCCTTTGAGAACGTTGCCTACGTGATTTCAGCGGGTCATGGCGGAGAATACTTTTTGCCAGGCAGGAACTCGCCCAGTTCTCGTGGACGAGGTTACTCGAAGATAATCAATTTTGACGGTTCGATTCAGGCTGAGGCAGATACGGCAGGGCAGGTGCCTCTCGGTGGCGTGATCGATCTCCGCGCACTGCGGCAAGCGCGGGCAGATCTTAAGGCCAACACGGCGCTTTGGGACGACGCTGTTGTCTATGCTGATGAATATGGAAAAACCCCGCGCGGCTTACCCAACAATTTGTGGCCTGATGATCCAATGGGTAATCCGTACTTCGGTGGGGCGGAAATCAAAAAAGTCGCCGCTGCCTATGTTGAAGCAGGAGTTTTTGTCGCGCCGCAGGCTGATGCTGGTGATCTTCCAAAGGCGGCGGAGTAGGCAATGTTTTGTCGTCTCGTCATCGCGGTGTTTTTGTTGTGTGGTGATATGGCGACCGCTGCTGCATCTGACGTTTTGATGTTTGGCGCGACACGTAATACCGGTCTTGAAACGGCGAAGCTCTTGGTGGGGCGTGGCGATGCAGTCACTGCTTTTGTTCGGCAAACATCTGATGTTGCTGCCCTTGAAGAGCTTGGCGTATCCATCGTGTTGGGCGATGCATTGGATACGGCTACGGTTGAGACTGCCTTCGAGGGGCGGTCATTTGATTCCGTCGTTTCAACTTTAGGCGGCAGTGTGCGCAACACGGCGGTTGACGGCCAAGGTAACATCAATGTCTTTGCGGCAGCAGAAAACGCGGGTGTTCGGCGAGTGGTGCTGGTGACCGCAATCGGAGCGGGCGGAACAGAGAACGTTCTTCAAGAGGGGGCTCGCCAATTTCTCAAGCCTGTCCTCGATGCCAAAACCTTGGCTGAAAATGACCTGAAAGCCCGCGATTTGGATTGGACGATTCTACGTCCGGGGCAGCTTCCTGAAGGACCCGCCACAGGGAAGGGGCTTATGTCAGAAGACCAAACACTCATGGGTCGAATTTCGATGGGTGAATTGGCTTATTTGATTGTCCAGGCCCTCAAAGAGGACTCTACAATTGGCAAGGTCTTTCATGTCGTTGATAGAGATATGACCGGATCGTTTTCGTCTTTTGACTAGTGGTCAGTTCTCAAAGGCTCGTTTGCCATCCTGTATCGCTTGATAAATTTCACCAGCCTTGCCGCCGATATCATCGATAATTTGCTGTGCCACCGGAGCAGCAGCGCTTCGCCACAACTGTCGCTGTTCGGGCGAGAGCGTGTGAATGGTAAATCCTATCTGATTAGCTTGATCGAGAAATTTTTGCTCCTCCGCCCGAGACATCGCGCGCGCTTGGTCAATCGGGAGCCAGCCATTTTGTACGATCAATGTTTGTTCTGGCGGCAAGCGCCCGAGCCATTTTGAATCGGCAATCACGAAGTTGACGGCGTGCATATGGTTCGTGAGGGTCAGGTGCGGAGCCTCTTCGGCGATCCCAGTCGGCCCGTACAAAATTACTGCATTGGCACCGGAATTTACGAGACCGGTCTGGAGGCCTACAACGTTCTCATTGAAGGAAAGAGGAATGATATCTGAGGCAACAGCCTCGGCGAAAAGCCGTGCAGCAAGACCAGATGAGACTCTAAATCTTGTATCCGAAAGATCGCTAGGCGTAAGGATGGGTTTCTTGCCATAGACTTGATGAACCCCCACTTCGTCCCAAGACATGAGAGTGAGGTTATGTTCAGCTAGCAAGTCGCTGTAGATGTCGAATAATACGTTGTCAAAAACGTAATCCGCTTGTTCAGTACTATCAAACAAGAAGGGAGTCTGTAATAGCGCCGCCTCCGGTACAATCGATCCGACAACCAATCCAGAAAGATTTGCGATCTGTACTCGTCCTCGGCGCAAACTGCTCAATATTGTTTCTTCCGATCCTAGCTCTCCTGAGACCATCGCCGATAAATTCAGCGCGCCGTTTGACCGGTCGTTCACGTGATCGCGAAACATCATCCATTTTTCGTAGCCGGCCGTGCCTTCAGGCACGCCTGTCGTGCCGCCAATGACGTTGATTTGCGCGTCGGCGGGAGCTGATGTCAAAAAGAACGCAATGCCAATCGTGAGTAATGCTACTAGCTTATTTGCGTGCCGCGTCATGATGCGCCTAGTTCTCCGGTAGCGGAATAAATCCATCTTCATCGCCTTGCACTTTGGGAAAGCCACCGTCTTTCCATTCTTGTTTGGCGCGATCGATAAGCGCTTGATCGCTGGCAACCAAATTCCACCAGATGAGCCGATCCCCATCTAGAGGTGCGCCACCTGCAAGCATCACACGACTTTCAGCGTCAGCATGGACATGCGCAGGTCTGCCTGGATTTAGGACAGCCATCTGCCCTTCTTCGATCGCGTGGTCGTCTATCATGACAGTGCCGTCGACAACGTACACAGCGCGTTCTTCATATTCCTCTGTGATGGCTAATTTGGAACCAGCAGCAAGTGTTCCACCCAAGTAAAACATGGGTGAAAAAACTTTGACGGGAGATGTTTGGCCGTACGCGGAGCCGGCTATTAGACTCAGCGACGCTCCGCCCTCATCTATTTTAGGCAAGCTCTCTTTAGGGTGGTGGTAGAACGCGGGTTCTGTTTCTTCGCCACCTTTTGGCAATGCGACCCAAGTCTGAATGCCATGGAGTGTATGTCCCTCAGCGCGCGTTTCCGGACCCGTTCGTTCAGAATGTACGATCCCTCTGCCAGCGGTCATCCAGTTCACATCACCCGGTCGGATCGGTTGATGAAAGCCTAAACTATCGCGGTGATGAATCTCTCCATTAAACAAGAATGTCACTGTCGCGAGCCCGATATGTGGGTGCGGCCGTACATCAATACCCTGGCCGGGCGAAAACTTAGCTGGACCCATGTGATCGAAGAATATGCAAGGGCCGACGGTTCGCCGTTTGGCGTAGGGGAGGGCTCGGCGGACCTCGAGGCTCCCGATGTTTCTTTTGCGCGGTGATATGATGAGCTCGATCGCATCCGTCATGGTCGCAGATTTGTCCTTGTTTACGCGTAAGAGGCCTAAAAGCGTCGAAATGTGGCGTTTATGTGCTCGGTCAGTGAGCAGGGGGTGTGCTGTGTAGGCGCATTTATACTATCCTTCCGTCAATATAGTCGCACCCGTCGACTCAACGAAACCACTCAGCCAGGGCGCAGCGCGATGCTTTACATTTCTCAGAAATTTTGGTCCCCAGGCGATATCGCTGGGTTGGCAGAACACATTGAAACCATCGTCTCAGGGGCGGCTCGGTTTGAGGTGGTGGAGCCAATAGAACCGGTGGTTTTGTTACCGCATTCATCTGCTGGTGCAGAGCCATATGACCGCAAAACGCTTGTTAAGGCTCTTGCTGACCTAGCCGCTGAGAAGAACGTCTTTCTCGCTGGCTCAACGCTGGTTCAAAGCGATGTCGCTGGATCACCAACTACACTTGGGTTTCTCATTGAATCGAATGGCGACGTTTTGATCGAGACTGAGAAAGTTTCACCAGAGTTGGTCAATGGTTTGGCGACGGAACAAACCAGCGCAATTGGAAAACCAAAAGAATTTAAGACGGCCAAAACACCAATCGGCCAAGTCGGCATCCTTCCCGGTGAGGATGTCTTGTTTCCTCATTTTGCACGCAGTCTGGTGTGGAAAGGGGCGGAGGTTATTCTCAACCCGACGGAAGAAGTGGCTGATGAGCTATTTGATGCGCGGCAAAACGCGCGGATCGCTCGAGCATTTGAGAACAGTGCTTTCGTTGTATCGGCCTCAGCTATTTCTCGCAGCGCGAACGGCATGGCTGTGTCATACCCCTGTGCCAGTGGCCTGTCCGACTGGAATGGACGTCAGATAGGCGCTAAGGCGAACGAAGACTTTGTGAAGGTGGACGTCTATATCGACAAGTTGAGACGTCGACGGGCCGCAATCTTTGGAATCGCACCGCTTCATCTCCGAGCTAATCTTTTTGCCGAAGGGTACGGCAAACTCATTGCGGATCAAAACAGCGCACCTGCTCAGCCAAAGAACAAAGAAGAATGGGTGGCTGAGGCTCGTAGTCGCCTCGATACGGCCAAAGCAGCTGAAGGAGCCGGGCACGAAACCGAGTATGACGTGTTGCTCGTGCAAACCGTCAAAACGATGATCCAAAAAACGTCCGATGTGCGCGCTATGATTACCGAGAACGTACAGCGGTCGTTGCAGTTGCCGTCTCGTACAGCATCCAATCCTAATATCCGACTTGTTGCCCTGTCTGAGTTCTTTATGACCGGGCAAGGTGGGCACGGTTATCGCTCACCGATCACTCTGCAGCGGTTGGCTATCCGCTATCCAGGTCCCGAAATGGAGCTGCTCTCAGAGTTTGCGTTAAAACACAAAGTCTATTTGGCTGGTTCATCATTTGAGATCGACGACAAATTACCCGGTTACGTCTTTAACTCTGCATTCATTCTGAATGATTCCGGTGACCTCATTCACCGCTATCGTAAAATTCAATGTGCTGATGTTTGGGGGTCGCTCCCCGATACCACGCCGAGCACGATCTATGATCAATACCTTGATACCTATGGGTACGAATTCCTATTCCCGGTCACTGACACGCCGATTGGGCGGCTCGGAACCATGGTCTGTTTCGATCAGGCGCATCCAGAAGTCGCACGTATGTTGGTTAAGTACGGCGCGGAAGTGATCATTCATCCATCGTCTGAAGGTCATGGATCGGGCCGGCGCGGCTGGGATATCGCCCGCCAGACACGAGCCTTCGAAAATGTGGCCTACATTCTTTCACCGCTCCCAGGCGGTGAGCACTTCAACCCAGATTCTAAATACGAGCATACCAACCAGATGCGTGGCTACACCAAGATGGTTAACTTCGATGGGTCAATTCAAGGGGAGTTAGACACGCCGGGTGCAGCAACCCTGTCTGGTACGGTTGACCTGTTGGCTCTGCGGCGGGCGCGTGCCAATCCCCATCAGAACTTGCCGATGTGGGATGATCCCAATGTGTACGCAGCCGACTATGCCGCTGATGTTGGTCTAGCCAACAATCTCGGAACAGGTAACCCGCTTGATAATCCGTATCGTGGCATGAAACCGTTGCGCAAAGTCCTATCTAGTTACTATGAGCGCGGGATATTTGTGCCGCCGACGGTTCCGTCCTCTCGGTCGCTGTCGGTTCCGGGTAAAGCACAACCGGATTTTGATAAACCAGGCGCCGACAGTGCACCCAAGCCTAAAACGCTGGCCGACGAAGAAAAAATGGACGGCGAGTACATTCAGGTCTAGTCCGCATGAATAAATATATTAAGGCCGTCACTGCTGCGGCTTTGTTGTGCCTTGTTGGTTTTTCGGTCCCCGCTCAGGATGGTCCAGACGTTCTCCGCGTCGCTGTCCCGTCACGTCCCCCTGGGTTGGGAAACCCCTACTCGTCGCTTCCAATCGGCGCGATTAACTCTAATCACGTTCTGTATGACGCGCTGACCAATATTGGTGACAAGGGCGTCATTCTCCCCGCATTGGCCTTGTCGTGGGAATCCAGCGGCGACACAGCTTGGATTTTTAGACTTCGACCTGGTGTTGAGTTTTCCAATGGAGAACTGTTCACGGCCCAGACCGTTGTTGATGTCATTACCTATCTGCGTAGCGAAGAGGCTGCTGGATATCTCATCGCCGGTGAGACAGCGATGATTGAGTCCGCTTCCGTGATTGATGATTTAACTGTGCAAATCAACACCAATCGACCCGACGCCATTCTCCCGAAACGCATGAGTTTCGTTTACATGGTGGCAATGGAGTACTGGAAGGAAGTTGGTGTTGATGCGTTTGGCATGGAGCCGGCTGGATCTGGCCCGTTCAAATTAAAAGACTGGGGTCAGAAAACCGGCAGCTATGTGTTTGAACGCAACCACGCTTCTTGGCGCGATACGGGTCATTTTGATGAAATAAAATTCACGGCCGTTGGCGATGTCGTTAGTCGGGCCCAGTCCATGTTGAGTGGGCAAATCGACCTGTCGTTCAAGCTCAGTCTAGACCTTTTGGTGGACTTAGAGGCCGCAGGCTTTAACACGGTAGCCCGTCCAACCTATTCCATCGGCGCTTGGGCCTTCCACCAAGTTGATAAAAACTCACCCGTGGCAGATGTGCGTGTGCGCCAAGCTCTTAACTTGGCCGTCGACCGGGGGGGTATAGCAGCGGCAATTTTGTCGGGGGTTACGCAGCCGGTGTCACAAGTGGCCACGTCTGACGTTTTTGGGTATGCGCCTGATTTGCCCTTGTTTGACTATGACCCAGACGCCGCACGCGCGCTCCTTGCGGAGGCGGGATACAGCGACGGCCTTGAGTTGCGGGCTATCGTGCGCAGTGATCCGTCGGTACCTGAGTCAACTTTGATCTATCAGGTGTTGGCTCAAAACTTGGCTGCCGTTGGTGTTGAAGTTGATCTCAATCCAATTCCTGGCACACGCTGGCTCAGTATGTACTTCTCCGGTGATTGGTCCGGTGCAGACATTCTGGATACCAGCTTCAATAATTCCATTCATGGTGATGCTATTCGCAGTATCGAGACGGCGTCGTGCCTAAAGGCTGGGGCGTATTTCTGCGATAAAAGTTTGTTGCCGCTCATTGAGGCCAGCAACCGGGAATTTGATCCGGTTTTGCGCGAGAAAAAACTACAGGAGTTGGTCACAGCGCTTCACCATAATCCCCCAGCGATCTACTTGTTCCCATACTTCGATACGTTGGCCTATAGCCCAAGGCTCAACACAATCCCCATGACTGGCCAACGTGTAGACCTCGAGCGGATTACCGCGAAAAAATGACCCGACTTGGTCCTATGTCGCTGGTCGTTTCGGTCGTCACTCTCTGCATATTATTGCCGATTGAGTCGCTTGCAGCGGCGGACAATGGAATTGCCTATCGAACGGTCGAGGGGGTGGATGGCGTGCCTCTGAACGTCGCCGAAGCGGGCTCGGCCGGCAAGCCGGGGCTCCTGTTTATACACGGCAACGGACAGGGTTCTTCCAGTTGGCACCGGCAAATGACGTCTTCGTTAGCAAAAGAATTCCATATGGTTGCCTTTGACCTTCGGGGGCACGCCAATTCGGGCAAGCCTTGGACTATTGAGTCTTATAACCGTGCCTGCATCTGGGCTGAGGATATTGCAGCGGTGATGCGGGAGACAGGATTGGTAAGGCCCATTGTTGTCGGATGGTCCCGGGGTGGGTTGATGGCGATGCACTATGTGCGCTGTTTTGGCACTGACACCTTGTCAGGAATAGCCATGGTGTCCTCGCGCGGACGCTTGGTCGATGTCCCACTTCCCACCAGTGATAGCCCAGCCCGCATAAGCCAAGTGCAGCTCGAAGAAGCTGACTTCGAGGCAAACCTGGAGGGAGCATTCACTTTTGCGCAGCTAATGACCGCAGAGCCCATGGATCTTGAGTGGACAGCCGTGTCTGCAGCCATGAACCTGCTGTCACCGCCTTACGCGCGCCGTGCCATGCGGAGTCCCGTCTATGATCCGGATGGCAGCGTGATCACAAGCTACGCGAACTTGATCGAAAAAATCGATGTGCCGTTTCTGGCTATTATGGGCGACCAAGATCCGTTTAGGGACTCGTCGGAGTTGGCTGCGGCTTTTGCATCCGCTCTCCCGCAGTCGCAGATATTGATCTACCCTGGTGTTGGTCATTCACCGTTTTTGGAGCGACCGGACCGGTTTAATGAGGACCTAAGAACATTCGCCGTAGGCGCGATGGAAATCCGTTGAGGATAAATTAAGTTGGAGCACTGCTATGTCTAAGGTCAATCTAACCCGCCGAGATGCTGTCATAACCGCCGGTGCCTTAACGCTGGGGTCAGGAACAGGTGCCACCGCCGCCAATCAGCCGATGCTGCCGGATGCCGTAGAGGATTGGACGTTGGAAGACCGCGTCTATGCACTTGCCAAGCAGCAGGGCCGGGTTGATGACGGTAAGGCGATATGGCGCACGCGTGGCGTGATCTACGGATTTAAAGCGCCAGAGTCACCGGTGCCTCTTGTCCGGTTCAAAGGGTGTGAACAACAGTGGGTGAAGAAAATCTCGGACGCTGAGTATGTGAAATATAACTCGCTGTTGACCTATTACAGTGATTTCGAAACCGATGAGATTATAGACGGGTTCGTCAACCCTATGACGGGGAAAGAGGTCACCTTTAAACCTAATTGGAGTCGTGTGCCCGAAGGGCAAAGTATTTCAGTGAGAGGCGCCACGCTCAATATTGTCGACAAAGCGTTCCCCGATTTTTATGCGAAGAGTTCTATTCGTGATGTCGAGATGAACTTGATCGGGGACACAGTCTCTTTCCATGCCAAGATGCGGTGGCCTGAGCCTCTGGTCCGAAATCCGTACAATCAAGACAACACCTTCTTCGCCAAGTTGAGCGACCTTCAGGATCCTGAACAATCTTGGATTCCAGCGCACGGCGCCGGTCAGATTTTAATGCCATCCATGGCCAATATCGGCATGAAAGATCCCGAGCAAGGCCAAGTCATATGGCATGTTGAATTTTACAAGGTGAAGTCGTGGGATGATTTGCCTACTGACTATTTGACGAAAGCGCTGGCAGAGCATGGCGAGGATTTTGACGTCAATCCCGTCAACGATACGGTGCCGTCTAAATTGGCGCAGAATCTCACCCGCCTCGGATACGTTAAGGACTAGCACTGGTGGTCGCCCGCGATCAGTCGTCTTGGGATAAGATGCCGGATATGCCGGCTGGCCATTTTGTCTCAGGGCTTGTGTATACGGACCCCGACATTTACCGCGATGAGTCTAACAAGGTTTTTTCCAAGGTCTGGCATTTCGCGTGTCACGAAAGTGAAGTGCCCGACAAGTTCGACTACCGTGTCTTTGTGCTTAATGGTCAGTCGTTGTTCGCTATTCATGGTGAAGATGGCGTTATCCGGACCTTTCTAAACGTCTGTTCCCATAGGGGCGCAAAGTTGCTCGATCAGCCATCTGGCAACGCTAGATCGATCACCTGTTTTTACCACCGCTGGGCTTATAACAGTCAGGGTAGCTGTACCGGTATTCCGCGGGCGTCTGGCTACGATGACGTCAAGAAAGAGGCGGTGGGATTACGGGAAGTCAGGACCGAGTGCCTTCACGGTTTGATCTTTATTACGTTAGACGACGGCGCCTCATCACTGGCTCAGTTTATTGGTCCGGCGCTGGATCGTTTCTCGGACATGCTAACTGGCCAGCCACTAGAGGTTTTTCACTACAACCAAGCCGTTCTAGAATGCAATTGGAAGGCGTGGCACGAGACCAATATGGATCTCTACCACGAGTTTATGCACGTGGTGCTTCGACAAACCCAGGTTAATGCGATGCCAATGGAAGACCGCAAGCTGATCGTCTTTGACGGTGGGCATGGCGGCAGTGGTGGCGATTTGAAGGCTGCGTACGATGGGTACGATGGGTTCGCTGGCCGCGGGGGCGACGTACCTCCCTTGCCGGGGATGAGTGCAACAGACTTTCGCTTCATAAATTTATTCCCGTCCACGGCGATCATTTCCCGCGGGACAGTGGTTCGTATTGATACGGTCACGCCGATCGGTCCAGACAAAGCGCTGCTTGAGATGCGAGGTTTGGGTGTAAAGGGTGAGCCTGTTGAGCATCGCCGCATTCGGCAGAAACACCACAACCAGTACTGGGGACCGTTTGGTCGGAACGTACCTGAGGATATGGTCGCTGCAGAATCTTGCGCAGACAGCTTTCGGAATCAGGCGGGGCGTTACCAGATCATTGCGCGAGACGAAAAGATGGCGGGGCAAGATGACGCTATTCTCCGCGCGTTCTACAGCGAATGGGGCCGACGCGTCGGTCGCGACCCTGGGGCACCCGTGAAATGAGTGACCACGACGCCATTCGAGCCCTAATTGGAAAAAGTTGCCTGACCCTGGATGACAGTGATTTTGAATCGTATCTAGCGCTATGTGCGCCTGCGTATTCCTATTGTGTCAGGGTCTGGAGTCCCGAGCTGCGCAAAGACATGATCTGGCTTGAGCATGATCGCGATGGAATGGCGGGGGTGTTTGAGGCGTTGCCAGAACACCTACAGCGATCAGGTCGCCTTTCAAGATTGGCTACGGTCGCTACAATTGAGGCTATTGGCACCGATCAGTTTGATGTGGTGAGCAAATTTGTTGTTCATCACACTGATGTGGAGGGGCGGACTCAGACCCTTGCGGTTGGCCGCTATAATGATCGGGTCGTGCGTATTGATGGAGTGGTTCTGCTCTCAGAGCGTGAAGTCGCGCTGGAAACGCGAGATCTTGGCATCGGTCTTCACGTCCCGCTCTAAGAGTCGGCGCCCGCTTTCTTTCCCGTCACGGCCTTAAAGATCAAGTGTCCAATGACCGTCGCGACGGCAAGTCCTAGAAAAACCCAAAAGAGATCCCAGGACATGCCTTCGAGGGTCTGTTGCCCATAAACATCGCGACTGTAACGGAACAACTCCATCTTAAGCGTCACCTCTGATCGCCCGTTTAACCAGATTCTCCATAAGAGGAATCTTGAAGTGGTTGTAGTTGAGCGGCGTCGCGCCACGAGATGCCGTGCTGCCAGCCAGATCAGCTGTTTCAGCGTCAGGCGCGCTGCCAATGGCAATCTGTTCCGCACCTTCAATGCGCTTCGGTACACATTCAACGCCGGAGCATACGATGCGGATGTCTTCAACAACACCATCTTTAACGATCATCGAAGAGGCGACGTTGACCAGCGGGAAGTCCCACGTGTTCCGGTCGGCGACCTTTTCAAAATAGAAGTTGGCACCGGCCCATTTAGACGGAATGCGCACCGCAACAAGAAGCTCACTGGGCTCAACAACAGTCATGCGCGTGATGTTCACGGCAGGTCCAATAAAGAACTCTTGAGCCGGCACTACGCGTTCGCCAGCGGGGCCACGGATGATCATTTCTGCATCAAGGGAGACGACAGCTGCGGCTGTATCTGATGGGGTTACAGCAACGCAGCGCGATGCCCCAAACAAGCAGTGCTCGCGATTCATTCCTTCCGGGGTGTCGGCGTAGCAGGTGTTGCCACCGGCGCGGTAACAATCGAGACCGGATCGGTAGTACCAGCAACGGGCGTCTTGGTTGAGGTTGCCACCCAGTGTTCCCGCATTGCGGATTTGGGGGCTGGCCACTCGGCTGGCGGCTTGGGCGAGCACACCGTAGCTCCCGGAGATGATGGGGTTTTCAACAATCTCGGTCAGCGTTGTCATGGCGCCGATTTCAACGCCCTCTACGGTTTCTCGGATGCCATTTAGCTCTGCGATGCCACCGAGGTCGATGACCGCTTCAGGTCGTTTAGCGCGATCTTTAAACCAGTCATAACTGTCTTGTCCGCCGGCAACTTTCCAGCCTCGTTCGCCATATTTTTCGAGCAGGTCCAGCGCATTCTCAATATCTGTCGGCTGAAACAGCGCAAACTGCGGCATTACATCTTTGGTACTCATGTCTGCGCCTCCCTATTGATTGCTTACTTGAAGCGTTTTGTATGATTGCGGCCGATCGGCCACGGCATTGATGATCATGTCTGGCACCACAGGTGTACGGTTGAAGTAAACCCCGCCGAGCGCATCAGAAATTGCGCTTAACAATGCTGCCCCAGCGCAGCCCATCAATGGTTCGCCGATCCCACGCGCGCCCACAGGGTTCGTTGGGTCTGGCAGGTCGACATACCCGACATCCATCTCGGCCGGAACATCCAGATAGGACGGCGGCTTCGCTTGGTGGAAGCCTATGTTGGCGGGTAGCCCGTTTTGCGGGTCATATACAATTCGTTCCAGGCCGGCCATGCCGATGCCCATGACGCCACCACCACGAATTTGGTGCTCTAGACCTTGCGGGTGCACCACCGTTCCACAGTCTGCCGTCCCGACGTATTCGAGAAGCTCGTATTTCCCCGTCTCAACATCCAGTTCGATCTTGATGAATGCAGTGGCGAGGGCCGGAGGCAAGCCGTTGCTCGGATGTTTATCTTTGGCGGCCCCGATTAAACCCGTTCCTGCCATCGCAGTTACGGACGCCTTGGTGATGGCGTGCATGTCTTCGTTCATTTCTTCGCCGCTGAACTTGCCACCGAGCTCAATGGCACGTTGTGCGGCTTGAGCGAAGGTCATGTTTTTTCCAGGGTCAGCTTTAGAGAAGACTTTGTCGTCACCGACATCATAGTCATCGGCCGCACCACCCAAATCCATTGCTGCAATTTCGAGCAACTTCATTTTGGCGTCCATCGCGCCCGCGTAGTTGGTGCGGGACATGGTGTACGACGTGTTGCTGCCAAACTGGCCTAGGTTCCATGGCAAATGCCGCCGGGTATCACCGCGCTCAATCACACAGTTTTCCCAGGAGCATCCCAGCACCTCGGCAGACACCCGTGAGGTGCTGGCATAAGAATAGGTGCCGAGATTCCCGACGCCGGTGTGGATATGAACTTTGCCGTCGGGTGCGATGCGCACTAGTCCGTCAAAGCCGCTGGAGCCTCCTGGGTGGAAGGCTTGGCCCACACCAATGCCGACAACTTTTGATCCGTTGCGTTGGCCGCTCTCGTTCTTCTTTTCTTCCCAATTGAAGCGTTCGGCACCTTGGCTCATGGCCTCTTTGAGGAATGCGCTAGACAATGTGCTGCGACGTCCCCCATAGGTGGTGTCACCGGTCGGAGCATTGAGCTCGCGGATGGCAAGTCGATCAACCCCAAGGGTCTTCGCTGCTTTATCCATCAGTGGTTCCATGACACATGCGAGCTGGTTCTGGCCCGGGCCGCGCTGCGCGCCTGTAGGCGGCGTATTGGTGGCAATGGGAATGCCTTTCCAACGCATGGCTTCTGGTGTGTACACCAGCGACAAAGCTTCACCGGCATTCGCATAGTCTGGGAAGCTGTCGTTTGACCCACTTTGTTGCACGACATATATATCTGCCGCGATCAGGCGGCCTTCTTCACTAAAGCCGAGCTTTACATTGCCCTGGAAACCGTTGCGTCGTGAGCCAAGGAAGTACTCTTCGGCGCGGGTGACGCGCATCATGCAGGGGCGCCCAACCTTCTTAGACATGTGGGCTGGGATAGTAGCGATTGGGTAGGCTGTGCCCTTAGAGCCAAATCCTCCACCGCAATATTCAGCAATTAAAATGAGGTCTTCCGTCTCGATGCCGCAGTACTTGGCGTAGTCGGGCACGTTAAAGGTATGGCTTTGTGACGAGGCGTGAAGATAACACTTGCCGTTTTCCCAATAGGCAAAAGAGCTGCGTGGCTCCATGCTTTGGTGCGGATGCCCCGCAACCACAAAGGTTTCATCTAGAATCAGCGCCGCGTTAGCAAATCCAGCATCGACATCGCCGTGTTCCCATTCGCTTTGGGGTTTGCCGCGGGGCAATTCGTCGTCGCCGGCTGCAGCAAAATCACGGGCCGTCCACTTGTAGCTTTCTGCTTTGCCGCGGAACAACGCCACATTGCCGCTGTCATGAACGTCAGGACCGCCTGGAAAAAGACTGACCAAGGGGTCGATGACAAAGGGACGTGGTTCATATTCGATATTGATCTTTTCAAGCGCGTCAGCCGCCACCTGTTCGCTGGTCGCAGCGATAGCAAGAATTGGGTCGCCGACGTACTTGGGGTGATTGGTCAGAATCGGCATTTGCGGTTCTGGAATGTTTGGGACGTCATCGGCCGTCAACACGTCGATGACACCGTCCATCTTCAAGGCTTCGGACGCGTCCAAATTACGCACGATGGCGTGCGGCATGGGGCTTAGAAGCAGCTTGACGAACAGCATGCCCTCCGCGCGGAAGTCCTCTGAGTATTTTGCTTTACCCGTAACCTTGGCCCGGACGTCGGGTGGCGTGAAGTTTTTTCCAATGTGTTTAAAAGCCATGTTAGCTCACCCGTGCTGCGCGCATGATAGAATTAAGGTAGTGGTCGTAAGCCCCACAGCGACAAAGGTTGCCGGCCATGCCTTCGCGTACTTCTTCGCGGGTTGGGCTTGGGTTATTTTTAAGAAGGGCGACACCGGACATCACTTGGCCTGGTGTGCAGAAACCACATTGGGGTCCAAGTTCGTCAATCATCGCCTGCTGGACTGGATGCAATGTACCGTCTGGTTGCTCTAGTCCCTCAACTGTTGTGACTTCTCTGCCACGGACACTGTGGGTCAGCGTCGAGCATGAATTATGTGTGACGTCGTCGATCAAAACTGTGCAGGCGCCACATTCACCACGGTCACAGGCCAGCTTTGTCCCCGTTAAGCCGAGCTTGTAGCGCAGCGTCATTGCTAGTGTTTCATTGGGCAGGACATCGACGGGGCGGCTCTTGCCGTTGATGTTCAGGGTCACCAAGCGCTCGACTGATCCCGCGGCCGGGGTTGCGTCATCCGAACAGCCACTCAACCCTGTGAGCATGAGGCCGCCGGTTGATGCCACGGCACCGGTCGCAATAACGCTCTTGATAAAAGCGCGACGGGTTACTGGGTCGCGGGCATCCTCAAAAACGGGCTGTTGGCCAGTACCTGCGGTCAATTCTTGTTGGGTGTCGTTCGCCATAAGTCCAATCTCTCTATCGTAAGCAAGGCGTGATTCGTCGAGCATCCGAAATTGCGTGCTCTCTGTGAATACCCCAGGATTTGGATAGAATGTAGTGAATTCAGACGGTAAGATGCGTTTATTCCCTGCGCACCGCCACGCAGCGATCATATCCTCAGGATGATCTTGCTCTCCGGTCTCATCTCAGCCCTTTTTTCGCTCCGAATTAGCCATTAGGTTCTTGACCGGACCGAAACAGGGAATACCCATCTTTATGTCATCAGACCGTATTATTCGTCACAAGCTCATCGATCGCCTTTTTCATTGGGCTATGGCGGCAAGCATGTTGACCCTGCTCGGCACAGGGCTTTGCCCGATACTTGGGCTGGAGTTCGATTGGGTACCGGTTCATTGGATTGCCGGTGTGGTACTCACAGTTACTGTCGTGTGGCATGTGATTCGGTCGATCTTGCGTAAAAATTTACTTTCTATTTGGGTCGGTCCTGGAGAGCTTTTGAAGGCTCTTGCATCTGTCCGGTCTGGATTGTTTCCAAAGCCGGGTAAGTATTCGATTGCACAGCGCTTGATGCATAGTTCTGTAACTGTGTTTTGCCTAACCGCGCTCGTGACCGGTTTGTTGATGTTGGTCCGCATCGATACCCCCTTTTGGGAGCGCGACCCGTATTTGCTGTCCCAATCGACATGGGGTTGGATTTACGTCTTGCACGGGTTGGCGGCACTGGTCTTTGTGAGCTTGATCATCTTGCATGTTTACTTTGGCGTTCGACCCGAGAAATTGTTTTATCTGCGCTCAATGGTTTTTGGCTGGATCAGCCGGGATGAAATGGAGCGAAACCATGACCCGGCTCTATGGACCGATACAGGAGACCAATCATCGTGAGTGATCCGCTGAATTTTTCTGCCTGTGTTGAGGCAATTGAATCTTCTTACGAGTTCATGTTGGCCTATGCGGCTCAGGGTCGTGACAAAGAAGGTGTCAGTGGGGATGGGCCGTCTATCCGCGTATTCCTGACATCTTTGAGTGACGCTCTTGGTGCTCTGGATGGTGCAATGAAGGATGAGATCGCGTCCCGCGCGCCGGGTAACGTTGCGCAGCTTGAGACTTTTTCAGTCGTGCTTGCCGATGATGCGAGCAGGGCAGGTGCCGCCGTCAACATGGCTTTGTCTGTGCCGTCTATTTCTTCCCAACTGATCGACAACCTTAACGCGTCAATTCACTTGCGGGCTTTGCTCACGACCTTGTTCCTGATGGATGAAGCTGTGCAGTCCAGCTAGCCGGGTGTTGGGCTTTATTTGGGAAAATGGTGCTGCCGGGTGGAATTGAACCACCGGCCTCTCCCTTACCAAGGGAGTGCTCTACCCCTGAGCTACGGCAGCACGAGCACGAAAACAGACAGGTTCGCGAGCGGCGCGGACCATGCCACAAGGCCATATGAGGCGCAAGGCGCGGAATCTGAATAATCGCAGCTTTTCTGCGGCCCCGCTGCTGGCTGTCGGTGGTCTTTGACCGCAAGGCTAAACCTGCCAAACTCATCTTTCTTATTGTCTTTAGGCTTCAATATTCATCAATGTCTGATACACCTCGTCAAAAAGCGCCTTCGCGATCAGATGCGGCTCGAGCACGGTCGGCCGCGGCGTTGCGAAAGAACCTGAAGCGCCGCAAGACCCAAGCGCGGGAGCAGGCGGATAGCAAAAAGAATTCGAGCCCTGCGCCCAAAGTTGAAACGCAATAGCTTGAGACCCACAGGTCTGTAGGCTACAAGATGTGCTACTTTTCCATGATTGATAAGGTGAGGGGACGCCGGTCATGTCTGTAATGCCCGACAGTTGGATCCGCCAAAAGGCGACTGAAGACGGCATGATTGAACCGTTCACGGATAGGCTCGAGCGTGATGACGTCATTTCTTATGGTGTGTCATCATACGGGTACGATGCCCGCGTGTCTGACGAATTTAAAATCTTTACCAACGTCAACAACACCGTCGTCGACCCTAAGAATTTCTCAACCCATGGGTTCGTTGATCGCAAGACCGACGTCTGTGTCATTCCGCCGAATAGTTTTGCTTTGGCGCGAACAGTTGAACTGTTTCGCATTCCCCGGGACGTGTTGGTTATTTGCCTAGGTAAGTCGACTTATGCGCGGTGTGGCATCATCGTCAACGTCACGCCTCTCGAGCCGGAGTGGGAAGGACATGTGACACTTGAGTTCTCGAATACCACACCTCTGCCTGCTCGCATCTATGCCAACGAAGGGGCTTGCCAGTTCATTTTCCTGAAGGGCGACACCGAATGCGACGTGTCCTATGCGGATCGCAAAGGAAAGTATCAGGGCCAGCAGGGCGTCACCCTGCCGAAACTTTAGCCACGTGCCCATGAATCACCTTTTTGGCGCCTTAGCCCGCCCACAATTCTTGACTAGGGTCTAGCGCATGGATGCCATTCGTATACATGGCGGCGTGCCGCTCAACGGTGAGATCGAAATATCTGGCGCCAAGAATGCGGCGTTGCCGTTAATGGCAGCCTGTTTGCTTGGTGACGAACCGCTTGTGTTGTCTAACGTACCAGCGCTTGCGGATATCAAGACTATGGGGCGGTTGCTCGAACAACACGGTGCTTCAATTGAACCTGGTGAAGATGGCCATACGGTCACACTCCACGCGGGCAAAATCACAAGCACTGAGGCGCCCTATGATCTGGTGAGAAAAATGCGCGCGTCTGTACTCGTGCTTGGACCTTTGGTGGCGCGCGAGGGGCGGGCCCGAGTGTCATTGCCGGGTGGTTGCGCTATCGGGACGAGACCGGTCGACCTTCATTTGAAAGCGTTGGAAGCCCTCGGCGCGGAAATCGAACTTACCGGTGGGTATGTTGAGGCACGCCTTCCGTCGGGCCAGAAGCGACTGAAGGGGTCGCATTTTACTTTCCCGATGGTGACCGTGGGCGGTACAGAGAATTTGCTCATGGCGGCCTGTCTTGCGGATGGCGAAACCGTTATTGAGAATGCAGCGCGCGAACCGGAAATAACTGACCTGGCGGCGTGTTTAATTGCCATGGGGGCAAAGATTAGTGGCCTAGGGTCGGGCACCTTAACGGTCCAGGGCGTGGATCGCCTACATGGCGCGTCTCATAGCGTTGTTGCCGATCGAATAGAGACAGGTACATATGCATTGGCAGCTGCGATTACCCGCGGCACTCTAAAATTAACCAACACCCGAGCCGACATCTTGGACTCTGTTCTTGATGCGATGCGACAGACGGGGGTGGATGTGTTGATAGAAGATAACTCGATCATCGTTTCGGCTGCCAGCGGCTTGAAGGGTGTTGACGTTATGACCGAGCCTTACCCCGGGTTTCCTACAGACATGCAGGCGCAATGGATGGCGTTGATGACCACAGCCGACGGTGCTGCGATGGTCACGGAAACAATTTTTGAGAATCGATTTATGCACGTTCCGGAGCTAGGCCGTTTCGGTGCAGACGTGAATGTCCATGGAGCGTCAGCGATCGTTCGCGGCAAAGCAGATTTGTCTGGTGCGCCGGTGATGGCGACAGATTTGCGGGCGTCAGTCTCCTTGGTTCTGACCGGTCTTGCCTCCAAAGGTGAGACCATCGTGAACCGTGTGTATCACTTGGACCGTGGCTATGAGCGGCTTGAAGAAAAGTTGGCGGCTTGTGGCGCTCGAATTGAACGGATCCAAGGAGTCTAAGACCTCACAATTAATTGAGGTTACCGCGTCCCACGTGTTTGTGATCGGTTGGGTCTTTCATGGACGCTGAGAACGCGCCACGGTGAGGCATCTCAATCCAGAACAGCGAGGATGCCATGCTTAACGAATTACAACAAAAGTGGTGCGACGACGGGACCGATGACTGCTCTGACCTTAAAGCTCTCTTCTTAAAATGTACTCTAAAGAAATCACCAGACCCGTCTCATACCGAAGGTCTGTTTCAAATTTCTCGCGCAATCATGGGGGGCGAACGGCATCACTGTCGACGCCATCCGGCCGGTTGACCATGATATTGCCTTCGGGGTCTATCCAGATATGACAGAGCGCGGCTGGGACAAGGACGATTGGCTTAAAGTTTACGAAAAAGTTGAAGCCGCTGATATTCTGATTATTGGGTCTGCGATTTGGCTTGGCGAAAAGACGTCAGTTTGCACGCAAGCGATTGAGCGTCTCTATGCGTCATCTGGGGACCTGAATGAGGCTGGTCAGTACGCCTACTAGGGTAAGGTTGGCGGGTGCTTGATCACAGGTAACGAAGATGGAGCCAAGCACTGCTCCATGAATATTCTCTATTCGCTTCAGCACCTCGGCTATTCGATACCTCCACAAGCGGATGCGGGTTGGCTAGGTGAGGCGGGGCCGGGCCCGTCTTACATCGACGAAGGGTCAGGTGGTCTAGAGAACGATTTTGCCAATCGCAACACCACATTCATGACGTGGACTCTGATGCATTTGGCGCGGATGCTTAAAGACGCGGGAGGTGTTCCAGCCTATGGTAACCAACGGTCTCTTTGGGACGCTGGGTGCCGGTTTGATTCAGATAATCCTGAGCATCGATAAGGCGCGTTTCAGGGGCAAAACGGCCCAACCCCTAGCCGTAGGGGGCCCTGCGTGCTAAACGCCCGCCGATGTAACACTTAACCGGATACTCGGGATATGACCCTGGACCCGCTGATCATAGCCCTGCCAAAGGGCCGGATATTAGAAGAGGCGAGACCGCTATTGGACGCGGTGGGAATCCAGCCGGAATCCGCCTTTGATGATGACGCCTCGCGCCAGCTTCAATTTGCGACAAACCTCGAGCACGTGTCGATTATTCGTGTGCGGTCTTTCGATGTGGCGACTTTTGTCGCCTTCGGTGCTGCGCAGATCGGAATCGCCGGAAATGATGTGCTCATGGAATTCGACTATCCAGAGATTTATGCGCCAATCGATCTGGGGATTGGTGGGTGTCGACTTTGTCTGGCGCAGTCTAAAGAGCTGAGCGAAACGTTTGATGTTTCCCGGTTATCCCATGTGCGGGTCGCCACCAAGTATCCTGAAACAACCAGTCGGTATTTTGAAGCGCAGGGCATACAAGCGGAATGCGTTAAGCTCAATGGCGCTATGGAATTGGCGCCCAAGCTGGGATTGACGCCACGGATTGTTGATCTTGTGTCATCTGGCCGGACGTTGAAAGAAAATGGCTTGGTCGAAGTGGCGACCATTTCCGACGTTTCATCCCGTTTGGTTGTTAATCGGACAGCACTCAAGGTGCGGTCGGAAGAGATTGGTGACTGGATCGAGAAATTCCGGAGAGCGGTTGATGCCCAAGCGGCTTAACATAACAGATGCAGACTTTGATTCTGTGTTTGATGCTCTACTCACGGCAAGTCGAGACGAAAAATCGGATGTTGATGATGTTGTTGCGAGTATCCTTGCTGATGTTAAGGCAAGTGGTGACAGCGCTGTTCTCGCGTATACATCCAAGTTTGATCACTTAGACATTTCCGCTGCTAGATTGGCTTTCTCTGAAGACGAGATCTCTGAAGCACGTGCGTCGTGTGATCCATCTCTTATCGCCACGATGGAAGATGCCGCTGCGCGGATCCGGGATTATCACGAGCGGCAGATGCCAGAAGGTCTGAGGTATGACGCTGGTGATGGAGTATCACTTGGCTATCGCTGGACTGCTGTAGAGGCCGCCGGTCTTTATGTTCCTGCGGGGACGGCGCCCCTGTTCTCTTCAGTACTCATGAACGCGATTCCAGCTCGTGTCGCTGGCGTTAAGCGCCTACTTGTAACCCTGCCAACTCCGAACGATGTTGTGACGCCGTCAATGCTGGCGGCCTGCTCTATTGCAGGTGTCGATGAAGTGTATCGGGTCGGCGGTGCGCAAGCGATAGCCGCATTGGCCTATGGCACTGAGACGATAGCCCCTGTGGATGTCATCGTTGGTCCAGGCAACGCTTATGTCGCCTCTGCAAAGAAACAAGTATTTGGCACGGTCGGGATCGATATGGTCGCTGGTCCGTCCGAGGTAACTGTTGTGGCAGACGGGCAAAATGACCCGGCGTGGATCGCTGCTGATCTTCTCGCCCAGGCTGAACATGACGCATCATCGCAAGCGATCCTGATTACAGATGACAGCGCTTTCGGGGACCGTGTGGCTGACGCTGTTGAGCAAGAACTAAAAGCGTTGCCCCGGGCTGATACCGCCCGGGAAAGTTGGCAAGCGCATGGGGCGATTATTGTCGTTCGCTCGTTTGAAGAAGTCCCGGCACTTGTAGACCAAATTGCACCGGAACATCTTGAGCTGGCAGTCGATGAACCCGACGCGTTATCAGAAAAAATCAAAAACGCCGGAGCCATCTTCTTGGGTCGGCATACACCCGAGGCGGTTGGCGACTACATTGCAGGGCCCAGCCACGTTCTGCCCACGTCTGGCACAGCCCGATTCTCATCCGGGTTAAGCGTGATGGATTTCTTGAAGCGAACCTCCTTAATCGGGTGTACGGCGGATGGTTTGCGCTCCATTGGGGCAAGTGCTGTTGAAATGGCCGAAGCAGAAGACCTCAAAGCTCACGCGCGATCCGTGTCTATCCGGCTGAATTTGGGGTAGGGGGACGTCGTGCCGTCCGGTGCTGACTCCAACGACATGTCCGGTGAGGACAACTCAAAGAATTCAATTCTTAAAATGACATTGGATGAAGATTCGTTCTTACGCCGTCGACCTGAGGTGGAGCACGAACGCGCCGTCGCTTTGTTCGACCTCCTGGAACGCAATCACTTTGAGTTGTCGGGTGAGGGGGCGGTGCCAGGGCCCTATCACGTCAACTTGGCTCTTAAAGAAGATCGTTTGGTATTCGCTTTGTCGACGGTGGAAGACGCGCCGATCAAGGACATCGCGTTACCGGTTCGCCCATTTCGTTCAGTCATCAAAGACTACTTTATGGTCTGTGAATCCTATTTTGATGCCATTAAGACGATGTCACCTTCGCAGATTGAAGCAATCGACATGGGGCGACGTGGATTGCACAACGAGGGTGCCCAGGTGCTCGCAGAGCGCCTCAAAGAGCACGTCAGTCTGGACAATGCGACGGCACGAAGATTGTTTACACTCCTCTGTGTTCTCCACATGAGGGGGTAGGCGATGGATTTTCTGCCCTCATCTGTCTTGTTTTGCTGCACGCACAACGCAGTCCGTTCGCCGATGGCGGAAGGATTAATGAAGCGGTTCCATGGCAGTCAGGTGTTCGTTGACTCCGTCGGCGTGCATCCAGGTGAAACCGACCCTTTTGTCATTGAGGTGATGCAGGAAGTTGGGGTGGATATAAGCAAGCACAAGGCGAAGTCATTCGAGGATCTTACAGACGATTCCTTTGACTACATCATTTCTTTATCTCCTCAGGCGCAACATAAAGCTGTTGACCTAACCCGGTACATGGCGTGCGAAGTCGTATTCTGGAATACGTTCGACCCAACTTTGGTTGAGGGCTCAAGGGAAACTCGATTGACGGTCTATCGGGAGGTGCGAGACCGCCTCCAGCAGCGCATTCTCGACATATTTCCGCCTATCGAAGGCGGGGCATTTTAGCAACATTTTGCAGGAATCCGGCGTTTTTTGCGGAAAAACCTTGACCCGAGGCCATTCTAAGCTCTTTCTGTGCGCTGCGCCGTAGCTTGGACTGCGTCGTGCACATGCAGTACCTAGTGATGAGGATTGATGGCTAAAGAAGAAATGATGGAATTCTCTGGAACCGTATCGGAAATCCTTCCGAACGCGATGTTCCGGGTCACGCTGGAAAATGAGCATGAAATACTTGCTCATACATCTGGCAAAATGCGTAAGAATCGCATTCGCGTCCTGGCGGGAGATAAGGTCAACGTAGAGATGACCCCGTACGACCTGACCAAAGGGCGTATCACTTTTCGATTTAAGTGATGGTTCAGCGCACACGCGCTTGACCACTTTCTGTACGCCTTACCTTGGCGTTTATCCTCGCATCGGCCTCGTCTCGCCGCCTCGATCTTCTAACCCAAATCGGGCGTATTCCTGATGCTGTAGTACCAGCAGATGTTGATGAGACTCTTCAGTGTGATGAAGCGCCCCAAAAACTTGCGGAACGACTTGCGCTCGCTAAAGCGAATGTCGTCGCAGAAAAACATCCTAACGACATTGTTCTAGCCGCAGACACAGTCGTCGCCTGTGGCCGGCGTGTTCTTGCAAAGCCGGCAGATGTGCGGGAGGCTCGCCTGCATCTCGCTTTGCTATCTGGTCGCCGGCATCGCGTGTACGGTGGCCTAGCTGTCATTAACCAGCGCCGAAGGGCAGTACGTACAGTGTTGACCACTGTGACCTTTAAGAGGCTCTCCGACGAGGAAATGCGTGCATACCTTGAGGTCGGTGAATGGCAAGGGAAAGCTGGTGGCTACGCTATACAGGGCCGAGCGGCAACATTCGTCAAGCGAATCAACGGCTCATATTCGAACGTTGTTGGACTGTGCCTCAGTACCACAGAAATCATGTTGAGCGGCCCTCTTGGACTGGCAGCCAGTGCCACAGATTGACACCTTGTTGGTCGATCACGGCCCTGGCGAAACCCGTGTGGCGGCGATTTCTGGTGAATGCGTGATCGAGGTATATCATCACCGCCACGACCTCCCGAGTGCGGGAGCATTGTATAAAGGGCGAGTTGGCAAGCCTCTTCCAAACGCGAATGCAATTTTTGTAGATATCGGACTTGAACGACCAGCACTAATGGCATGCGGTCCGAATAGACCACCCGAAGGCTCACCGGTTGCCGTTCGTGTGGTGCAGCCACCGCGATCTGAGAAGGGCGCCAAGGTGGCGCCGGCCGACGCGGCAATGGTGAAGTCTGCCCTTGAGGGGCACACTGGTAGTGCCGAGCCACCAGTATGCTTGCAGGCAGCAGAACACCCTGTGGCATTTTGCGCTCGTGTTTACGGGGGCGGTCTAAAAAAAGTCATCGTCACGCCTGGAGACCCAGACAAAAAGATTGCGGGAATGGTCGGCGACATTCGAGTGCAAACAGATACTGGCGACCTGTTTTTACAATACGGTGTAGATGATGCCATCGAGCAGGCGCTCGATCCTATCGCCTCATTTGCTGGTGGTGGAAAACTCATTATTGAACCCACGGCCGCACTGGTAGCCGTTGATGTTGATGCTGGACCGATGTCCGCTCCAGCCGCGAATACGGCGGCCATAAATGCGCTGGCCCGGGAAGTGCGTGTGCGGGGATTGTCGGGACCGATCATTGTTGACCTCATTCCTGCCAAGGGGCGGAATGCATTGGTTGATAAATTTAAACAGGCGGTTGCAGACGATCCTGTGCGCACTCAAGTTTCCGGTCTCACACCGGAGGGTCGGCTTGAAATCAATCGTCGCAGAAGTCGACCGTCGCTTGCAGATATCATGCTTGATGAGTCGCGATCTGGGCAATCCTCCACTGATGCAATCGCGTTTGACGCGTTGCGGCAGTGTGTTCGTACCGGTTTATCCTCTGGCTCGGCGAAGGTCTTGCTGCGTGCCAATGATGCAGTAATTGCGGTTTTGCGCGGTCCTATGCAGGGCGCTCTTAAAGAAGCGGAAGCAACACTCAAATCACCAGTAACATTGCAAGTCACCAATGGAGCCCGTATTTCTTATATTGATATCGTGACGTCGTGAGGAACGATGACAACAAAGCCCAGTGCTAGCGCTGGAAAAGCACGCCCTGATGGGGTCCGTGTAACCGCGGCAAAGTGTGTCCGGTGCAAAAAGCCTGTTGTTGCCAGGTTTCGGCCTTTCTGTTCGCAGCGGTGCTCAGACCTGGATTTGGCGGGTTGGTTAACCTCTCAGTACCGGATTCCAACCGATGAGGCGCCTGATGGATCTGAAATCGATCTGCCACTAGATGAGGACTAATGATGGCTGGGTCCCAGTTTCCTGCGCTAGACAGGGCCTGGAATCTCTTTTATAAGGCCGCCTTCCTATCGCCCGTACAGGGTTTGCCCAGGTAGCTCAGTTGGTAGAGCAGCGGACTGAAAATCCGCGTGTCGGTGGTTCGAATCCGCCCCTGGGCACCACTATTACCAGTCAGGTCTTCCTCATTCTGGTCTGCCTTTACTGGCATTCATTATCCGCCTAGCTTTTACTCAGGGAGTCGGCTTAGGGGGTGAGCATGCCTATTGCAAAGACATCGATTTATGTTGGGCTAACGGTTCTATTGAGCGCGACACTTATCACAACTGTTTTCGCGCAAGACGCAGAAACACGACCGCCACACCAAACTCTTATTCGAAACGTCAGTATTTGGGACGGCACCAGTGACAAAGCCATTCCCAATCGAGACCTATTGGTTGAAGGCCATTTAATAAAAGCTATCGGCCGTGACATGCGAGCGAATGGTAACGCTGAGGTCATCGACGGTCAGAATCTCTTGCTCATGCCGGGCATCATCGATGCACATACCCACCTGGCATCGCCGGTGAATCCTTTGATCAGAACACAGGAAGACTCTTTCTATATCGCAGCTGTAGCATTACAGGCAGCGCGTCTTTATCTGATGCGCGGCTGGACAACCATGCGTGACGTCGGTGGTCCCTCACAAGGCTTAGGCCGCGCTATTGATGCGGGTCATGCCATCGGTCCAAGGGTCTATCCTTCGGCGGCCACAATCTCACAGACAGCCGGACATGGAGATCGGCGCGGTAGGACGGATCCACATCCCAACATGACGGGGATGCGCAACCCGGCGTCCGAACAATACTCAAGGCTTGCTGATGGCCCGGATGAGGTGCGGCGGGCTGTGCGGGAGTCTCTGCGCCAGGGCGCAGTGCAGATCAAGCTCACTGCCGGAGGCGGGATCAGTTCTGACTTCAATCCGCTTGATTCCCTCCAGTTCAGCCTCGAAGAACTCGAAGCCGCTGTGGAGGCGGCATCGGACTGGAATACCTATGTCACGGTTCACGCCTATACGGACGGGTCTGTGAACCGTGCGCTCGACGCTGGGGTCAAGGTCATTGAGCATGGGCACTTGCTGACCGAGCCGACTCTTCGCCGCATCAAAAGGGATGGCGCTTACCTCTCGTCCCAGTCATTTGGGTTCGTACGTGAAATGATGACAAACAGTAATTCTGCCCGTGCGCGCAAGTCTCAAATGGTTATGGATGGCGTGGATGCCATGATGGCGACCGCGAAGCGCATAGGCCTTCCGGTAGCCTTTGGGACAGATACTTTTGGTTCTCTTGAGACTTATCGACGCGGGATCAAAGAATTTACTTACCGAAAACGTTGGTTCGACTCCCTCCAAATTCTCAAGCAGGCAACTAGCCATAACGCCAAGCTTTTGAAGTTGACGGGCCTGCGCAATCCGTATCCCGATGGTCCGCTGGGAGTCATCGTGGAGGGCGCTTACGCCGACCTTCTTCTTGTTGAAGGTGATCCGTTGAGCGATGCGTCCATCCTTGAGGACTACGAGAACACGATCAAACTTATCATGAAAGACGGCCACATTTACAAAAACACAGTCGGACCATGAGATGATCTAGAGTCGGTGGTTCGAACCCAGGCCCCTTGCAGCGCACAGGAAAGGCTTGTAAGAACCCGAAACTATTCAGTTTTTGATTGTAAGTCCGTGCGTCAGCGATTCGAGTTCGTATTGGAGGCGCGATCTTTGGCAGTGTACTCGAAGCAGCCAAGCATGTTCGGACATTGTTCGTAGGGACGTTTTGAGGAGTAACAAATTTGGAACTTGCCTGCCTCGACCTAGAGGGTGTTCTCATCCCAGAAATATGGATCGCGTTCGCTGACAAGACTGGCATAGACGAATTGCGCGCGACCACACGCGATATTCCTGATTACAATGTGTTGATGAAGCAGCGATTGTCTCTGCTCGATCAGCACGGTCTACGTCTCCCAGATATCCAAGACGTTATTGGGACATTAGAACCCCTTCCGGGTGCGGCGGACTTTCTTGATTGGCTTCGGGAAAGATTCCAAATCATTATTCTTTCCGATACGTTTTACGAATTTTCAGAACCTCTTATGCGCCAACTCAAATGGCCAACGCTGTTTTGTCATCGTCTGATTACGGACGAGGATGGCAAAGTCGTTGATTATAAGTTGCGGCAGCCAGACCCGAAGCGCGCATCAGTTAAAGCGTTTCACTCACTTAACTACCGCGTCATCGCAGCGGGAGACTCATACAATGATACGACAATGTTGAGTGAGGCCGATGTTGGAATCCTGTTTCACGCTCCTCAAACTGTGATCGATGAGTTTCCCCAGTTTCAAGCGGTGAAAGACTTTGAAGCCCTAAGGGCGGCGTTTGTTGCGGCCAGTGATAGGTCGCTCAGCATTTAAGGTAGGTGCGCCACCGCTAAACAAGTGGCCAAAATCTAGCCCACCAAGTGCCCGCACTGTCTTGTGCTCTCTTCCAGATGGTGTTGTCATCAAGGGATGAGGGTAATCAAAGGTTCTATTTCATTCTCTGAAGCCGTGTCTGCGGTGGCGATCGCCGTCACTGCGGCATGGTCATCGATGGCTCAAGCCGACCCAGCGACGAACGTCATATGGTCCGCATATGGTGCAATACCTGGGGGCGGGCGGTATTCAGCTTTAGATCAGATCAATCGCGACAATGTTAAAACTTTGGAGCGTGCATGGACTCATTCATCTGGCCATGCCCAACGGGCGGCAGCAATGGGACGGGGTGCGTCCTATCAAGTGACGCCACTCTATGTGAACGACACACTTTACATCTGCACGCCGTTCAACCGTGTCATAGCGCTCAATCCAGAAACGGGTAAGGAAGTGTGGTTTTTTGATCCGCACGACTCCTTATTCGCAGATGCTGCTGTCCCCTCAACCTGTCGTGGTGTGTCTTACTGGCAGGCTGAGAATCCCAAAGCTGATGCCTTATGTGAAAAGCGAGTTTTCAAAGGCGACCGGGATGGGCGAATTTTTGCTGTTGATGCGGACACCGGAAAGGCGTGCGAGGATTTCGGGATCGGTGGAGCTGTTGATCTCAAGGTGCCGGAGAATGGTGGCACTGGTCGTATATTCATGAGTTCCCCTCAAGCGATCCTTGGGGACTCTGTCATCATCGGTGGCGCAGTTGGCGATAATGTAAAGGCGGATTCTACAGACGGTGTAATTCGTGCTCTCGACGCAAGAACAGGTGATTTGCTGTGGCGATTGGTATTGGTTCCTGAACATCTCCAAGATGTTACTGGTGGTGCTGATGTATGGCCTCCCTTCACAGTAGATGAGGAGCGAGAAGTCGCTTTTATTGCAACGGGTAGTCCGAGTGTAGACGTGTATGGCGCGGGGCGAACCGACCCCATTCCGTATGCGAATGCCCTACTTGCGATCGATGGGGCCAGCGGTGAAGTCCTGTGGCACTACCAGATCGTGCACCATGACCTATTTGACTATGATCTGCCGTCCCAACCTATCCTGACGACGATTCAGCGTGATGGCGTCGACGTGCCAGTTGTCGTGCAGATCACCAAGATGGGAACCGTGTTTGTTTTCCATCGAGAAACCGGGGAACCTATATTCCCGATAGAAGAAATTTCGGCTCCTGAATCAGATATTCCGGGAGAGGTGGCATCGCCAACTCAGCCGATGCCTAGCCTGCCCGACCCGTTCTCCCATCAAAGGGTGGCCGAGGATAAGATTTTCGGTTTGACATTCTGGGATAGAAACAAGTGCAGAGAGAGTTTCGAGGCGTTGCGCTACGAGGGCATGTTTACGCCCTCAAGTGAGCAGGGTTCCCTGATATTTCCGTCACCTGGTGGTGGCGGAAATTGGGGTGGTGCGGCGGTAGATCCTACGCGTCAGCTGCTCATCGTGAAGGGGCAGAATTTTGCCAATACTTTTAAATTAGTGCCAGCTGGAAATAATCCTGAAAGCGCTGGGCTGTTTGAGCAAAGTACGCTCAACCGTTACATGGAGGGCACGCCCTATCGTATAGACGGAGGTCGGTGGGAATCGCCCTTTGGTGTGCCATGCAATCCTCCGCCATGGGGCGAGTTGTCAGCTATTGACTTAAATTCTGGCGGAACAGTCTGGCGCCGGCCCCTCGGTCAGGTACCGTTCGGGCCGTTTAATCTTTTCAAGTCTCCAAAGGCCTGGGGCGGGCCCATCTCAGGAGGGCCGATCATAACCGGCGGCGGATTGATATTTATTGGCGCCACAATGGAGGGTGATTTTCGAGCGCTCGACATCGACACTGGAGAAACATTGTGGTCGACGACAATGGATGTTCCGGCTATGGCGGTGCCTATGACCTACAGGGTAAATGACCGTCAGTATGTTGTTGTCGCCGCGGGAGGCAGCGCCCTCGTCGGTACGCCGTTAGATGACAGGTTGGTGGCGTTTGTGCTGCCGGCTGAATAAATAAAATTAGTGCAACTGGCATACATATTTGCCTTAGAGGTTGACCAATCTAGATCGGCATCTTCGAACGGCAGGAATGAATGCAAAATAAAACACCAAGGGCGAAGATATGAGAGTCTATGAAATCGGTGATTACACAAAAGGGCTGAGTTTACACATTGTAGAGCGGCCAGATCCCGTTCCAGGTCACGGGGAGGTGGTCATGAACGTACGTGCCACCGGTGTTAATGCTCGGGACTTATCGATTATGGAGGGGGCGCTCACTACAAGAGCCATGCCGTATACGCGTGTTCCTCTTAGCGACAATGCTGGTGACGTCTTGGCGGTCGGGCCGGGCGTGGATCAAGTCGAGGTCGGAGATCGAGTGACCATGACTCACTATTGGCAATGGTTGGATGGCGATTGGAACGTCTCAATGGCCGAGCAAGATTACGCGGCCACACTAGATGGATTTTTGGCCGAGCAGGTTGTCGTTCCTGCTGAGGCTCTTGTGAAAATACCCGATAGCATGACCTATGAAGATGCCAGCACGTTGCAAAGTGCTGGGCTAACAGCTTGGAATGCCGTCGTAGAAGCGGGGCAGGTGAGATCTTGTGATACTATCCTGACTCTTGGGACTGGTGGAGTCTCAGTGTTTGGCATGCAATGGGCGAAGATGCTTGGGGCACAAACTATCGTTACGTCTTCAAGCGACGACAAGCTTGAACGCGTGAGAGCGTTGGGTGCGGATTACACGATTAATTATCGCAATAGTCCTGATTGGTCTCAGGAGGTTTTGGATCTAACGGACGGTAAGGGTGTCAACGTTGTGCTTAACAATGTTGGTATGCAGGAGATGGAAAAATGCCTGCTGTCCTGTGCGTCTAACGGTCGGGTTATGTACATAGGTGCTAATCCTGTTGCTCACAGTCAAAGCACGTCTGAGCCGGTTGCGTTGACGCGATTCCCGAATCTGATCATTAAGGACTTAACAATTAAGGGAATTATAGTGGGTAGCCGACGCATGTTTGTAGATTTGGTGCAGGCTATGACGACTAACCAAATTAAGCCTGTCATTGATAAGGTTTTTGATTTCGATAATTTCTTGGACGCCATTCCGTACATGAAGAGTGGTGAGAAGTTGGGGAAGATCGTGATCCGCGTGCAGTAGTACTGAGTCAATTCATTTTGGTGTTGTTTCCCTACCAGAGCGAGGGTGGGAGAGCCAACCGCTTATAAAGAACAACAAAAACAATCCTTCATTACGTAGCTCTGATAGATTCGTATATGTTACGCCGTCGATCGCCAAGCCATAAAGCCGCAAGCCCACGATGGTCGCCATGAAGCTAATGACAATGGTCAAGCACGTCATAAAGAGGCGTGGTTTTACTAACCCAATGGCGGAGGCGAAAAACAAGCCCGAGAACATTGCCCCTAGGCTTGTACGAAGAAAAGTTATGGAATGAGGTTCACCTGAAATGCTGACGCCGAACATATCGATACCCGCCGTTGGGTTGAAGGCGTACAACGAAGCAAGAAAGGCAAATATCAACACTGCAGATACCATGACGATGCGGGCATACCATAGACGTAAACTTGATGAATTTATTGACATGGATCCTGCATTTCCCCGGCTGTGCAACTAGGTTTAGCTGTATCTGAGCGGGAATATACCTTAGCTGCAACCGCCGCGCTTGGGGTTTCGCCTATATATTCTGCATTCGGCTGGTTTCGTTAGTAAATCAACACATTCTTTACCTCTTGCGCCGTGCGTTCGTATGCGGCTAAACCCTAGCAATAACTAGTAATGCTGTCAGAGATGGACGATGTCCAACGCCTACCAAACATGCCCGTACAATGACCTGCCATACCGCGCCTTTTTCAAGAAGCTAAGTGGGCGTAACGGCGATATCTACCTTGAGCCAGATCCGCGTCTTTCTATTGGACCAGAGGACAAAATTATATCTGCGGGCAGTTGTTTCGCGGCGAGGATAGCCACGTTTATCCGCACCTCAGGCTTAACATATTTGTTCTCAGATGATCGTGTTAGCTCTGAAGACAATGAGGTGCGCGAGGAATCATCTGCGATTTTTTCTTTGCGATACGGGAACATTTACACGACTAGGCATCTCGCCCAATTATTGCGGCGCGTTACGGGCAAGCAAGCTATAGATCCGCCAGTAGCTCAAGACGAAAATCGGCGATACCGCAATCTTTTCCGCCCCAGCGTTCTTAGCTACAGCTCTGTTGATGTGTTGCGCGCTGATGACGAAGCCCACTTGTCTAACGTGAAGACTTTATTGGAGAGAGCGACAGTTTTTACATTCACGCTTGGGTTAACTGAGCAATGGATCGATAAAGAAACTGAGATCACGTTTCCATCTGCGCCTGGTTGCGGTTTTGGTGCGTTTGATACGTCCAAGCACACTTTTCACAATTCAACATTGCTTGAAGTGGTCAGCGAACTCCGAGAGAGTATCGACTTGCTGCGAGAGATTAATCCGAAGCTCTCAATTGTGCTGACTCTGTCACCGGTTCCACTGGTTGCCACCTATACGTTGGTGTCCGCTGTTGAGGCGACGCTTTATTCAAAGGCATTGCTGCGGCAGGCGATCGCACAGGTTGTTTCAGAGCAGCCAGACACGGATGCGCCCGTAACGTATTTTCCATCCTACGAGATCGTTATGAACCCGTTCTGCATTACTGAGAACTTTGCTGCAGACATGCGATCAATCAGTGAGCTTGGGGTTGATCGTGTAATGCAGCAGTTTCAAAAGCGCTTTGTACCAGGGGCGGCTGAAGAACCCATTATCTCCATTGGTCTTTCACCCCCGGAAATTATGGTCGCCGACGAACAAAAAGAAAGCGACGAAGTTGATCCAGTGTGTGAGGAAGAGAATATTTGGAATGCATATCTCACAAAGCAGAAGGCGGACTGACGTATGGAGATCAGGCCGGTTCAACCCAAAGTTATCCATGTTATAGGGGACTCTCACGCACTTGCTTTTAAGCGAAAGAATATTGAACTGTCTGAGTTGGGGATGATTTTTTCAACTAGCGTTTGTTATATGCGTGGAGTGCAGCCTTCAAACATCACTCCAAATGGTCAGTTAAATCCACTGCTAGCACAGTATTTGGTCAAAGAAACTTTAATTACTCCTGATGGGATGCCGATCGCTTTAACTGATGAGAGTGCTATTCTGTCTGAGCAATATGCAACTGGCACCGGTTTTCAGAGTGAGTTGGTGGTATTCCTTATCGGTGAAATTTATGTCCGGAAGTATCTTGGCGCTCTTGATCTGGCAGAGACTATTGACCAAGAAAAAATTGATTCCGATTTCCGACTGGTTATTGAGTCGTACATCAATAGTGTAAAGGGGATTGCTACATCCTTTGGGTTGGATGCGGTGGTGCATGAAGTATGCCCTCCCACAGCAGACGACTCTCAGTTCGAGAAGATCAACGGAGTTGCATGCACGAATGAGTTCCGAGGAACGATCTACAGAAAGTTTAACGAGCTTCTTATTCAGTACGCATCAAACAACAAGGTCATGTTCTGTAGATCCAATGATTATTTGGCCGATAAGCATGGCTGCTTAAAATCGGACTATGATTTCGATGGTGTGCACGCTGATCCAAAATATACGTCTATTTCTCTAGGGAGAATTGCCCACCAGTGGTTGTACAGTCGTTCCGCGGACAGGACGCTAAGATACAAAAAGTGGGTTGAGAGATTGAGTGGGCAAAAAGGATCGCCACCTATTTCACAGATGGGGGTGTCTAAAGTCTTTCAGGTTCTTGATGATGGGCAAGTCGCGACTTTACAAGCCTCTTTTAGCCAATTTGAGAACTATGTTTGCAACAAGCCAAAGGCTGACTGGGCACATGCACCACCATTCCCTGACTATCCAAAATTCAACCCCCAAATCAAATATGGTGCCGTAGACCATGACGGTTTGAGGCTTTTGCACAACGTTTTTGTTAAGGGTTCAATTGGTGACACCATTCGATCACTTGTCGGTTCTCGTTTTTCAATCATCAATGTGCGTGCTGTAGAGTCAGCTGTTCATAAGGGTGACGGTGTTGGGCCGCAGAAATTTCATCGAGATCACTGTCCGGCCGGTATTTTCCGAGGCTTGCTTTATCTGGGCGATGTGGCCGACGGGGATGGCGCGTTCGAATATGAGGCAGCAGATGGCTCAGGTACTAAGCAGGTTCAAGGCCCCGCAGGATCGTTGGTTATATTTGATGCTAACGCGGTACAACATAGGGCGACACCGCCTCGCACTCGCACGAGATTGGCCCTGGATTTTATAATTCTAGTCGTTCCTGAGGGGGTTGATGAAATTGTGCACAGCGCAGATGTAGGTCAAGTATGGCCAGTTGACCCCTACGCCTTTACTTTAACACAAAGGTGCTTCCCAGCTGTAGAGTCCGGCAGATGGTTTAATCCTTCACTGTTAACCGGAAAAGCTTAGCTCTACTTCCGTGACTCCAACTTAGGCAAAATATGCTCGCCGAACGTATCGATGTCATGCTCAAAGTCGGGGAAGGCAAACATGCAGGCATCAACGCCAGCCTCATCGTAGATGCGATCCAAATAGTTTGCCACGGTCGCATATGAGCCAACAAGTGTCGGTAAGCCCATAAACATCGATTTGCGTTTCAAGCTCTCGGACATGCCATCAGACTTATCCAGCTCCGCCTGGCCGACCAGATTTGTGATGGCAACTTCGTCTGCGCCTTCGACAATATGCTCAAACCGTTTGTGAGCGTCTTCATCTGTGTCCGCTGCGAATACGTTGAACAGCGCAATCGTGCCGACATCCCGTTTTAACTCTGTTGCGTGAGTCTGTAGTCGGGTCGTAATGCTTTTGAAAGCCTCAATATCGCTTTCGATGTCATGGCTGTTACCACCGGCGATGACAAAATTTCGCTCTCCCATTTCTGCCGTGAAGCGAATGCCTCGGTCGGACTGCCCGGCACACACTAGTGGGATCGGCGTGGTCGGATTGGGCTTAATTTCTGCATCATTCATTTCAAAGAACTGGCCTTTGAAATTGGATTTACCCGTTTCCCATAATTCCTTCAGGATGGTTACGTATTCGGTGGCGTAGTCGTAGCGCGTGCCGAAGAATTCATCGCCCGGCCACAAGCCCATTTGATTAAATTCTTCCTTGTACCAACCTGAGACAATGTTGAGGCCGAAGCGATCCGGACAAACCGCTTCAATGGTCGCGGCCATGCGGGCCGCAACGGCTGGATGCAAGGAGAGATTGGTCACAGATGGGATCAGTTTGATTTTATTAGTGACCGGTGCAAGCGACGCAGTTAGCGTGAAGGAGTCAAGGGCATGGTCCCAGTACTCTGTTTCGCCACCGAAGCCGCGAAACTTGACCATGGATAGAGCGAAATCAAATCCGAGGGCTTCACACTTAAGTGTGACATCCCGATTGAGTGCCCAAGTTGGCCAGGTTGGCGGAACGTTCTTGGAGATAATAAAACCGCCCTTGGCTATGGGCAGGAAGATGCCGATTTCCATCATGATACCATGTGTTCCCTGATCTGATTTGGACCAATTGGACGACGAAATGGCTGCTCAGCGCAAGGTCAAACGCAAATCAATAATCTATGTGGCCTGCCATTGTGCATGGGGTCTGCCGCCGGTTAGGCTTGAGCCAAATTGACCAGACGGGGTGCGAAATGAGGCATGTGAGACTAAGATTCATTGTATTTTTGATCAGCCTTTTCGCGGTCTGGGGTGCCGCCCAGGCTGAGGAAGCGTGGCCGCTGGACCTTGATGTAGGCTGGCAAGAGGCGGTGCTGAGCGTCAGCAATGCGTTGGAATGGCAATCCCAGCTGGAAGATATTGCGGGGTGGCGCGCGGTTCATGCTGGCACTGTAGAACGCAGACAGCTCGAAGCATGGGATCTAGACAAAAACGTATCGGCAAAAGCTATCGTTCTTCAGAATCCAGGTGAGCCCCAGGGGCTGGTTCGTCTGGTCCAATTCTCAGGTGCAGAACAGGTGCAGATCCGGTCAAGTGCCCAGTCATGGGATACCGGAGGGTTCTTGTCACTTCTGCTCAGATCACGGGGAGTAGACAAGAACTTCGCGGACGCACGCAGGTACCAATGGACTGGGTATAACGATCCGGTCACGCTTTACCTGGGGCCAGAGAGGCGTTTGCGCAATGTCGTGTTGCGCGGCCCTGATAGCATTAATTTTGGTGTCTATGAGCGTGTTGTGCCCGGCCTGCCCGGATGGGCCAATATCAAAAAATTAAGTCGGCCCTTCAATTCAATGCAGATCGTGAAGGACCGTGATGCGACAGTCGCTTTTTATGAAGATGTTCTCGGGTTTGTGTCTATGTCGATCGGCAACTCACCGGCTGCCCGGGCAGATGCCAACAACTTCGGTCTGCCCATGAATTTGGTCACGTCAACGCCATTGAAATCGGCGATTATGCACCCTGTCGGCGGCGAGACCGGTCGTGTCGAATTTGTCGAATGGGACGGGTTAGAGGGGCGTGACTTATCGGCAAGAGCCGTTGCACCGAATCTCGGTATTCTGACATTGCGTTTTCCTGTTTCTGATGCCGCCGAGCGCGCGTCCGACATCGTTGAGAAGGGTGGGCACCTGATGACCAAACCGACAACAGTGACTATGCCGCCGTACGGCGACGTGTCCTTATTCTCAGTAACAACGCCGGACGGCGTTTTCCTTGAATTTTTTGAGCCTCTATAAGGGTTTATCGCAATGACAGAACATATGCTCGATCGCCGGTCTGCCTTTGGCGCGCTGGGTGGATTTGGTTTTCCGCTGACTGGGACCGCTCAGGCGGCGCCAGGCTTTGATATGGAAGACCCGATCAGCCGATTTGAAGCCCGATTAAAAACGAGAGGCTCCTTGGCGGAGGAAACCGTTCATCGGCTCTCGACGGGGCATGTATGGATGTATCACCCAGAGACTCACAAATTCGATCCATTCTGCTCAATGGAAAACTACAACGTCACAGAATGGACCCATGACGATGATGGCGTCATCCGTTCCCGGATGTTTGAAGTAGCGGTCTATCTTAAGTTCGGTACAGATGAGGTGATGGAGGAGTGGGTTAATCCGTTTACCAACGAAAAACTAAAGGTGCATCACTATGTGATTGGCCCAATGCTCTCTGCGCACGACCCGCGTGCGACGGATGCTGACGCTGGGGCTGAAAATGCGGAACGGGTCATAGTGCCCAATCATTTAGATTGGATGGTAATGGGGGACACGGTTTACATGCCCACAGATTCGTCCGTCGATTATAAGAATCCTCTCCAACCCGACGTTTGGCCGCGCGCCTCGGCCGGTGAAACGTTTGGCTGGGATTCGTTTATCATGTTCGCGTCCAAGATCAGTGACCTGGCAGACCCCAACGTCAAGCAAGCGATGGCGCACAGCTGGTATCAAGAAAGCACCCGCTGGCAGCCCTGGATGCTTATGGGGCAGCGCCCGGGCCGACTGATCGCCCGCGGCTATGGCAAGAAGATGCGGTGGGAGGACATTCCAGCTGATCGCCTGAAGCGAATGGAAAAACATGTTCCCGAAGTTCTGGATCGCGAGAATTGGGGTGACTTCCAAAACGAGTTTCTTTGGTATCTCCGAACCCAAAAGCCGAAGCCGCCGTTCGAGCCGGCTGCAGGGGAGGGTTGAGCAATGACCTTCACTCTTGATCGTCGTTCCATGCTCGCCGGTGGCGCCGGAATGGCTGCCGGACTAGGGACTCTTCCGCCACTGGAAATTGGTGGGGAGGCCTCGGCCCGTGAGCCACTCAATCTTGATGACCCGATCGCCAAAATGCGGGCTAAGGTTAAAATGATTGGGACGTTAAAGGATAATGTGACGTCACACCGGGTCTCCCGCGGATGGGTGTACGGTTACAATCCTGACGACGACTCGTTCACGCCGTTCTACAGCATGATCAATTACAATGTTACGCAGTGGAGCCGAGTTAGTGAGACTGAGCACACATACAAAATGCATGAATGTGCGCTTTACACACCATTCGACGAGTTCGCGGTATTAAAAACCTTCCGCAACCCTCTTACCGGCGAAGATGTCGAGCCGATGTCTTACGTCATTGGTCCAATTGAAGTAACCGTGACGCCCGAAGGTTCTGATACAGGTCCTGAGGCGACGATTAAGCCGGTCAATATGGATTGGACCGTAATGGGTGGGTCCGTATGGATGCCGGTCCAATCGGAGTTCTCTTTCCCTAACCCAATATCGCCAGAGAAATGGCCTAGAGAGTCGTCCGGTGAAACGACGACCTGGCAGTCGTTTATCCTATTTATGGCGTCTCTTGCTGATCTTGAGAATCCGGCTCTCGATCGAGTGCGCGCGCTCAACCACTATCAAGAGAACGTGACTTGGTCGCCATGGCTTGAAATGGCCGGACGACCTGGGTTCTCCCTGTCCCGAGGTTTCGGCATGAAGTTTTTGTCCATGGATGAAATCCCAGAGGAGCCACTCACGTTATTGCAAGAGGAGTTGCCCGAGATGTTCGACCTCGATAGCTGGACGGGTGTACGCAATAATTATCGTGACTTTATGAAGGCGCGTAAGCCCAAGCCGCTCTAAAGTCTGTCGTATGTTTAGACTGCCAGTCCGATCCGGTTCCCATCGGCCGTTGCTGTGACAACAATACGTGGGGCGTATGCGTCACCGATCATGTGAAGGTCAACGCCGATAGCTCGCAGGTCGGGCACAAGATCAAGGTTAGGTGTGCGTGCAGTGGCGTAGGTAAACAAGCTGACCTCATCGATAATCTGCTCTTCACCGTTAAAGACATTGCGTGCGGTGATCTGACCTTCCTCAAAAGCTGAATCAGGAGAGGGGTCGCAACTGGTAACAAGCTGCACCTTCTTCTCTGATAGGCGGGCGTAGATTCCTTGTCGATTTACCAGGGCTTCATCGGATGCGATCCGGTCCCGCGGCGTCACAATGATGACGCGATCAAACTTATCTGCCAGCCATTCTGCTGATGCATAGGTCATCTTTGTGTGATCTTGGTCGTATATGACGGCTGTGCCCGGTTGAGGAGAGGGTCGCTCCAACAGCATTGCCATTGTTTCGCGCAGGTCAGGGAAGAAGCCTTCGTCTTTGTATTCTTCTGGTAGAAACGAAGGCCATGACATCGTTGAACCAGTCGCCAAAATAACAGCATCTGGTTCCAGGGCTTTCACGTCACTAAGTGAAGCGGTGATGCCCAACTCAAACTTAACACCGGCCTTGTTCGCGCTGAGTTGCTGGTAGTCATAAATACTCGAAAGGTTCTCACCGCCAGGTAATTCAGCATGGAGGCGTGTTTTTCCGCCGACTTCTCCAGAAATACCTAAGACAGTCACGTCATGCCCGCGAGCGCCCGCAATCCACGCAGCTTCCATTCCCGCTACCCCGGTACCAACGACGACAATTTTGCGTTTGGACTCTGCTTGAGCTGGCCACCAATCCACTTCGTCGGGCTGACCTACTCTGGGATTATTATCACATTGAAGGCGTCCACCCGCGATGATCATCTGCCAACATGTATTGCCCGATACGCAATACCGAATCTGCGCTTCGCGGCCTTCCATTGCCTTTTTACCCCATGCCGGATCTGTGACCAGGGGGCGCCCCAGCATAACGAGGTCAGCATGACCGGCTTCGACGGCGCGGTCTCCCTCATTAGGATCAGTTATGAGGCCAAGGGCACCAACTGGCGTATCGCCAAAAGGTGCCGCGATCTCTTTTATTTTCTCAACAAAAGGTGCGCGTTCGCCATGAAGGTCCGGAAGGTGCCAGTAAAGAGTGTCTGAGTGGGACCCCCAGCAGTAGGTCACATAACTCGCGTTACCGTTGGCGGCCACCTGTTCAGAAATCCGTTTTGCTTCTACTAAGTCGATGCTGCCCTGTACGCCGTCTTCGCCGGGTAACTTAACTCCAATGATAAAGTCATCCCCAGCTAGGTCCCGGATGGCTGACATTAGATCGCGCACTATTCGCGTGCGGCCTTCAATGTCACCGCCGTATTTGTCTTCACGGATGTTGGAGTGGGCAGACATGAACTGATGGAAAATGTGTCCGTGCCCGGCCGATATCTCGACGCCGCCCCAGCCACAGTGCTTCAGCCACGCTGCCGATTCTGCGAAATCCGCGACCATTGTATCGACTTCCTCAGTGGTCATGGCGTGAGGAACGGTCCAGCTCAAATCATCGGGCAAAGGCGATGGACCGATCGAGTTTGCGCGACGTCCACCTTCGTGGTTACCGCGGCCAGAGTCTTGAAGCTGCCCGATCATTAAGCAGCCTTCATTGCCAATCTCGTCGGCAAATCTCTTTAGGCCGTCTTCATTTGCTTTGCCGAACACCTGGATGCGGCGAGGGGCTATGTTCCAGCGTGTTGTGCCCATGGGTTCAGTAATAGCCATGGAGACTCCGCCACGGGCTCGATTGCGGTAGTAGGTAATCGTCTCATCGTTGACTTTGCTGTCGGAGACGTACCGCAGTGACATCGAGGCGTGCACAAGCCTATTCCGCAGGGGTTTCCCGGCCAGTGATATGGGGGAGAACAGGTGCGGATATACGGGATGTGGGGAATCAGTCACGCGACGCTCAATCAAGTAAGTTAAACATAGATATTCTGAGCTCGTTCATACCCTGTGCGGGCGAATGAACCAACCAATCTCGCGCTGCGTCTATTCCCTTGGTAGGGGCGTAAACCAACCCTCAGATTGCAGCTGTTCATAAATCGAGGCCATGACGCGCCCGCCCTCTGATACGACTCGGTTTTCGTCATCAACAACCAGATGACCGTTAAATACCTGAATGAGGCCGTCAGTGATGACATGGCGGACCATCAGACCATTGGCATAGAGCAGGTTGTTCAAGGGTTCTGGGGGGAGAGCCCCTCCGCCAACTAGGAGGCCGGCAACGTCGATGGCAACGATATCAGCTTTGGCACCCTCCGCGATGCGCCCCAGATCAGGACGCTTGAGGGCCGCCGCTGGGATGCTGGTGGCATTGCGAATTGCGGTCCAAGCGGTTGGGCGCTGAACGGCTATCGCACCACCTCTCATGAGGTCGTATCGGGCCTGGCCATATAGCACCGCAAGTTTGAGATTCTCCAGGTAATCATTTGAATGAGTATCGATGCCAATATTGACGTCCATACCGGCGGCAAGCGCCTCGGTATAATTCTGGCTGAACCCGCCTGCTCCACCAGCGGAAGGGCAATGTGCCAATACGACGCCTCGTTCGATCAAGATTTCAGGATCAATGCTCCAGTCCAGTCCGCCCATATGAGCGCCAAAGACCGTGCCTTCCAACAGGCCAAAAATGTCGAGCCATTGTGTCGGTGTTACGCCCCACATCCGTTTGACACGTTCGGTTTCGGTGCTGGATTGTGACAGGTGAATATGGAGTCCAGTTCCAAGTTCTTTCACGGCCGCAGCGACGGCGGCCATCGTTGCTGGCGTATGGGTGTCGGTTGCGTGCGGGCTCATCATCGGATTTATCCGCCCGTCGCCAGCGCCCATCTTTTCTTTGGCGAAGGCAAGATTTTCAGCAATCTCAGCAAGCGTGCCTTCTTCTGAGTCGAGGAGTATCTGGTCATCTGTACGGGCCCAGATCGGTCCGAGCCGCTTCGTTCCAGGAATCATGCCACCAGGAAAGCCGCGCACCCCCCAAGATTCTGCGACACGCACATAGGATTGCGCCTGGCGCAGACTGAGGCTCATTTCAACATGAGTGGTGGTGCCACCTCGCAACAGTTCGGCAACGTTGTACGCAGTGAGTTTATCTAAGTCGCTGTCATCAAGTTGCTCAACGAGTTCCTGCGGGCGTCTATTGTTCGGCCTCCGTCCATTCTCGATCAAGCCCCGCGTTGGTGTCGCTGTGCAGGCATGAGTGTGGCCGCTAATGAATCCGGGAGTGACCAAATGTTGGTGTGCGTCGATACGCGTGTAGTTCCCTGAGATTCGTCCCTCAGCGACCCTTTCAATTCTGTCGCCTGACACTAGAACAGAGGCATCACGCATAAGTTCATGTCGGCCATCTTGCTCAATTAAAAGCCATCCCGCTTCAATCACGTATTCTCCGGAGGGTACGCCCTCAACTTGATGAGTCGACGCTTGAGCAGTTCTTACGCCTCCGATAAATGCTGATGTAGCCCCAGCCGCAGTTAAGGCGGCACGGCGAGAAAGTCGAGGCGCGTTAGTGTGGTCGGGCTGAGAGCTATCTGGCCCGCAGAGGGCGCAGGGTCCGTCGACGGAGAGTGGGGGGGGCTGCATCATATCCACCATTAAGACTGAAACCGGGAGTGCGAGTAGACAACCCTAAACCCGTTTTGGCGAGGCCTCTAGTTACGATCCGTTTGCTCATCTTCCTGTCGCTTAACTCGGTCTGGAAGGAAGGGCAGGAATAGTGCTGAGAGGCCACAGTAAAATGCCATAGCCATCCACATGTCATTAAAGGTCAGCACCCATACTTCCCGCTCTATGAAGGTATTCATGATTTTTAAGGCAGCGGCTTCGGGGTTGGGAACGGTGCCATAGGCGTCTTGAATACGTTGTTGCAATCCGTTTAGCCATTGCTCCGCAACAATCCCCCCTTCGCCGACCTGGGCCAAGAGCCGTTCGCGATGGAAATCGAAGCGCGATTCCTGAAAGGTTGTAATAAGGGCAAGGCCTATGGCGCCGCCTAGGCTACGGAACAAGTTGAACAGGGAGCTTGCTGTTCTCACGTCTGATAACGGAACACTGCCGATGGCAACTATGGTGATCGGCATGAAGCACAACATGATGCCAAAGCCTCGCAAGAACTGTGGCAGGGCTAACTGATCCAGGCCCATTTCAGAGGTCATCTGGCCGTGCCACACGAGAGAGACGATGAGTATGGCAAGTCCCATACCCAACACGACCCGGGCAGCCAAGCGTTGCACCATGTAGCTGGCAAGGGGTGCTAACAGCACCTGTGCAGCACCGGTAAACATCATGATTGTACCGATTTGCTGACTGTTAAAGTGGCGCACGGTCGAGAGCATGGCCGGACTCAAGTAGGCTGATCCGACAATTGCGGCGCCGAGGATAAACGAGCAAATACATCCAGCAGCAAATGTACCATCCATAAATAAGCGCAGTTCAACTGCTGGGTAGCGACAGGTGAGTTCCCGCCATAGGAATAGAATTCCACTCACCACCATCAAGATGGTCAAGCGCATTATCCATGGTGTGTCGAACCAGTCGTTCTCTGGTCCCTTATCAAAGAGAATAACGAGGCTGCCTAGAAAAAGACCAGCTAGCACGACACCCGGAATGTCAATCTGCGGAAGGATATGAAGTTGAGGGCGGTCGACGTCGATCAGGGCAAGAACACCGAAGACAACAATAAGTCCCGGCACTACATTCATTAGAAATATCCAATGCCAGGAAAAAGTCAGTGTGATCCAGCCCCCCACGATGGGTCCGAGCGTGATGCCGGTCGTCGTAATCATGCCTGCAATAGCCACGCCAATGGCATGTTTGGAGCGCGGGAACATGAAAAAGATTGTGGCAAATGAGAGTGGCGTAAGCGCACCAGCAGAGAACCCCTGCATCGCGCGGAACACCAGCATGGACTCCAAATTCCAGGCGGACGCGCAGAGCAGGCTTGTTACGACGAAGAAAGCTGCGGACGCGGCAAACATGATCCGGATCGAGAGTAAGCGGGCAAGCCATGCCGACAATGGAATCATAATCACTTCAGCGACCAGATAGGTCGATTGTATCAGGGCGATTTCTTCAACGGTTGCGCCGAGACTAGCTCGCAATTCTCCCAATGAACTGGCAACGATTTGAATATCGAGTACGGCCATGAATTGGCCGACGAGTAAGATGGAGAACCCTAACCAATGCCGCCAACTTATGGTGTCGTCAGTTGCTGCGGGGCCTACGACCTTACCGCTGGCACTTATGCCGTTGGTGGGGAGTGCCGCATCCGACATGCTACGGGGAGTCGGAAGCGAGGGCGCCAGATCCGATAGTACGTCCGTCCATCCGCGTGTCGACGTTCACGATGACAGACATGCCTGGTCTGAGTAGCCCCTTAAGCGCGTGCTCATTAGGAAGAGTGATTTTGATTGGAACACGTTGGACAATCTTAGAGAAATTCCCTGTCGCGTTTTCTGGCGGCAGCAAACTGAATTCAGCACCGCTCGCTGGCGACAAACTCTCGATCTGGCCGGTAAGAATGACATCCGGATAGGTATCAACTGTAATTTCTGCAGTTTGACCTGGTTGCATTCGTGTGAGTTGGGTTTCTTTGAAGTTTGCAACGACCCAAGGCGTGTCAGTTGGCACCAATGCCATCAAATGCATGCCAGGCCGAACGTATTGTCCGGTCCGGACTGATCGATTTCCGACAACACCGTCCACCGGCGCCCGGACCTCTGTGTAAGTTAGGTCAATTTTTAGAAGATCGAGCGCAGCAGCTTTCTCACCAGCTTCTGCCGAAAGAGCTTTGCGCTCCATTTCAAGTATATCTTTTTCTGTTCGCGCTGCTGAGAGATGAGCTCTTGCGCCTGCGACGTTTGCACGCGCCCTCAATTCCTCGGCGACGGCAGTCTCGAACCGTTGGGCAGAAGTGACGTTATCGGCCACCAACCCTTTTGCGCGCTTCAATTCTCCCTTTGCCAATGCATGGTCCGCCAGTACGGCGTCAAGGTCGGCCTGTGCTTCCACGATGAGGCTGTCTTGTAGGATAAGTTTACCTTCAATAGCGTTGACCGTGGCTTCGGCCTTTTCTAAATCAGCGAGCCCCTGAGCAAGGCGGGCTCGAAACGCTTCTTGCTGAATACGGACCAAAAGGTCGCCCTTCTCAACACGCTGGTTGTCCTTGACGAGAACGTCATCGATTTGTCCTTCAACCCGGGCGCTGACTGTGGTGATATCTGTGCGTATGTAGGCATTGTTTGTGTTCTCAGTATGGCGGCCGACAACCCACCAGTTGAGAACCCAATACGCCATGAGCCCAAGCACGACAGTGCCAAGGGCGGTGATGGCGAGTGATCTTGGGTTCTTTATCATACGGGAGTCCAACCGAACTTTCCAATTTGAGTGGTCGGTTCGGGTTTTGTATTCTATCTAAGCGTCCGGTGGCGAGAGTTGAAGAATGGCAAAGCGCTCCGGCTCGGACATGCTAACTATAGCACATGAGTTCTTCTTGAGTTTGACCTCTTTTCCAATCTCTCCACATCGCTTGTTCTGTTGGACATCGTGAGTTCGGATGGAAGCACCGTCGGCCGGCAGCTGAGCATTGATTGAAAATAGAAAGGTATCGTCATCCATTATGAACGCTTCAAGTTTAGCGAAATCCATTTTCGTGTTGTTAACGATTCGCACTTTGAACCAGCATCCGTATCCGTACTCGGCCGAGCACGTGAAATCTTCACGATCAACAATTTGAACGTCGAGCGAGCTCGCGTCTTCGGGTTCCCCACACGCGCTGACTGCCAGGGCCAGTGCCGCTGCAATACCTACTTGGGCGATATGCTGAGCCATGTGTGTTCCTCTCTTCCCATTTCGACAGTGAGGCTAACGCAGGTTTGTCGCTGGTACTAGAACCATACGCATTGCTTTCAGGTCTCATGCATTACGCGCATAGGATATTCGGGCTTGAATACTTGCCCAAGGGGTGAACTAATCACCTAGGGAACGAAATCAGCACTGGGGCCGGGTTGGCCTTGAACGCGCTGTCTGCCTTGCCCATTATTGTACCTAGTTTCGAAGAACGCAAAATCTCCAGGAGGCCTAAAGCAATGCTCACTCTTTCCCAACGAGGCAGGTCCGGGCTCCAATTTCTAGGGTCGTTACAGCCGTATGCGTCGAGCCGTGTGCGCGGTATCGCCAAAGCGGAGTTTGAAGCTGATCCCCAGGGCAAAGCGATCGTTGAAGAGTACGAGCGAGGTGGTTCAAATGAGCCATGGCCAGACCGGATCGCTAAAGCGAAAGCAGTTGCGGAAAAATCTGTCGCTTACAAACATGAGCGCTTCTATCAACGGTACGTCGGGGAAGAAAATTTTGTCCGCGCTATACCGGCCATAGAAGAAAAACGGGCTGAGGCGGAAAAGCTTGTCAATCGACCGCTGGAAGACTGTGGTGGATCGTTGGAATTGGACGAAAGTGTTCCCATTCCAGATTACTACGAGGGTGTTGAGTGGCACCTTGAGCCAGGTGGTTGGGATGGTTACGACCTTGCAGGCCCCATGTTCATGGCGGGTATCGGTCCGTATGTATTCAGCAAGGGTGGGTACGCGGCAGTGGAAGTCGGTGACGATATCCGCAATCAGCGTGTTGACGTCACTAAGCATCTCCCAAAGGATCACTACGATCGTATTTATGAAATGGGGTGTGGCGGTGCAACAACCCTAGCGGCCTGCCACAAAAACTATCCCGAAGCAGAATTGGTTGGCAGCGATCTGTCGCCGGCACTGCTAAAAGGAGGGCACGATGCCGCAAGGGCTATGGGCATCCCAATCACTTTTAAGCAGCGTGATGCTCGGGATACTGGAGAGCCTGACGAAAGCGTTGATGCTGTTGTTTGTTACGCTCTGTTCCACGAAATGCCTGTAAGTGTGTGTGTCGAGACGATCAAAGAGGCGTTTCGCATCCTTAAGCCCGGCGGTGATATTATTATCAACGACCCACCGCCGTTTGCAGCCGTACATCCGTTTCAAGCTGTTGTACTAGACTGGGATACGGACAATCGTGGCGAGCCGTTCTTCTCAGAAACCTGTGCAACGGAATGGGTCGATGTTCTCAAAGATGTTGGATTTGTAGATACCAAGGCTTTTGGTCTTGGATCACACGGTTATCCTTGGATCAATCTTGGTACGAAACCGGCCTAAGCCCATTTACGATTCGGAGAGATTCCAATGACCAAACCTCCCCCAAATCCGATCACGGGGTCGGAAGATATGGACGCGATGATGCGGATCAACACAGAGTTGATGTCTGAGCTATGGATTTTAAGAGACCGCGTCACCGTGCTAGAAAAGCTTCTGGACGAAAAAGGGGTCGTTGATCGCAAGGCCATTGATGATTACGCCCCTGAAGGTGAATTTGCTGCCGAGTTAGATGAAGAACGTGACCGGTTTGTGCGGCGTGTTGCTGGGGCGCCGTGGGAAGTTGAATTTACGGTCGAGTCTTTGGTCGAGCGCGGCCAACGCTAGAAAGCAGTATCCATGACTGATTCGACGCCGGAAACGGCCATAACCACCGGCGGGTCCGAGGGCGAGCCTGAGCGCACATTGCCGCTTACAGTCTGCATGGGCTGGGGCGTTGGCAGCCTGGGCATGGCTGTCATGTTTGGTCTGATTAGCACGTTCGCATTAAGCTTCATGACTAATTTTCTGGCCATTTCCGCCGGAGTAGCAGGACTTCTGCTCGGTCTCTCTAAAATTTATGACGGCGTGACGGACCCGATTATGGGCGTCATTTCTGACCGGACCGGCGGCAAGATGGGCCGGCGTCGACCCTACCTTTTAGCTGGTGCGTTTATGCTCGCGGCGTCAATGGTGCTGATGTTTAACGTACCTGACTTTGCAACGCCAAATGGCGCGGCAATTTACATGACGGCGATGTTGTTGCTCTATGCCACCGCTTACACGGTGTTCAATGTGCCGTATCTAGCGATGCCTGCTGAAATGACGGAGGGGTACCACGAGCGGTCATATCTGATGAGCTTCCGCGTATATGGAATAGCGGGTGCTGGTTACGTCGGATATTTTGCCGCACCAATCATCATTGATTTCTTTGGCGGTGGACGGGCTGGATTTGAATCAATGGCCTGGATTATGGGGGGCGCGGTTCTCATATCCTCTCTGGCCTGTTTCTATTTCACCAAAGACGCACCGTTTAAACATAAGGTGGAGTCTGCACCAGTCGGCTTCAGGGCGCAGGTCCGGTTATTGTTACAAAACCGACCGTTCCTTTGGCTTATGATGGCGAAGATGTTTGGGCTCTTAGGGCAAGCGCTCAGCAACCCGGCAAAGGCCTTTTTCTTCCCGTTAGTATTGGGTGCAAGTCTCACCAGTTTCGGATGGTACTGGGCTGCATTCTACACAGCGATGATCGTGTCGCAGAGATTGTGGCTCAAGTTGGGTAAAAGCCATGGCAAACGAAATATCTTTGTAACTGCGTTGTTGCTAACCGTGGTGGTCAACTTAACTTGGCTGCTGGCTTCCCCGACAGAAGCATACGCCCTGACGATCCTGCGCGGCGTTGCTCTCGGGTTTTTAGGTGGCGCAACTCTGCTCATGGGGCAGGCGATGTTGCCGGACACTATGGAATACGACATGCGGATCACCGGATTGCGCCGCGAGGGCGTTTACTCCGGAGTCTATACAACGATTGAAAAGTTCGCTTTTGCGTTTGGTCCTGCTGTTACTGGGATTGTCTTGGCGTCCATGGGATATATCTCGTCCAGCGACGGCTTCGTGGAGCAGCCAGACAGTGCCATCCTAGCCGTTTATATTTGTGCAGCTGGGCTTCCGGCACTAGCTGGACTTCTCGGCGCACTTTCCTTGCTCGGATATGATCTGACAGAGGAAAAGCTAAAAGCAACCAAACAGATTGACGCTGCTGCAACCATTTGATCGATTAGGCTTGTGGCAGACATCTACACCCTTATTGATAGAGATGATGAATCCTTCCGGGTCATTCTGTTTTCCCCACCGGCAGGGCGCCGTCGTGCCGTAAGGATCATAATGCTCCCGGGGGCCAATTGTGATGCCAAACGATATCGGTGGCTTAATGCACCCTTGGCGGCGGAGGGTGCGCTTAAACCAGAGGCTCAAAAATCAGAGACTATCAAACTGATTGCTGCATTTCTGTCGACTATTGCCGACGAACGCCCGGACACAATAGCGAATGCTCTCAAAAAGGTTTCCGCTGAGGGTGATCAAGTAACCGTCCGCTGATCTCACAAAGATTTTAAAAAAGCGACCAAGTCGTCTCGGGCATCAGCTGGCAAGAGACGAAAGTATTCTTTAGCAGATTCGGCCTCGCCACCGTGCCACAGTATCGCCTCCTCTAGTCCTCTGGCTCGACCATCGTGCAAATAGCGTTCGTGGGTGGTTACTTTTTCCGTCAGTCCGATGCCCCACAGAGGCGCTGTACGCCATTCGGACCCGGTGGCGAGAAAGTCAGGTCGACCATCCGAAAGACCTTCTCCCATGTCGTGTAGCAATAGGTCGGTGAAGGGATGAATGGTCTGTTCTGCTAGATCTTCGCTTCTCGGGTCCACCCCTGTCTCCAAGGTGGGGATATGGCAAAACTGGCAACCAGCGTCATAAAATTGCGCCTGGCCCCTAACAACTTCTGGCAAGGTTGCACCGCGTTGCCGGGGTACAGCGAGGCGTTGCGTGTAGACATTCATCTGATTTAAAAAGGCCTTGCTCATCTCGACGCCATCATGGCTCGCGGCCGCGACACATAATTCCTGTTCGGCTTCGCAGTTATCATTTGGACGGGTCGGCGTGGTGATCCCCATGTCTCCCAAAGCAGCGCCAGAATTCTGGTTGGTGAGATTGGGCGCGTTAGCCTTCCAGCCAAATTTTCCGGTGGCCATTTTCCTATCGCGGGCATCCCAGACGATGTTCACGCGCCCGGAAATACCGTCCATGTCCATGTCGTCGGGGTCAGCAAGAGCGTTAAGTGTGTTATCAGAAATCATTTCGAGGAGGCCAAGCCCGATCATTGGGTTGGCGACACGTGGTGACGTCATGACATCATCTGGTAGGGGGCCGTAGGCAAGGTCTTCGAATCGTACCGATGGTTTGCGTAAGCTGTAGGAGGTGCCGTCCCCATAAGCTCCAGCGATTTCTTCCCACTCAATAATAGCTCGGCCCTCGGCAGGTACGCCTTCGATACCCCGGTCCTGCAATTGATCTCCATACCCAGGCACGCCTACAGGCCCACCATGTTGGTCGGTGCCTGGCACGCTAAGGCGAACCAACATTGAGTCCATAGGGGCGCCCACCTCGGGTGGTGGTTTACCTCGTCCATTGTTTATGTGGCAATCAGAGCAGGCTTCTTTGTTAAAGATAGGTCCTAGCCCGTCTGTGGTTGGTTGTGGTCCTGGCGCCGGACGCCAAATCGTGTTGAACAATTGATTGCCGAAGGTAAAGCCACCTTTGACCTTTGAAGGCGCATTGGCCGAAATGAAAGTAAAGGCCTCCGCCGTTGCGAGGGGGCGGGTGGTGTCGCCACCAAGTTCTGTTGTAATGGGCATGGCGAGCAAACGGTCCCGGACGGAGGTATCGAGTGCATTTGCCTGTCCGAGTGCGAAGGCGCACATCGCGAATGCTAAGGTCACGGCTTTCATGGCATTGCTCCTGGGACGGCATCAGAATCCGCGCGTTCTTGGTCCCATACTTTGCTGTTAAAAGATCGCGCGAGGTCGGCAATGTGGTTGACCCGATAGGCTGTCAGTTGCAAACGCTCAAAGCGGCGTTTCTCGGCGCCAGGGGATAGAGTAAAGAGGCTGAATTCGTCACCCGTGGCCATTTCAACGATAACACTCGCATGGCCAACGCCACGGTCTTGTCCCGGCGCTTTAACTGCCATAGCCGAGAGTTCGCCCGGGCGGTCACGCCCGCCGCGGTGCCACGTGTGAAGATGAACAATGACTTCACCATCTGTCGCGCCGTCTTCCGCGCTGGTCATGAAATCGACGCTGAAACTATAGAGGCCGGGGCAGAGCGGTTTATACAGAGCGCCCGTCCATTCACCCGGGTTGGCGTTAACGTTGGTAATCTGTCGACCATTGAACCAAACTCTTTGGTGTGGCGTCGTGTGAACCAGGTCTCGCGTTTCAACAGACAGGGCACGAGGCGAATTGGCGCAATGCTCTGCCACGATGTCCGCTGGCACGTGTCCGTTATCATCAATCAAACTGAAAAAAACGAAATCAGGCTCATCTTCCTCTTCCGCTTGGGCCCACGCAGGGCTACTCGCAACAACGGTTGTAGCAAGCAGAGATAGAGCTAGGGTGATGGTTATCTTCATAGTGTCTCCTTAGTCTTTCCACACCCCGGCGCGCTTGAGGCGGCGTTCTAGCCGGGATTCTCCGGTATCATTGATCGGGTCGATGGCAAAGTTATCTTATCACTAGTGAAATCAACGATCACTTTGGCAATCTCTGGTGTCCTAAGTTCTAATGCGTCGCGATCACTGCCCTCAAAAGTGTGTGCTGTGGCGCCGGGAATATGCTCCGCTACCGCGACCGCTTGTCGCCCTAAGTGGTCTTCTTCCGGTGTCGCGAGCTCCAGAACCAAAGTTGGGGTTTCTATTTTCTGAAGAATGGATTCTAAATCTAAGTCGTAGTTGGCTTTGTATATTTGATCGATGCTCTTCGCGCCTTCCTCTCGGTCCATTTTTTCTTCATCTGTAATGTCTTTTTTAGTGAAAGGCGTGGCGACTAAGGTTTGTATGGCGGCTTCTCTGGTGCTGCGATTCAGTATGATCGAGTGCGTCATGCCGCACAGAATGAAATGAGATACCAGTTCGGGCCATCCCGCTGACAGGGCGGCACCAATTTTATTTCCAGTGTGCAAACCAAAAATCGGGGATGGATTGATCCGCAAGGCGAGAATCAAATCAGCTGTGGCCTCGGCTAGAGTTTCCATTTTTAAGTGTGGCGGCAACGGGTCTGATTTGCCAAAGCCAAGTGTATCGGGCGCGATAACCGTATGATGTGCGGCCAGTTGTTGCATGAGTGGCATAAAAGACCGCGAAGACTTGGGGGTGGCGTGTAGCAATACGAGCGGTGGACCGCCACCAGTCTTGCGATAGTGCATTTGTCCGTGACGTGTTGCTACGTATCCACTCTCTGGTGTCATGACGCGCCTATCGCGGGTGTGGACGATAACTCTTTATGGGATAAGCTTACTCTAATCGGCGCTTTTAAGTCTCGGCTTGAAGCAAAATAGTGTAGGGTCCTAATGGCGACATTCAAGACCGACCAGTGCAGTAAATTTTTTGAGCATTGGACCTCCTTGCGTGTAGAAAGTGCGCAAGTTCTGTGGCAATCGGTTTTTCTCGATAACCCTCACCCCGGGTTTGCGCCCCACCTTCACATTGCAGAATTTCCTAATGGACGTATTATTTTCCGCTTAATCGGAACCAAATTGGCTGAGCGCTGGGGCAGAGACAAGACGGGTGAGGTCGTGGGAGAGGGGCAGCCGCCGAAAATGCAGCAGTCACTCTGCCGGTTTTCTTGGTCGGCAATCTCTCGCCCTTGTGGGTTTCGGATGAACATGAAATTCGCCGCTACCACCGGCGCACAATTCTCTGTGGAAGCTATCGTTCTGCCGTTTTCGATCGACGGCGGTAAGCCAAACCGACTGGTCTCATTTTCTGAAGTGGTTGAGAAACTGCAATACCGCGACGTATCGCAAATTTACTTGGGAATTCCTGACGTTGAGTGGATTGATGTTGGCGCCGGTGTGCCCGACCAGGCGCCAACAACGGACCAGCTTTAGAGCTATCCTTGCCCGCCGCTTGAGGCTGGTGAGCGCAAATCCTTGTATACATTGAAGCTGGAGTTGTTGGGGGTGCCCCAGCTATCCGGTTTTGGGGGTTCAAGAAACTGCAGGTATTCCCGTTCTGCCTTGGCAAGGAAAGCTTCAGGCAAATCTTCGATGCGGGTGAATTTGTGCATTGAGCACCGATAAAACAGATGCCCTTCGGTTTGCCCCATCAGCATCCAAGGCAGATAGGGCGCCAGGCGCATCCATGTGCCAACATAAGGGATTGATGTGAGGTCTAGGTTCTCAAGATCGGCTGCGCGGCAATGGCGATGAAATAACTCAGAGATTCGCATCATTGGGCCTGAACTCTCACGAGGCCATTCCTCAGGCTGAAGTTCTGATTTTAGTTCTTGGTGTACTTCAAACAAAGCGAGCGCCGAACCGTTTAGAATCTCCCATGGCGGGTTGAATGGGCGTCGGACAATTGTGCCCTCCATATCAAACTCAAAGATCGGTGCAATTTCAGCATTGACCGTCATATTTTGAATCGGCAGCACTTCGACTGTCTCATTGTTCAGGGGGTTGTCCCAAACATCGACGAACTCGCCTGTCTGGATGTCGGAATAGAACGCGAGTTCCCGATTGAAAACGCGGTATTTATTTTCTGGTTGAGGTTCGATGCGACGGACACCAATGCCAGCGAGACCGCATAGTGGGGTTACTTTCTTCCAATCGCCGACAACGTTGTAGATTGTCCCTGAGTAGTAGCCGATAGATATTTTTGATGGATCAAGATTTCCTTGCAGGCGGATGTATGACCGCAAGTTCTGGGCTGGGTCTGAAAAGTCAATGCTGATTTTGTCACTGCCTTTTGTTAGGCCCGCTTGCGCTTCGCCGGCGCCAAAAGCTGCTCCCATGAAGCCAGTTCCACCAAGGCCACCTAAAGTCATGAGAGCATTGCGACGGGTGAGGTCCGCTGGCAACGGGTGCGAATGAGGATAATGGAAATTCATGGGGTGCTCCTTACGATGCGTTAGATGTTTCTTCCGCAGCTTGCGGGAGAGGGGCGAATAGGCGGACACAAACTGCGATGCAAAACAGGGTGGCGTTGGCGACGCCCATTAACACAAAAGGACCAGCTGGCATCCATGCATCGAATAAGTAGCCACCGATCGAAGCGGCAAGCAAAATACCGATAGCGCCAAAAAAGCCGAAGACTCCAACCACAGCGCCACGGCCATCTTTTGGTGCCTCTTGTCCAATGAGTGCCTGTGCGGCTAGTACAGCGTTAATTTCACCCATACCTAAGATCACGGCTGCGCCATACATGATGGGCTGTGTTGGGTCACCGATAAAGCCGAGTGAAATATACCCAGCCGCAGCAATTGCCATTGCGATACTTAAGGCTGTGACTCGGTCAAATCGATCAATAACGAGCCCCGCAGCAGGTGCCCACAGGACGGCGATGGCTTGAACAATGATGAAGAACAAAAGACCTTTCTCGAGGGCTTCTTCAGCCGAATAACCATTTGCTATGCCAGCTTGAACCAACCAGAGGGAAAAGAACGTACTCACGACGGTTAGGTCTCCGCGAGAAACGAATGCTGCGACATAAGACAGGGCAATTCGGGGATTGCGACCTGCTTTGATGCCTCTGCGTAGGATCGTTGGCAGAGGTTCTTTGTCTGTCTTAGCGGACGGAACGCCTCCTTTTAGACCAACGCGAACAATGACCGCGTTGATTAAGCAAATAACTGCAAAGGTCCAGAAGGCCAGTCGTCCGGCACTAATTTGGTCCATGCCGCTGTCAACAAACCACCCAGGCAGGCTGCGAGACACGCCTAAGACCATGACCACTCCTATTCCTTGGAGTAGACCGCACAGCCCCAGCAATTTTCCGCGCCAGGAATTCTGTGGATAGTCGGCCTGGATTGTCGCAATCATCGCCGTGTTGCAGGCAACGCCGATTGCGAAAATCATGCGATAGGCTGTTAGTTCAGGAATGCTTTCCGCCATTGGATAGAGCATGTAGCCAATGAATAGGAAGAAATAGCCCGCCGCAAAAATTGGGCGTCGGCCAATCTTGTCGGCCAGAAGGCCGAGAGGACCGATCAACACGATGACAACCAGTTCATTGAACAGAACTAAGCGGCCTGATAGAGACCCTTGTGTCTCTACAGGTATGTTGAGAACTGCGTTAAATAGGTACGGTTGCGTGGCGCTTAAGAACACAGAGCTTGCAATAGTAAAGAACGCAATATAGAGAAGCGCGTAGACATTGAGTGGCGAAATGCCCGGGACCATCCATACCGGTCCAATCTTGATGCCACTGCGGTCAGGTTCTAGTACCGTGGATGTGTCTGTCAAAGCGATCTCCATTATTGGCCAGGGCGTTTGTAATCTAGCTATTCGAAATAGGGTAGCTGGATAATTGGGTCTGACCGGACCTTGGCGAGGGCGATTGAGGACGCTAGGAATCTTTGATTGGTTGCGATGCCATATGCCATAAGTCCATTGTTCTAATTCACTGAACGCGGCTCCCACGCGCTTACGGGGAATTAGGAGATATTCACCGTGACCGCTAAAAAAGTTGCTGTCGTTTTGTTCAATCTTGGAGGCCCAGATTCTTTGGAGTCCGTGCGTCCGTTTTTATTCAATCTGTTTAGCGATCCCGCGATCCTTAGAATGCCTAATCCAATGCGGTGGATGATCGCTCAAATTATCTCTCGCAGCCGCGCCGAAAAGTCGCAAAATATCTACAAGCTGGTGGGGGGGCGATCGCCGCTATTGCCATCAACACAGGCACAAGCGGATGCCCTTCAAAAAAGTCTAGGTGATGTTGTAGGAACAGTCACCGTGCATGTGTGCATGCAGTATTGGCACCCTATGGCGAAGGAAGTTGTTGGGGCCATCAAAGAAGACAAACCAGATCGCGTCATTTTGCTACCGCTCTATCCCCAATTTTCAACCACAACCGCTGGCACGTCTTTGAACGCGTTCAATAGAGAGGCGCGCGCACAAGGTCTATCGGTGCCAATTGACTCACTTTGCTGTTTTCCTTTTCAGGATGGGTTTCTTTCAGAAACTGTGCAGAACATAAGATTCTCACTGGACGCTGCATCACAGCGGGGTAAGCCAAGACTTCTCCTTTCTGCGCATGGACTCCCAGAACGAACCATCCAGGCTGGTGACCCGTATCAATGGCAGGTTGAGCAAACTGCACAAGCCATTGTCGACGAACTCGGAGACTCAAGTCTCGATTACACGATTTGCTACCAAAGCCGGGTTGGGCCGGTGAAATGGATTGGGCCGTTTATAGAGGACGAGATTCATCGCGCCGGGCGGGACCAAGTCCCAGTGGTTATTGCGCCGATCAGTTTTGTCTCAGAGCACGTTGAGACCCTGGTCGAAATCGAACAGGAAATGCGTGAACTGGCCGATGACGTCGGCGTTCCAGGCTTTGAACGTGTGCCTGCTGTCGCCACGGGATCTTCGTTTATTAACGGACTAGCTGACTTGGTTCGCCGCGCTATTGGCCGAGGAGGACCTGCGTCGGAGCACGGCGAACGTTTGTGTCCAAAGGCCTTTGGTCAATGTCCTATGGCTGTACAAGTTTAGCGTGACTATTCTGTATTCAATGAAGTTCATACCGAACACAAGTCGATGCAGCACGTGGCGCACGCAAACGATGTGTCAAAGATAGTTCAGCTAAGCACCATGCTCGATCAGGCAGAAGAAGTCCCACTCGGGTCATGCTCGCGGCAACAGATTCTGCGTGGCCAAGAGCAATGCGAGCCGCCGCATCAGGAATAAGGTGCGTCAGAACATCGAAGGCTTCCAAAGTATGTCCTGATTGCTGTGCAGCGAGAGTGTGTAGCATTCGTTTCTCGTCTGTAGAAATACAGAGACACCCTGTGGCGTGAATTTCGATTCTTCGTTTTCCTGCGGCACCAACGATTTCCAGCAATGTGCAAAGCGAGTCGATCGCATCACCACATCCTGCTCTCTCCAAACCATCCTGTAATTTATACCTTCTTGTGGGTGTGCCATGGGTGTCTTGGACCCATGCCCGAATAGTCCACAGCATTAGCAGTTCGGAGGTATTCAGCTTCTCTGTTGTATTTCTGTCTGGGAAAACAGATCGCCTTTCAAGTGGTACATCGTTGTCCGTTTGATCCATCACTTACTCGTTCAAATCCTCTATAGTTTTTCTAATTAATAATGATTATTATTATTGCAAATGATTATTAATAGCGTTATCTAGAGAAGAAATAAGCGAGCGTTTCACCGGGATTGGGCTTGATGAACGACCACCGTGGTGCAACCGACAGATCACCTTGGTTCTGGACCCTCTCCCTAAGGAATCGCGCTGATGGGGACGGGGATTCGGCTCCGTCCCATACTCTATTGGAATAGAAAGAGCCGCTTTCCTTGCCCCTAGCCGCCTGGCTGGTCTAAAACCCAGGTTCCTTACCTATTGGTGTAATATGACCACGTCCGAAAACGAAAACAGACCAGAAGATTGGGACGACATTCCGCCGCCGCCTCTGACACATTCGAGTTTGTGTCCGGTATTTCTGGCGTTGGGCTGGGTCTGCGTCGGACTTGGGTTTATCGGTGCCTTTTTGCCAGGCCTTCCGACAACGGTTTTTTTGATCATCGCTTTATGGGCATTCTCTAAGAGCTCAGATCGTTTGCGCTGGTGGCTATGGACGCATCCTCGATTTGGCGCAACGTTAAGGGCTTGGCACGTTCACCGTGTCATTCCACCTCCCGCCAAGGCGGCCGCGATAATTATGATGATGATCAGTGTGGCTATTGTTGCGGTCTCGTCTTCGTCGTGGCCAGTACCGACGATTTTAGCGGCTGTTCTGGCGCCAATCGCGGTGTGGATTGTGACCCGCCGGAGCGCGCCTCCTAGACAAACTTCTTCAGCGGCCGGTCAAGAAGTTCATTAATCTGTATGCGGTTCCGGTGACGGAAAACCGCTAAGGAATTTTTTCGCGCGTGGCATAGCGTCGTGCAACAAATTGCTGCGGTTCGCGCAACCAGAGTCCATCATAAGTTTTTGACTCGGCCTCAGAAATCAAAACAGACTTGGGCAACGAAATATGGTCGGTCTGCCAGCCCCGCCACCATCTCTTTGCTTTACGTTCCATGTGAGACAGCAAGACAGGTAATCGACTATACCTATGATAATCAAAGGCGACATCCTCCCGGGCGACGATAATGTGGTTGCCGCAATATTGACCCCTCGGTTTGATCCACAAAGCAGAGAATCCCATGCCGTTGTATCGCTCTAAACAGGCGTGTGCGAGGATGTGGCATTCACCACAAGCGAAGAATATTCGGTCTGGTAAACCCCAGTGCAGCGCTGGATCATCTTTTTTGCTTGATCTATGACGTACATGACAGCGCTGTTCGTTTAATTCTTGTCAGTTTCGTTTACGCCCACACACCTTCTTTCTCAAGGTTAAGCGGTTCGCTCGATCCGATGGGATCAGTAAACTTGGGGATCACTTGGAACGTGAGCCCGCCTTTGAGTCCAACAGCTTGGTTGGCGGCAACGAATAATCCCGTCAGGTCGCGACGGATGTCGTCATCCAGCTTCTCATGACTCCGAAGCATCATATCAAAGCCCTTGGTCTCTTCGTTCACCATGCCATCTAATTGAAGGGCGCCAAGATTAGAGAGTTCCAAATCTAATAGAAATCGTAATCCACCCCCGCTCTTCTTTTCGACTTTTTCGTCATCGTCTTCTTTTGAGTCTTCACGGCGAGTTATGAGATTAATTTTTTCAACCTACCCTTGGGCATTTCATGGTAGAGGCGTTGTCCGCCTTCCGGAATTGTGTTGGCTAGGATTTGTGCCGCTTGCGGGTCTGATCTTTGCAATACTTGCAACGCTTCAGTGAGAGTTGGCCAAGGCGCTGCTCCGGCCGCAAAGGGTAATGTTCCTGGTGACGGAGGCGGTGCAGTCCCGGTTGCACCGCCGACAGTGTCGGCCCGTGGAGCGGATTGGGTCAGAACCTCAATGGTGACTGTTGTGCCAGCCGGCAAATTAGCGGGCGTGGCAAGTTGAAGGGTGCCAGCAGCGGCCTGGATTGTTGGCTGTGCTGTTGTTGATTGACCGGTAACTGTGCCAGTCAAAGCGAGTTGTACAGGAAATGCCTGGGTTTGTGTTGGCGTTGCAAACGGCGGTGCAGGCCAGCCTTGAGCCCCAACCAACCGCAGTCCTGTTTGCGTTGCCCCCCGGTTGGTAACGTACTGTTTGGTCCCTGGGGGGTTGAACAGTTCCCTCTATTCTGGTGCCGGCTGCTGCCCGTAGCAGTTCTACCGATGGTTCACGCACCACCGCTGTTGGCGCCGCCTGAGCTGTAGCGGCTGGTTGAGGCGGTGGCGCCTGCGCGCCCGGCGGCAGTATCGTGGACATCTCAGCTTGCGATCAGCCTTTCGGCGACAGTAGCAACATCCATCGCCGCTTCTGAATTGGGTGAGCGGATCAAAATGGGTGTTTGGTTGCGAATGGTCTCTCGCACTCTAGCGTCCCGACGAATGATCCCAGCTAACGGTGGTGATATTTTTAGGAACCCTTGGCAAGCTTTGAACAACGTTTGATAGGTGCGCTCACCTTCGCGCGTTGAATTAGATGCATTCACAACAATCCGGATATCTAAGTTTGGGCGTTCCAATGCGGTGACTTTGATAAAGGCGTATGCATCCGTGAGCGAAGTTGGCTCATCACTTGTGACAACCAGTACGGTGTCAGCGGCACGGGCCAATTGCCGAACGGATTTCTCAACGCCCGCACCAAGATCAAGGATAACCCGATCGTAACGCGCGGCGATCAAAGCAAGGTCTTCACCCAAGATCTGCAAACGAGAAATGGGAATATTAGCCAGGCTGCCCGAGCCTGATCGACCGGCAATAACATCAAAGCCTCCCTGTTCGTAATGCATCGATGCCTGATTGAGTGAGAGCTTTCCTGCGATCACGCTGCCTAAGTCGTAGTGCGGCATAAGGCCAAGTTGAATGTCGACGTTGGCGAGGCCGAGGTCACCGTCAAAAAGTAATACGCGATCCCCACGCATAGACAGCGCATGGCTGAGTGTGATTGAGAAGAACGTTTTCCCAACGCCGCCTTTGCCCGACGCAACAGCAATGATGCGGCCGCGCTTGGCAGAAACTGCTGGCCGACCAGCTAACGAAGGTGCCTCCCGATCACCGGTTGGCTGGGAAGACGGGGGCAAATCGGAGTTCATCAAAATACCTCAGTTCTGGGGCCTGCAGGCCGTTCTGGCGTTTCTGTTTCTTCGAACCGTGCCGGTTGAAGATCTTCGTCGGGCGGGAGAATCATGCGCGCCATCGATACGGGGTTTATGGCACACAGACCGGTTGCGACATGGGGGTTGAGGCTCACTTCAGAGAACATCAATTGCCCCGAATCTGCAGCGGCTAAGACAGAGCCTAGCCGTCGAGTCATATCAAGGCGGGTGGCCAGTATCCGTGTCGCCCCACACGCAGAAAAGGACTCGCCAATATCGGCAGCCTCGCCGGCGTCACCACCAGCGGCGAGGACTAAGATCGATTCAACGTTGGAGATGCGTGTTAGCGCCTTGAGATAATCCATGTCGTGATGGCTGAACGGGTTCAAGCCTGGGCTATCGATAAATACCAAATCGAACTGTCCCATCATTGTATCGACCGCTTGAGGGAGAGCCTCAGGCCCTCGAACCTGATGTATCTCAACTTCTAGGATTTTGGTGAACGCTGTTAATTGTTCGACGGCACCTGCGCGAATTGTATCGGTAGTTATGACACCAACTGGACGGCCAGCGAGCCGAGCTCGCGCGGCCAGCTTCGCAACGGTGATTGTTTTTCCAGACCCTGGCGGGCCGACCAGCATAAAGGGTCTCGGTGCCTTCCGTTCTGGCAACGGTGCAAAATCAAAGTGGTCTTCTAGTGCCGCAGCGCAGGCCATAGTTGGAGAGCCAACTTCAACAGACCGCGCGGTCATGACAAGTTTCTCTATTAAACGGGCTGGTACCCCGTGATAGGTGAGGGCTTCCCGAACGCCTTCAGAGAAGGGGGTTGCGTCATCACCGGCGAGGGCGCGAGCAATGTCCTCTTCGCCGTCGGGTTCTTCTAAAGCTGCCGTAATGCGCACGCCTTGACCGTCAGAAGACCGCTGGGTTGAGACGATAATTGCGTCTTCTCCCAGTTCTTCGCGAACCAAATTCATGGCTTCGGCCATGGTGGCGGCTGTGTAAGACTTCAGGCGCATTGTTTATGAACTATGGCGCTCCCAATCGGTGTTAGCGTGATCCCAAGTGCTCGGCTCGGTGTTACTATATGCCAGATTCGGCAGGCCGTTTTGATTTTTGCCATCGGATAAACTTCGTTTTGAGACATTACAACGGTCATCAAGATGAGGACCGAAAGCGTAATTGAGAGATCCAGGGCGATATCGATTAGGCACGGTGTCATGGGCATGATCAGGACGACGAGAATCGCGACCAGTCCGAGCGCGAAACCGAGGTCGACATGCTTAGCAGTAGCGCCGACTCGGTTCAGTACGCCATCGAAATTAAATCCAGCGTCAAACGCTGGTTCTCCACTTGGTGCGAGTGCCAAGTGGTATGCCGCAGGTTCTGCCGCCCTAGGGGCTGCCTCAGCTGCTTCCCCGCCGTCTTGGGTGTCTTCCGCCATACGCGTCCCAGAGTCCCAAAGTAACCGTTAAATCTTAATATTCAGCGGTTCCCAAGCCCGTCCCGGGGCGCGACGGAAATCCGCATCTCAAAGAACTACTGTGCCCTAATGACCGTTAACAAGGTGTTTAGATAGGCATGAAATGCCTAGCAAGTTTGCGTTTTTCGGAGGCCGTCGGTGGCGACTTAGGCTTCGCCGGGAGAGGGTGCCGGGACACCCCCTTCGACATTGGTGTTACGCTTATTCCGGAGGGTTCTGATAGATATCCCAAGAATCTTAGCCGCGTGGGTGCAGTTGCAGGTCGTATGCTTGAGAGTATCGATGATAAGGTCGCGTTCAAAATCGGCGATAGTTTGACCCACAAGACTACCTGCACCTTGATTGTCGTCGCTTCGGTCTACTCCGCCGGTAAGCAAAGCACCTGCACCAATAATGTCACTAAATGCCAAAAGTACTGCGGGTACATGGTGTTTTCGAGCTCGCGGACATTGCCAGGCCAGGTGTGACCCTCAAGAGAAGCTATCGCCTCATCGTTGATAGATTGAAACGCGATATCATTTTCTTCAGAGTATTTTTCAGTGAAGTGTTTATCGAGAACCGTCCATCTCTCGGTCGGTCTCGAAGAGATGGAATTGCGATACTGACGACGTTCAGCCGGAAATATAAATCTTCACAGAAATTGCCTGCTTTCACTTCGGCTTCCATATTCCGGTGCGAGGTCGTGAGGATGCCAGCGTTCACTTACATTGCTGTGTCGGAGCCGACCCGCTGTATTTTCTTATCCTGAATGGCTAGCGACTTTTTCTACCATATCTGCCCATTTCTTCATGACAGGATCTGCACAGACAAGAGCGTCTTGGTCTTCGCTGATCGCTTCATAGACAGCTGCTATGAGATCGGCGTCAGGAGGAATTGGGAGGTATTCCTTAGCCCCAAACTTGATGGCGGCAACTGCGGCTGCAGAGTCGGTTTCAATGCCGCACGCAATAACTGGATAGTGAAGGTGTTCGGCAGTAATTGCCGCAATGAGTTCATTAATATACGTGTGAGCGTTAATCATGACCAAGTATACGTCTTGTCCGCTGCGCACAACTTGAAAGCCATTGTAGGCCAGATGAAATTTAGTTCCAGACAGCTCTATTTGCCTAGCGATCTCAAGCGACTCCGATTGGCTCAGTCTGCCATAGACCAGGTTCATAGGAGACGAAGAGAAACGCGTCGCCAAAAAGATGATGAACGAGATTAACCTAACTGCTGCGCCTGCCATGGCTGCGAGCTAGGTAAGCCCATGATTTTTGAGCTGCTGTAGAACGGATTCACGATCGACCTCCCTCCCGATTGACCCGTATCCTCATACGTCCTGGGATTTATTGAGGATTTAGGTCAAAAAGCTTTTGTTGCCTCTAGGTTTGGACGTTAAGAGGGCTGTGCGAAGAAGACGGCAACACCCGACAAGATTTGCCGGGTTGACCCCAATCTAGAAACATCGCCCACTGCACTTCCATGAACAAAAAACCAAAATCAGGCACGAACCAAGCCGTTGTTCTTGACCTCGACGCTGTTATTGCGACCGTAGATGCTGAAAAGCCACAGGTTTTACTGGTTAGCGCCGATGGTTCCGACGCCAGGCCAAGCCTCCCTTCTGGCCCATTTGATCCTGAGGGTGACCGCACAATGGAGGAGGGGCTTCGCCGCTGGGTTGAAGAACAAACGGGCCTAACCGTTGGGTTCGTAGAACAGCTTTATACGTTCGGAGACCTATTTCGCGATCCAGACGCTTTGGCTGGTGGTCCTCGGTCTATTTCGGTCGGATATGTCGCTTTAATCCGCCAATCTGCCGCAAAGCGCCCCGCTGGGTCTGATTGGTTCGATTGGTACCGGCTGTTTCCCTGGGAAGACTGGCGCAATGGCCGGCCAGCCGTGCTGAATGAGGTTCTGAAACCAAAAATCAGCTCTTGGATTGACGAAGCAGACAATGCCAAGGCGAAGCGAGCGCGCCGTGGCCGAGCTGACGTCGCGTTTGGTTTCAGTGATGCTGGTTGGGATGCAGACCGCGTGCTGGAACGCTACGAATTGCTGTATGAGGCGGGTTTAGTCGCGGAAACAGTGATCGATGGGCGCATTAAGACCAGACAGAACCAGTCTGATGCCCATGCCTGGACAGGGCTTCCGCTCCATCAGGATCACCGGCGTATCCTCGCCACTGCGTTGGGTCGCTTGCGGGGCAAAATTCGCTATCGGCCCGTGATTTTTGAAGTTATGCCGATAGAATTTACATTATTACAATTACAAAGGGCAGTCGAAGCCCTTACAGGGGCTCCTTTGCACAAACAGAATTTTCGGCGTTTGGTGGCCGCGGAGGGGCTGGTGGAGCCGACTGGACGAGTCTCGTCAGAAACCGGGGGGCGGCCCGCTGAGCTCTTCAGTTTTCGGCCTGACGTGGTGCGTGAGCGTCCGGCACCAGGTGTTCGTATGCCCCGTGGTCGGCGCACAAAATAGCGGAATATTGCTAGTTTTGGCGGTTGTTAAGTCACTTTGAGGCTCAGTTCAGAGTCGCGATTTCTTGACTTGTGACACCCTGGTGACTAGCTTCCGCTCAGCGCGAGCATAAGGGCGTGCTTTTTTATGCACCCCCCATATGCTCAAAATAAGTATAAGTGTCACGTAATCGTGTGAGAGATTGGCGGTATGAACGCTTCAAACATTGCTCCGGCTGACCTAACGTATAGCGAAGAGATCCAGAGCCGCACAGCCCCTTTGTATGATCGGGTGAAAAAAGTCATTCCGGAGATCGAGTGGGCCGTTCACGCACCCAAGATAGATGCCATCAATAAACTCAAGGCAGAACGCAATGCCGTTATTCTCGGGCACAACTACATGACACCCGAGATCTACCACTGCGTCGCGGATATTGTCGGCGACTCTCTGGCCCTAGCGCGTCACGCTGTCGACACAGATGCCGATATCATCGTGATGGCCGGTGTGCATTTCATGGCGGAAACCGCCAAGTTGATTAACCCAAATAAGACCGTTGTCATTCCTGATCTTCACGCTGGGTGTTCTCTGGCAGCTTCGATTACGGGAGCTGACGTGCGCTTGATGAAAGAAAAATATCCTGGCGCACCGGTGGTAACTTATGTGAACACGTCGGCAGAAGTAAAAGCAGAATCAGACATTTGCTGCACCTCTGGTAACGCCAAGCAGATTATTGAATCTCTTGGTGTAGATCAGGTCATTATGTTGCCGGATGAATATCTCGCGCAGAATGTCGCACGTGAAACAAATGTGAACATCGTCACTTGGAAGGGGCGGTGTGAAGTTCATGAACAATTCACCCCGCAAGACATTCGTGATTTCCGCGAGAGTTATCCGGGTGTTGTAGTTTTGGCCCATCCGGAATGCCCACCCAATGTCATCGATGAGGCGGATTACTCCGGTTCAACGGCAGGTATGGCTGGCTATGTCGGTGAATACAATCCTGCTCGAGTTGTGTTGGTTACGGAATGCTCTATGAGCGACAATGTGTCAGCTCAATACCCAGACATCGAATTTGTAAAGCCATGCAACTTATGTCCACATATGAAGCGTATCGAACTTGATAATATTTTGACAGCGCTCCAGAACATGGAACACGAAGTGACGATCGATCCTGCCATCGCTGATAGCGCAAGGCGGTCTGTGGATCGCATGCTTAATGGATGGCAGCCCGGTCAATAAAGGCCAATATTTTCTATCCCTATCTTTGGGTGTTGCCATGACGACGACTAACTTTCCTTTAGCGCCAGCAATACTTGAGCGCATCGTTCTCAATGCTCTTGATGAAGACCTTGGTGCTGCAGGAGACATTACGTCTAGCACGACAGTCTCTAAAGACGTTTCCGCGACGGCGGAATTGGTGGCCCGCAAGTCTGGTGTCATTGCGGGGCTTGATGCGGCCAATCATGCATTTTCCCTGGTCGACGCATCGCTCAATATCGAGAATCGTGCGGCTGATGGAGATCAGCTCCTTGCAGGTGATGCCGTTTTGCGTGTGTCTGGGAACGCGCGCGCAATTCTTGCGGCGGAACGTACAGCGCTTAATTTTCTCGGGCATCTCTCTGGTATTGCGACAGAGACCAGAATAATGGTCAACGCTGTGGCTCACACAAAAGCGCGTATTTGCTGCACCCGAAAGACTACCCCTGGTCTTCGTGCCCTAGAAAAATATGCGGTACGCTGTGGCGGTGGTTTCAATCATCGATTTGGTCTTAGTGACGGAGTGCTCATAAAGGACAACCACATTATTGCCGCTGAGGGTATCGCGATAGCATTGCGAAATGCGAAGGCGACCGCAGGCCACATGGTCAAAATTGAGGCCGAGGTCGATCGTATTGACCAAATCGAAGAAGCTCTTGATGGTGGAGCAGATGTAATCATGCTCGATAACATGAATCCTAACGCTATGGCGGAAGCGGTTGCGCTGATAGATGGCAGGGCCGTTGTTGAGGCCTCAGGTTCCATCACGATTGATACGGTGGGGGTGGTGGCCGAAAGCGGTGTGGATGTCATTTCCGTTGGGTGGATTACCCATTCGGCGCCATGCTTGGACGTAGGCCTAGACTTCAGGGAATAGTGGGCGGTCTAATAAAAGGTCCTGGAGTTCGTATCCCCTGGGCTTAGCCGTGGCCTTTGCATCTAGTCTTAACACTTTATTCGAAGCTGTTCGTCGACCATGTCTGAGATTGCTTTGCACGTTTTCTCAAGGCTTGCATCTGCCGACATGGTTATGGTCTTTGCGTTATGAGACAGCCGTTGCCGTTCGTCTGGGCTATGTAACAGGCGGGAAACAGCCGCAATCAAAGACTCGGTCGAATTGACTTGCAGTGCCATGTGTTCTTTGACCATTGCTTCCGCTATGTCTTTGAAGTTTTCCATGTTCGGTCCGAATATTATTGCACAGTCAAAGTGACATGGCTCGATCGGGTTCTGCCCCCCATGTGCTTTAAGGCTCTTTCCCATGAAGACGATCGGTGCAATAGAGAAAAGAGCGCCTAGCTCACCCAGAGTGTCGGCGATGTAAATGGACGTCATGTCAGTGATGGGTTCGTTCTTGCTTCGACGGGCAACGTTTAAGCCATGCGATTTGGCGCTATCCGATATTGCAGATCCACGCTCAGGGTGGCGAGGGGTGATTATAGTCAGGAGTTTAGGAAATGTATCGCGAAGCCGCTTATGAGCAGTGAAACAGATTTTTTCCTCCCCTATATGCGTGCTTGCGGCCAACCAGACTGGTCGAGAACCAATCATTCCAGAGAGTTTCCCATGTGCGTTAGTGTCTATGGGGAGGGGGGCAGCTGCAAGTTTGATGTTTCCTGTGATTTTAATGCATTTGGCGCCGAGTGTTTTGAAGTGATCAGCAAATTCCACCGATTGTGCAAGGACAACATCAACACAATCCATAATGTCCTGGGCGAAGGAAGAAAAGTGCTTCCATCCCCGAAAGGTTTTCTCTGACAGACGAGCGTTAACAATAACTGATGGTATGCTGCGCTCGCGCAGTGCCAGAAGCGTATTGGGCCAAAGTTCGGACTCCATCCGGAGGGAAAGGTCGGGCTGCCATAAATCCAAAAATCGGGTAATCCATGCGCGGCGATCCCAGGGCGCAAACTGATGAATGGCTCTGGTGGGGAGGCGCTCCGCCAATATACGGGCACTTGTTACTGTTCCGGTGGTGACAAGGATGCTTACCTCTGGATCTTTGAGGAGGTTCTCAGCGATGGGTAATACGGAGATGGCCTCACCAACACTCGCGGCGTGACACCATATCAAACGGCCTAGTGGACGTTTAGAAGAGGGAATCCCCCGTCGCTCTGGTAACCGCAGCGGTTCCTCTTTTCCGCGCCATGCGCGCACACGTAAAAAAGCGCGCAACGGCCAAGCAGCGATATCAGTTAAAAAGCGATAGAGAGATAGCATGTTCCGTCACCCAGCCATAAACCTAGGGTCCGGCGCAGGGCACCGGCGTGGCCAATAGTATGACGTGAAACGGCAGAGATGGTTAGGGTTTGTCAGTGATCAGGTGATCGACCATGGTTTCGGATTTTGTACCTTCCCGGACGGCGATAAGGAAAAGGCAAGAAAGTATCGAGAACCAGGCAAACTTAACTCCAAGTTGCGCCATGCCGACTCCCAGCCGGGCTAGTAAATCGCGCCAGCAGAACAGGGCTCCACTACTGTGGGCCTGGTCGGTTTTTGGCTACTCAGGCGACGGATTCATACGCGACCTAACCCGAATACCAGGAGCGCAAGGGGCGTGTGCACCGCGGAGAGGGCATTCTTTATCGTTTGGAGGAGGTCCGCAATGGGTTGCTACTCTGCTAATTTCTTAAGCACCGCCCCAGACCCATAGCCTGCCTGGTGCGAGAAAAAGGCATAAACCCGCCGGTTTCCGAGATTCTAGACGAGATTGAATTACGGGCGGAGGTCGAGCTGCCCAAAATACACCAGAGTTGAAGCATGGATTTAGCAATTATTCGAATGCTTTGCACTTATGCTGCTAGCGGCGCAGGCCTGAGATCATAAGCTTTTGAAATAGAGTCTTTCTCTATTGCGGCGGAAAATCCCTATCCCTATAGTCCCGCGCCATTAATAAAGACACCCACGGTTAGGGGCCTATGACCATTAATCTTCCACCAGATTACAAGCCGACAAAAAAAGAAGAGTTCATGAACACGAACCAACAGGAGTACTTCCGTCAGAAGTTACTCGGTTGGCGTACTGAACTTATGAAGGAAACTGAGGAAACTCTTGAGAGCCTTCAAGATGGCGGTTTGCAAGAACCTGACATAGCCGACCGAGCCACCGCTGAGATGGAACGGTCTTTGGAGCTGCGGACCCGGGACCGGGCGCGTAAACTGATATCCAAGATTGATGCTGCTCTCCAGCGGATTGATGATGGGACTTATGGCTATTGTGAAGAAACTGATGAACCCATCAGTTTGAAACGATTAGAAGCACGTCCAATCGCGACTCTCAGTCTCGAGGCGCAAGAAGCCCATGAGCGCATGGAACGGACGCATAGGTCCGACTAGTCGCCTCGCGCAAGGGCGAATCTAAGGCTCAATCTTCCAGCGATAATGTGTGATAGCGAATAAAACCGAAGGGTGCGTCATAGGTTTTGACGCGGCTGGCGATGCCATCAACGTGAATGTTTTCGTAAAGATAGATTCCTGGCGGATCATCGTGCAGATCTTTCAATATGCCTCGCACCATGTCTCGACGGATGTTTGGGTTGAACTCTTGATCGGCCTCAAGGGTGCGTTGGGCAATGTCTTCGCGGCAGATCCATGGCCATGGCCAGAGGCACGAGTGAAACCCCATGGAAGCGAGAGGATCGAGCGACGGTAATGACCCGTAATTCATGTTGAAAGCTTTGCCGTCCCAAGGAGCGCCGTAAACACTTTGCACCTGTTTGGTAAAAGGAACGCGGATGAGTTCGACGTCGACACCAATTTGCCTCAAGTCTTGAGCGACCTGAACATAAACGGACTCTTCTTCTGAGCTGGCAGACACAACTTGAAACGGAATGGTGAAGCCGTTGGGGTGTCCAGCTTCGGCTAACAGAGCACGCGCTTTATCGGGGTCGTAGGGGTAAGGTTTGATATTCGGGTCATATCCAAACGTGCCACGGGCCGCGACTTGTCCGACAGCAACCGTGATGCCCTGCATCAGGGCATCGACGATGACCTCGATATTCACGGCATAGTTCAGTGCTTGCCGCACGCGCTTATCTTGCAGCGGACTTTCGACCTCGGTCACGAATTGCCACATTTGCACGGCGGCACGGGTGCGATAGTCAATGCGAGCGCCCGACGCCTCGATTTGGAGGATGTCGGTAGACCCCAAGTCATAGGCTATGTCCACCGCGCCTGAAACCAGTGCTTGCACTCTGGAGGTAGATTCCGGTGCCGCCGTGTAGTCGATCCGGTCGATTTGCCCTGGCCGCCATGCATAGGGGTTTTTGACCAGGCTGGCGCGACCGGTTTCCCAGCGGTCCACCATGAAAGACCCAGTGCCATGTGGCTGCAGCGCGAAGGCACTGGCGCCAACACCTGCAAAATATTTTGGCGGCAACATGCGAATTCCCGCAAGCCGCCCAGGGATCAAGCTATCGGGCTGAGTGGTCTTCACTTCCAGCGTGCGGGTGTCTCGCGCTGTTGCTTTAGCAACATTGCGCACTTCCCGGTGTACAGAGAACACTCGCCCTTCGTCGGTGAGTAGGAAATTGATTGTCTCTGCGGCTGCCTCCGCGTCGAAGGGTTCGCCGTTTGAGAACTGAATGCCTTCTTTGAGGGTGAAAACCCACGTTGTGTCATCTTCGTTATGCCAGGAGTCCGCAAGGACTGGCTTAAGGTCGCCGTTTTCATCGATGCCGGTCAGGGCATCAAACAGCGCGGGCCAGATGAGTAGTGGGGGCCATCCTCCGGAGGTGTGCGGGTTTGCGTTACCCGGGGGCATGGTGCGCAACGTAATCCGCAGGTTTTTCGGATCCTCGGCCGACGGCTCTCCAGCCACAGCGAGCAGAAGCGATAATGCAACGGTGAAAAGTGTGATCAGTCTCATGATTTGCACAGTGCTATATCTGCGACCGCGTTTCAGGGCTTGTATGCCGTGTAAGGCTCAATGGGCTCGTCTAGAAAATTGGCTATAATTTCCGCCAATTCGTCGGCATGTAACTCGTAAATGCCAAGTTTCATATGGTCCAGCATGCGGTAGTCAGAATTTTTCAAGAATGCATTTGCATTGGCTGTAGGCCCAGTGAGCATGGAGTCCGTATTAATCACCAACGTTCGTTGGCGTATCAGCGGTAGGCGTTCCTCCGCCGCATAGGTAAAGACCGCTTCAAACCCATGCCAAAAATTTACGCCGGTCTTGAGGTCTTCAACAAGGTTTTCTACCCCACGGGTGAGCGGAACACCTTCAGCGCGTCGTCCAATGTTGGTTGACCACTTTCCTTCAAGGGAATCTAAGTCATCGGTCAACCATGATCCACTCCTAATCCCCTGTAGGTGTTCTTTGCGGTCTTCCGGTTGTCGATAGGGATAGGTCACGAACGCCAATTTAGCGACTAAGTCTGCCCGCAGGATCGCGAGTTCACCAGCAAAGGTGGAGCCGCTGTGGTAGCCCATTACATCCACCCGTCCTGAACGTGTAACTCCAAAACCCATTTCGTCGAGCGCATCGCCTATAGCCATTGCGTGCTCAGGTGTTGTCAATGGTTCGTTCCGCTTTGCTGAATTGCCATAGCCGATGTGATCTAGGGCAATAACGTCGCGGTTTTCATCGCAGGCATGCAAAAACGTACGAAAGTAAGCACCAGAGTAGGGGGAAGGGTGAAGACAAATTAGGGGGCGCTTGGTCGGGTCAGTGCCACGCTTCCTGGTGTAGTGCATGGCACCGTAGCGGGTTGCGGCGTAGCCAACATCAAATCCGTCTTGGTTGTTGCCATTGTGTTGACCGGTTGTCTGGCGCCAACGACGGTCAGATTCTAGATCTTCTTCAAATGGATCACGGGGAACGCCGTACTCGTGGGGTTCGAAACGTTCTTCAAATCCCATGATATGCCCTTCAGGCTCAATGCAGATACTCATGTCGGCACTGTTCCAGCGGAAAGTGTCATTGCAAAAGGGAACGCCATTAGCCTTTAGGGCAGCGTTGAAGGCATCATGGTCTTCGACGCGGACAATGAACTGGTTACTAATTTCTGCCCTATCTTTCGGAGGTTTTTGTTGTTCTCCCCCGGAGGTAAGTTCCAAGTGCACGCCTTCGCCAAGGTCAAAAAGATGCCGACCGTTGTGCTTTCCAAGGTCTTTGAATCCGACAGTATCGCCATAGAACGAAGACATTGTGCCGATGTCTACGACAGGCCGTAGAATCGAGCGTAGTCCGATCACGTCTCCTGGCAATGGCGCACACCCCGGATTGTAGGACGATACATTCGAACGTCCGATGGCGAGTTCTCCATCTTTAGGTTGGCGAATCCCAACGATTTGTTGGTCTGGGTCCAGGACAAAGGCTTCCGGGCCGAAGGCTGTGTCACTTCGGGAGATAAGCGACGCGCCATGGTTGAGTAAACGGTCAACGGTGACCTGTAAATCACGGCTATGAAAGATCGGCGTGCACGGATGTAGCGCAGGAGCAGTTACACGTTCTCTCCTCAGGCTTCCATCTGCTTTCAGTTCAATGATGAAGGTTTCGCCAGCCCATAAAAAGTAGACTGGCTCTGCACCACGAATGACCGATGTTCCTAAGGCATCCCGGTAAAAGGGTAGTAGAGCTGTGGCGTTTGTGGTCCGGCGCATGTACCAGCCCGGGCCCATATGCAGCGCATTGGTAAGAGGCATAGAACTCAGTCTTACTCTGCCTTTGGCTTAAACCGCCATTCGCGCCAGCGTTTACCATCACGATGCTCAAAGACCACAAGGGTTTTGACGGAGCGTTGACCATCATCATCCGTAGAAAAAAAATCCTCTTCAATTTGGACTAAAGTGTTGTCCGTCAGACCCCACTTGAAGACATTGGCGCCGAGCCATTTGCCGGTGCCAAAGGAAATGCCTACAGCTTTGCGAACTTCGTCAACACCGCGCACACGCTCTTCGACACCCTCAGGGGTGATCTCATACATGGTGAAATCGTCGTCGAGACTTAGAATTGCGCCTTCAATATTCCGGTCATTGAAAAACTCTTCTGATTCTTCAATGACTGTGACGTAGCGATTGTCCCGCTCATAAAACTTGCTAAAGCCGCGCTCGAAGCCATCGTCAGAAATGTGGTCTCCGGTATTCGACGTGTTGCAACCAGACAACATGAGGCCAGCGGTTGTGGCGATGGCAATCACGAATGTGCGGCTACGGGCTGCTTGGGTGATCATCGACATGTGACTCATCCCTTATTTTTCTTTCGTTGGGCCAAGAACTTTTCGATCTCAGCCTGTGGGTTCATCACCGTGTCGGAGTACATACCGATGGCGGTGTTTTTGTATTCTTCACCTACCAAGTGATCGAGGATAAAGGCTGCGAAGTCTTCATAGGTAATCACCCGGGCACCCGGAGTGTCATTGGTAGTATTGAACTTCATGTCGTTGCGGGCTGGCTCTTCGACCATAAATCCAGGACGCAGGAGAATGTAATCGAGCCCACTTTCGATGATCATTTTCTCCATCTCGTGCATATCGTTATAGAGATACCGTGCGTTCCAGCGCCAAAAGGCCGTCATATCGCCTGGCGGTGGCCGCGGGGTATTAACATCGGACTTGTGTTCGACACCAGTTGAGCTCGCCATGATCAGGCGCTTGTTGCCCTTGGCTTTCATCGCGCCAATCAGATTCTCGGCCATCACCGTATAAATGTCGACTTCGCCAATCTCGGCCATTGGGTCTGCCTGTGGACCGCGTCCGACCATAGAGACGACTACTTCATCACCGGCGAGGATCGCATCGATCGACGTCCGGTCCCGAATGTCACCTTTGAACATTTTAAGGTTCTCGTGCTCGACCCCCAACTTCGACGGGGTGCGAGCCATGCACTTAATTTTATATCCTTCGGCCAGACCTTGGCGGATGATCTCCCGCCCTGATCGCGCAGTTGCACCCATTAGGGCGATGGTGGGTTTCTTGTGGCCATCCGCCAAGCTGAAGCGTGAGGTCAGCGCTGTGACCGCACCAGCCCCCGTCGTCGCCATAAAATATCTGCGGTTCATCTGTGTGCTCCCCAATGTGTTTGCTTAATTTCAATGAGAAGATACTAGAGGAAGGAGAGGAGGGATGACGAGGCCAGGATGGCCACCTACTGGCCGCCCAGGCATGGCAATGGGTTACCGGGACACTGACAACGCGCATTAAAAAAGGCTCGCGGACCTGCGCGTTGAACGATTTACTTCTTTAGGAGGGTCCGTTCGCAGCCAGACAACGAGCGCTGATTAGGCGCTTTTGCCTTCAAGCAAGCTCTCGGCACTTTGGAGGTTGGTGTTGGCCAGTGCCTCTTGGGTTTTGTCGTTAGACCCATCCTGCATTTCGAAGGTCTTGCGGGCGACAAAATGGCGGAAGGTGAAGGCCTCGATGAGGGTGCAGACGTGGCTCCTAGTGCCTGCGAAGCCCTCGTCGGCTCGCAATCTTTTATGATTTGCCTGAAATGCTGTTCAATCTCAAAACGCTGGGGCACGGGTGAAACTTCCTGAAAATGCGGGTCAGCCTCGAGTTGGCCAACATGGCGGATATCCCACGATGTATACTAATCTGCCCCGTATTATCGACAATTTCCAAGTCTAACTTCGCCAGTTGTGTATGGAAAATTTGCAAGTAGGGGCCGTAATGTATCGTTTGCGTGAGGAACTTCGTAACAAAGTTAACGCGGCTGTCAGAGCAGCCCGCGTCAATGACGGGCTTTTCAAGGAAATGATCGTTCAACAAATGCTTTAAGAACAGTGGGTTGTGGATAATTTACTCGCATTCTTAAGACGTGCGGGAAGATGGGCAATGAGACTTCTATAGGTCAGGTATTTAACCCTTTATTATTGGCTTTGAACTAGGTTTGAGATGGGATGAATCTGGTTCCTGAACCGCAGAGACGCAAGCGTCGAAGTTCGTGGGGCCAGCAAGGAAAGAAAGAGGCTGACGAATGATGGATATGCCACTCGATACGATTATGGATTTAGCCATCATTCTCTTGATTGTTCCGACAATCATTTATGCCGTCATTCTTAATCGCCACCTCTCAGCTCTTCGTAATTCTCGCGATGAACTTGCTAAGGTCGTGGGAAGATTTAACAAAGCCACCATGCGCGCGGAGGCGGGTATACCCAAGCTCAAAAAAGCGACCGTTGAGGCGAACAATGCGTTGCAAGCAAGGGTAGAGAAGGCCCACTCCTTGCGTGACGATCTTGCCTTCATGATTCAGCGCGCTGAAGAAATGGCAGATAAACTGGATGGCGCTGTTAAATCCGGAAGAGCGATTGGTGGTGCTCAACAAGCGGCACCTTTGGCTCCGTTTACCCCTGCTCGCCCAGCACAATCTCGTCCAGCACCGCCAATGATTGACGCACCCGCGCCGTCACGAACACTGGCTGGCGCCGCCATTGCGGCGACAGACGAAGAGGATGATCTGGACCTTCGGGTGGCGATTGGTGCAGCCCGCGCTGAGGCTAAACTCAGTGGTCAGCGCGAAACTTCTGCTGTTTTTGGACTATCCCGACCGATAGCGACGGCAGCTGCGTCTTTTGAAGACGAACGGTCTGAAGCGGAGCGTGAGCTTCTAAAAGCCCTACAGTCAGCCCGCTAAAATCAATAATAACTGTGGTCATCTAATGCGGTCATGACCCAAAAAATACCACCCTAGACCTCAGATTGCTCGGAGTCATTGTAAAGCTAGCCCGCGCACGCGCAAATTGGTTAGCAACACATCTTGCCTCTGCGGTCCCATGGTCCGGGTTTTACCGATGATGATCTTGGTCGCCCTATTTGTAATGGGTTTCCGTGTGACGGTTGTCGTTCAGGATGTCCAAACAATGATGGCGTCCGTGAGTGCCGGTCGACCGGTTGCTTTCGCCAAACAAGAAGGCGGTGTTCGCGTCGAGGCAGCTGCCGGCGAGTTGATGGAAGACGGCATGGCAGACAACGCCATGACGGATGGTGAAAGGATAGCTGACGACTTAAATATTATGGGTCCGGCCGATGTAGAAGTGCTATCCTCCAATGCAAACCCCCAGTCTTTTACGCCCTCTGAACTTGAACTGTTGCAACATTTGTCTGAGTCCCGAAATTTCATTGAAGCCCAAGCGCAGGGGCTCAAAACCCGCGAAGCCATGCTATCGGCAGAGACCCTGATTGACGGAAAGCTTTCAGAATTGCAGCAGCTAGAGCAAACGTTAGCGGCATTAGTGGCTGAAGCGGATTCGCAGCAGCAAGCGAAAATTGGTTAACTGATTCGCATCTGAGGCGCGATGAAACCCAAAGCTTCTGCTTGCATCGTCAGTGACCCTGAATATGCCAATTCGTCTTACGTTTGTTAGAGTATGAAAGGGAGCAAGGTCGTGCCAATGCTGTCGTATATGAGCGCCAATAAAGCGCTTGCCGTGACAGAAGCTCTTTCGATGCGAAAGATCTTTCCGGGCTGGAAGGCGCTTCCCAGTGGCGACCTTATCTATGTTGTGAGCTGGCCTAAAGCACGAAATATAAGCACGAATTCCGCCTATTCCCGCTCATTATATTAATCGGTCGCTAAACAATGATCCCTAACACCAAAGATGCGGTCCGTCTGTCTGGATTAGACGAGAGAAGGCCGTGACGAGCGAGGCACGCCATAATTCGGCCCTTGTGGTCGATGATCTAGACGTGATGCGCCGCTCAGTCGCGAACGTTCTCCGTAAGCAGGGGTTTAGCCCCGTGGACGAAGTGTCCTCGGTTTCTGAAGCTTTGGGAAAGATGGCGGATGATGGTGGTTACGACCTGATTCTGTCGGATTGGAATATGGATTCGCAAAATGGTCTAGACCTGCTGATCTCGGTTCGAGCCGATGCGTCATGCGAAAAATCTATTTTCGTTTTGATGACGGCAGAGCCGACCGACGAGAAACAGGCAGCGGCCGAAGCTGCCGGAGCCTCGGGATTCTTGGTCAAGCCTTTTGGGGTGGAGACCTTGGTTTCTGAGGTTGAAAAGTTTTTTAGTTCGGAGTGAAAGGGGTTCGCTTTTGAACTCGTGAAGAGAAAGGCAGGGGCACAATGGCGTTGAATATTTGGCTAGCCGCATTCTTCAGATCGCCGAAGACAATGATGTTCCGCTAATGGAGAATCCGCCATTAGCTCGTGCTTTATATGCCTCAGTTGAGGTTGATCAAGAGATTCCTCAAGAGCACTATAAGGTTGTCGCCGACATCATCGGCTACGTAATGCAGGTCGATGGGCAGGGTCAGGTTGCAAGCTAAGCTAAGATCTAACGTCGCGCTGGTCCTCAGCGCACTGGTGCTTGTCGGGTTTTTATTAAACATTGACCTGGAGGCACTGCCATGGGTGTGGGTGGTTACCGGAGGCAGTGTAATCTGGCTTGTTGCGGTTGTTTTGGTTTGTTCTGCCTTAGCCAAACCTGATGCCGCGCGACAAAGATTAGACACCATGACCGCATTATCTGACTCCGCTCCTGGACCCAGGTTTGTTACAGAAGTAGAAGGTTCTGTTGTTTATGCAAATCCGTCTGGGGCCGACTGGCTTGATGGTGCGTTGCCTCTTGAGCGGCTCGAAGCTTTAGCGGCACCAGAATATGACGGCGATCAAACTGTTGCCCGACTTGGACTTGCGGCAAAGGCAGGTCTTGCTGATCAGGCAGAGATCCCTTTGACCGGTGAGATGCCAGAACCTGACTGGTTTCAGGTCTCAATCCGTCCCTTGGAATCCCCTCCTAATCACCTCATTTGGTCGCTTGAAGACATTACAGCGCGCAAGGCAATCAACGATATATTGAGTCAAGAACGACAAGAACTCGCCGATTTTTTAGATTTCATGCCAACTGGTATTTATTCCGTTGATGTCGAAGGGGTCTTCCATTACGTCAATCAACGTTTCGCAGAATGGCTTGGCCGGACGCCAGATGAGCTTGTTGATATGGCTTTGGATGATGTCATTGAAGGGGCGTCGCGTCCTGAGCTAGATGGAGAATGGCGAGGCCGGGTTCGTTTCAAAACGGCTGTCAGTGAATCTTTTGACGCGCTCGTATTCCAAAGTACTTACGATGATGCGGGAGCGACACGCACACGTTCTCTGGTAATCCGTGACATTAAATCAGATTCTGCACAGTCAGCAGGAGCCGGTCGGACGGGCTTCCGAGTTCTATTCGACTCAGCGCCGGTCGCTATTGCGATTACAGAAACCGATGGGTCAGTCGTGGACTGTAACCAAGCCTTCGCGAAATTGGTTGATCGCTCTCGTGATTCGCTGATTGGTGACTTTCTTTCTGATTTTCTCGTTGATGATGATCGCCGTGCTATGCGCAGTGAATTCGAGCGCGTTATGACAGGGGCGGCGGATAGTGTACAAGTTGATGTACGTCTCGCAGGCGATAAAGTTGGCGGGATTGCGGTGCAAGCATCAGTATTTCTGGGGCCTTTGTCTGGACCGGCGGCTGCAGCTGAAGGAGAAATCGAAGGAGCGGTTGCCCACGTCATCGATACGACTGAACAGAAGAACCTAGAAGTTCAGTTCGCTCAGGCACAGAAGATGCAAGCCATGGGGCAACTCGCTGGTGGCGTCGCGCATGACTTCAATAACCTGCTAACGGCAATGATCGGTTTCTGCGATCTATTGCTGCAGCGTCATGCGGCTGGCGATCCGTCATTCGCCGATATTATGCAGATTAAGCAGAATGCAAACCGCGCTGCCAATCTTGTCAGGCAACTTCTTGCGTTCTCAAGAAAACAGCCGCTTCAGCCTAAGGAACTCAACTGCACGGACCATTTGACAGAATTATCTCATTTGCTGACTCGACTTATTGGTGAGTCCATTGAGTTCAAATTGATTCACGGTAGAGATCTAGGGGCGGTTCGGGTTGATCCGGGACAATTTGATCAGATCATTATCAATTTGGCTGTCAATGCGCGTGATGCCATGGCCGGAGGTGGCACCCTCACGATCGCGACTGGGACTAAGACTTTTGAGTGCCCGACTCAGCTGGGTGCGGAGCAAGTGCCGGCCGGTCGTTACGTCACCATTTCTGTAACTGATACAGGAAAAGGAATCGCGGGGGAGGATATTGGCAGAATTTTTGAGCCGTTTTTCTCAACCAAACAAGAAACGCCAGGTGCGGGAACAGGGTTAGGTTTGGCTACGGTCTACGGAATCGTTCGTCAAACGGGCGGTTTCATTCTCGTCAATTCAGCCCCGGGTGAAGGTGCGAAGTTCACCATTTACTTACCGCGTTTGGATCCCGAAACGGGTGAGACCAATGCGCCGACGATTGAGGAGCAAGAAGAGGCGGTTGTTCAATCCCCAGAGGAGGAAGATCCGGTAACAATGGCCGGTAAAATTGGCGCTGCGCTGGCGAAGAGCCCAACCAAAGGTGATCTGTCAGGCGGCGGCAAAATCCTACTAGTAGAAGATGAAGATGCAGTGCGGGTGTTTGCCGCGCGGGCTCTAAAAAACAAAGGCTATAATGTTCTGGAAGCCCGCACTGGCGAGCAAGCCATGGACATGTTGCATGACGCTGACGACCTCGATCTTCTCATTACCGATATGATGATGCCCGGCATGGACGGAGGAACGCTCGCAAGATTTGTAAAAGTCGAACGCCCTGACGTTAGGGTCATTCTTATTTCTGGATATTCTGAAGAAGTGGCGCGTGGGGATGTTCTCGACAGCCCTGACATTCACTTCTTACCTAAGCCGTTTAGTCTTGGGCAGTTGGCAAGCAAGGTGAAAGACGTATTGGCTTTACCAGTGGATCAATAGACACAGCTAATCTGCTGCGTCTTCGATTTTCTCTCCGGCTTTCTGAATATCTTTCCCCATTCCTTCAATGGTATTGCAGCCCGCAAGGCTGAGTAGAAATCCGGTTGTAAGTGTTAATGCCAGTAAACGTAGCCAAGACATTGCCAAAACTCCTCTTCAACATTTGGTCGCAAAATACGGCGACTGTTGCTGATATTCCATATGTTTGATTGAGTGGTTTTGTTTAATTGTTCCTTCTTTAGACCCTCTATTTCTGGCACCTCTGCTGGTTTTTTACGCAATATGTGACCATCTATCAATACTTAATTCTCTGTTTTTATTACATTATTTGATAATTGTTCCATTATTGTTCTTTTTGCTGGACAGTGAGAACAAAACGCGTACATTAGTGACCATTGCTCAGGGTGCATGAGCACACTAAACATGGAGGGACGCAGGCATGGCAGAGGCAAACCTTAGGGTCGTGGAAAACAAGAACACTACGGATAAATCTAAAGCACTGGATGCCGCTCTCTCACAGATTGAGCGTTCGTTCGGTAAGGGCTCAATCATGCGGCTCGGTCAGCGTGATACTGCCGTTGATATTGAAGCCATTCCGACAGGGTGCCTGAGTTTGGATTTGGCCCTTGGTATTGGTGGTCTTCCAAAAGGTCGGGTAATTGAAATTTATGGTCCGGAAAGCTCTGGGAAAACGACTCTCGCATTACATGTCATTGCTGAAGCCCAAAAAATGGGAGGTGCATGCGCGTTTGTAGATGCAGAGCATGCCCTTGACCCCGGTTATGCTCGTAAGCTTGGTGTTGACCTCGATAACTTGCTGATTTCTCAACCTGATGCCGGTGAACAAGCGTTAGAAATTTCAGACACTTTGGTTCGTTCTGGTGCCATTGATGTGTTGGTCATTGATTCAGTAGCCGCATTGACTCCACGAGCTGAATTAGAAGGCGAGATGGGTGACCATCATGTAGGGCTGCAGGCGCGTTTGATGAGTCAGGCCTTGCGTAAGTTGACGGCGTCTGTCGCTAAGTCAAACACCATGATTATTTTCATTAATCAGATCCGCATGAAAATTGGTGTGATGTTCGGTAATCCTGAAACCACGACTGGGGGTAATGCTCTTAAGTTTTATTCCTCTGTGCGTTTGGATATTCGCCGCATTGGTCAGATCAAAGATCGTGACGAAGTGGTGGGTAATCAGACTCGTATTAAGGTCGTCAAAAACAAAGTCGCGCCTCCGTTCAAGCAAGTTGAGTTTGACATCATGTACGGGGAAGGCGTTTCTAAGATGGGCGAGCTTCTTGATCTTGGTGTCAAAGCTGGAATCGTTGAGAAATCTGGTTCTTGGTTCTCATGCAATTCAGAACGTATTGGCCAGGGCCGGGAAAATGCGAAGACTTTCCTAAGAGAGCACCCAGACATGGCAAAAGAGATTGAGCGTCAAATCCGCGTTAATGCCGGCCTGATTGCAGACACCATGATTGGTGAAGATACGCCCTCTGCAAAAGAAGACGACGCAGAGGTTCCTGCCGCCGAATAAATTCTCCGATCCCCTCGGGCCTTTGCAGCGGCGGCGCTTCCCTTCAGCCCGCCGCTGCTTCTATTTGCTCTATTCATTCTGTTTTTTTATTGTTTCGTGTTCTGCGCCTTGTCTGAGACGCCGACTTAGCTAACATTGCGATTCTAATGACAGTAACGTCCGTCAAAGCTGATGAAGGAGAACCCGGTATGTCGACCTATGATCGCGCGCACTATGTTAATTTGGTTGAGCAGGGATACTTCGGCAATGTGATGAAAGAAGACATTGCAGCCGCCTGCGCGTGTTTCACAGACGATGCAGAGGTTGTCATTTATCATGGTGACAACGAAGTGCGACGTTTCCACGGAAACCCCAAGGGCGATCAACTTCCTTTAGAGGCATTCTATGATCACCTACTTGGGAACTATGATGCCTTGTTCGAACATTTTGAACATACGATAGACGTGGAATCCGAGAGGTGCGCTGCTAATTTCCTTGTTACTTTGACGCCAAAGCCCGGCTCCGCATATGAAGAGACAGGGCCCCTAACCCTCAACAATTCCAACTTCTTTCGCTGTCGGGATGGAAAGATTTATTACATGGTCATTTACTACGCTAACCCTACTTTAGGGGCGAAATTGGGAACTCAAACGGCAAGTCCTACAGGGTTTCCGAAATCAGGCTGAGAGGCCGCTTTCTGGACAGCCTTACAAGGAAGCGTTAGAAACCACGGCTTCCAGCAAGCGCTGGGTTGAGCGCCAGTTTGGCGTAGAGAGACTGGGCTTATAAATATACTTTTCATTCACGGCGGGTGTCATGTGTACGACGAGCGATATTCGCGCAACCTTTTTGGAATATTTTTCAAGTAACGGCCATGAGCGCGTTGCTTCAAGTCCTCTTGTGCCGCGCAATGATCCAACATTGATGTTTACAAATGCGGGAATGGTCCAGTTTAAAGACGTTTTTACAGGAAATGAGTCGCGCCCCTATTCGCGAGCTACTTCCTCACAGAAATGCGTCAGAGCCGGCGGAAAGCACAACGACCTAGACAACGTTGGCTACACTGTTCGGCACCATACTTTTTTTGAAATGCTGGGTAATTTTTCGTTCGGTGACTATTTCAAAGAAGAAGCCATCAAGCTGGCCTGGGATCTTGTTACTCGAGAGTATGGACTCGAGGCTGAACGACTTCTTGTCACTGTACATTCTTCTGATGAAGAAGCCGCTGGTCTTTGGAGTAAGATTTCAGGGTTTTCTGACGACAAGATCATTCGTATTCCGACATCAGACAACTTCTGGGCGATGGGTGAAACAGGTCCTTGTGGTCCGTGTACAGAAATTTTTTATGATCACGGGGATCATATTGCTGGTGGTCCTCCCGGTTCTCCCGATGAAGACGGTGATCGATTCGTAGAGATTTGGAATCTCGTGTTCATGCAATACGAGCAGATCTCAGCAGATGAGCGTGTAGACCTACCAAAACCCTCCGTTGACACAGGAATGGGATTGGAGCGCACCGCAGCTATCCTTCAGGGTACAAATGACAACTATGCCATAGATCTGATGCGGTTTCTTATAGACGCAACAGCGGAAGCGGCAGGAACTGAGGCGGACGGCGACGATGCAGTTTCGCATCGCGTTATTGCGGATCATCTAAGGGCCACAGGTTTTCTTATTGCAGACGGCGTCCTTCCCTCCAACGAAGGGCGTGGATATGTCCTACGCCGAATTATGCGCCGCGCTATGCGTCATGCCCACCTTATGGGCTGTGGCGACCCCTTGTTGTGCCGTTTGGTCCCCGCATTGGTCGAACAGATGGGCAAGCAGTATCCGGAACTAGAGCGCGCACAGTCGTTGGTAACGGAAACACTATTTCTTGAGGAAACACGCTTTAAATCAATGCTGGATCGAGGTCTTAAGCTTTTAGACGAGGAAGCCAAAGATTTGTCATCTGGCGGTCAGCTGTCCGGAGATGTGGCGTTCAAACTCTACGACACCTATGGGTTTCCTTTAGATTTAACGCAAGATGCGCTCAGGCCCCGTGGCATAGATGTGGACACGGACGCATTCGCATCCGCGATGGAGCGTCAAAAAGAGGAGGCTCGCAAAGCGTGGTCTGGCTCAGGCGACGCGGCTACGGACAAGGTTTGGTTTGACCTTCGGGATAGCGTGGGCGCTTCTGACTTCCTCGGATACGCTACTGAAACAGCGCAAGGTAAGATCGTTGCTCTGGTTAGCGATGGTCAACCAAAGCAATCCGCTCAATCTGGGCAAGAGGTTGCGGTTGTAGCAAACCAGACTCCTTTTTACGGTGAGTCAGGCGGTCAAGTCGGTGATACGGGCACGATCATCACATCGGGTGGGGCAACTATTACGATTTCGGATACTCAAAAGAAGCTCGATGATTTGCATGTGCATTTGGGAACGGTCACAGAAGGCAGCGTTGCCATTGGTGACGAAGCAACCTTTGTCGTTGATAGCGCGCGGAGAAGTGCGGTGCGCGGCCATCACTCTGCAACGCATATTCTTCATGCCGCTTTGCGCCAGACGCTAGGAGACCACGTAACTCAGAAGGGCTCTCTCGTAGCAGCCGACCGCCTACGTTTTGACATAAGCCACCCTAAACCCCTCTCGCGCGACGATATCTTGACCGTAGAGACGATTGTTAATGATCAGATCCGCGCAAACGCTCCTGTCTCAACGCAACTTATGGACCCAGAAGGCGCGATTCAGGCTGGAGCGATGGCGCTGTTCGGTGAAAAGTATGGCGACGAAGTCCGGGTTGTATTTATGGGGACCCAGGCTGGAACCGATCAACACCAGTATTCTGTTGAACTTTGTGGTGGCACCCATGTGGGCCGTACCGGTGATATTGGTTTGTTTAAAATCGTGGATGAATCAGCTGTCGCGTCTGGCGTACGCCGCATCGAAGCGGTCACGGGCTTGGCTGCTGAACAATGGGTCGATGAACAACAAAACTTAGTTGGACAAACAGCCGAGGCCCTCAAGGTTGCCCCCCGCGATATCCCTGGTCGCATTACCGCTTTACTGGAGGAGCGGCGCAAACTTGAGCGGGAAGTCTCAGATCTTCGCAAAAAAATCGTGACCTCAGGAGGAGTGGGTGCAGCCAAGCCAGAGGCCAAGTCAGTTGGTGGAATAGCGTTCTCAGGTCGTATTTTGGACGGCGTACCGGCAAAAGACCTCAAAGGTTTAGCCGACGAAATCAAACAATCCCAAGGAAGTGGTGTTGTCGCTTTGCTGTCCGTCGATGAAGGCAAGGTCTCTCTTGTTGTCAGCGTTAGTGACGATTTGACGGACCGTATCGATGCGGTGGCACTTGTCCGGGCGGGCTCGGCCGCCGTGGGCGGTAAGGGGGGCGGAGGCCGCCCTGATATGGCACAAGCAGGTGGACCAGATGGGGCGAAAGCGCCAGATGCTCTGGCAGCCATAGAATCCACTCTGCTAGCCCAGGAAAACTAGAAAACCATTATTTAACAGTAAGTTAAAAGTTTATTGCGCCGCGAAATTGTATATGGTGCGGTGCAAAAAAACTGCTTGACTTATTGCCGATTCCCACTATTTTATACTGCACCGCAGCAAATTAGTTCGCTGCCCAATAATTTGTATGCCGCTGCGCTTGTTGAGATAGGTCGCGTGGGCCTGAACCGGCAAAACAACAAAAGACCGTAAAGGACACTCGAAATGAAATCTTATGATGACGTGGTTGCCTTCAACCAAAACAACTTAGACGCCATTGTTGCTAGCAGCACTGTTTTTGCTAAAGGCTTTGAGCAGTTGACTAAGCAATGCGTTGCATTCGCAAACGAAAGCTTTGAAGAGGCTGTTGAAGCTAGCAAGAAGATCGTAGCTGCCAAGACAGTTAACGAAGCTGTCGACATGCAGACCAAGATTGCCAAAAACGCTTGGGAAAAGGCGGTCGCGGAAGGCCAGAAAATATCCGATCTTTCGACCGGAATTATAAAAGAAGCCTCTGCTCCGATCTCTGACCGCGTTCAAGCGACCGTAGACGTCGCGACTGAAACGGCCAAGAAAGCCACGAAGGCGACTAAGAAGGCTGCATAAGCCCTCTTGTTAAGCTGACTAATCGATTAGGAAGGCCCGGTTGTACCGGGCCTTTCGTCGTTACGGGGTGTGAATCAACGATCCTGTTCTATTTATCATGTTACACTTCCTTACAGAGAACGGTGCTTTTGACACACTGCTGATACGAAAGCTGTTTATGATTGCGGTTTGTAAATTGGTATAGGTCTGCGACGTCTATTGACGCAGTCGCCTATAGATCAGGTGTGGAACATACAATGAATGAACAAGAAGACCCTGCGCGCTCCCAAAGTCCGAGTGCCGAAATGGCAGATACTCTCGGTTTGAATGAGGCTCAGCGCAGCTTCTTAGCTCGATACAAATGGTACCTCTATGGTGCGGTCGCTCTCGTGGTGTTCGGTTTCATTGGCCTTGCACCTAGATCCGGTACGCCAGATGTCAATTTTCGCACGGCTGCCGCAACGCGCGGTGATTTGACCGTGACGGTGACAGCGACCGGAACGATTCAGCCGCTCAATCAAGTCGATATTGGGGCTGAAATCTCTGGCCTTATTGAAGTGGTGAATGTCGATTTCAATGACCGGGTTGCACTCGGTGAGATCCTGGCCGTGCTGGATAAGGATCAGTTGTCTGCCAGGGTGCGTCAGACAGAGGCGCAACTCATTTCAGCACGGGCAAAAGTAGAAGAGGCGAAGGCCAGCGAATTTGAAGCGCGCAATAACCTTCAGCGGGCCGAGAGCCTTCATAAGAAGGGTAATGTTTCAGAACAATCATTAGACAACGCGAGCGCTGCTCACGCCCGCGCTATAGCTGTTCTGGCGAGTGTCAAAGCACAAGTGACTGTGGCAGAAGCCAATTTGGCAGCAGATCAAACCAACTTGGCCAAGACAGACATTATAGCCCCAATTGACGGCATAGTGCTCACTCGGCAAGTCGAGCCAGGTCAAACAGTAGCCGCATCACTGCAAACTCCCGTGTTGTTTACACTCGCGGAAGATCTATCAGCCATGAAATTGGTGGTGGATATTGATGAGGCAGATATCGGGCAGGTTCAAGAAGGGCAGCGGGCCACATTTTCTGTAGACGCCTATGCCGGTCGAGTATTCCCCGCAACAATTACATCAGTTCGGTTCTCGCCGAAGAATGAGGGTGGCGTTGTGACCTATGAGGCTCTGCTGTCCGTCGATAATGCTGACTTGGCGTTGCGCCCAGGTATGACGGCGACGGCTACCATAACCACCGCAAACCGCACAGGCGCAATCATGGTGCCCTATGCGGCCTTACGTTTTACGCCCCCGATGCCTGCCAAAGATGAAGATGAGCCGTCTGCTCGACGGGGTCCGCCGGGTCTAATGGGTATGATGATGCCGCGGTTCAATGGCAATCGGGGTGCGCGTCAAACACCCTTACAAGCCGGCGCTCCCGGTCGGGTTTGGGTTATGGACGACCGGCGTCCACGGGCGATCCCAGTTGAGGTTGGGCTATTGGATGGTCAGCGCGCTGAAGTTATTGCAGAGGGCATTGAAGAAGGCACAGACGTTATCATCGGCATTCAGGCCGCCAGTTAATGGTAGAGGGTGATCTCTCAGCAAAAGCCCATGACGGTCCGGTTGTCTCTTTCGAGCATGTCGCGAAGGTGTATGGCGAAGGAGAGATGGCCGTTCGTGCGCTCGATGACGTGAGCTTTGATATCTACGAAGGTGAATTTGTCGCTGTCATGGGTTCAAGTGGGTCCGGCAAGTCGACCACCATGAATATTCTAGGCTGCCTCGATACGCCGACACACGGGCGATATCTCTTTAGAGGGGTGGATGTTAAAACGCTGACCCGTGATCAACGGGCCCTGCTCAGGCGGCACTACCTCGGCTTTGTTTTTCAGGGCTTTAATCTTTTGTCACGAACGACAGCTCTAGAAAACCTGGAGCTTCCCCTCATATACCGCCGCATTTCCAAGTCAGGTCGCAGGGATATGGCGATGGAAGCACTTCACGCAGTCGGGCTTGAAAATCGTGAGCACCACACGGCTGCAGAGCTATCTGGAGGGCAACAGCAACGCGTTGCGATAGCTAGGGCTATGGTCACCAGCCCGTCGCTTCTATTGGCCGACGAACCGACTGGGAACCTGGATACGGCACGAAGCCAGGAAATTATGGAACTGCTAGCCAAACTGAATGCTGAAAACGGTCTCACCATTGTGCTGGTGACTCATGAAGAAGATATGGCTGCTTTCGCTGGACGTCGATTAGAGTTCCGTGATGGTAACATCGTTCACGAATCAAAATCCCAAGCGGCATAGGTAGCGAACATGATTGGCAATATCTTACTGCTGTCTATGAGAGAAATACGGCGAAACGTTTTGCGATCCATCCTTACCACTCTGGGTATTGTAATTGGCGTTGCCGCGGTGATTGTGGTTGTCACTCTCGGGGCTGGAACGAAGGCGCAAGTTCAGACGGAGATATCCAAGCTTGGCAGCACCATGCTGACAGTATTTCCTGGTCAACGTCGCAGGAGTGGCGCGGCTCAGTCAGCACCGCCGTTTGAGATCGAGGACGTCAATGCGCTTCGACGTGAAACAGTCATGCTGTCTAGTGTGGCGCCCATGTCTATCCAACGGCAAATGGTTGTCTACGGGAACGGAAACAGGCGGTCTCAAGTTGTCGGGACTGATCGCGAATTTGTAAACGTGCGGAATTGGGACCTGGAAGCAGGTCGATTATTCTCTGCTGCCGAAGAGCAAACGGGGAAACCTGTTTGCATTATCGGCCAAACCGTAAAAACAGAACTGTTTAAAGACGAGCCTTACATGGGCAACGTTTTGCGGATCAATAAAGCATCATGTGAGGTCATAGGTCTTCTTGAGCCAAAAGGGCAGGTGATGTTCTCGGGCGATCAAGACGATGTTGTTGTGGTGCCCATCAAGTATTTCCAGCGCCGGATTGCCGGCAATACGAATGTCGACCAGATATACGTTGCGGCGCTTGACGATTCATTGGTTGACGCAGCTCAGGCTGAGGTTGAAGTGATCATGAGAGAGCGGCGGCCATCACAGCCGGGCGCAGAGGATCTGTTTTCTGTTCGCGGTGTGCAGGAGATGTCCACTGCATTTCAAAGTTCCACAGCTGTTATGACCGGGTTTTTGTCCGCGATCGCTGCAATAAGCCTCTTGGTCGGTGGGATAGGCATAATGAATATTATGCTGGTATCTGTGACGGAGCGAACGCGGGAGATTGGTATTCGCATGGCCATCGGTGCCCGTGAGAAAGAAGTACTGCTTCAGTTCTTGGTCGAGGCAGCCATGTTGGCGGGTTTGGGCGGCCTAGTAGGCATCATCATTGGACTAGCAGGTGCTATGGCGCTCGCGCCGTTGTTGAACGTCCCATTTATCATACAGCCCGATATGATGATCATGGCGTTTGTGTTTTCGGCTCTGGTTGGTGTTGTTTTTGGTTATATGCCAGCTCGAAATGCAGCCCGTTTAGATCCAATTGATGCCCTGCGGCATGAATAGATGCTCACTTATCCCCACTTAGGTTGATGCTCATTTGGGTAGGGCGTTACGTCGTTATGCAAAAACCGTGGTCCATTTTCATCTGAGACCAGTTGCATATCTATATCAGGATAGGTGACGTGCTCGGGGTGAGAGCGATCCCCGACACATAAGTAGATCGCTGCTTCTGTGCTGTTGTTCACCAACATATGCCCGTCAGGTACACCTGCCTTAAAGCCAACGCTCTGGCCGGTCGTAAATGGCGTCTCGCCTGAT
>JAURPI010000016.1 GCA_030835385.1 Alphaproteobacteria bacterium | reverse complement strand
AGATGGCCTCAAACTACTAGGCGGCGTTGCCAAATCTGCGGGGTCACTCGGCCAGGGGATAAAGGACGCTTTCAAAGTCGCGGCAGAAGGACGAACGTACCTTGAAGACATTCAGTATTCGATACACATCACAGTCGATGGTCGTGACGAAGACGACGCGGCGTTACGCTTAACCACCGCAGATAAAATTTTGAGGGCGCACGGCACAGAAATTGAAGCCAGCGTGCCTAAAGTGATGCGCGGCACACCCTTTCCTGATCCGACAATCATTCTTGGTCATAATGGCGAATTGTGGGTGCCGATGCATGGCATCGTTCCGCACTCTCAGCTCAAGACGCTACTCCAGAATTTGGATCGATACATGAATGATCAAGAAAGGATCATCAAAAAGCACGACATCACTTGGGCGATCACCACAGTTCCCGCAGGTCCATCAGGCATTTTGGTTGAGCCCAATCTGTATTGGCGCGATGAACGATCTGCCATGACTGAAAGTTATTTGCCCGACAGTTACCTCAGTCAAAAACAACGCTATGAGGCAGATGCTGAGACCAAAGCGGCGGTGAGACATTTGCGCGAAGGCATGATCGATGTTTTTCGTGCCCTGGGGGCAGCACACTTGCAAATCGGGCGGGTCTATCCCTTTCTGGAAAGTCGCAGCCCAGAAGTGCAAGCTTTGCTCAAAGCTCTGAAGACCCAACTAGACCCAGAGGGCCGCATGAATCCAGGGTCGCTCGGATTATGATCACACGAACTCGGACTCTTTTAGGGCGGCTCGCTCTTTTTGTCGGCTTTTCCGCGATGATTCCTACGCACGGTATAGCCGCTGACAAAATACCGACCACCATCGGTGCGTTCTCGACCCCAGCCCTGTCGTCAGACAAATTCTATCGTGACATGGGGGCGTACATTGCTGACGCACCTGGCGCACCCTTTGATGTCAAACTCCTCGTGCGCGGTGAAATTGGATCTGACGAAGCGCATTTTTATGCGTTACGGCGCGGTCGCATTCAGATTGCAGGTGTTGGGTTTCAATCTGTCGCAACAGCGGTGCCCGAACTCACCGTGCTAAACGCGGCCTATCTGTTCGAGTCTTGGGTCGAAGTGGACTTCGTATACGAAACAGCGGTTGTGCCTTTCATCAACGCATTGCTCGCAAAACAGGGAGTCGTTGGACTGCGGTTGTTTGGCGCGGCTTGGCATGGCCTGTATGCCAAAACACCAATTTATCTACCAGCCGACGCTGCGGGCCAGAGATTCAGGGCGTTGATTGATCCGGCATCTCAATTGTTCGTCCAAGCCCTGGGGGCGGACACTTTTCAGGTCGCTTCCACAGAAATAGTGACGGCTTTGCAAACCGGATTGATCGAAGCTGGTGAAACCAACTCCCATGTCTACAATATGACAGGCACGTCCGTGGATGCGCCCTACTTTACGCGCACACGCAACACACCAACCGTGATCGCCGTCTTGGCCAACAAAAAATGGTTCGACGGACTGACTCCAGATCAGCGACAGCGCGTGATGGACTCCCACCCCTCGATGTTACAATCGGGAACGGCACTACGTGCCGACGAAGAACGCATGCTGGCTGAATCGGCCGCCAGCCACGTCACGATTATCGAACCCACTCCCGATCAACTCACGGCATGGCGCACGGTTGGAAAGTCCACCCATCAGGCGTTGATTGACCAGGTCGGGGGTCGTGCCCAAGAGCTGTACGATATGGTTCTTCAGGCAAAAACAGACTTCCGCGCCCAAACAACGAGGTAAGCCTCCAGAAGGGACGCGTTAACACGTCCGTGCCATAAGACAGGATGACTTCACTGTTGCCAGATTTTTCCGCCACGCGGCGCGTGCTATCCAATCGGAATTTTGCTCTGTACACCGCGGGCAATTTCGTCTCCTTGGTTGGCACGTGGATTCAACGTCTGGCCCAAGGCTGGCTGGTCTGGCAGCTGACAGAGTCAGGAACGTGGCTCGGGGCGGTGGCCGTGGCAGAGTTCTTGCCGACGCTCATTGTCACCCCCATCACGGGGGCTCTTGCTGATCGGTTCGACCGCCGAATACTCGCTGTCATCGGGCAAATTCTCGCCTGCCTCCAGGCCGTCGCGTTGTGTACGATCACCGCCCTTGGCCTCGCCACTCCAGAATTGATTTTCGGCCTCGCGACCATCGGCGGTATCGTCTATCCACTGGTACAGACGGCGCGCCTCACGCTTATCCCGTCATTATTAGACAAAAAAGATTACACGTCGGCAATCGCGATTACCGCCGTCTCTTTTAATGTCACCCGCATTGCTGGACCGGCCATAGCGGGTGTGGTGATTTCAACCTTAGGGATCGCGCCGGCATTTGGCCTCAACGCCGTAAGTTATTTGGCTGTGATCTTCGCTCTGCTTGCACTGAGAATTCCCAAGATGGACAAGCAAGAAAAAGAAAGCACGAGCATTTTCGCCGACCTGATCGAAGGCTGGCGCTACATGGCACGACACAAGGCTCTTGGCCCACTTCTCCTGCTGTGGGGTATCGCCTGTATGTTCGCGCTTCCGTTGCAACACTTGCTGCCAGGAATTATTGACACCTACTACGGTGGTGGACCGGAAATGCTCGCGACCTTCACCGCCACCATGGGCATCGCCGCGGTCTTCACTGGGGTCTATATGGCGCAGCGGTCCGGACCGCGTGGGCTGACTAAAATGACCCTCATCGCCACCGTGTTTTGCGGATTGGCCACCGCCGGATTTGCCGCCACCCACACCGAACTCATCGCCTACATCATGATCGGTGTATTGGGCCTGTTTGGAGTCGCCCTAGGCACCACGTCTCAGACCTTGGTGCAAACGGCAGTGGATGAATCTTACCGCGGCCGCGCCCTCAGTGTTTGGTATACCGTGATCGGTGGTGGCCAAGCGTTAGGCGCGTTAGTCCTAGGCGCCTTGGCAGAGCTTTACGGCTTTGGTCCGCCCCTCATCGTCGCGGGTATGTTTACCGCACTGGCCGCGGTAGCGATGCTGCCCAAACGCAGCCGCTACGCAAACCTTCTCGAACAGACATAAGCCCTATTAGCTGCCGCCGGGCTGCACCGGCTCCTGTTCAATCGCATACATTTCCAGGCTGGACAGACTTGGCTCTTCAAGCGTTGCCGGTGGCTCCAGATATTTGGGGAAATTCTTTGCGGTGTACTCGACAATATTAGCGGGCAGCTCTTCAACGGTTTCAACGCCACCTGCTGTGAGACAGTTGTACAAGCAATGACCTGGCGCCTGACCCATGAGCATCCACGGCAGCCACGGCGTCACCCGGTTCCACGATCCGTAGTCCCGCACAGCCGTCAGCTCTTCATTCTGCATGTCGTCCAACGAAATAACATGCAGGAACATTTCAGACACCCGATTCATCGGGCCCGAACTTTCACGGATCCACTTCTTAGGATCGAGGGCATTCTTGTAATAAAGGTGAATGTGCTCTTCGAGCATGAGTCGATCACCTTCGACACGCCATGATTTTATGTAGGGCTTGCGTTCGACATTGTCGTCGTTCAGCCCGCCGTAGTTGGGCGGTAAGGGGTAAAACTCTTCATAGATCGTGTTGAACGGATCATTGGCCACATGAACCACCCGCACCTTCTCTTCGGTGTACGGGTTCACCATTTCTTCCACGATCTCGCCGGTCGCTAAATCGTAGTAGTAGCCAACCTCGCGATGTAGTTTCTGCCAGCCTGGGCGGTCAGCAAGAGGCACCAACTTGGTAGCCCCGAAGCCGCGAAAGCCACAAATGTTTTTAAGCGGCCCGCCCGGCGCAACACCCATAACGATTCCATCGTACCAACCGAAGCGAGACTTGCTCGGATCAATGTTCCCGTGCATACGCGCGGCAGCAATCATGTTTCCGGTCTTATCAGTTAGATCGATATACGGACCTTTAAGACCGGCGCCTTCAATCTTGCGCACCGAAGCTTGGGCTGGCATCGCCCCACCCAAAGTAGCTGCCGCCGCAGTGGCGCCCGCCACACCAATAGAGGCAAGGACTTCGCGGCGTTCGAGTAGAGGTTCTGTCATGAGGTGTTTCCTTTTATTGAACGCTAGGCCGCTTGTGACGGCGCACGATAAACTCCCGTTTCGCGATAACGGGCCATGGTTTCAAGAACAATTTTGATACCTTCGTCGGCGGTCTCAGTTGGTTTTTCCAACGCCCAATCCATGGGAAAGCCATCGTGATTGCGATACATTGCCGCCGCTGTGTCAAAGTCGATCTTATCAATAATAGATAGGTTCGCGTCGCGACGGGCACGTCGCAACGCTTCAATGTCCACCTTAGCTACCAACGGCACTTCGCCACCCGTATCGGCCACGGCGACGGCGCGACCATCAGGGCCAATCAACTTTGAATACCCACGATGGAAAAACGTGGTCGGCGCATCGGGGGCCACGGCCTCGCACCCTGCATTGGCACTGGCGATGTAAATTTGATTCTCCGTAGCATGGGCACGCTTAGCCACATCCCATGCTGTTCGGTGGCCGTTATGAGGTTCGCCAGTCGGATACACAATCAGCTCAGCGCCGCGCAAAGTGAGAGAGCGCCACAGTTCCGGAAAGTTGGTGTCGTAACAAATGCACGCTCCCAGACGTCCGATGTCCGTATCGACCACCGGGAAGATGCCGTCTTCGCCGTAGCGCTGCACATATTCCGAATAGACATTGCCCGGCGTGGTGTTGTTGAGCAGGCCATTAATATCGCCGCACTGCAGCTTGCGATATTTAAGTATGACATCGCCCGATGGATTAATAATGAAAGCGGTGTTGAACCAACGCCGCGGCCAGTCCGGATCGTATTCAAAAATTGCACCGCCGACATAAGACCCAACTTTGGACGCGAACTCTTGCAAACGGGCAAAGTGCGGACCGTCCATGCGAATGCCGACGTTGGGCCAGAAATCATCTACCGATTTCCCGAACGCAGCGCCGGTCATCCAATATTCGGGAAAGACCACCAGTTTGATGCCGGGCTGCATAGCGAATTTACCGGCGAGACCAAGGCTACGATCAAGGTTGGCCGAAATAACTTCATCGGCCTGCTCAACACTGGGCACGGTGGTGATATGGGCTTGCGCGATGAGCACCTGATAAGGCGCTATAGGTTTGGCAGGCTCTGTTGCCCAATCCTTGGCGCGAGCGGCCGCACGGTCATATTCCACCGCGTAAAGTTTGGTGCGCAATTGCGCTGGAAAATTAAGCATCGGCGCGGTGCGCGAAGTGCGTAGTGTTTCCAAATCAATCTTGGTTGCAATGGCGTCAGTCTCAGCACCGCCGGAGACAAGTTTCTCGCCGTGGGAATCCCAGACACCTGACGTGCCACCGGCAGACGCTGTTAACAGTGCCGCCAAGTTTTCATAGGCGCGGCCAGACCTGGCTAATTCGCGGGCGCCTGACAACGCGTCGGGTCGTTCGCGCGCCGGGTTGAGGATGATCTCAGCACCGCCGAGCGTATGACCGCGCACCACTTCATGAACACGCACATCATCACCAACTACGACGGCCAGATCACCAATATCGGACCGGACCACAGGATAGGACTCAGCCGCATCAGCGAGAAGGTTTTTGCCGGCCGGTGAAATTAGAAAGGCCGTCGATCCGATGGCGCCGGCCAGATGGACGTTATAGTCCCGCGCAACATCAGAGAGCCCCTCTACACCAATGTCTGTGGTCTCGGGCACTTGCGGCAGGACGACCAGCTGCAAATCGGCGTAGTCGCCTGACAGTCCGTTAATCCGCTCACCCCAGTCTTCGCCGGTCGGCGTCGGTCCATCGGTCAGGCAGGCAGCCGTGTAGCGCATGACAGTAGTCCCCTGTGAATTGCTTTGGTCGAGTATAAGATATTTTGAAGCGGGACTGCGTAGATTCGAACGGGCGCAGACCCTCTGTTCAACTGGCGATGTTTACACGGCTAAAGCCCGGGCATGGCCGTGTACTGAGGCAACGCTTTGATTCGTTCAATCCACGCCTGCACGTTGGGATACACGCTTAGGTCCACCTCCCCCTGCTCCGCCATTCCGGCATAGGGAAAACACGCGATATCTCCGATTGTGGGATGGGCGGTCCCGGCGACCCAGTCCGGCTCCCTGAGGGCATCTTCGAGCACAGCGAGACCGGCTTTGCCCTTTTTCTGCAACTACCCTAGGCGATCCCGCGGTTGCTGCATCAGCACTGTGACCCGCGCCCAGGCCAAGGCGGCAATTTCTTCGTTGGCGAGCATCATGCGCACCTTGTGGCAGTTGCCTGACAAGGCTGAGCCGTAAAGTTTGATCATGAGTGAACGACCTACTTCCCGTCTTCGCGCTGGTTCACTTCCCAGACAAAGCCATCGGGGTCTTGAAAGCCCATGGAGTGCATTTTGGTTTCGCCCTGCCCACCGGTTTTGGGTACGGCGCGACTAAACAGGTCGCGGGTGACTTTAACTCCCGACGCTTTGACCTTGTCGAACAAGCCGGATGCATCTTGTGTGCCGGCCACAAACACGGCGGAGCCTATGCCTGTTTGCCATGTCGCCTCACCGGGGTCATCCAGCGGGTCTTTGAGGAACTGCAAGCCAGCCGCCATGCCGTAATAGTCGTGCTCGGCTTTGCAGACGGCGAAGCGCACCGTGTCTCCGGCCTTGCCCGCCGCAAGCATGCCTTCGAGATTCATGGTCGAGTCCTGAATCTTTTCCAAGCCCAGCGTGTTGGTGAAGAAATCAAGAGTACGGTCGAGATCTCGGACGATGCAGGTGGTGCGCCGAATGAGAAACTGCTCCGGATTGGGCCGGTTGTAACGATAGTAGAGCTCGTAGAAAAAACCCTCGGGATCAAACATGGCCGCATTGGAAAATTCGATCGTGCCTTCACCACGAGGATCAGGGAACGTCCCATCTTCAAGCGCGAAATGAATTTTGGCGCCGGGGAAGGCTTCAACCTTTTCCATAAGCGCCGTCATGTCGGGCACATCGGCGACCAGCACTACATTCCCAATGCCAAGCCGATGGGGTGGTGGGCCGGGATCAGGCAGCTTCGGGTCCAGCCATTCCAACAGACCTATCTTCGCGATCTCCGGATCGGCACCCTGCATCATGTACAGCTTTACGCGATCGCCCGGCTTGCCGCAGGGCAGAATGCCGCCCGTGAGTTCCATTTCGGAGCTATAAGAGACTGTCCAGCCGAGGACCTGTTCGTAGAACTCTTTCATGCGCTCGGCATCGCGGACGATGAGCGTGGTGCGTTTCAAGATAATATCGGAGAGCGACTCGGTCATGGCATGCGTCCTGTTTAGTCCTAACCCACTTCTTTGCGGGTGTTGAGTTCGTAAAAATAACCATCGGGATCAAAGAAGGACATGGTCGTCAGCTCGATGGTTTTGCCGTCCGCGCCCGGCACTTCATCGTGGTCGGGCGGACAATGAATGGTATGGGCGTAGGTGTCACCTGCCTCAATCATGCGGCGGTTGATGTCATTCACATTCTCCGCGCTAGCGACAAACATCGCAGTGCCGATACCAATGGAACGCGGATACGCTCCCGGATCAGCTACTGCCGGATCAAGGAATTGCATCAACCCGAGCATGCCGACCTCAGGGTCATTGCCCTGCATGATCGCAACCCGCACCCGGGCACCGGGTTCACCGGCCGGGAGCACCTCTCCGCCGACGGACATTTCTTGGTCGTACCACACGGTCATGCCCATGAGGCTGGTATAAAATTCAATCGACGCCTGAATATCGCGCACGATCAACGTTGTCCGTTTGATGCCGAAGGCGTCAATGTTCGGCGCATTACGTTTGTGATTAACCTCGAAGAACAATCCATCGGGATCAAAAAACGACAGTGTAGTCATTTCAATCTCGCCCTTGCCATCGGGAGTCGGCACCGTCCAGTCATGAGGCGGGCAATGAAGACGGCAATCGGGCGATGCCTCGAGGCGTTTTATCAACGGGTCCATGTCGGGCGTTTCACAGACAAACACGACATCGCCTATGCCAAGGCGGGTACGCTCGGCGTAGCCGGGGTTTTCGGGTAGGCGAGGGCCGGTCCACTCGAGGATGCCGAGCTTGGCCACATCCGACCGATTGCCTTCCATGATGCCAAGGTGAACTTCCGCACCGGGCTCCCCGGCGGGAATGATCTTACCGCCGACGGACATGGTTTGGTTGTAGTATTCGGTCATTCCCACAAAATCGCGGTAAAACGCGATGGACCGAGCACAGTCGTTGACCAAGATCGTGGTGCGCTTAAGGTGTGTGTCGGTCATGGTATCCCCGGACGTAGATGGCGTGTTTGTCGGAGTGTGAGACCAAGAGCAGGGTTTGACCACACCTGGTGCGTGGAATTTTTTTCCAAAGTTTTATCTTCAAGAAAATTATGTGGATGGATCTAGAACAATCGTTCCGTCTTCGCCAATCGTCCAGAACGGGTTGTGTGCGACCTCCCATAGGTGCCCATCAGGATCGGCAAAGTACCCAGAATATCCACCCCAAAAGACTTCTTCTGCCGCCTTTATGAGTTGCGCTCCGTCATCGAGCGCCTCCGTTAGAACGGCGTCAACCTCCGCCCGGTCGCGGGCGTTATAAGATAGAGAGACGCCCCGAAAACTAGCGGGTGTATCTTTGACTTGCGCATCTTCCGCCAGGCCAGCGCGACCATAGAGACCAAAGATTGATCCACCCGCCTGGAAGAACGTGACGTCATCGTTGCTTTGTGGCGATGCCGTCCACCCCAGCGTCTCGTAGAACGCACGACTGCGCTTCATATCTTCAACACCAAGGGTGATCAGACTAATGCGCGGATCCATGATCTTCTCCTTTGTATGGCTTGTTCATCCCTGGCGAACGAGAAACGGATTGTATATCCTTCGACTATGGCCGCTTTATTTCGTCATCTATCACGCTACATGACCCAGAAAATTACATCGGACCCTCGAGCACGCGAGATGGCTGCCAAGGCCGCTCAAGGCGTCGTCAATGAAGCCAAGCAAATCGCCAAGGAAGACGACCCGGCGTATGCGGCTGGACGCGCCGTGAAGCGCGCCCTCAACAAACTACAAAACCGGTAGTCGCGCCTGAGCTTAGTGTTCCTTGAAACCCAATGCGCCGGGATTCACCGTGCCGTCCGGGTCGAGCAAGTTTTTAATACCGCCCATGACTTTCGCGGTCTCTGGCAATAGAGAGTCGAAGTAAGGGTAGGTCTTGCCGATCTGGTTTGAGGCCGCACCGTGCTTGGTGAAGATGGCCACCACCTTCTCTCTCATTTCACCAACCAATGCTTCGGCTTCTGGATTTTTCTCCGGCTCTTTAAGAGTTTTAAGATGGCTGGGTTCTGGCGTGCGTTTGTGCACCGGGTACCACTCGTCAAACCAGTGAAATACGGGCTCATACGAAAAGAAATTCTGGCCAATGGCGATCATCAATCGCGTCATGAATACACCGCAGGCGTCCATCTTTTCCTGATAAGAGTCGAGCAAAGCTTCGGTCTCTTGCATGAGAGCGATAGCACCTGAGTGACCAAGCTTGGCATTAAGCGCCGCCCACCGGTCACCGTCGGGCCCCAGAATACCGTTGAGCGGTTTAAATGGATCAGCCCGCACCGCTTTGGGAATGGAATTGGGAATTTCTTCACCGCCAAACTTGGCCGTGGCCGCGCGAATAGTCTCGATATCTTTATCGGTCGCCTCTCGGCAATTGCCCGACACCACACAGTGCATGGAGAACGCACCCTCTTTCATAAAGTCGCGCCCGGCGACCACCAACTTGGCGCCCTCGACCAGCCCCTTGAGCCAGCCGGACTGCCCCTTCACGACAGCCCCGAGAGTTTTGATGTCCTCAACAATGTCGGCGGCGGCCATGTTCTTTTTCGTGGAACCGGGGTCGAACACATAGGCTTCTTCAGCCGCGCCCGTGCGCGCCACTTCGGATAAGGCCTTTGCCGTCGATTCCATATCGGGGAAACAGAAGGAACAGAAATCCGTAATTGCAGGCGGGCGTATCATTCTAAAGGTCGCCTGTACTTTGAAGCCGAGCGACCCAGCGTCGTGAACAAACAACCCTGTTAAATCTGGTCCGTAGGTCCGATAGAAAGGTTTGTCGACATTTTTGAAGCCGGGCTGTCCGGTCTTCAGCAACGTTCCATCGGCCAGCACCACTTCCATACACTGGACGATTTCGGCCGAGGTTCCGTGCCGACCTGTGCCCATGAACAACGCCCCGTTAGATAAGCCGCCGCCGATTGTTGCAACCGAGCCAGAGAAGGTGCCAAAGAACGGCAAGCGAAGACCGCGCGGTTTCAGCTCTTCGTAAATCTGTTGCCAAGTCACCCCGGCCTGCACGGTGATGTAGAGGTCTTCTTCATTGACCTCGATGATCTTGTTCAAATCACGCATATCCAGGGTGACCGTGTCTTCACGGACGGGGCGATACCCTCCCGTGTAGGACATGCCTCCGCCGCGAGGCACAACCGCATAGCCTTGCTTGGTTGCCGCAGCGACAGCTTGGGCCAGTTTGTTCTTGTCGTTGGGGCGAATGGCCACAGTTGGCGTCGATCCTGCGGAGTATACATCCGTCGCGTAAAACGCGCGCTCGGCCTCATCTGTGATGACCCGATCAGCTCCGAGAATATCGGTTAGGGTTTCAACCAGTCGATCATTTTTTGCAGCGGGGTCGACGTTCATCTCAGTACTCCCATGTCTAAGTTGTTGCGTGTTGATTAAAGCCCATGCGGCTCAGCGCGCACCATTCTACCATATTCGATGCGCCATGTTTTTCCACCGACCATCTGCCCGGCGACTGGGGTAAACGGCATCACGCGGACTTTTTGCCACACACCGTTCTTAACGTATGGATCACCATCAAACAGGGCGTGAGCTTCGGCCTCACTGTCTGCTTCATAAACCATGATCGACCCCTGGAACTGACGCTCGTCACTTTCGTCGGATGGTGCACACGGCCCAGCGACGACAATTTTGTCGAGCACGCTTTCGACGTAACGCAGGTGCTCTAATAGATGGCGGGATCGGGTTTCGTCCTGGTTGCCATTGTCCGTGCATATAAAAGCAAACTTCATTTCTAACTCCTAAAAGAACGCCTGGAGCCCGGTTTGGGCGCGACCCAGGATAAGCGCATGCACGTCATGGGTGCCTTCGTAGGTATTGACGGTTTCCAGATTCATGGAATGACGCATGACATGAAACTCATCAACAATCCCATTACCGCCGTGCATGTCTCGCGCCATCCGGGCGATATCCAGCGCCTTGCCGGCGTTGTTGCGTTTGATCAGCGAAATGTCTTCTGGGGCGCAAATCCCCGCATCGACCTTACGGCCAACATGAAGTGCGGCCGTCAGACCGAGTGTGATTTCCGTTTGCATGTCTGCAAGCTTCTTTTGAATTAGCTGAGTCTGCGCTAAGGGTTTGCCGAATTGTTTGCGGTCTAACGTGTACTGCCGCGCTGCATGCCAACACGCTTCCGCGGCGCCCATGGTGCCCCAGGCAATACCGAACCGCGCTTTGTTGAGGCAACCGAACGGACCTTTAAGTCCTTGGACGTTGGGCATCAGCGCATCTTCGCCAACCTCGACGCCTTCCATGACAATTTGTCCGGTAAGGGACGCCCGCAAACTCAGTTTGCCTTCAATCTTTGGTGCTGACAGGCCTTTCATCCCCTTTTCAAGAATGAAGCCTCGGATAACGTCGTCTTCGGTTTTCGCCCATACGACAAAAACATCGGCCACAGGAGAATTTGAAATCCACGACTTAGTGCCAGACAGTACGTAACCGGCATCTGTCTTTTTGGCCCGGGTGGTCATGCTGCCCGGATCGGAACCAGAGTCTGGTTCGGTAAGACCAAAACAACCGACCAACTCCCCTTTGATCAACCCGGGCAAATACTTTTGCCGTTGCTCTTCGGTGCCGTAGGCCGAGATCGGATAGATGACGAGTGACGACTGAACGCTGATCATTGAACGATAGCCTGAGTCGACCTTCTCGAGTTCGCGGGCAATCAACCCATACGCCACGTGACCGAGCGCCGAGCCGCCATAGGCTTCGGGTGCGGTCGCGCCAAGTAATCCCTGCGCGCCCATTTCCGAATACAGGTCGGGATCATAGAGTTCGCCGCGATAGGCCTCGGTGATCCTGGGCAGCAACTTGTCCTGGGCATAAGCCCGCGCGCTGTCGCGCACCATGCGCTCTTCTTCGGTGAATTGCTCTTCGAGGAGAAGCGGGTCTTCCCAGACAAACTTTCCCCATTTGGTGGCGTATGAGACGGGTTGCGTCTCCGCTGACGCTTCTGCGGCCATGTGGTGCGATCCCTTATTATATTATTTGGGCTACTTTACCGGGGATCGCCCTCCGCGAACAACAGCAAGCGTGCGCTTATTGTTGTTTAGTTGCGCCAAACATATACATGCCGCCGGATTTCTTGGGGTTCGGCTTTTCCGCGCCTTCGCGCATCTTGGCTTCATGGGCATGCCGACTAAAGGACCCGCACCATTCAGGATAGGTTGGGTCATGGCGATTGACCGGTTGTGACGTTTCAAAGGTGTCAGCCCGATCGAACCCGGCGGATACCATTTCCTCGATCACATCCATGGTGTGCAGCCTGGCCCAAAACGGTTCGGCGTTGTACCAGCAGTCCCAATCGCGGACGAATTTCTCGAAAGGTGTGGTGTCAGGATCAAAATTGGGCTGCTCCATATGCAGCATCAACCCCCCCGGCTTGAGCAAGGTATGAGCCTTTTCAAGGATTGAGCGCATCGCCTTTGTTGATGTCTCATGAAAGAACATCGCAGATAGAACCAAGTCGACACTACCCGGTTCGATCTCAACGGATTCAACGTCGGCCTGCTGAAAGATGATGTTTTCAATTCCCATCTCTTTGGCACGGGCGTGACCATACCGAAGCATCGGGGCCGCTATGTCGACGGCCCAGACCTCAGCATCAGGATACGCCTCGGCCAAGGGAATGGTGTTGAAGCCACCTCCCGCACCAAAATCCACAATGCGCTTCGGCCTAAAATCTGGGTGATTGTCTTTTAGCCACTCTGCCATAGTGCGCCCGACCAGATCGCTCTTGGGACCGGTGCCGCCAGCAACAGTGACAAAGTGGCCGGACTCGTAATTGGCCGGCGCTGAGACATCATCCGGGACAACCTCGGTGTAATAACTCCCCGGCATGACGTGGTTGTCTGCTGCAGCAATGTAGCGCGGCACCTCAACGGACGAATCCAACCGCAGCCGGTTGCTGCCCGCGTTCAATGTTTTAGCCCGCTCAACCAAACCGTCGATCTGACGATAAACAAAAGACCGGCCAACCTGTTGGCGAGCTTCCTGGGTGTTCCGGCGCAATGCTGACCAGGCTTGAAACACGGGATCTGGTTTCATGGCGTCGCGCACTTCAACAGAAGACGCTGGTGCACGACCGTGTTCTTTTTCGAATGCTGGCTTTACCTTGGCTTCAAACGCCGCAGAGACACCAGGAAACAACACAGCCCCAACATGGACATTCATATTGGCCAGAAAATTCATCCGCGCCGCATCGTCATGACTGGGAACGGGCAACAACGAATGCCGGTTCAAACGGTCATAGGGCGGTGGCAAGGGGACGGAACTACTCATGGCGCTCTCGGCTTCGGTTAAGTTGGGCGGCTATAGAGATTACTATATTACGGAATATGGCCGGTTCGCCTTTGATCTCAAGCAATTTCATTGGAAAATTCAAGGCGCGAAGACGCCGGTGCCCTGTTGGTCCGGCCTACGTGACGCACTACAGTCAGACCAGAGACAAAGACACATAGGGACGGAATGGGCGAGACACTCATACAGAAAATCATGGCGCGGGCATCTGGCAAAGAGTCCGTGACCCCTGGAGAAATCGTTACCTGTGCGGTTGATCTGGCGATGATTTTGGATTCAGGCGGACCCCGTAAAATTTGGCCGCGCTTAGAGCAGCTTGGGGTCGGCGTTTACGACAACGAGAAAGTCGTTGTGGTCGCCGATCATTTTGTTCCCGCCGCTGATCCGCAAAGTGCGGCGATTCTGAAATTGACCCGTGACTTCGTGAAGAAGTTCGACATCAAACACTTCTACGACATGGAAGGCATTTGCCATGTCCTAATGGCCGAGAACGGACACTTGCAGCCGGGCATGTTTTGTTGCGGTGGGGACAGCCACTCAACAATGGGCGGCGCTTTCGGTTGCTACATGGCTGGCTTTGGCGCCATTGAAATGAGTGGAGTTGTGGTGACCGGCAATATTTGGTCAGTGGTTCCCGAGACGATCAAAGTCGACTGGTCTGGAACATTCGGAGACGGTGTTGCAGCAAAAGACATCATGCTGTTTCTCGCGCGTGAACTGGGCATGGAGAACGCCTTTAAGGTTGTCGAGTACGGCGGACCGACCATCCGCGAGATGTCGATGATGGAACGCATGGTGCTGACCAACATGGCGGCTGAGCTGGGCGCCGAGACCGGTCTGATTGCCCCGGATGAGATCACCCTAGAGGCTATCCGAGCCGGAGGGACAGAACCTTCAGAGTATGCACTGGACTGGCGCAGCGATGACGACGCGACTTTCTGTGCTGAACATTCTTTCGATGCTGACACACTTGCGCCACAGGTGGCCGCGCCGCATAAGCCATCTAACTCCGCACCCGCAGAAGACTACGAGAAAGATCAAATTCATGTGGATCAGGCCTACATTGGCGCCTGCGTCGGCGCCAAGCTGACAGACCTGCATATGGTCGCGTCGGTGCTTAAAGGGAAGCAAGTTAAGTCGGGCACGCGCCTTATGGTTGCACCGTCCTCCAAAAAAATTATGACGGAGGCTGCGGCAGACGGAACACTGGCAACCATCACCGAAGCCGGTGGCATGATCTTGCCGTCGGGCTGCGGAGCCTGTGCAGGTTTGGGGGCTGGCATCATCGCCGACGGCGAAGTGTGCATTTCGTCGACCAACCGTAATTTCCAAGGCCGCATGGGATCAAATGAGTCACTCGTTTACCTTGGGTCGCCCTATACCGTGGCGGCAGCGGCAGTCGCTGGACATATTGTTGACCCTCGGGAGCTACTGTCATGAGTGCGGTCACGGGCAAGGCGTGGGTCTTTGGTGATGAGATCAACTCAGATGTCATGGCACCAGGGATTTACTTCAAGGAATCCGTCGAGGTGATGGCCAGCCATTGCCTCGAAGCAGTCGACCCGGACTTTGCGTCAAATGTGCAACCGGGAGACATTGTCGTCGCTGGGCGCGCATTCGGTGTCGGCTCCGCGCGTGAACAGGCGGCGTTGTCATTTGCCCATATGAAAGTGGGCGCAATTCTGGCCAAGTCCTATGCGCGTATTTTTTACCGCAATATGCTGAACTTCGGTGTACCGGCTTTGGTTTTTCCAGAAGCAGACGAGATCAGCGCCAAAGACGAAGTGACTGTTGACGCCATAGCGGGCACAGTCGAAAACAAAACGACAGGCAAAAGCTATTCCGTCTCGCCTATCCCCGAACATCTCATGGAGATGATCTCAATGGGCGGATTGATGCCTTACCTCAAAAAGAAAATCGACGCCGGGGAACTCAAAACAGGAGCCATGCCAAAATGACAGCCACTGGAAGTCATACAAAACGCCTGCGAGAAATCCTCGCCGCGCCAAAGACGGCAATTGCGCCCGGAATGTACGACGGCTTGACTGGACTGCTTGTCGAGCAAGCAGGGTTTGAGTGCGCCTACATTGGGGGCGCCAGCATTGCCTACTCTCGTTTAGGACGATCCGACATTGGACTCACCACATGCACCGAGGTCGCTGACACGGTGTCTAAGATTCGCGATCGTATTGAAATTCCGTTCGTTGTAGACGCAGATACGGGGTTCGGCAACGCGCTTAACACGCAACGGACGGTGCGCATGTTTGAGCGCGCAGGAGCCTCGGGCATTCAGCTCGAAGATCAAACGATGCCAAAGCGATGTGGTCATCTCGATGGCAAGACCTTGGTCTCGACAGACGAAATGACGGGCAAGATCAAAGCCGCCTTAGATGCGCGACTGGACGACAACACGGTGATCGTTGGACGCACCGATGCGATTGCCGTTGAAGGGTTCGATGCGGCTCTCGACCGGGCAGAAGCCTACATGGAGGCTGGAGCCGACATGTTGTTCATCGAGGCGCCGCGCTCTCTGGACGAATTGAAAACCATCGGCGACCGCTTTGCTGGTCGCGTGCCTTTGCTGGCCAACATGGTCGAGGGTGGCAAAACGCCCCTCTCCTCAGCCGAAGAATTGGGCAGCCTTGGATTCAAGTTTATTATTTTCCCCGGTGCGATGATTCGCATGGTTGCCAAGGCCGGACAGGACTACCTAACCGCCCTTAAACAAGACGGCTCGACCAAACAAGTTAGGGACCGGATGTTCGATTTTAATGGCCTCAACGACCTTCTCGGCACGACCGATCTGCTTGAAAGCGGCAAGCGCTACGACCCGGACGTGAAAAAAGCCGCAGAATAGCGGCGTCACAACGCGAACGAGAGACTGCGAGCACCCTCGCCACACCACCTGTATGGTTTGATTCTCTCGGACTCAACGCTATTCTCTGTTCCAAGCACACCGCGTCTGCGGTGAAAACAAGGCAACGCACGCCATATAAGATATAGGGGACGCATCACCATGGAGATGTCAGACAAGACAGCTCGTCAGCTCTACGAAGACGTTAAAGCCAATCCAGCGCGAGCCAAATTCGGCTTCGGCAATAAAGCCGCTCTGGTCAATATCGACATCCAAAAGGCCTACACCCGGACGGACCTATTTAAGACCGCCTACGAGACCGACCCCAACCAATTGCAATACGTCAATGAAGTCGCAGAATTGATGCGCGCCTGTGGCTGGCCAGTGATCTGGACCTATGTGGCTTACGTCGAATCAGGTGAAGACTGTGGTGTTTGGGGCACGAGAACAGACACCCCCGACAGCTTGCAAAACATCAAGTATGGCTCTGAGCGATCCGAGTTTGATGATCGTCTCGACATCAAAGACAGCGATATCGTCATGGACAAGAAAATGCCGTCGCCGTTCTTTGAAACAAACCTTCAGTCGCTTCTCGTGTACCACCAAGTTGATACAATCTTGGTCACCGGAGGGTCGACATCCGGTTGCGTGCGCGCGATGGGTGTTGACAGTTTGTCACGTGGTTATCGCACAACCATCATCGAAGAATGCGTTGCCGACAAACATGAGAGCTATCACTTCGCCAATTTGACAGATCTCGCATTGAAGTATTGCGATGTTGAGTCCGTTGATACCGTTAAAGCCTGGCTGAAGGGTCAAAGCTAAGCGGTACGCAATTGTTTTCGTTTATCCGATAAATATAGGGAGGGGTGCGTGAAGCCCGATCTCGAACTCTACGACTATTGGCCCTACGAAGGCCGTCCGAAAATCACCTGGCCCAACGGGGCGAAGGTCGCGTTTTGGGTCGCGCCAAATATTGAGTTCTACGAACTCGACCCGCCGGTTAATCCTTTGCGCAAAGCTTGGCCGCGCCCCAGCCCTGACGTGCTGATGGCCGCGAGCCGGGACTACGGCAATCGTGCCGGGCATCGCCGGGTGATGGATGTGATGGACAAGTATAATGTCCGCGGCTCTGTCTCCTTAAACATCGGACTGATTGACCATCACCCCGAGTTGATCGAAGAAGCCAAAGAGCGTGACTGGGAGTTTTTCTCGCACGGCATTTACAACACGCGCTATTCCTACGAGATGGACGAGGCGCAAGAGCGCGCCATCCTGGAAGACAGTCTTGAGTCCGTGATGAAAGCCACCGGGCAAAAGCTCGCGGGATACCTCGCTCCCGCCCTCACCCATACAGAACGCACCATCGACTTGCTGGCTGAGTACGGCTTTCTCTATAGCTGCGACTTGTTTCAAGACGACATGCCGCAACCGATCAACGTGAAGAGTGGGCGTTTAATTTCCATGCCCTACTCGTTGGAGATCAACGATATCATTGTCTACAACGCCTATCTCGGTACACCACGCCGCTATGGGCAGATGATCAAAGACCAATTTGATCAACTGCTCCTTGAAGGCGAAGACTGCGGCACAGTGATGTGCATACCGTTGCACGCCTATGCGGTCGGCCATCCTCATCGCATACGGGGCTTTGAAGAGGCACTGGAATACATCACCGGGCACGCCAAAGAAGATGTCTGGGTCGCCACCGGCCGCGAGATCGCTGAGTACTATTACGAAAATTACTACGATGCGTGCGCCGCAGACATTGCCGCACGGAAGGGGGGCTGAGCCATGACCCTTGATAAATCCTACTTGGAATACCCCAATCGCCGTCAAGGCATGGATCACGACCTGTATGACTTCTCCATGCTGGATCGACGCAAACCTGTCGCCTGGCCTAACGGCGCCAAGATGGCAATTTGGGTCAGCTACTCTTTGGAGTATTTCCCCCTCGATCAACCGTCGAAACCGTTCAAGGTGCCGGGCGGCATGGTCACGCCCTACCCTGACCTGCGTCACTACACGACACGGGATTACGGAAACCGGGTTGGTATTCAGCGCATCTGGAAAGTATTGGACAAACACGGGATCAAAGCGTCAGCGGCCGTAAACTCAAAAGTGGCTGAGCGGTATCCGTATTTGATCGATAAGATCAATGCGCGAGGTGATGAAATTATTGGCCACGGCGTTGATATGGGCAAAGTCCATCACGGCGGCATGGACGATGCGGAAGAGAAAGCGCTGATCAAAGAGAGTTTAGATGTACTGCGCAAAACGTCTGGCCAGGCGGTCACGGGCTGGTGGTCTCCGGGTAAATCGGAAAGCTGGAACACCGGTAAGCACCTGACCGCTAACGGTGTTGACTACAGCTGCGACTGGGGCAACGACGACATGCCCTACCAGATGAACGAAGCCGCCGGAAATATATGGGCGATGCCTCATGGTGACGAAGTTTGGGATCGAACCATCATCATGGATAAAAAACACAACGAAGAAGAGTTCTGCGAACAAGTCGAAGATGCGTTTACCGTGCTGAATGGTGAAACTGATCAATACGGCGGGCGCGTGCTGTCGATTATCCTCACGCCTTACATCATGGGTCAGCATTACCGGATCAAATATTTGGATCAAATATTAGGTTGGATCATGACGCAGGACGGCGTGTGGTCCGCTAACGGTGCTGAAATCCTAAGCGCATTCAAAGAACAGGCATAAGACTATGGCAGACAGCACTTCTGGCGTTTCTCGGAGGTCCGCACTCGGCACTGCAGGAGCCGCTGCCGCTGTCGTGACATCAACCGCTTCATGCTCTGAGGACTCGCCTGTGACCACACCAGTGCCAAAACTAAAACGTATCAAGATGGCAACAATTGCCGTGCCAAACCTCGACGAGATTGAGCCGCTATACAAGGATTGGCTTGGTTACGTGGTTGTAGAACGGGGTAACGTTGAGGAGGCTTTGGCCGTGTCTTGGGGGGCGCCGAAATCAGCGGGCCGTCGTTACATTATGATGCAGCCCGAGAGCGGCACGGATGTATATATTCGTGCTGTCGAGATTGACCCCGTGCCTGACTACAAGGCGATGACCACCTGGGGCTGGAATGCCATCGAACTCATTGTCGATGATCCGGATGCTCTCTACGATAAACTAAAAGACTCACCGTTTACGCTCCTCGGCAAGCCGGCAGGCCTCAAGAACTATCCATCTATTCGTGCCACGCAGTTTCAAGGCCCTGCTGAAGACGTGTTGTACCTGACAGCGGAAACAGGTGACCGGACCAACTCTCTACTGCCGCGACCGGGCGCTTTTGTTGGTCGCATCTTTATTATGGTTGTCGCGGGGCCTGATATTAATGCCTTGCAGGATTGGTACGCTGACACCTTCGACATGGCCCGTGGCCCAATCAACAATTCGCCGATCGACCTCATCAATAAAGCTCAAGGCCTGCCATCCGGTAGTGAACGGCCGTTGACCATCGTCGGGATGTCCGACCACGGCAATATTCTTGAGTTAGACGGCTATGGTGCGCACACCGGACCACGCCCACGCGGCGAAGGAGAGCTTCCGCCGGGCATCGCCATGACCAGTGTGACCGTACCCAATCTTGATGATCTCGATATCGAGACGATTACGGATCCGATGGCTGCTTACGGAAGCCGGTCGGCTGTGGCAATTGGTCCCGCTGGCGAATTGCTCGAATTGATAGAAGAGCACACTTAACTGATAGGACGTTCCATGACAGATGCGCCCACCCCGTTACTCAAACGTCTAAAAATTAACACGGTTGCAGCACCGGACATCGGGCTAGTTGAAAGTTTGTATACGGAGTGGTTGGGATACAGTGTCTGCGAACGCAGCACCATCAGTGCCGACCTTGCTACATCTTGGGGCACACCGGCGATGGCAGGCCGTCCTTCCATTTTGCTCCAACCAGAAAGCGGTGATGCGGTTTTCCTTCGCGTATGTGAAATCGACCCCGTGCCCGGCTACAAGCCGATGAATACACTGGGTTGGAACGCGTTCGAAATCATCATCGATGATGTTTACGAGCTCAACGAAATGCTACTCAAAAGTCCATTTAAAATTATCGGCGAGCCCGCCAGCCTAGGCGGTGACTTAGACTTCATTCACGCCATGCAAGTTGAGGGTCCGGCTGGAGATGTTTTGTACCTGACATGTGACAGAGTTCGCGCGTCCGACACGCTTCTGCCGCCACCGGGTGCATTTGTTGGCCGCCCCTTTATCGTCATCCTGGCGGGCAATGGGGTTGAAGCAACTCAGAAGTACTACAGCGAGACATTTGCGATGAAACGCGAGGACGACATGCAAACGTCCATTGGTGTTGTCGCTAACGCGCAAGGTCTGCCCGACGACCACATCTTCGATATGGGTTTCATGGCCCTGGCAGAAACCGGCAACTTTATAGAATACGATGGATATGCTGACAGTTTTGGGGCACGTCCCTGCACTGACGGGCAGTTACCACCCGGGTGCTCGACGGTCTCTATCTCCGTCGACAGCATCGATGCTCTAGACCTGGACTATGTGGGTGACGCTGTCAGTGATCCCTCGATGGCCTATGGAGGCGGGCGCTGTAGAACAGCACGAGGTCCTGTCGGCGAACTCATCGAGTTGGTCGAAGACCCATAATGTCAAAGGACTCCGATCTCTCAAGACGGAGCGTCATTACCGGCGTAGGAGCGGCTACCGCTGTGACAGCTTCTTCTGCACAAGCGCAAAAAGGCGAACGCAAGAATCTTATAGTTGGCCATGCCATCGCCACTATAGGTGTGCCCAACGTCTCTGATGCTCAAATCATGTATGAAAAAGGCATTAGACTCTACGAGGTCAACAAAGGCACGGTCAGTGAAGGCGTTGCAACTTCCTGGGGAGCACCGGCGATGGCCGGCCGGCCGTGGGTTATGATGCGGTGTGAGAGCGGAGATGAGACCTTCCGCATTCGCATAGTCGAAGTTGACCCCGTACCCGGTTATCGCGCCATGGCGACCTGGGGCCTTAACGCCATCGAAATGATTTCGGAAGACATCTACAACGTCAATGAACGGGTTTTATCCGCCGGCTTTGATGTCATCGGGGAGCCTCGCCCCTTGAGTGAAGCCTATGCGAGCGTCCATGCCATGCAGGTCAAAGGCCCTGGTGAAGAGCTATTTTATTATGCCAGCGATATGACCGGTGAAAACGAGTTTGATCTCATCACACCAAAGTCGCTGGTTGATCGCATTTTCAATGCGGTCATCGGCACGCCGAACATTCGGGCGAGCCGGAACTTCTATAAGCGAACCCTGGGCATGAGCCTGGGTAAGATTCAAGAATTCAAGGTACGTATGGTTGCCGATGCACTTGGATATTCCAGAGATCAAGCTATCGAAATGGGTGGAGCGCGCGGCCGTCGGCCAGGCAGTTCGCTTGAGTTTGACGCCTATCCTATCGGCCTGTCCGGCCCGCGCCCACGTGCGGCCGGGCAACTGCCGCCCGGTGTTTCTATGATCAGCATGACCACGGACGACTTTGACGCCATTGAAGTGTCCTACGCAGCGCCGCCCGCAGTGTTGTATGGCGGCGGCCGTGCCGCAACCTTCGTTGGACCAGCTGGTGAATGGGTCGAGATCATTGAGGACGCGTAACGCAAAACTGAAGGGAGACGCATGATGATTAAAATACTGACACCTCTATTCGCCGTCATTGCCATGGTGCCCGTTGCAATGGCTGACGTTGAGATTAAACGCTGGAATCCAGAAGGCCTGGGCCAGCCTGTCGGATACTCCCAAGTCGTCACCATAGAAGGCACCGGCAAAATGGTGTTGCTCGGCGGCAAGGCCGGTTTGACGGCTGATGACTACATCCCGGAAACCCTAGCCGAGCAGTCAAAGCTTACCTGGGAGAACGTCGACCTGGCTTTAAAAGCCGCTGGTGCAACGCGGGAAGATGTGGTCGAGATCGAGATCTTCATTGTTGATCTGGCAAACATAGACCCCAACCCAGCGTACCAAGATGTCCGCGATTTCTTTCCCGCCGGACACAAACCTGTCTCTATGGTGATTGGGGTTAGCGCGTTGGCTATTCCCGAGCTCAAAATGGAAGTCAACGTTCGTGCCATAGTGGCCAACGACTAGAGTCACCGTATAAAGTTATCGCTTCACACAATTGAAACACATGAGGCCGCTTTCATGACCCTCTCTCGCAAACAATTCCTTTCTCTCATCGGTGCTGCCGCTATGGTTCGACCAGGCACGGTCAATGCACAAGCACCCGCGACCATCATGAGCAGAATTAAATATGCGACCCTCGGCGCACCCGACCTGGACGCTGTGGAACAGGCCTATACAAAATGGTTGGGGCACACCGTTGTGGAGCGCTCCACGGTCAGCCAGAGAATGGCGAACTCTTGGGGCACACCGAAGATGGCCGGTCGGCCCTTTGTGTTGATGCGCCCAATGACCGGCGAAGACGTGATGATTCGCGCTGTTGAGACAGACGCGCTCCCCGGATACAAAGCGATGACAACGTTGGGCTGGAATGCTTTTGAGATAATCGTCAATGACCCGGATGATTTGCACAGGCGGTTGATGGAGGGATCACCGTTCGAGCACATTGGCGGACCGGCAAACTTAGGCGGCGGCTCCACGATTCGGGCTGCTCAATACATCGGTCCTGCTGGCGAGGTTCTGTACTTCAATAGCGAGACCGGTGACCGGGAGAAATCGAATCTGCCGTTGCCGGGCGAAGATGTTGGTCGCACTAATATTGTCATTCTCGCCAGCAAAGACCTGGATGAAACCATGCCGATCTACCGCGCTGCGTTTGGATTAGGGCAAGGATTTGTTATGCCAACATCGAACAAATTAGTGGCCGAGGCGCAAGAGTTAGAGGACGGAGCCATGTTCCGGCTCGGCTTCATCACGTTACGTGAGCGGGGCAATGCGATCCACTTTGACGAATACACGGACGGCAGCGCACCGCGCCCAGCAACCGATGGCATGCTGCCCCAGGCCTGCGCCATGGTCTCTTTCAATGTCGATAATTTAGATGCCGTCGATGCCGATTTTGTTGCCGAGCCAATCACCGAATATGGCGGCATGCGTTCTGCTGTATTCAAAGGACCAGCCGGTGAATTGGTCGAGCTGATCGAAGCGGACCGCTAGGTATGACAGACGCAAGCCGCATTGATTTGAGCCGTAAGGCTTTTCTTAGCCTCACCGGGGCAGCTGCCGTAACGACTGTTCTGCCTCATTCCCCACTAGCCCAGGAGTCCAAACCTTTGCTCAGCCGAATTAAGATGGCGACTATCGGTGCGCCAGACCTCGACGCCATTGAACGCTGGTACACCACATGGCTGCATTACACCGTGATGGAACGATCAACTGTGAGTGCGGAGATTGCAACGTCTTGGGGAACACCAAATACGGCTGGCCGTCCGTTTATCGTCATGCAGTCAGCCGCAAAGGATGACGTCTATATACGTGCGGTCGAGATTGACCCCGTTCCTGGATACAAAGCCATGACAACTTGGGGCTGGAACGCCATCGAAATCATCGTTGATGATGTTGACGCTCTGCATAAGGGTCTGAAGACATCGGAGTTTACCCACCTTGCCGGTCCAGCAAATCTATTCGGGGGCACATCTTCTATCCGGGCCGTTCAATACGCCGGCCCAGCGCAAGAAGTCCTCTATTTGACTTGCGAGACCGGCGACCGTTCGAAATCGACCTTGCCCCTACCTCGCGGCTCGGTCGATCGGCCGTTCATTATGGTTCTCGCTGGTCCTGATTTGGGTGCCATGGAATCATTTTACAAAGATGCATTTAACATGGGCGACGACGGGTTCCGCTTCACGTCAACCGGCGGATTGATTTCGAAAATGCAGGGCCGTCCTGATGATCAGGTTTACAATTTGGGTCTCATTCGACTCAAAGAGCCAGGCAACAATATTGAGTTGGATGAGTACCCCGATGACACTGAGCCGCGCCCTAGCGCTGAAGGACAACTTCCGCCGGGCGTCGCTATGACCACCTTTAATGTCGAAGACCTGGACGCAACGGGCATAGATTTTATCTCAACTCCGATAATCGAATATGGCGGCAAGCGGTCGGCAACCTTCGTTGGGCCGGCTGGAGAGCTGACTGAATTGATCGAAGATAAGCGATCTTAGTCTATGGTTGGTGACGCAGGATCGCTGGTCGTCCGGCACGATGACAATGGTGTCTCCACACTGACGCTTAATCGTCCGAGAGCGCGCAACGCGTTATCGCTATCGATGATTGATGCCTTCCTAGAACACGTCGAAGCAATCGCAGAAGATGTTTCAATACGAGTCGTGGTTCTGGCCGGGGCCGGCCCTGCCTTTTGTGCAGGTCATGACTTAAAAGAGCTCAAAGACAACCCCGATCCCAAAGCAACGCAGACCTTATTCAGTCGCTGCTCAGACATGATGATGCATTTGGTACGCCTCCCGCAGCCAGTCATTGCTAAGGTCCACGGCGTTGCCACGGCAGCGGGGTGTCAATTGGTGGCGGCGGCCGATCTAGCGGTAGCCGGTAAGTCCGCGACCTTTGCCACACCCGGGGTAAACATCGGCTTGTTTTGCACGACGCCGTCTGTTGCAGTCAGCCGCACCATATCGCGCAAGAAAGCCATGGAGATGTTGTTGACGGGAGAGCCGGTAACAGCGGCGGCAGCGGAGGCTATGGGTTTGATTAATTCCGCAGTGCCGGACAGTGATCTAGACGACACGGCTAATGCCTTGGCCAAACTGATCACATCGAAGTCGGCCCATATTCTGTCCATCGGGAAAAAGGCATTCTACGAACAGATCGAGAAACCGATGGCCGACAGCTACGTTTATGCGTCAGCCGTTATGGCGCAGAATATGCTTGAAGACGATTGCACCGAAGGCATCGCAGCGTTTGTTGAGAAACGAGCTCCCAAATGGAGCTTATAAAAGACACGGAGGCTGCTCAATGCCACAGGGTCTAATCCGCATCGTCATGCCCTTGCTCATGGTCATGGCGTTTCTGCTCTACATCCTATCAGTCGGGATGGAAACGGAGACACCGGACGACCCAGCTTCTCAGCCATCAACATCATCCCGTCCTAACACAGAAGCTGAATAACAACTCCCATCACCATATACGCGCCTAATGTATTACCCGCGTTAATGACCGACAATCTTACGGACATGCCGTTGTAGAGGTCGTGGAGCAGTTCAGTGGTGAGACAAAAAAAACCACCCACAAAAATACGGCATTGCCAATTGCACCGCCAATGGTAGTGACACCGTGCATGACCATTACAATGTTGATACCGAGCGCCGCGATAAGGTTCATGAGAGCTGCATTGATCAACGCCTTCATTGGGTTGCCAAGCTCTTCGGGTGTTTTACCCATGGCCGTTACCCAAGCTTTCATGAATAGAACTAAAGAATAGTACAGCGTACCTCAGGCCATCGCGCCGACCATGCCAAGCACCACGCCCAGCCATGTCACGCCTTCAAACATCGCAGCGATCACTCTGCAGCCTCCGGATGCGCGTTAGGAGCCTGACGCTCTAGCGACTTCGCACCAGAATAAATGGCGCCGATCGCCAAACAAATGAAGCCCAGCATCGCAGACAATCCACCAAATGGTGCTGTGACACCTGGACCGTTAAAGGACAAAGAGTACAGCGCCCCCGAAAAATAAAAGATACTGATACCAAACAGCACACCGGTTGTGAGCATAAGCTTGCGCGGACGACCTTCCGCAACCCGGTCATGCAACAGCGCAACAAAAACGATGCCGAACGCCATTTTCATTTGGAAATCGCTGCCATCGTAAAACCAACTTACGGCTTGCTCACCCACCGGAGCCATGTTCTCAATACCGTGTGCCGCAAGAGACCCCGTAATCACGGCGATCAATCCGTTCAATGCAGCAAATACGATTAAGTAAACTGCGGTGCGACTAAGAAACATAATGCCACCCTCCTTCAATAGTTTCACTTTGACTTACATCACGCGGTGCACGCTGCACCTCCTGCAGAACGTTACCGGTTCTGCAGAATCATGGCTGCTTCGATCTGGCGAAAACCTTCCAAAAACGCTTTCTCAGCGTCAGCCACAGGAACAGGCACAAGCTTAAAATCGTGTAGTGGTTTTTCCCTAAACCCGAGCACGGAACGCACCTCTTGCTCGGAAAAACCCGCCAGTTGAACGGCTTCCGTAGCCGCGGCGATTTTGTCCGCGCTCTTGATTAATGCTTGGACATTCTCCGACAGTGATGCCGCCAGGCCGAATCGCAGTCTGATGGCCTGGAGTAGACGCTCCTCCACCTCCGCAAAAACGTCACCGACCACAACTTTAAGCGGTGTGATGAGATCATGGGTGACGTATTCGGATGCATCATGCAACTTGGCCGCCATGAGCACGTCCGCCGGTGCTTTTGGGTTGAGCCGTCTGACGATATCAACAACAAAGTCTGAATGCTGGGCAACGCTCCAGGCGTGGGCACCTTGAGTCTGGCCGTTCCAGCGTGTGTTGCGAGCAAGGCCCAATGCGATGTCTTCGATTTCTATGTCCAATGGAGAAGGATCAAGCAAATTGAGTCGACGCCCAGACAGCATACGCTGCCAAGTTCGCGGCGCATGGTCTGCCAAGCGCTTAGCTACGGTCGATGAGCTGCTCTCAGAGGACACCTTCATGCCTTCCAACCAAAAAAGCCGACTTGGTTCGGCTAACAAATACACTGATGTGCTGTAGACTAGTCGTCACTATGAGGAAAGCCTAGCCTACAGCAGGCCTCCTTCAAAAATGGGGTGAAAAGACAACCGCGATCACAACGGGGAACCGGAATCACTGTGACGAATGATGGCACAGCTTTAGAGACCGTAGCACTGACCAGAAACCGCCTCCTGCGAGCGGTGGCTGTGGTTTTGCTGTGCCTTGCAGGAACTGCCACAACAGCGTTTCTTGCTCAGAATGAAATCGCTGGCCGCGAGAAAGCATTGTTTGAGCGAATCTTGGATGGCCTGAATGTTGCCACCATTCACGCGAGCAAATCTTATGAGCAGCGATTACTTGGTCTTGCATGCTTCGTTTCTGGAAGCAAAGAAATCACTCTGCAAGATTGGAGCAACTATATTGCCGCCATAGAAAGCCAAGACCTTGCTCCAGCGATCTGGGACGTTGGCCTGTTTGACGTCGTCCCAGGATCAAATTCAAGGACCAAGGCCTCAGAACAGGCGAAGCGGCTCCAAAAAACGTTACCGGTGAAGTCATCGCAACTGAGGATAACGCTGTCATCGCCTGGTTCGTTACCCTGGTGTCCGGCCGCAATATTCAATCGTCGGGTCGGAACGTTCTCGAAAATCCTGAAACAGGCCCCGCCCTTCACCGTGCCATGGCAACGGAAGAGACCTCCTTAACTCAGGTTATTCGCAATGCATACCGCTCTGAAATTACGGCGGGCTACGCCCTAATAACACCAGCTGCAACTCGAAATCCCGATCAAGGCTCTGAAATCGATACGCTGGTGTTCCTGAGTTTCTCGACAGACCGATTACTTGAAGCGATTATGAGTAACACGAACTTTCCAGTTTGCGTCGATCTCTACGGTGGTGACGTCATATCACCTGAGACTTTGGTTTTTGAATACGTCGCTATGGCAATTACGGCCAAAGCTGTATTTCTTCGTATTAGAGAAATGATTGAGCGACCAAGACCCTTTGTCGACATTGGTGGCTAATTTGGTCCCGACAGACGTCGCCGATCCGTAGCCGTTGAGACAGCTGAAGACGAACGTCGGCGTAAAGGCACGCCTAGACCAGAGGAAGAAGCACCCAAGGATAGCGGCGAAACATTATCCTAGAGCGAGAACGACCGCCTTGTGGCTGGCGGAGATATCGCAGACGACTGATATGTCGTATTCCACCAATTCGGTGCATGCTCAACGCATGGGCCATATTTTGAAAAGTGAAAGACCACATGACTAAACCCGTCGTGATTGTCGGTGCCGGGGAAGCTGGCGGACAAACTGCGATCTCGCTTCGTCAGGGCGGTTACGATGGCCCCATCACAGTGATCGGCGAAGAGCCTTATATCCCTTACGAACGGCCCGCCTTATCAAAACAGTTTTTGGCTGGTGACCTGGAAATGGATCGCTTGTATTTGCGAGCGGAAAACTTTTACGACGAAAGAGATATAACTTTGCGTTTGGGCGAACGGGTGGATTCCATTTCACCCGGTCGAAGCGTGTCGATAAGCGATGGTGACGTTATACTCGCTCGTTCAATCGTCTTGGCCACGGGCGGGCGCGTGCGCCAATTACCGGTCTCAGGCGCTGAGCTAAGAGGCGTTCATTATCTGCGGACTATTGATGACGTACTCTCATTTCGTGACATGCTCAAACCGAATACCAAGCTAGCAATCGTCGGCGGCGGGTACATTGGCCTCGAAGTAGCAGCGGTTGCGAACAAAATCGGTTGCGCAGTAACCGTTCTTGAAATGACTGCGCGGGTTCTCAATCGTGTCGCCGCACCGGTTGTCTCTGAATTTTATACACGTGTTCATCGCGAAGCCGGTGTGGATATCCGTACAGATGTTACCGTCTCGGGGTTTGAAGGTGATGAGTCCGTCAAACAGGTCACCTGCTCCGATGGCTCTAAGTTCGATGCTGACGTGGTGATCATTGGTATCGGTATCATTCCAAATGTGGAGTTGGCAGATGCCGCCGGTCTCGCTGTTGAGAATGGCATTACAGTTGACTCAATGACGCAAACTTCCGTTAGGAATGTCTACGCAGTTGGTGACTGCACCAATCACCCGAACGACCTTATTGACTGCCGACTGAGACTCGAATCGGTACAAAATGCTCTGAGCCAGGGCAAAACAGCGGCGAAAGCGATTCTCGGGAAGGCGGCGCCTTATGCTGAAATTCCTTGGTTCTGGTCTGATCAATACGACATCAAACTGCAGATGGTTGGCATTAACGATCCAGGCGATGACATCATTGTTCGGGGAGATCCGGAGACGCGGTCATTCTCGGTCTGCTACATGCGAGATGGCGTCTTAGTGGCGTTGAACGCGATGAATCGGTCGAAAGATTTCTTGCACGCCAAAAAAGCCATCGCTGCGAAAATGGCACCCGACCCGGTTCAATTGGCCGACCCTGAAACCCCCATAAAAGATCTATAAACCATTGTAATATAACACATTTTTTTGGTCACAGGGTTGTGTTTTGAAGCCAAGTGGCAATATACGGAAACTGTGTTTCTTAAAAAATGGAGCGTCATTCATGGTCGATGGGATCGGCAATATTAATGAGCATCAACCGGCTCTGCAGCAAACGCAGACCGTGAAGCAGCCAGCCACGACCGAAGCAACGCAGGCGCAAGATCCAAACAGTGGCAACCGGACCCGCGAGCTCCTGGACGAAGCTGTGCAGAAACACATCAACGATGAAGCCGCCAAACGCCAGGAACGCGGGCAGAACCTCAACATTGGTGTGTAACGTAGGCTTGCACTTTTAGTTTGATTTAGAGAAAACGGGCGCACTCCTTTAAGAGAAGTGCGCCTAATTTATGTCTGCCAATCTTTATGCTGTTTTTCGCCAGCGTTTCCCCAGCGACTTGGACACGCCCTTCATTACCAATCGGGATGGCACATGTGTGTCCTATGGTGATGTCGAACAGCAATCCGCGCAAATTGCAAACCTTCTCCATGACACTGGCCTACAACCAGGCGATCGGTTAGCGGCACAGGTTGAGAAGTCAGCGACTGTTATAATTCTTTACCTGGCATGCCTACGAGCCGGCGCCACTTATCTGCCTCTGAACACCGCCTATACGGGCGACGAGCTAGATTATTTTCTGCGCGATGCCGCACCTAAACTTTTTGTCTGCGACACCGCATCTCAAGCTGAAGCTGAAGACAAAGCAACACGATACGGCATTAGTCGCTGTCTAACTCTTGGCGATAACGGCGAAGGAAGCCTGACGGAACATGCAGTCTCGCTCCCAACGACATTTGAAACGGTTTCTTCAGCACCAAACGACATGGCTGCTATTCTTTATTCTTCAGGGACAACAGGAAAACCTAAAGGCGCCATATTGAGTCACGGCGCCCTCGCCGCCAACGCCACCGCCCTGCACACAGCATGGCGCTTCGAACCCGAAGATATTCTGTTGCATGCGCTCCCCATTTTCCACACGCATGGACTGTTTGTCGCAACCAATACGGTTCTGATGAATGGATCAGGGATGATCTTTCATCCGCGCTTTGATCCGTCGTCTGTAATTTCAGATTTTCCCAAAGCCACCGTGTTTATGGGGGTGCCAACCTACTACACACGCCTGCTGGGCGAGAAATCACTCACGAAAGATACATGCCAATCCGTGCGACTGTTTGTGTCAGGGTCTGCACCGCTTCTTAATGAGACGTTTCAGGCATTCACGGAACGCACCGGACACACCATTGTCGAGCGCTATGGCATGACCGAAGCAGGCATCATCACCAGTGCCAAACCAGACAAACCGAGGCGTGCCGGCACGGTAGGGTGGCCTCTCGACGGTGTTGATATGAGAGTTGCAAACGACAGCGACGCGCCTGTTGATGCAGGCCAAACTGGCGGTGTTCAAATTAAAGGATCGAGTCTGTTCTCTGGCTATTGGAACAAACCAGAAAAGACAGCTGAAGAATTCACGACCGATGGATTCTTCAAAACTGGTGATATTGGATGTTACGAACTTGATGGCCAACTCACCCTAATCGGACGCGCCAAAGACATGTATATTTCTGGCGGGTTTAATGTATTTCCCAAAGAGGTTGAACAGATCATCGACTCTATGGACGGCGTCGGAGAAAGCGCCGTCATTGGCTATCCCCATCCCGATTTTGGAGAATGCGGTATGGCAATAGTTGTCGCAGAAAACAACATCTCACTCGACGTCACAGATATCAAAACAGCCCTTAAAAGCAAAGTCGCCAATTACAAAGCCCCAAAGGTCGTGGTGCAGGCACCGTCATTGCCACGCAACGCTATGGGCAAAGTACAAAAGAATGTCTTGCTTGAGGCTTACCGTGATCAATGGGATAGATATCTGACACGTAACTAGAATGCGTCACTTTTTGGGCGGCATCACTTCCCGCATGGGCGGCAATTCAGACCCTTCATCAACGATGGCTGCGATTTTGTCGCGGTCCAGGTCTTTCTCAAACGCTTCCAATACATAATGTGCGAGATCTTTGCGAGAAAGCGACAAGCCGTCAGGCAACGTGCCATCTACTGACTTAATATAACTCTGCTTCGGCACCCGATTGTGCAAACTAGGCACCCTTAAAATCGTTGCACCAGGGGAGTCCGCCGAGACCATTTTCTCCATGTTCGCCATGTCTTGGTAATACTTTCGGCGTATCCATAGGTAGATATTGCGCCGAATTCCTTTGCGCTTAACACCCCGAGCAGCTCCAAATGAGGAAATAGCAATCAAACGATCTTGCCCATGGGATTTCATGGCATCGATAACGTTACGGTGTGTTGCCGTATTCAGCGGCCCCTTCTCAGATAGATTAGTTGCCCCGACTGTTGTTACGACGACATCCGCCCCCTCCAGCGCCTTTAACACCTGGGCTGCGTCATAGGCGTCAGCTTTGCGCACTTCAGTTTTAGGGCCAACAATTGGCATCTTTTCTGGGGAGCGACATATAGCAATAACCTCATGCCCTCGGCTCAACGCTTCTTCAATAATACAAGGTCCGGTTTGGCCGGACGCCCCAACAACGGCTATCTTCATAAACAGTCCTATTCGGCGGCTTGGGCAACAGCATCGGGATTGATGCGGGGCACCGGCTTGTAGACCCACGCGTCAGGATCGGTCCGCCGTGACGGCGATGGAATAACATGGTACCCACCTGATTTCTCAGCCTGTTGCAGGGCCGACTGGTCAATCTGCCAGCCCTTCTCTCGCAGCTTGGTCATGATCGACCAGTATTCTCTGACCATTTCGTCTTCAGGGTCTGTCATCAGTGTTCGTGAGTCAGGCAACTTAGGAACTTTAGGTAGCTGCGCCTCAGCAATCTTTTGATCTTCTCTGACATTTTTTAGGTTTCGCTTGAGCGTGCCTTTGTCGACCCACTTATGCGGCATAAAATTGCGTCCAAATAGAAACCTCATCGCGGTGGTGTGCTCATCGATCGGCGTCGACATATCAAGAACAACAAAACGCATCCCCGTCCTAGCGCCGCCTATTTCCACATCTACTTTGATGGTGAAGCCCGAGAGGTAAAATTTCATGCGAGACTGAACTTCTGTTTCAGCCGGACGCAACCTTGACCAAAGACCCTTAGGCCGTTTTGTCTTTACGCATATCCCAGTGCCGATACTGGTCTCATCAAGGTATTCAACCTTGTGGGCCGGAGGACGAATACTGCCGTTCCATGTTTGCCCATGAACGACCGGAAGATGCACGTAGTCAAGATTAGAAAATTTTGCCCAGTGATAATTGGCGTCCCAGACTTCTTCGTACTCAATCCATCTCCACCCTTCAGCATCAAATTCGGGGACATCCGGAATGGGCGCTGCAGCCTCTGGGTCATCGCCCAGTAAGACCCAAACCATGCCGTAACGCTCTTCAACTGGATAAGAGTCGACACGCGCCGCTTTGGGTATAGTGCTGCCATACACCGCAGCTGGCATCATTGTGCAACGACCGTCACCAGCAAACCGCCAGCCATGCTGGCAACAAGCTAGCGTCCCATCTGTCTGGCAACCGCCCTGATCTAATGGCGCACCGCGATGACAGCAGACGTTCGACAAACAATGTGCTGCACCACCCGCATCCCGAAACAGAACGAAATCGCGATCAAGCATCTTCACATGCCTGGGCACGTCAGCAACGTCTTTTGAGAATGCTGCAGTGTACCAGACATTTGTGTACATCTCTTACGCCCCCCCATCTTTCAGAGTAGACATCGGAAGACTTTCATCAGGGCCCCATTCCGTCATGGACCCGTCGTACAACACAACGTCCTCTCTACCCAGCAACATCAAAGCAAATGAGTCGGTTGTGGCTGAGATGCCTCCACCGCAATACGTAATGATCTTCTCCTGATCGAGCGCACCAACAGCTTGGAACTTCTCTTTCAATGTCGCCGCATCCGCAAACGTGTTGTCCTCTTTGTCGATTAGGTCATACGCATAGAGATTAACACTGCCCTCAATATGGCCTGGTCGCCCATAGGCCGCATTGACTGCCGCACCAGAAAATATGTCAGGCGACAAAGCGTTTATCAGACATGTGTCCTTGCGTTGCACGGCAGCCAACACTTCATCCTTACCGATAATCTGCCCTGGACGCAGGTTCGGCGTGAATTTCGCAGCCGGCCATGCCTTAACATCAGCCGCAACCGGGCGACTCTCAGCCACCCACTTCTCCCACGCGCCGTTTAGAACTCGACAATTATCGAAACCAAATGCGCGAAACATGAGGAATAGACGGGTCGCCCAAAAATTAGCACCACGGGAATAAATCACGACATGGTGCTCGTCACCGATGCCCACGCCACCGACGACACGTGCAAACTCTTCTTCCGTGGGCATCATGAAGCGCAACGTTGGGTGATCGCCTGACAATTCGGTCAAGAAATCGAGAAAAATCGCTCCAGGAATATGCGCGTCGTCGTAATCCGCTCGACCTGACTTAATGTCGTAACCACCACCTGGCTTTGTCCCCATCACCACATTGCAGTCTATGATGCGCAGATCATCTACGGTGAGTTCAGCTTCTAGGGCGTCCGTTTCGATCAGTAATTGGGGATTGGTGTAGCCCTTGTCGGTCATCACGACTCTCCTGAGGTGCTTTCTTGTGGTTCTCTAAGCTCTGGATAATAGCGCGTCATCATTCGTTCGAAATGAGAGACCAAATTTCGATGCTTGCGCGTTTCCACAGCGAGCGGGCTATCCCAGGGTGGAGAGACAATCTCACCGACATGCGCGGAGAGGGAAGCATCAAAAATGGTTGGTTGATCGCCAAAACCCCACTCCTTTTGTCCGAGCCAGTGGGCCAATGCCCTTATATCAGCGATGGCCAAATCCTGAATCGTTTTAGGAGAATGCCGACCCAACCCATGCCCGCCTAGCTGATTTCGAACGAGCCGTTGGGCGAACGGTTTTACCAGCGTCACAATTGGTCCTGGCATGCCAAGAACATCTTTTAAGAACGGCGTCCAATTCTTGACGCCCGCTGGATCGATCCAACGGAAGTAAACCAGAGCCCAATACAGATGCTCTTCCATCATACGCTGAAAAGCCAGGCTCTCGGCCCTCTCCGACAAAGTGAGCTTGCCGTCCACTGGATTGCCGTTCTTGGCTTCTAGGCCAGCGATGATCAAACCACTATCGGCCACGACTTTGCCATTTTCGTCAACAATAAAGGGGCGCTTGCCGGTGGGCGCTTTTTTGCGTTTGTCAGATGCGACTACGTATTCGACGCCGGCCATACGCAGGTAAGTCTCTAACTTGAAGCAAAAGGGGCTCGGATCTGGCAAACCCATGGTTGGTCCGAACTTGTATAAGGTGACGCTCATGAACTTTCCTTTCGACCGCTTGAGGCCTGTCGCATCAAGTGAGTATGATCAGATCACCCCGCCGCTCACAATCCAGTGAGGGTTTCCGCAGGCTATTGTGCCTTGGTTGCAGAGAAATGACACTGCCGCAATGACAGTCTTAATCCACAAACCACATATTATATTTGCCGCCGCGTTGGTCGGGGGACTACTGGCATCTGGCCCGGCTGATGCCATTAGTGACCGTCGCATTGAGGATGCCCGGTACGCCTGCACGTCATTTATAGATGGTGACGGCAAGAGCAAACGCAAAAAGGATATGGACCGCGCCGAGCTTGCAAGATTCTGGCTGATTGGTTTCCTAACCGGGGCCTATGAAGCAGATGCGGTGCTTGAGTTCTCAGAGGATGAAAGCGTTGCGGAAAGTGAAATTATTTCGCAGGTCAAAGCGTACTGCCAGGAGAACTTGGACAACTCTATCCACGCGGCAGCGGTTTGGACCGGCGCGTCTCCGGAGCCCCTACCAGCTTCAACCGCGATCGGCCTCGACCCCCGCCAATACTCTTGCGCGGCCTACTCTGAAGAACGTAATAGCCGAGGCGATGCGAAAACCAGGGCGAAAGCAGCAGAGTTTTGGGCTTTCGCATTCGTTCAAGGCACCGTCAGCGTTCGACATCACCCTCGGCTTGTCATCTCAGTTGCTAATAAAAGAAAAATCGTTCGCGCCCTCAAACAAAGTTGTGCCCGTAACCCAACCCGGACTTTGCTAGATCAAACAGCTGAGATTGCCACCCGAGTCCGCCCTCTGCCGGAACGTTAAACGGCGGGTTAGTTTGCTGTCAGAGCGCGCGCGCGTTCTCTCAAAACGAATTTCTGAATTTTTCCCGTCGATGTTTTTGGCAAATCATCGAATATTATGGTCTTGGGGACCTTAAATTTGGCCATATTGTCGCGGCAGAACGCAATAATCTCGTCTTCTGTCGCTGACTGCCCGTTCTTTAACGTCACGAATGCGCAAGGTGTTTCACCCCAATGATCGTCCGGACGCGCAACCACAGCCGCCTCCAAAACGGCGGGGTGCTTATACAAGAATCCCTCAACCTCGATGGTCGAAATATTTTCACCACCGGAGATTATGATGTCTTTCGAGCGATCTCGAATCTCGACGTATCCATCGGGGTGTTTGACCGCTAGATCGCCGGAATGAAACCAACCGCCGTCAAGTGACTCTTGAGTGGCTTTGGGGTTCTTGAGGTAACCCTTCATCACCACATTGCCGCGGAACATGATCTCGCCGATGGTTTCACCGTCAGCTGGCACCGGTGCCATGTAGTCTGGGTCCATAACATCAAGCCCCTCCACAACAGGATACCGCACGCCCTGACGCGCTTTCAGTGCGGCCTGTTCATCGGCAGGCAACTCATCCCACTCATCATGCCAAGCGCAAACAACGCAGGGACCATAAACTTCCGTGAGGCCGTAGGTATGGGTGATACCGATGCCCATACCCTCCATCGTGGCAATCACGGCGGCAGGAGGCGCAGCGCCAGCGGTCATGGCCTTGATTCCCGTGGGCAAGCCAGCCCGATGCTCCTCGGGCGTATTGACCAGCATGTTCAGCACGGTCGGTGCTCCACAGAAATGGGTAACTCTTTCCGACTTCATCAAATCATAGATCGCAATTGGGTCGACCTTGCGCAGGCAAACGTGAGTTCCGCAAAGCGCAGTGATCGTCCACGGGAAGCACCAGCCGTTGCAGTGAAACATCGGCAGGGTCCAGAGATATGTCGGGGCCGGGGTCATCCCCCAAGCCATCATGTTGCCAATTGCATTAAGGTAAGCGCCACGATGGTGGGTCACCACGCCCTTTGGATTGCCTGTCGTGCCGGACGTGTAACAAAGCGCGATCGCTTGCCACTCATCCCTTACTTCTGAACTTAAGTATTCAGGATCACCGGACTCGAGGAACGCTTCATAAGCGATTTCCCCAATCGGCTCCTCCTTCGGCGCAAGCGCGTCGTCGATATCGATGACCAACATGTCCCGCCCACATTCCTCTAATGCAGCTTTCGCAACACCGGACAACTCAGGGTCAACCATCAGGACCTTGGCTTCTCCATGATCTAGGATGAACGCAATCGCTGACGCGTCGAGCCGCGTGTTGATGGCATTAAGCACCGCACCGGTCATTGGCACGCCAAAATGTGCCTCGAGATGTGCGGGAATATTTGGCGCCAACACGGCAATCGTATCTCCAGACACCACACCTCGTTTCTCAAGGGCAGACGCCAGTCGCCGACAGCGCGCATAAAGCTCTCGATAGCTGTAGCGCACCGACCCATGCACAACCGCAACCCGGTCGGGATACACCTCGGCCGCGCGCCGCAAGAATGAGAGCGGACTTAGCGGCTCGTGGTTGGCGGATGTCTGGTCAAGATGGGTGTCGTAGATGCCTGGTTGGGTCATGATTTATATTCCTGCGTCTCGTTTGGTTATTCAGATTACCCGAATAACCCGGTAGTCTGATAAGTATCGCTCTGGACGAAAGATTAAGCTAGCCATGCTTCGATCAGTTCTTTCTATCCTCTTATTCCATCTGTGTATGGTGACAAGCGCATCATCAGAGACATTCCGCGCGGGCGCCTTAAGCACTCCCGGCGACCCTTATGACATTCTGTGGCAACGCTTTGCCCAAGATATTAAGCGTGAAAGTAATGGGCGTTTAGACCCCGAACTTTTAGTTCGCGGCGAAGTAGGCGGAGAAGAAGCCCTTATGCTCGCGGTTCGCCGTGGCCGCATTGAAATGGCAATCTTTACATCGAGCGGCATGTCAGCTGTGGTGCCAGAGTTCGCAGTCATGATGGCCCCGTTCATGTTCGACAGCCTGGAAGAAGCCGACTACGTTTTAGACAATCATCTCATTGAGCCGCTATCTGCCCTGGCCGCGGAGAAAGGACTGACCGTACTCAGTTGGGCTGATGAAGGTTTCCAGAGCCTTTACAGCGTGACACCGCTCCGCACACCTACTGATACGGCGGGCTACCGGATGCGGTCGTTTCAAGTTCCGTCGTCCCCATTATTTCTTGCCGCACTCGGTGCAGATGTGGCGGCTATGCCATTTCCTGATGTCATCCCGGCTTTGCAGACCGGATTGATTCGGGGTGGGGAAGCCGGTCCCATGACCTATGCCAGCTATGGCCTCGCACCCGTGGCCCATCATTACACCTTAACCCGCCACGCCTACTCCGCTGGTGTATACGCTGTGAATTCAAAGTGGTTCAAAAGCCTTGATGCCGATTTGCAAAACGCCATACGTCAGACTGTGCCCAATGCAGCCGAAGTGCGCCGCCGTATCCGAGCTGCAAACACGGCGGATCTCTTGAAAGCGTCACAAACTGGATCAAACATGCATGAGCCCACGGAACAGGAAAAAGATGCGTGGCGCGTGGCTGCACGTTCAGTGCCTGACAATCTTATTAACGAGATCGGTGGCCAGACCGGCGATATTTATTCACATATCGTTGCCGGTAAAGCGGCTTATGCCACCAAGCGAAGGGTAAGCGATGACAGATAATCGGATCGAAAATTTGCATCTCTACGGACAGATGATGTCACCCTTTGTGGCACGCGCTTTCCTAACAGCGCACCGCCTCGGGTTAGACCTGAAACCAGAACCCGTCCCGGGTGGCGACACGTCTTCTCCAGAATTTCGGGCGATCAACCCAATCGGGCGCGTCCCCGCATTGATCCATGGTGACCTTTGGTTGGCGGAGGGCGAGGTCATTTGCAGTTATCTTCGCGAACTCCGGCCGGAGCATGACGCCGACCGAGCCAACCCAGCAATTTCAGCGCGTGGACGACTGGTTGCCCGCATCGTCGATCTCTATTTGATGGGCAACTATATTCCGCTGATTCCTATGCGGCGCCAAGAAAACCCAGATCAAGATTTTATCAAAACCAAAGTAGACGCGTTTAAGGACGGATTATCTGTCTTGGAAACAGTTCTGTCCCCTGGCCCGTTTACGCTGGGAGCGTCTCTTGGCCACGCGGATTGCGCGCTTGGGCCAGCGATCGATTACCTCAGCGTGAACATGCCCCACTTTGGCATGGCCGATCTAACCGACGGCCATCCAAAACTGAAAACTTGGTGGGCTTTTATTCGGGAACAGCAGCCGTTCATGGCGGTCTTTGCAGAAGGGCGTGCAGAATTGCGCGCGTACCGGGTAGCGCACGGCTTGCCGCCGATTAATGGCCTCTAAAGCCGCGGTGCATTAGACTAAGATCAATTGAAACGAGGAATAACGAGGGAGGGCTATTCATGGAACATTACACAATTCGTGGTCGCATTCGTTACACGTCCAAGAAGAAAGAAATCATGGACAAGGTTCGTGGCGGCGAAACATTTGTTTACACCACTCACGTCGACGGATCTCGCAGCCTAAGGACTCACTGCTCCATTGACGAAGATTCACCGCGCACACTTCGCGATACTGTTACCAACGTCGACAAAGACTGGACGCCCACTTACGGATTTGTCCAAATCCATGTGGATGATGCCTTTGTCGGGTCTTCTTGGTTCAGGTTCACTAAAACGATGGCAGAGTGCGAAGGGTATACGATTAAGGAAGGTCGGATCTCTCAAAGACTCGAGCTTACAGAACGCCCTGCAATTTTCGGCACCCACCCCATTCAAGCCGATGCGATGCACACAAATGTGTATCCCCTTGAACAGGGACCAGGAACCTATACATCGCCTTTATACCTCATGTGCTCCTTTCACCATCGCGGTGCCGACGGTCCCATTTTGATGCACAAGCGCGGCCTCACTGTGAATTACTTTGGCCAGGAAGACGTGACGGTAGAAGCTGGAACCTTTAAAGCCCATCACTTCAGCATCGGAACAAATACGGACGATGACTACATGGGGACAGACAAACACCCGCCCTACCACACCTGGGTTACCGCAGATGGTGATTATGTACTTCTCAAAGCTCACTGCACCGGGTACATGCAGACTTACTACGAGCTCACTGAGTACGAGAAGCACAAGAACTTTTTCTAGGCCATAAAAAACCCCTTAAAAATATACTGGCATGTCAAACACCACTTCCAACAAGAACCCGGTCGAGAGCTATGGCGCGTGGCTGGCTGAAACGCCCGCCACTTGGCCCGACGCAGCTCTACATTCTGCCAAACGGCAGTTTATCGACATTATGGGCGTGACAGTTCTGGGTGCAGTTAACGAGGCAACGCTCTGTGTGTTTGCAACCGTAAAGGACTGGGGTGACGGTCCCTGCACCGTTGTGGGCCAACCCCAGACCCTGAGTGCACCATGGGCCGCCCTGGTCAACGGAACTGCTGCCCATGCGTTGGACTTAGATGACAATTTTGATCCGGCCAAAGCCCATGCCACAGCCGTCCTCGTGCCGGCGATTTTGGCCCTCGGCGAGCAAGAACAGGTGTCGGGCCTCGACTGCCTTGACGCCTATATCTGTGGCCTACAGATCATGGGCCGGGTTGGGCAAGGCGTGAACCCGACGCACCGCAACAGAGGATGGCATGCCACGGCAACCGTCGGCGCGATTGGTGCGGCTGCGGCTTGCAGTCGTCTTCTAAAATTAAAGCCTAAACAAGCAGGTCATGCCCTATCCCTCGCCACCAGCATGGCAGCAGGGTTCATGTCTCAATTTGGAACCATCGCCAAACCAACGCATGCAGGGCTAGCAGCAAAATCCGGCGTGATCTCAGCAAGCATGGCGCGACAGGGCGTGACGGCTGGGCGTGATACGCTTGACGGACTAACAGGCATGAACCGGTTGATGGTCGGACCCGATTACGAAGCATTGAGGGACGCCATCACCAAGCCCGAGCATGGCCAAACCTTACGTTTTGAAACGGAAAAAATTGGCGAGCCTCTCCTTTTGCTTGAGCACGGTCTTAAGGTGAAGAGATTTGCAAATTGCGCCAGCGCACATCGCTCAATGGATGCGCTGTTGCTTCTTAAGGAAGAACACAACTTTGGCACCAACGACGTAAGCAAGATTATCGCTCGCTTGCCGCAGACCCACCTCAACAATCTCATGCACCACGATCCGACAGATCCGATGCAGGCGAAATTCTCTCTGCAATACGGCTTATCTATTGCGTTGATTTCGGGTGGTTGCACACCAGAAGATTTCCACCCGGATGCCGTAATGCGTCCTGAGGTGCGCGCCATGTACGACCTGATTGAAGCTCACGGTGTCGATAAATCTGAAGGTGAATTTCCAACATCTGTGGAAATTCATCTTAAGTCCGGGGCTCAATTTGAGAAGAGCATGGCCATGCCACTGGGAAGCAAGGCCGCTCCATTTACCGATGAGCAATACTGGCAAAAATTTAAAGATTGTGCTGGAGAGCTTTTGTCTAAAGACGAGATAACAAAGATTAAGAATGCTCTAGACAATTTTTCCGAACAATCAAACCTGATGTCTCTGCTCGGATTACTGCGGCGGACGCTGCAATAACCCGGCACATGAGATATGAATGTTACTGCGCCCTCATTTGAGACTAAGGAGTGCCGTGGATTCTATGCGCATTGGCAATCTCTCCTAAAAATCAACCTAGTGCCCACATCTGAATCTTTTTTAGATTCGCCGCACCCATTCTACGCGCCATCCTTATACATATTAGAATTCTCAGAGTCCGATGTATTTATTCGCTTGATGGGAACAGCCCTCGTAGATCGCTGGAAAATAGACCGTACGGGTCAGCGCTTTCTGACAACACAAGACTCAGAAACAAAGAAGATTTTTGTAATCAACCGCTCTCACATGGTTATCAAGCCGTGCGGCCTTCGTGCCACCAATCATTTTCGGCTGTCAGCAGGCTAACGGATTTCAACCGAAGCGATCACCTTACCTTTGGCTCCAGCGCCAGGACGACCTTCGCGATTTGTCTCGTATAGCCAAATGTTTAAAAAACCTGATTAGAAAGACAGAGTCGGTGGTTGGGAAGATGTAGTGGACCAAGAGTGGATCGACATTGGCGCTGGTATACCCGACCAGTTTCTTGTGCGCCAGAAAGCGTAAAGTATTTGGGCGATTTGACAGCGTGGCTTCGTAAACGCCTAAATATCTTCTGCGCCTTGGCGGCGCGCCATGATTTCATCAAAGCGAGGTATGCTATCGTGGCCGGGGGCGGACACGCCCTTCCCCTTAATCACGACCCACACCGTGCCTAGAAGGATCTTGAAATCAAGCCAGAGAGACCGGTTGTCCACGTACCAACAATCGAGATTAAACTTTTCTTCCCACGTAAGTGCGTTGCGTCCGTTTATTTGGGCCCAGCCCGTAATGCCTGGCCGAACCGAGTGGCGGCGCGCCTGGTTCTGATCGTAGTACGGTAAGTATTCCATCAATAGGGGCCTCGGCCCGACCAAACTCATATCCCCAACCAAGACATTGAACAGTTCAGGCAGCTCATCAAGAGATGTGCGGCGCAGAATGCGGCCTAAGGGTGTTAGGCGGTCACCGTCTGGCAGGGTCTCTCCTGATGCGTCTGTGGCAACGTCCATTGTCCTAAACTTAACAAGGCGAAAGGGTTGCCCACCTAATCCGGGCCTCGTGTGGGTGTATAGGACCGGCCGCCCCATGCGAATCAAGACGACGAAAGCGATTAGAATCATCACCGGAGACAACAGGACCAAAGCTGTTAACGCCAAAACAAAATCTGTGGCCCGTTTTAGCGCGAGACTGCGGCGGCGGCGGCGAGAAGATGCGGTGTGGCTTTGCGCAACCGACTCTAAAACTACCCGCAACTCATTGGTCAACTTACCTCGATTAAAACGGCTATCGGCAAGGGCCGCAGCTTGCTCTGACGCGCGGCGTAACGCTTCATCATCGCAAACAAAGTCAACAATATCTTGCACGGCGACTTTTATGTCATCTTGTGGAACCTTAATTCCAGCGCCTCGACTTTCAACCAAGTCAGCACACCACCCACCATGGTTGCTGACCACCGGCTTACCCGCAGCCAGCGCATCAAATATCTCAGGGAACAGTTTGTACTGCCCCTCTTCTAAAACTGGGGACAACGAGGTCGCCACAGATGCAATAGACAGAAGTTCTGGCAAGCGGTGTCGAGGCAGCGCCGGCATCAGCCACAGGTTCTGCTCAAATACACCGGCGTGCATGGCATGTGCCCTTAGGTCGTCACGTGCCGGTCCATCTCCGCAAACAACAAAACGGATATTCGGGTCGACCGATAACATGACTGCCGCTACATCGATGAGATAACCGCCGGCATGGACGGAGTCTAAGGGCCCACAGAAAACAACAAGTGGCCCGCCCTTTAGGTGAGGATACGATTCTAACAAATCCGCACCATGATCCGCAGGTACGCGGAACAGCTGCGTGTCACAACCATCGGAGATAACCGTAACTTTGGCGTCGCCCACCCCCTCGGTGACAAGCGCATCTTTGATGCCAGCTTCAAAGGCGACGATATGATGAGCAGCGCGGTAAATAATCTTTTTCGTCGCGCGAGATACTTGGCTCGACAGGGATTGCCACACTGTTCGGCGTTTTCCAGGCACTGATTCTCGAAAGTCAGAAACGCAAATCGCAAAAGGCGACGCTGTGGCAACACTCGCAACAACACCGACCCCTATGACGCAACGCGAGGGAGGCGCGATATAAATAATATCAACACCAGATACGCGAACGGCTCTCCACGTCGCCACCACTGTGAATTGCAAGGTCCGCCATAGTATTCCAAATACGCCGGTCGGCGCTCGCCGCGAGGCGTGGGTGACATTGAGTTGGATGCCATCCAACGTGTATTGGCCGATACCATAGGTATCCGGCAGTTCGGCCGCAGATGTCACGATTGTCACACTGTGGCCAGACTGGACCCATCGGCGCGCAATTTCATAAGAGCGGGTATTGCCTGCACCATCGGGCGGGCGAAAGAACTGGTCCAAATAGAGAATGTGCATGGGAATCTTATACAGCGATGAGCGGGGCCAAGGAATCCCCCCGGACCACACCTGGTTACGAAGAAGCCCCAAAATGTCGAGTTCCGCCGCCCTATTGAAATAAGGTATACCGGTTTACAGGGCCATTCGGCCGACCCCGCAACACTGGTGCCGCTCCCACGTCATGCCTCTTGAAACGTCAAAGACTGGAAATTGGCCCTATGTGGTGGCGATCTTGTTGTTGTCAGCTTTTTACTACGGGCTCTACTTTGGCTCCGGGTTCTCAGCCGCAGATGATGGCAATTACGCCCAAATCGCCTACGAACTGTATCTGGGGCGGGCGCCTGATGACTTGACCATCACCTATGGCATCTTGTGGTTTAAAGTTGGCGAAGCTCTCTTCCATGCCTTTGGTGTGAATTACGCCCTCGTAAAAGCGTTTTTCTTTACCGTAATCACAATCACCAGCATCCTAATTTTCTATACGATTCATCTGTTCTCCGGCAGTCGTCTGTTCGCCCTCGCAATGACGGCTGCACCACTTCTCGTTCCAGCGTTTCCCGCCACCGGTTTCTACGGTCTTTGCATTATGATGAATGCCGCAGCTCAAATGCGCCTGGCCTCCAAGATTACTCGGGCGACCTGGATCGACACGACAATTGCTGGGGCCGCTCTCTCGTTGTCCTTTCAGATTCGCCCCGACTTTGGCTACATATGGACCCTACCGCTAGCTGTATTGTTGCTGCTGGCCGCACTCAAAACTAGCCCAACACAGAAAGCATGGCCATTATTCGGAAGCGCAGTCTTAGCCTTCCTTGTTGTGCAGGCGCCCATGATGTTGAGCGCACTGAATGACGGTTATGTCGCGATGATACTGCAGCAGTACATCAGCTACCCCACAACTATGATCGACTACGCGCTGAGTGGGTTGCGCGCTCTATTGACCGGCGACCTTGCCCAGCCCGATAGCGCAGGAGGCGCATCGCTCAAAAGACCAGGACTCGCTGCCATCATTTCTGGAGACGCGAATACGTCAGCTCTTGCAGTCTTAATTTATCTCCCCCTCGTCGCAATCAGTGGGTTTGTTTTTTACAACGCGTTACAGGCGGGGAAACTTTGGCGCGATGGACGGTTTGAAACGATTGGCCAAACTCTCGTCGCCCTCTTTGCTGCAGCGGCTGCATTTCCCCACTATTTCTTTTATCGGCCTGACTTGTCACACGTTGCTAATTTCATACCCGGTTACACAGTTTTGGCCGCAGCCATTGTTTATCAACTCTACAACCAGGCCCGCGTGAAAACCGCTCCACTGCGGCAATGGGTCGTCTCCATTGGATTGCTCGCAGCTGTTTTGCATCTCGCGTTCTATGTTTGGTTCGGGCTGCAGACACCCGGCACGGGGTCCATTGCTGGGAATGCCAATCGCGAAGAGATGTTTAGAGCCGGAAATGGGATCGACGTGAGAGTCTCCGCTGCCGAGAAATCTCAACTCGAAGTCGTGCGCAACCTCATTCTAGAAAACACTGGGCCAGGCGATCGCATCGTTTGCGTTCCCTATTGTCCTGGTTTCGCGTTTATGTCGGAACGACAAATGTTGTTTAAGAATTTCTATGTGGACGATTCGACGCCCATTCTTGAGCCAAATTGGATTTCAGAAGCCATAAAATTAACTCAAGACGCTCAACCAGCTGTCGTCATTGTCCAGGACTGGGCGATCAATGGAACAGAAATATCTCGTTTCAATAACTGGGCAGCCGACTATATTACCGCCCTCAAGAAACTATCCGTAGAAATAATCAATCATCCTGGCCTCACCATCTACCTGCTGTAAACTCTCCTCGACCAACCCCTACAAGAGTGTGTCGCATGACCGTTGTTTGCGAAAGCCTGTCTATTCCTGAAGTAAAAGTTCTCCGGCCGACGCGGTATGGCGACAACAGAGGGTTTTTCTCAGAGGCTTATTCGCAAACCTCTCTCTCTGAAGCGGGCATCGACATCACGTTTGTACAAGACAACCACTCCCTCTCCGCCGCGAAAGGCACCATGCGCGGCCTGCATTTCCAAACTCCTCCATTTGCTCAAGACAAACTGGTTCGTGTGCCACGCGGCGCAATTTTTGACGTGGCCGTAGATTTACGCGTCGGCTCGCCGACATTCGGCAAGCATGTATCTACTATTGTGTCGGCCGATGAATGGAATCAAATACTCATCCCCATCGGATTTGCGCATGGCCTTGTAACACTGGAGCCTGATACCGAGGTGCTCTACAAGGTTTCAAGTCAATACAGCGCGGACTGCGACAAAGGTGTGCTTTGGAATGACCCGGCGATTGGTATTGAATGGCCAATCAATATGGAAGACGCGGTATTGTCCGAAAAAGACAAAATCCAACCCACACTGGCTGAACTGCCGCAATACTTCACCTACGAGGAATAGATAGAGTGACAAAGGTAGTTGTAACAGGGGGAGCTGGCTTTATTGGGTCTGCTTTGGTCCGCCTGCTGATTAAAGAAGTTGGAGCTGAGGTCGTGAACGTCGACGCCCTCACCTATGCCAGTAATCTGGAGTCACTTGCATCGGTGTCAGACAATTCAGCCTACACCTTCATTCACGACAATGTATGCGACCAGCAACGCATGGCGGACCTGTTCGAAACAGAGCAACCGGACGTGATTATGCATTTGGCTGCTGAGAGTCATGTTGATCGATCAATCGATGGACCTGCTGCGTTTATGGAAACCAATATCATGGGCACCTATGCGCTGCTTGAAGCAGCGCGTGCCTATTGGTCCAAAATTCCTACCGCGCGCAAGGAGGCCTTTAGATTTCATCACATTTCTACGGACGAAGTGTATGGCTCTTTGGGTGAGGAAGGACTGTTCACCGAGACGACACCCTACGCACCAAACTCCCCATACTCTGCGTCAAAGGCGTCTTCAGACCATCTGGTTCGCGCGTGGCATCACACATATGGGTTACCGGTGGTGACAACAAATTGCTCGAATAATTATGGGCCTCACCAGTTTCCAGAAAAACTGATTCCGCTCATTATTCTAAACGGCTTGGAACGCAAACCTCTTCCGGTATACGGCAAGGGGGAGAATGTTCGCGACTGGTTACACGTAGAAGACCATGTGCGAGCACTTTGGTTGGTGGTGACCAAAGGCCGTCTTGGGGAAGTCTATAATATTGGCGGTGATGCTGAACGTAAGAATATCGATGTGGTGCGCGGCATTTGCGATTTGCTGGATGAGTTGGTCAGCCCCGAACAACCCACGCAAGACCTCATCACTTATGTGACTGATCGCCCAGGACATGACGCGCGTTATGCCATGGATACGACGAAAATATTTGAGGAACTCCACTGGCAACCACAAGAGACGTTTGAAAGCGGCTTGCGCCAGACGGTGCAATGGTACCTGGACAACACGCCATGGTGGGAAAATATTAGGAGCGGTAATTATTCAGGTGAACGCCTCGGTCTATCCGAAAAAACTTCCACATGACATCTGATGTCATAATAACCGGCGCCAATGGCCAACTGGGGTGGGAGTTAGAGAGACGTACCAAAATCAAAAACCGAACCGCACAGGCTTTTGACCGCGCTAAACTGAACATCACGGACGCGGATTCAATTAAGCGCATAATTGACACGACGGCGCCCAAGGTTGTGATTAACGCCGCGGCATACACGGCGGTCGACAAAGCAGAAACTGAGCCAGCGGCCGCATTTGCCGTTAATCGCGATGGCCCATCCAACCTCGCCGAAACTTGCTCCACCAACGACATACCACTGATCCACGTTTCAACGGATTATGTTTTTGATGGCACGAAAACCGGTCCCTATAACGAGGATGACGCTGTAGCGGCCTTGGGCGTGTACGGCGCCAGCAAACTAGCTGGGGAAGAGGCCATTCGTGGACGTCATGCGAACCACGTTATTTTGCGAACTGCTTGGGTTTACGGCGTCCATGGTCAGAACTTTGTTAAGACCATACTTAAATTGGCAGAGAAGCAAAGTGCACTCAGGGTTGTTCAAGACCAGATTGGGTGCCCAACCTTTGCCGGGGATTTGGCGGATGCAATACTCAAAATTGCGGATCACTTTTTAACGGATACCCTGCCGGCAGATGGGCTGGGCACATTCCATTGTACAGGTAGGGGCCAGACATCCTGGTGCGATTTTGCCCGAAAGGTTTTTGAATTGGCCGCCCCGACCCTGGGTGATACACCAACCGTCGACGGCATTTCTTCGGCAGACTATCCGACACCCGCCCAACGACCTGCAAATTCCGTATTGGTCTGTGGCAAGTTGACCCGCATTTACGGTATCACCCTAAGGCCGTGGCAAGAGGCCCTGGCGGAAATGCTTGAGAACACCTTGTATAGAGATAGCCGCACAGAAAAGGAAACGCGATGAAGGGGATCATTCTCGCCGGTGGATCAGGCACCAGACTTCACCCGATCACCCACTCAGTGTCCAAGCAGATGCTGCCGGTCTACGACAAACCAATGATCTACTATCCGCTCAGCACACTGATGTTGGCCGGCATCAAAGATATACTTGTCATCACCACCCCGCAGGATGCGCCAGGCTTTAAACATTTGCTGGGTGACGGATCCCGATGGGGGATCAACATTCAATATGCGCAGCAGCCAAGCCCCGATGGTTTAGCGCAGGCGTTTATCATTGGAAAAGATTTCATCGGCCAAGATACTTGCGCCCTCGTCCTTGGCGACAATATTTTTTACGGCCAGGGCCTTACTGACACCCTACGGAAAATGGCTGGGCTTTCATCTGGCGCTTCAGTCTTTGGCTATCGGGTGAAAGATCCTGAGCGATATGGTGTCGTTGCTTTTGACGCAGAAGGTCGCGCAACCTCTATCGAGGAAAAGCCGAAAGCTCCCAAATCAAAATGGGCTGTGACAGGACTCTATTTCTACGACAACGATGTCATCGAGATCGCCAGCAATCTCAAACCAAGCGCACGTGGAGAACTTGAGATCACCGACGTCAATAAGCATTACCTAGAACGTGGAGATTTGAATGTCGCATGCTTAAGTCGGGGTTTTGCATGGTTTGACACTGGCACCTGCGACAGCCTCGTGGAGGCAAGCGCTTTTGTACAGACCATTGAACGACAGCAAGGTCAGCGCATCAGCGTACCCGAAGAAATTGCCTTCGCTAATGGCTGGATCACCGTAGATACTCTCGTTGAGTTAGGCTCGGCTTTGAAGAAAAGTGGCTACGGTGAATATCTACTTCAATTGGCAGAAGATGCCTGAGCTTCGCTACTTTCATCATCCAATCTGAAACACAACACGACAGCGCTCACCGTTAAACCGAGCACAGCAAGCCACCACCCCTGCCAAATCCCAAAGCTCAGCAACCAAATGGTCGCCGAAGCCGTCATGGTGCCCGCTGTAACTGCCAGTGACACAGGCTTAGGAGAGCTTTCCAGAATTCTGCGCAACGAAAATGCTGCTGTCGCCAAAAAAAGAAGCACGCCGATAAACCCAAGTTCAAGCCATACTTGCAGCATGCCATTGTGAGGATGGAGAAAAGAGGTGCGCCCCGCTGCGTCGGGCAAAAGCCCCGCCGTTTCACCAACAACCCTGGACGAATCAAAGCCGCAGCCGATCAATGGATTCTGACCAATAAGCTCGCTGACCCGGCCCCATATGGTGATGCGATAGCCCCAATTTGGATGAATAGCCTCGGTAAACCAAACATTCAATTCGGCTGCTGTGGCATAACTAGACAGAGCTGGCCAAGCCAACGCGCCAGCCCCAACGAGCAAGGCAAGAGAAACAAATGACGAAGCGCCCCATCTGTACACGATGAGGAAAGAAAAGAGCCCCGCACCTACCGCAACGGGCACGGCATCCATACGATAGCTTGCAGTCACTATGAGCACGGCCGCGATAAACAACGCTGGATATCTCCAGGATTGCGTTCTCACTCTCATAAGCCCAGCGGCGGAGAATGAGCAACAACACAACAGTACTAGTCCGCCATTCATGACATTGAGCAGTTGGTCGGTGGTCTCGGAAGTCCGAACCAAGCCTACAAGAAAGCCATTTGTTATACGCTCAAAGAGCAACAGACCTAACAATGTGACAATGGCCATCAACGCTGCGCCTGAAACATGCTTAATCACCCCGACCGAGATACGAGACAAAGCCACGGCTAAGACGAAACCCAGAGCGATCGCCGCGTACGCTTTAAACCAAGCCATAGCGGGAGCACTTGGCGCCCACAGTAGCGATAAAAGACTCCAGAGCACGAACACCCCGGCGAACATCCCGGAAGGCGTTTTCACGGATGACAGGATGTCTCTCAGCCGTAGCGCATTTTGGGACAGCAAAATGGCGAGCACGCCCAGCGCCAGCACAACGACTGCAGCATCTTTGAACCATGTGACTAGGGGCACGAAGATAAGGGCGCAAAAAGTGACAATGGTGGCTCGACTCACCTCTAACCACCCATGCAACTTACAAAGACCTTATGAAGGCGGTTCGCTGCAATTTCTGTATCGTATTTGTCTTGCGCCTGGGATTGGGCGTTAGCCCCCATCGACGCACAGAGAGCGGAGTCTTGGTGCAATTGCATCAGGCTGTCATACCACTGATCCTCAGTGGTGCAGTGAAAACCGCTTTCACCATGCGCCACCAGGTCATGTGCAATACCAACGGGAGACACCAGTGCCGGTTTTCCTGCGGCCATATATTGAATGATTTTGTAACCACTTTTCCCTTGGTTCCACTCCGTATCTTGCAACGGACAAATACCCACAGTCACCTCTGAAAAGAAATCGACTTCACCAGCTTCGCTCCATGGCAATCGATCAGCCTCAATACCTTGAGCCGCGTCTCCCGCTCCACATAACAGGCATCGTGACCCCGTCTCTGTCAAAAATTTCTCGAGTGCCCCCCTAACCAACGGCAAAGATTGTGCAGCCGTAACCGGGGTGCCAATCCAACCAACCGTGAAGGTCTTAGGCGCCTGAGCTGCCGCTTTAAGTCGGGTAACGTCCACGGCGCTGGGTATCAGCGTCACTGAGTCAGCCCCAGACTCTCCGGCGAATTTCTCGAGCGTCGGATTGCCAACAATCACTGCGGCCGCATGACGCATGAGGGACTCGATTTTGCCAGCGAAAGCACCGCGGATGAGGCGTGATCCCGCGTTTCTGTAATACAGGTGATGGGCATCATCAAAGTCAACGACAACCGGCTTGCCTGACAACAAAATTTTCTCGAGCACAAAAGGAAGGAACGGCAACACCTCCCTCTGCAACCAAATCACATCTACATCGCCTTTGCGCAGCACCCGCCAGAGACGGTTGATGAGAGATGCGGCGACCGTAACGGAAGAACGAGTTCCATGAGCATATAGGCGAGTTAAGTATTCCCGTGGCAGCAACGGTTGAACTTCTACACGCAAACCCATGCGCTCAAGATGGGGCATATATTGCAGAAACCGCACACGGCTGCTGGCACCCATCCGATCATATCTGGTGAGAGCGAGAACAGAAATCGTCATGACGTAGCGATCAATACTGGGTTTGGGTTTGGGCGCGGGGTTTAGGAAGAGCCGTGTCTGAAAAAATATTTAGCGCCAACAGTTTATATGCCCGGAGCACACCCCGCGCGCCGACAGCACTTTTGCCGAGCATAGCTTGCAACAACCGCGCTGGGAACTCGATCACTGTGCAAACCAGCAGAAGAAACAATTGATAAAGGCGGCCAAAGTGCAAGCCAGCGTAAGTCAATCGACTACGGACATGAAGCGCCAGAGAGAAACCGGCATCCTGAGAACTGGAGATACGCCCCACATGTGTCACGCAAGCATCCTTTAAATAATAACTCTCTGCACCTACTGCCTTCGCACGCGCAGAAATATCAACGTCTTCGTAGTACAGAAAGAACCGTTCATCAAACCCGCCAAGCTGCTCATATAGAGACCGACGAATCATCAACGCTGCCCCCATAACCTGACCGACGGCACGACTATGGGCATGGTCATCTAGAGGGGCATAGGGATAACTGGCCTTTTTATGTAGCAGGGCGTGCAGCCCCATTGACCTTGTAATGAGATCGAATCGAGACGGCAGGCGTGAACAGGAGGGAACTGTCGCCCCGTTGGAATTGCATACCTCTGGTCCAACGATCCCCACTTGCCCATTACGAGTGTCACTCAAAAAAGACGTAAGCGCCTGCAAAGCTCCCAAATGAACGAGCGCGTCGGGATTCAGAAACAAGATGAAAGGCGCCGTGCCTGCGCGCGCTCCGACGTTTGAGGCTGCGGCAAATCCAAGATTTTCTGAGTTAGTTGTAACTTTAGCCTCGCCTGCATGATGAACCTCGGTCTCAAATTCTGCTCTGGCGTCGCCGTTGTTCACTACATGTACCTCAACGCTAACCCCATCTTGGCGCGCTGCTGCATGCAAGGCCGCCACGCATTTGACAGTGTGAGAGGCGGATTTATAGTTTACGATAACGACGTCGACGTCCGGCATGGGACTCCCTGGGCGCTTCTTGGTCTTTGAATGCTTTATCTAACCATCACAAAAAATCATGAATGCACAAATGAGTGCTGAGAAAAAGCCACGTGTGTGCGTCGCCATTGTCAGCTTCAACTCATCGGCGACGCTTCCTCGCTGCCTTGATAGCCTGACAGCGCAGACTTATGGGGATTTTTCCGTTGTTTTGATCGACAATGCGTCGGCAGAGCGCCCTGGGAATTTATTGTCTAAGATGGCAGTCCCCACCTCCTATATGGAGATGGATGACAATTTGGGTTTCTCCCCGGCCATGAATGTGGCGCTCAAATCCACCGATTGCGAGTTCCTGGTTGCTTTGAATCCAGATGCCTTTCCCCATCCAAACTGGCTTGCAGAATTGGTCTCAGCTGCTGATCTACGCAAAGACTATGCGGCCTTTGGATCATTACAAATCAGTGCATCCAACGACGCCCATATTGACGGCTTTGGTGACAATCTCCTTGCCTGGGGTCCAGCATGGCGAGGTCAATCACTACCAAAGGACGGAGCTGACAACGACCTCTATGAAAGCTTTGGGGTCTGTGCGGCCGCAGCCCTCTATCGAACAGACGCTTTAAATCAGATTGGCGGATTCGATGATCGATTTTTCTGTTTTTACGAAGACGTTGATGTCTCATTTCGCCTTCGTTTAGTAGGGCATCGCTGCGCCATTGTACGCTCTGCGTCAGTTGATCATGTGGGCGGTGCCAGTTTTGAAGGAAAATCTGAATTGGCAGAGTTTCTGGTTGCACGAAACCAATGGTGGCTCTTGGTCAAGAACATGCCAGCCCTTTTGCTGGTTGTTATTCTGCCGGGGTACATCCTGATGCAAGTCTATGCATTGATCCGGTATCCGCTGTCGCCGCGTATGAAAGGGTTATGGGAGGGGCTTGCGAGAACGGGTGACGCGTTGCGATCGCGCCGTGCAATTCAGTCAACGAGACGCGTTTCAACCTCTGCGCTGAACAAATGGCTAACCTGGAATCCGAGAGACTTTCGTGACCGCTTGACCAAAGTCACGCGCCTATAAGACCTGCAATATCAGAGGGATCCGCGATCAATCGCGACTTCGGATATGTTCAAACCGACCAGCCCATGCCGCGTTGCGCTTGAGATAACGTCAAAAATAACGGCGTCATGCATCCAATGGCGCTGTATGTGATCTTCCATTGACCCATCTGCGAGAGCGACGGTCAAAGCATAGGATCCGGTCGCCAATGCGGGCCAACGAAACCGGAACCGGGCGGAAACAACTTCTTCCGGCGCGACGGAAAACTCTGGCCCATCATCACGCGACGTATTCTCTCCAAGTAAATTCTGGCCTAATCGGTCTTTGATATAGAAACCGAATATTGGCCGCTCAACAGCCTCTTCGGCTTGCACCACAATACGTAGGTCGACCTCTTGTCCATCGGTAACTTTCGTTAGTCGTTGACCACCTGCGACATCCCACAGTCCGGCGTCTACGACACTGGCGCCGCCGCTCCCAAAGTGGTGAGCATCTCTGTTGAATGGCGAGCAATTGGTAAAGCCCGATAAAACAAAGGTCTTCATTGTCTCATCGCTTAGGAGAGTCGATTCACTTCCGGCGACAAATTCTGCTTTGGTCGTGATTGGCGGGGCCCGTTGTTCCAGCAGTGGTTCTGGGTCTGATAGAGCTTCAGGCACCTCTGGCTCACGAAACAAAGACTCCACATACTGCTCACAAATCCGACCCGCCTCACCCTCGGCCCGGACTCGACCGTGATCTAGCCAAAGCGCGCGATCACATAGGCCGGTTACGGCGGCAAGGTCATGACTTACAAAAAGGATTGAGCCATGGTTTCTGAAATCTTTTAGAAATCGCATGCACTTCTGACTGAAGCGGGCATCCCCGACCGACAGAGCCTCATCAATGATAAGGACATCTGCGTCGACATGGGCAGCAACGGAAAAAGCGAGCCGCATAAACATACCGCTCGAATAGGTTTTAACAGGCCGGTCAATGAACTCTTCGAGTTCTGAGAACGCGATAATATCAGCAAGACGTTCATCGAGCTGAGTGCGACTAAGACCAAGTATTGTGCCGTTGAGGTAGATATTTTCGCGGCCGGTAAAATCAGGTTCGAAACCGGCGCCCAGCTCGAGCAGAGCCGCCACTCGTCCCTGAACAGACACCTCACCCGTGGTGGGCATCACTGTCCCGGTAATGATCTGCAGTAAGGTGGATTTGCCGGCGCCGTTGTCTCCTATGATCCCCATAGTTTCTCCGCGCTTCACGCCGAAGGAAACCTCGTGCAACGCCTTAAAACTCGGATACGTACGCCATGGCATAAGGAGATGTAAGAGACGTTGGGCGGACCGGCGGTAGAGCGCATACGCCTTAGAAATGGCAACAGCTGAAATGACATTGCCAGAAGACGACGGGGTATTGCCTGAGTCTCCGTCAAAGGACATCGGCAAAACCTTTGCGCGCGTACCGGAAGAAGGCCAAGCCGACGGACGCCACCAGCCAAGCCACAACAAAATATATCCCCAAGCCAAGCCAATCCGGTTGCTGGCCGTCCAATAAAATGCGCCGCATTTGCATGACGATAAATGTCACAGGATTGAGCATAATGAGGCTACGAATTGTCGGTCCAAGACGATCAATGGAATAGAAAATCGGTGACAGAAAAAGAACACCAGTCATGAGCAGCCCGACGATATGCTGGATGTCGCGGAAATAGACACCGATGGCTGACAGTAACCAACTGAAGCCAGTTAAAAGCAAAATGAACGGCGCCAACACCAAAGGTATCAGAAGCGCCGTCATTGGAATCTCCTCTTTGATCACCACCAAGGCGATGAGCAACACACCTGAACTGATCAACGCATGAAAAACGGCACTGCCGACCACAACCGGGGGCAGCACTTCTAGGGGAAAGACCGCCCTCTTAACGAGATTCGTGTAGTCGATAATTGCATTGGGCGTTCCCCCGACCACATCGGCCATCAGCCAAAACACCAACAGCCCGACAAATAAATAAAGTCCGAACGAGGTGGTATCCCCTCCGCCATCAGCACCGGACCATCGACTTTGCAGAATCACACCAAAAACAAGGGTGTAGATAAGCAACGTAAACAGCGGCACCATAACGGTCCAAAGAAGACCAAACACACTTAACCGATAACGAGAAGAGATTGACCGAGCCAGAAACTGGCGAAACACAAGGCGGTGGCGGAAAACAGGCAAGGTCGGCAGAATAACATCGATTGCATGCCCATACAGAGAAGAACGCGTACTATTAGATGTCATACATATACGCCCATCTGGTCACACACCCTTAGTGACGCGATCAACAACCTCACGGATGGCGGCCATCTCATTCGGATCTGATATTTCTAGAGACCTTTGCACCTCTTTGGATACAAAAGTAGTGCGACGCCGCACCTCTATTCTCGCAATAACGGCATCAAACCGAACCTGGGCTTCCCCTTTAAAACCTCCAGTATTTGGAACCGTGTTGCTGCCGTCCGTCTTGTAATAGTAATCACCAACTCTTGTGTTAATGAGAGTGAAATCAGATAGGTGCCGCGCGCAAAGACGTAAGAGCCAATCATAGTCCTCCTGCATAGTCATTGTTATTTCAAAGAACAGAGGATCATCCGCCACCATCTCACGATCAATCGCGTAGCTGTGCAGCGGACAGAAATTGTTGCGGAACAAGTCGATAAGCCCGGCTCCTTTGTAGCCCGGGATAATTTCCTCTGTGGCAAACAGATACCGATCGTAGACATCCAATTGCATGATCCGCACAGATGCAAAGGCAATGGCGGCCCGGCTCTCTTTAAGTTGAGCCACCAGTAACTCATAGGCTTCTGGATACAGGACATCATCGTAATCGAGAAAAGCTACATAGCGACCTGTTGCCCCTCTGAGTCCCAAGTTCAGCAACTCTGAGCGGGCGTCTTCTGGCTCCGCTTGATCCCAATTCAATATTGTGAGCGTGACATCATCTTCACCTTCAATCATGTCGGCCAATGCGGCGCGGGTTTTAGAGATTTCGTCTTCTGAAAACCTTTGGGTGGTGAGGATGATGTTAAGGGGACGATAACTTTGACCAACAAGCGAAAAAATACACCGCTCAAGCTCCATGGTCCGACTAACGTCATGATATCTAACGATTGTGTCCATTTGATCTGACATGGCGTTACCAGCGCGTCTCGGAGAAGCTAAAGTCATGCTCGAAGTCTGAGTGACGTTTCCAATCATCGGGTACGCACACTAGATTCTCCTCGGGTGGCGGGAATCCTCGCTCTCTTAATTTATTGACCAATGGCGCTTCAAATTTCTCATTGCCCCAGCGTTGCGCAAGACGAACTCCAGAGGTGTAGATCATCCGCAAAACGGTAGCATCTTGTTGGCGATTGCTCACTTCATGAAGGAACATAGCGCGCGGGCATACCCGCAAGACAAAACCATTGGCCCGGGCGCGCCAGGATAAATCAACGTCCTCACAGTACATAAAGAACGCTTCATCAAAGCCACCGATCTCGTCGTAGGCACACCGTGGAATAGCGAGACAGGCCCCTGATACCCAAGGCGTCTCAAAGGTGAAAGGGTCGTACTGCTTGGGGTGTTCCGACGGAAACTGTATAGCCTCAACGAGGGCACGCCTGTCATTTGCTTCGATCATTTGAAGGATCGACTGTATGGCATCGTGATGGAAAGCCCCGTCTGGGTTGGCTGCGATATAGACGTCGCCACTTTTATCGAATGCGGCTGTCATCAACCTATTATGCCCTGCTCCGAAGCCGATGTTGCCCTCGCCGGGAACATGAAACACCGCGTCGTTACCACTGGTGACCGTTTCAGTAGAGGCGCCGTTGTCGATCAACAAAATGCGACCTACCGTTTTTAGCCCGGCGCGCTCGAGTGCTTTTTGCGCACTCTTCACAATCCGCCTAATCTGCCGCTCCGAATTGTTGTAGGTCACGACCCCTACGAAAACATTTGTGGTTGGATCAATTTCTATGTCGGACCCCAACGCCTTGTCTTGTAACCGCGACACCAATCCCGCGGCGGGAGCTGGAACAGCTTCAGGGTGACTAACCCTAGGCGCCGGCAAGTCTGGTCCAGTGAGCGTCAAGCTGTGTTCGCACAAAAATAGATTGAGTGACTTATGGTGATCGATGGGCACGATCGCAGGCGTGTTTTCCATGAGCGGATGGTGAGATATCTTCAACCATTTGAAACCAGCGTGCTCACATACATAGAAGTAAAGACGCTCAATCGCGTGGGCCAACGTCTTATCGATCTGGTTGCGTTCTTCTACGAAGTCATCAAAAGAGAGATTGAGATCCAGGAGCGGCTTTAACGCAGCAGTCCGCGCCCAAAACATTGAGCCAGATGGAAAATCAAGGACCTTCCTGTCCGATGTCAGATTGAGACCCATGCGCTTACCCAGAGCTTTGGCCATTTTGAAATTGCCACCCCAATTAATCCAGTGGCGCACGGGTTCAAAGTGCTGAGCCGCCACAAAACCAAGATCGGGCGTTCGGCCAAAGGCCTCGAAAACGCTATGCACAATTTCTTTCGAGCCGAGAAGCGTCTCCAACAGATACCCGCGCCAATTGGCGAGGACACCGGCGTGACCTGACCATTTGGAATGTAGGTGCAGGACGTAATCGTACTTTTTGTAGATATCGCTAAAGACAATCAGCTTCGGTGCGATATCCCGGCCTCGATTCTCAGTGACACGAACATCTACTGCGCCCACTCTCCAGTTTTGGAAAAACTGCTCGATGATTGATTTCTTTGCCGCTGTATCTGTCGATATAAAAATATCGAATGGAAACGGAATGTTTCTGAAGTAGCGTTGAAACTCCGGTGTCATATGTTCGTAGTACATATGAACAATGACAGCGAGACGAGGAGGCGTAGGGGTGCAATTAAAACTAAACGGCACCGCGACGCTATAGTCGCTCTCAATGGGACGCGCGACTTCCCATGGGGTTGTCTTGTTAGGTAACCGCTGGCGCCGACGCTTAGAGTTAAATTTCTTTTTGTGCCGCGTTGCCGCCCAGTCTTGGTATATCGCCGTGCGGCCAAAAATCGGCCGCGCTACGACGAAGATGCTTTCTGCAATACGGTGCTTATTCGCGTCCGATAGAGGGGTGAGGTCATAGAGTGTACGGATGGAAATCTCGACCCCACGACCTAAAGCGCCCAATACCCAGTTTGGAATGCGCCGGAACGACCGGATGGGCGCGGTGATTCTCCAGCTGGTAGAGGTCTTTAGTCCTTTAATTGTTAGCTCACGGGCTTGAAGCTGCGCCTCCAGAGCGACGCGCCAGGATTTCTCCGCCTCAAGCTTTTCCATAGCATCTGCGTAGCGCCGATCGGACCGTCGATCTGCCGCGGCTACTTTCTCGGTGAGCTCCACCTCAACGTTGTACGCCCTCTCAGCTGCCGCTTTCGATTCTTTGAGTTGCACCGCCAATTGACCCTCCATGGCAGCCAATTGATCTGCTATGTGAGATTGGGTTCGCGTCGCCTCATATGCCGCTTTAAAAGCTGCACCCAGCCGCGCATAACTTTGTTTGATATCAATGGCGGCGCCTGTGTCCTTGGCAGTATTTAGGAACGTCTTCATTGCCGCCGGCAAGTTGGCGCCAAATCCCAGCACCCCAAGACCATGGCCATGAACAAATTCGAAGGACGGGAACTCATCTTCCAGTTTTTCCCAAAGGCGAAATACACCAAAGCCCTGCTCGCGGACATTGGTGTCATGGAACAATACCACCGCATGGTCCGATAACTTCGGACGCCACGTTTCAAAATCATGAACAACATCATCGTAAAAATGCCGACCATCGATATGTAATAAATCGACCGAGCCATCTTCGAAATGCTCTACCGCTTCATCGAAGCTCGTCCGCACCAAACGCGAAAATGCTGAGTAATGGGCATCGTTATGGCTCGACACCCGTTTAAATATGTCTTCTTCGTAGTGACCCGCGTGTTCATCGCCTCTCCAGTGATCGACCGCGTAACACCGGGTCTCCAAATTCAGGGCTTTCACCGCCTGACAAAAGGTGAAGTAGGAGTATCCTCCGTGGGTGCCAAGCTCGACTAAGGTGCGAGGCTTCAAAGCTTCGATCAGCCAGAACGCAAAAGGGCCATGATCGAGCCAGGCAGATTGTTCGATGTACTGGGGCGCCCAAAAAGAGAGCGGCGAAAGGTAATCACCCAAACGTAACCTACTGGCATCAAGACTGTCTGTCCTCACGCCGCCCTGGTCCGATGCCTCTGCGGCGCCTGTAGTGTCTGGTGTCATACGTCTCATCAAATCGGCTGGAAACCAGGGTTATAAGCCATTTCCAGCCTAAAACTATGCCAATTTATGCTGGTACCCTAGTTAGCGCCCCTCCGAATTGGCGATAAATTCGCGATAGAGCGCGACATGTTGGGTTCGGATCAATTCGGATGAGAACTCACCCAATACTTTTTCGCGGGCCGCTTTGCCCCAGCGCGCCCGATCGTCTGGGTGTTTGGCCATATGCGCTATAGCGCCAGCTAACGCATCCGGATCATCAGGCTTGACCAGCATGCCCGTCTCCCACGGAACAACGATTTCGCGATTGCCGCCAATATCCGTCGCAAGCAAAGGTCGCCCCATTGCTGCGCCTTCGAGTAGAGCCCGTGGCAGACCCTCTCCGCCAAGTGCAGGCAGCATTACGACGTGGCAGGACTCAATCGCCGGTCTGACATCGTCGAGCTGACCCTTAAACGTGACATGCGGCTTGCTCGACCAGCCCTCAATGAGTGACTCCGAAATAGATGACGGATTGCCGGGATCAGGGGACCCGCAGATCACCAGTTCAGCCTCCACGTCTCGCTCACGCAACAGATCAAAAGCGGCAATCGCAACCGCGATTCCTTTCATATTTAAAAGACGGGCGAGAATGAGAAAGCGGATCGGCGAGCCTTTAAGTTCCGGTTGTGGATTAAAATGCTGGGCGTCGATCCCAGATCCACGGATGAGTCGCACATACTCCCCGTCAATTCCCATACTCTCACGGGCGTAGGACGCATCATCCCTATTTTGCAGAACAATCCGTGCAGCGTTTTGTTTGGTCGCCAGGCGCAGGATCATCCCACACCCAACCTGGACAGCTTTCGCCAATGCGGACTGTGCAAAGAAGACGTAGCCAAATCCGTTGATGGAGTTGATGACCTTTGTTTTATGGCCGAGCACCGCGATGGAGCCGATAATCGCCGGCTTGAGCGAAATATTGTGAACGACATCTGGCTTTGCCTGGGCAATCACTTTTCGCACGCGCAAGAAGTCAGCGAACAACGCGCCCATCGCCGCCAAAATTGACCCGGTTCTTTTCCAGGCCAGCGGGATAACCTTGAAAGCCGCGCCAGCAAACATATTGGGGTCATTGCACCGAGCAGCCACAGTGACCTCAAAGCCCGCCTCAACCGCGGCGGCAGCAAGCTCCATCTTGTGCGAAGCGAAGTACGAAGACTCCGTAACCAAGAACAGAAGGCGCGGTTTGGGAGAAGTATTTACGGTCATGCCACTTTTGAAATGATGTCTATCCGGCGACGCCAAACCCTGTGAGCCGGACGCACCAAAGATCATAGAGCACAACTGTGTGTTTGCAGACTCCCCAGTGGGCCTTGGGTCACGCCCTTAAAATCTGTTTTTATATAACCGTTTGAATTGCCGCGACCGGCATCTCTGCGTTACACTTCCACATCTTAATGTCATGAGCTGGCCGAGTTTGTAGCCCTGCCCCTAAACAGCTAAACGGAGTGTCGGATGACTCATTTCAAGTCTGTCGCCACCACAGTGGCCCTAGTGCTGTATGCAACACTTGGACAGACAGAACCTCTTTCCCCCATCGACCACATAGCCGTCGCTCCTGACATCGCCATAAACGACAATGGGGATATCGCAGTCATGTGGGTTGACCGGTCGCCAGAACTCAGCGGCGACCACAGCGGTCATGACAGGCACTTGTCGTACACCGACCTATATGTCGCGATCTCCAAAGATGGCGGCAATACTTTTGAAACACCGGCCAAGGTGAATCACGATGACGGTGTGGTATGGGGGCAATCGGTGAGCCGGCCGCGCATTGTCGGCGCAACGGATGGCACATGGCACATATCCTACGCAGCCAATGAAATTCATCCGGATATGGATAAACCGGCGCTGACCTCTCACTACACGCGCTCCAAAGACGGTGGCATTACATTCGATGCGCCACGTCGGGTCTCAACGCTGACGAACTCAGATTTGAGCGACATGATCCATGGCGGGTTCACCAGCGCCGCCGCCTTCCAGACCATCACCAGCGCGAACGACGGAAGCTTGCATCTGTTCTGGGTCGACACGAGACATATGTCGCCCGAAGAAAGCACAGGCGCACTTTATTCGGCCGTGTCTCGAGACGGCGGCGCGACCTTCGATGCCGACAGAGAAATTTTTGCGGCGAATGTTTGCCCCTGTTGCCAGTTGATGGCCACGACGTCTGCCGGGGCTGACGTGTTGGTCTCCATGCGGGATGTCTCTGACGATGGATATCGCCAAGCTACCGTGACGCGAATTGGACCGGACGGTAAAATCACCCACGACCGCGTTGATGTGGGCACCGCGCCTTGGCAGATCGAAGGGTGTCCGCTCAAGCCCACAGCCGTGGCCGTTAAAGACGATGCGGTATTCACAGCGGTATACAGTGGCGGCGAGGAAGAGCCGGGCGTCTTCTTTTCCTCGTCCACCGATGGTGGAAAGTCCTTCGCTCGTGCTGTACCCACACATGCCCATGCCCTTGTGTCCGACGCGCCCACGGTCGCCGTTAACGATAGCCATGCGTTGGTCGCCTGGCATGGCAAAACCGAAGGACCGCGCCGCGTGTTCTATCGTATGTACGACCTAGCGGGAGCGCCCGTTGGTGACGTGCAGTCAGTTGATTCAGGTCCGGGCCATGCCTCCAGTCCCGTCGCTGTGACTCTGCCAAATGGCCAATTCCGCATTGCCTGGGAACAAGATGACCGCATTCACACCAGCGCACTGCCGAGCTCTCCGATAGAAATCGAAGTTGGTTTGCGCTGAGGTTATGGGCGCGCACCTAATACGCTACCTGGCTACAGCGGTCCTCTCTGGCACCGTCGCCTTATTCTGCGTTGCTGGTCTAGCCTCGGCCAGTGAGCCGGTGCGGCAAATCAGCCCCGATGACTTTGAAGCGATCTTGTCTGAACAACAGGGTAATATTGTCATCCTTAACCTTTGGGCAACGTGGTGCGCCCCTTGTCTGGTTGAAATTCCGGACCTGTTAAAAGTTGAAGCCGACCTCAAGGACCACGATGTCACGTTGATTGGTGTGTCTGTTGATGAGCCTGTGTTCAGCACAGACCACATAACGAGAATGCGTGACAAACGTTTTCCCGATTTCCTGACCTATGCACGGGACAACAGGGACACCGACTATCTGGTTACCGTGGTCGACCCAGCGTGGAACGAGGTTGTGCCGACGACCTATATTATTGACCGGGCTGGCGCTGTACACACGCGCATCCAGGGCAAAAAATCACTCGAGGAATTCAAGGCAGCAGTGCTGGCGGCGATTGAGTGATCACGTTCTTCTTGAAAGGATCTAAGATCATGAAACGCGCGCTGCTTATCTGCATACTGTTTTCTCTTTGGGGCTCGGCTCCAGCGAGTGCACAAATACCAGATATCCCAGACGGCTTTAGTGTCACGCCCTTAATGCGTTCTACCCACTTCGTGCGCGACGTGGACGAATCCCTGAAACTCTATCGCGATATCCTTGGGCTTCGCATTCGCTTCGAACAAACGTTCAAGAGCGAAGAGTGGGACGACATTCTCGGTATTGGAGACAAGACCACCCGGGTGGTGCACCTTCAATCCGGCGATTTTGTGTTTGCGAATGTGGCTTTCTTTCAATTCTTGGGCGACACGCAACCGCCAGCGCCAGAGCCACGCACCTTCGTCAAAACCGGTGATGCAGCCCTGGTCTTCGTCACCAACGATATTTTTAGGATCAACGAACAAGTAAAAGCGGCGGGCTATGCCATCGTCTCTGAACCTATTGTTCTGTTCCCGAAGGAAGGGTCTGACGCGCAATCATACGAAAGCCTGTTCTTCGACCGTGACGGCATATTGGTGAATCTCACCCAGTTCAACGTGCCCAGTTCACAGGTGCCGAAGTAAAGCGGAGCCTCACTATGTTGCATTTTCCACCAAAACTCGGTCGTCGTGAGGCGCTTAAAGCCGGGGCAGCCGTTGCCACAGCGTCTACTCTAGCCGCTCCAAATACGGCCCAAGCGCAGACCCGTCCTATGTCTGACGGACCACCAGATGAACCGAAGGACGTATAAGGCACGGCATTCACGCCGGCCGCAGAGTCAAATCCGCTCGAAGCCAAGATTGTCACCTTTACGACGGTGTCGCCGGACGTAGAAGCCAGCATAAAGTTCTATCGCGATGTCATAGGCATGACAGTTCACAGTGATGCGGCGCTGCCAAGCGAACTCACCGATGCACCCGGTATCGGCAAAGCAGGGCGCCGCCACGTACTCATGACTATGCCGGACTCACTTTTTGGTCAGACCGTGCGCATCTTGGAAGCACCGCCGGGCGCTGGACCAATTCGCCCGCGGCCAAACTCGGGGCCTAATGACCCAGGTCTTTTGGTTATGGAAGGCGGCACTCGCGACCCGGCTGAGTCTTATCACGCGCTAGCCAGTGCGGGGACACCGATGATCTCACCGCCGCGCTATTACTATTTCCGCAACACAATGTGGAACACAGATATAGACGTCATGAGCTACGCGCCGTTTGGACCGGGCGGAGAACAAATGTTCATCACCGCCAGCATCCGGAGCGACCAACAATTGGTGAAGTCAACTGGCATTCACAATGGGTTTGGTAGCGCGTCCGTAACGGCCTTAGATCAACGCCCCGTAAATGCGTTTTTTGAACAAGCCTTGGGCCTTAAACGCTCGTCACAAATGGAATGCTACCAAGACAACGTCAATGAGTTGATTGGCGCTCCCAAAGGCTCTTATTTTCTTTGGGGCAATGTCGGCACCGGCGTGGCAATCGAAGTCTGGGAGGTAAAAGCAGAGAGCGGGACAGTCTATCCCTGCTCTTTGGATAAAACCGGCCTCGCCATGCTGACCCTGCGCGTCAATGATCTCGGCAAATGCCGCGCCATGTGCGCCGAAGCTGGCATCGAACCGGTAGGTGAAGGAGCACTGCCATACCCAGACAACGCGCGACCAAAAGGTTTCACCCTGCGTGGCGCAGTGGGTGAATTGTATGAAGTGGTGCAAGGTTAGTCAGGGAGCAATTGCCCGTTGCCTATAGCAATACTAAGCGAATTGGCGCGCCCGAGAAGATTCGAACTCCTAACCTCCTGATCCGTAGTCAGGTGCTCTATCCAGTTGAGCTACGGGCGCCCCATCGCTGACGGGAGCGGATGTCCTACTCAACCACTTTCCCTCTGTCCAGGGAAAATACTGAAAATTTCGGGCCTTAGCCCTGGTCTGGGGCCTCTCAGGGCCACCCAGGTGGGGGCCGTGGCAAGGCAATAGGTGGCCAAATCCAGCTTGTTCCGTTCCCGCTCTTTGCGTACACTCCCCTCCGGCCGGGGATAAAACCGATTTTTGTTTCTGCCTCAACACGTTGGGGGCACCCGTTGAGAAAATACGGACGCTCTTTTCGCTGTTGCAAAACCGACCAAAACAACAACCGTCTGGTCTACAAAAGTTGAGACAGGGGACAGACAAAGGGATGAATGTAATGGGGCTGTCCGCACGTCATATTATTGCCGTTAGCGCACTATTGAGCTTAGGGGGGTGTTCGTTCGCGACGGACGCTCTGTTCCCGGTGTTTGGAGAGGACGAGGCCACGGCCGCGCCGCCAGCACCAATCGTATCTAACAACGCCACGTCGGGTGAATTCCGGCCCGCGCCGGTGGCGTCATCGTCCGTTGGCCAGTTTGGTGGCAGCGCGATGGGCACGGGGACTTTCGTCAACCAGAAGGTTAGCCAATTTAATTCCGAATTGAACCAACTGCGCGGCACCCTCTCGTTACGTAACAACCAGTTGGAATCCATCCGCGCGCAAACCGTTGGCAACGCGTCGGCCTATCATGGCATGGTGGGCGGTATTAAGAGCCGCCTGCAGGTTGGCACCACACCGGGCAACCCACAGCTGATGGGCCAATGGCGTTCGTCGCAGGAACAGTTGAATCGCATTGAAGGCGATATTTCCAACATGAACCAGCTCGCCGCCCAAGTGGCTGCGGACTCGGCCATGTCCTCTTACCTGCTGGACAGCGTCCGGGCTGCCTACAGCCTGACCGGTGCGGTTGACGATGATCACCGCCGGTTGCGTGGTATGGAAGATGAGGTCAACCAAACCACTGTCACCATTGAGCGCTTACTCAATGAGCTGACCACCGACATCGGTCGGCAGCAACAGTTTGTGGCCAGCGAGCGGGAAAACCTGATGGAACTGGCCAGCAACATCAACTCAGGTCAGCTATACGGATCACAGCAAACGTCAAGCACGAGCCCACAAATGGCCTCTGCTGCACCGGGTGATTTCTCTCAGCGGCGGCCTTTGGTGGTCATCCGGTTTGACCGGCAGGACGTGGCCTACGAGCCCGCCCTCTACGAAGCCGTGAGCCGTGCCCTGGAGCGTCGCCCCGATGCCGTCTTTGACCTGGTGGCCGTGAGCCCGGGCACTGGGAATCAGAACCTGTCCTCTGGGTCTGCTCGCCGGAATGCAGAACAAGTGCTTGGATCGTTGGCCGGAATGGGCTTGCCTTCAGATCGCGTCATGCTGTCCGCCATGGCCAGCCCGACAGCCCAATCTTCGGAAGTGCACATCTACGTTCGCTAACTGGCGCTAACTGGCGCTAACAGCCGAGGTCCCAGCTAGAGCACGGGCACGTTGTCAATCAACCGCGCTTTCCCGAGTGTGACCGCAGCTAACACGCGAGCGGGTTTGCCGTGACTCGTTAAAGGCATCAAAGTCTCCGCATCGCGGGCGTCGACATATTCCACCGTATTGAACCCAGCCTTCAGCAGGGCCTCAGCCGCTTGTGCGCAACGTTCCGAACTCTCAGCCCCATTTGAAATGTCAGATGCAACAGCTGAAAGCTCTTTATACAGCGCCGGCGCAATGGCGCGCTCTGGCTCAGACAGGTAGGCATTGCGCGACGACAACGCGAGGCCATCGAGTTCACGTACCGTGGGTAAACCGACAATGTCGACGGGGATATCAAGGTCCGCTACCAGGCGCTTGATGACCACCAGTTGCTGGTAATCCTTTTCGCCGAACACCGCATAATCGGGCAAGGCTTGCAGAAGCAGTTTGGTGACGACCGTAGCAACACCGTCGAAGTGTCCGGGCCGGTGGTCGCCACACAGACCCTGACTGACCTTTATGACTTTTACGTCTGTCTGAAAGTGCTCGGGGTACATCACTGAAGCGTCGGGCATATAAAGTAAGCCGACATCGGCAGCAGCGAGTAATTCCCAATCCTCAGAATCTGATCGAGGATACGCGGCTAAATCCTCATCGGGCCCAAATTGCGTTGGATTAACAAAGATCGACACCACCACTTCATCGGCCAGCGCCTTGGCGTGCTCCACCAAAGCCATATGACCGGTGTGCAGCGCGCCCATGGTCGGCACGAGTGCGATCGTTTGGTTTGCCGAACGCCAATCCTTGAGACGGCGACGCAAGCTGTCAACGTCACGAACAACGGACAGGGAGGATGCTGACTCAGACATGGCAGAGCCTAACTCTTTTTAGCACCGTAAATATGATCAGCGCTCGGGAACCGGCGCGCCCGCACATCATCCGCGTAGGCTTGAACGGCGTCTGAAATATTCGCGCCCAACTCCGCATAGCGCTTGACGAACTTTGGCGTGAAATCTTGGAAGATACCGAGGATGTCTTCCGCCACAATGATCTGACCATCACACGCAGGAGATGCCCCAATACCGATCGTCGGGATGGACACCTCTTCCGTGATGCGCTGCGCAACAGGCTCAATGGTTTGCTCAATAACCATTGAGAACGCCCCAGCTCCTTCGACAGCCTTGGCATCTTCCAAAACGGCGCGCGCGCCGTCGTCAGATTTTCCTTGGGTCTTAAATCCGCCGAACACATTTGCCGATTGCGGAGTCATCCCAACATGCCCCATCACCGGAATGCCGCGCGTGACCAAAAACTCGATGGTCTCAGCCATGACGCAACCGCCCTCGAGCTTAACGCCAGCACACCCGGTTTCCGCCATAATGTGTGCTGCGGCATCAAAAGCCGCTTCCGGCGAACCCTGATAAGAGCCAAAGGGCATATCAACGACAATGCAGGAGGTTTGTGATCCACGCACAACAGCTGCGCCGTGGTTGACCATCATATCGACGGAGACCGCGAGGGTGTTTTCCAACCCGTAAAGCACCATACCCATCGTGTCGCCGACCAACAGCACGTCGACATGCTCGTCCATGAGCTTAGCCATGGGGGCGGAGTATGACGTAATGCAGACGATTGGATCACCGCCTTTTCGTGCCTCAATGTCACGTACGGACAAGCGCGTGTGGCGTGTCGGCAAAACCGTGCTCATAGCTCATCTCCGGCTGCGGAGCCCAGACTCCGTTCGTGCGGCGGGGTTTAGCCCATTTGCGGTAGTTTTGGTAGGGGGCGGTCTTGAAAGTTTCCCTTAGTCTGGCAACCGAATTTCAAACACAGCGCCGGTTTCAGTTGACTGGCGCAAGACCATGTCTCCGCCCTGGGCGCGGATGGCTTCACGAGAAATCGGCAACCCAAGCCCTGATCCGCCAGACCGGGCCGACCCAGAGAACGGCACAAACAAATTCTCCAGGGCTTTGGCAGGGAGACCGGGGCCATTGTCCGTTACAACAACACATAATCCACTCGAGTCGATCTCAACCGAAATTGCTATTTTGGACGCTCCTGCCTCGGCGGCATTGCGCACAAGGTTTTCGATAGCACGGCGCAACAAATCTGAATCGGCGTAGGTAGGACAGCTAGGCGGAACGCTGACCGTCAGATCGCAATTCTCTAGAACAGGCGCCAGTCCGGTTTGGATTTCTCCGAAAAAGGAGTTCATCTCTATGTCAGACCGCTCCACCCTTGGCGGGCCTTCCTTGACGAACCGAAGAGTCTTGGTGCATAGGTGAATCGCGCGATCAATAGCCTTCACAAGACCCGACGTCATGCGCCGCACTTCCGGGTCATCAGATTTATCTAGGCGGTCGGACTCCAACATCGCCGTCGCAAGAATATTTTTTAGATCGTGAGAGACTTTGGTGACCGCCGTCCCAACACCTGCCAAACGCTCCTTCTGTGTTAACGCGGTGCGGAGTTGGTTTTGCATATCAGCCAAAGCGCGCTCTGCGATGCCCACTTCGTCCCGTCGGTCACCGGGCTGCATAACTTTATCAGCATCTTGAGGAGCGCCTTGAAAGGAAATCATGTTTGCCGTCAGTCGCCGCATGGGGCGCACGGCGAGCCATTGCATAGATAGATACACCAGCGCCGCCGTCACGACGGAAATCAACAAGCTCAAAAGAAAAATGCGCAAGCCGTAGTCAATCAAAGCCTGACGTAACGGCGGTTCCGGCACGATGACTTCAACGAGGACTTCTGGGTCGGTTGGGGACCACCCTGTTGCGCCAAGAACCATGTCTTTCGACTGGAGCATACAAGTGAGCGCGTCGCGAATGAGGCTGAGTGGCGTGGCATCGCGCAAATCAAACAACAACGGAATACGCGCAGGCATGTCCGGACCAAGGGTCCGCGCGGGCATGCTAGGACGAATAACCGTCATGCCGAGCACGCCGGCTTGATTGAGCAAGCGACGCTGCAGCTCGGGATCAACCATGTCCGCTGCTTCAAGAGCAGTGAGAGTCAGATGCGCCGCTTCAAACTTCATTTCAAAATACTGAACACGGAACCGCGCGATGGAAGGTGCGAAAATAAAAACTTCACAGAGCATGATGAAGGCGACGGTGAGCCAGAGCAGACGAGCGGATAGGCCTGTAAAGAACACGCTTTGCGGTTTTACGGCCTGTGGTTTTTCGGATTGGGGGTCGAGATTCACCATCGCGACTTATCCAAACTTGGACAACAAACGCACAACCCATTTTGTGCGAGCACTAAATAGCGACGGAGCGTAAAACGATCCAGCGGCCCGCTTGGAGACCTCACCCAAAGTGGGATACGGCGCAATCATGCTCGCCAAGGCACCAATTTTCAGATTTTGAGACATGGCCAGCACCCAGGTTTGGATTAACTCTCCTGCCTGAGGACCCGCCATGCCACATCCGAGAATACGGCCATTCTTTGCCACCACGGCTTTCACCAGCCCGGCTGTTTGACGTTCCGCTCTGGCGCGATCATTTTCCGCGAACGGCCAGGTCAGCACACGAATAGAGTCACCGTGCTTGTCCCGCGCCTCTTGCTCCGTCAAACCGACTTGCGCCAACTCCGGGTCTGTATAGGTCACCCTAGGCACAGCACTGTGATCAGCTTTAGCAGGTAAACGAAAAAGTGCACTGCGAATTACAATACCCGCGTGATAGCCGGCTACATGGGTAAACTGCACTCCACCCGTACAATCACCGATGGCATAGACCTTGCGGTTTGATGTTCGCAATCCGGCATCCACCTCGATGCCGCGCGGGCTGTATGTGATTTTGGCAGCATCCAAACCAAGATCTTCGACCGTGGCTTTCCGTCCGACAGCAATCAGCAAATGAGAGCCATTGATCGTCTCGGTTTCGCCGTCACGCTCAAAGGTTACCGCTACACCGCCTTCAGCTGCCGCCGTGCCGGTAACCATGGCTCCCTCAATGACGGCGACATCTTGGTCTGCGAGAGATTGGCGCACTACGTCGGCCAGGTCCGGATCGTCCTTGGGCAATATCTTTGCCGCTTCGACCACTGTAACGCGGCAACCCAGTTGGCGATGAGCTTGCGCCAACTCGCAGCCAATCGGTCCGCCACCGATAACAATGAGGTGGCCAGGTGCTTGAGTGAGATCGAACACGGTTTCATTGGTTAGATATGGTGCATCCGACAAACCCTTGATCGGCGGAACGAAGGCGGATGACCCGGTTGCAACAACAAACCGTCGCGCACGAATGGTAACGCCGTTGGCCGTGACTTCTTTTGGCGACGTAAATCGTGCCGCGCCTTGAATAACGGTGACACCTAAACCCTCAAAACGCTCTACAGAATCGTGGGGTGCGATACCCGCGATGACATCATGAACATGATTATGGACCGCTTGAAAATCGACGACTGGCTTGGACTGCGAAACTCCAAAAGGGCCTGCTTTGGCATGAGCATGGGCCGCATGTCCTGCGGCCAGCAAAGCCTTTGAGGGCACACAGCCAAAGTTCAGACAATCGCCACCCATTGGTCCCTTATCGATCAGAACCACGGACGAGCCCATCTGTACAGCTCCGGCGGCGACAGACAGACCACCAGAACCAGCTCCAATGACGCAGAGATCTGGTTTTAGAACGTCAGTCATGGCCGAGTGTCCGCAGACGTTTATAGGCTACAGGGATGAGCGCAAGAACAGCCAGCCCGAGGAGAGACCCTATGACTTCGGGACGGAATAACACCGCCCCAGGGTCTACATCTCCACCCGCATCAAATACAGCGCCAAGGCCGCTCCCAACCAAAGCAAAAACAAATGCCCCTGGAATAATACCGAGCGCGGTTCCCGCAACGTAGATGCGAAGCGGCACGCTCAAGAATGCCGGCACTAGATTGACAATGAAAAATGGAAACAGCGGAACGAGGCGTATTACCAACATGTAACTGAACGCATCTTGTTGAAACCCAGACCGCATACGTTCTATCGCGACACCCGCTTTGCTTCTCAGCAGGTCTCCCAGAACATATCTGGCCAAGAGAAACACAAGGGTCGCGCCAATCGTTGCTGCGACAACGATATAGACGGTGCCCAACCCAGCCGAAAAAACAAATCCACCAGAAATGGAGAGCCAAACCGCGCCAGGAATAGAAAACGTGACCGCAAGCACATATACGAGCATGAACGTGAGAACAGCGCCCACATAGTTACTGGCTACAAAATCGAGAAGCGCCTGCCGATTATCCCGCAAAGAGTCGAGAGTCAAAAAATCTTGCACTCCAGTGTACAGGGCAATGCCGATCAAAGCCGCAAACAGGGCGAGCACCGCGGCACGTTTCCCCCAAGATTTGGCTTTGTTGCCGGTATCCGGCGCGACAACGTCAGGTCGAGGGGTTTCAGTCATAAGGAAACAACACGGTTTTTAATAAGATATCGGCCGAATCTTGCCAGTTTTTCAGTATATCCAAGGGCATATCACCCACCGACCACGCTGACCACTCAGGTTTACGTGAGCAGGTCGACAGAAACGATTGAAAACAGAGACCTGTCCGTTGATCTCGTAGACCCCATCCCACCGTCAGGATACATTGACAGCCCGGCACCCCACCGCTATACACCCCCCCGGCTTTGGCCGAAACTCGCCACTTTCCGGTGGTGGGACCCTTTTTTGAGACCGATAGCGGAGAGATCTCGTGAAACAGACGTTTCAACCGAGCAGATTGGTACGAAAGCGTCGCCACGGCTTCCGCGCCCGCATGGCAACAAAAGGCGGCCGTAAGGTCCTGGCCAGCCGTCGTGCCAAGGGCCGCAAGCGCCTTTCTGCATAACCCCTGATCTGGCGGAGGCCTCGGACCATGGGACAGCCCTTGGGACGCCTTAAGCGCCGGGAAGATTTTCTTCGAGTCGCAGCGGCCCGTAAAAAGCGCGTCGCCAACGGATTCGTGCTTCAAGCCTGCGCTAGCCCCGACAATTCTGACGACCTTCGGGTCGGCTTTACTGCTAGCCGTAAGGTCGGAGGAGCCGTTGATCGCAACAGAACAAAGCGTCGGCTCCGCGTTGCCGCCGCCCGTGTCTTGCCCGAACTCGGCAAACCCGGCACTGATTACGTCCTCATTGGACGACGGGATACAGCGACCATGCCGTTCGCAACACTAGAGAGTGATCTACGGCGGGCCGTGGCTAAAATCTCTGAAGTAAGGCCCAAACAGAAATGACGATTGCGCAGCGGTTGATAAGATTAGCGGTACGAGGATACCAAGTATTGGTGGCACCTCTGCTTGGCACGCGTTGCCGGTACCACCCCACCTGCTCTGCTTACATGACGGACGCCGTGACATTGCATGGAGTGATGCAGGGCCTCATTCTTGGAATGAAAAGAATACTCCGCTGCCACCCTTGGGCCGACGGTGGGCATGACCCGGTACCCTGCGTACCCCCGCACACACACTCTTCACCCCTGAGCACGAAAGCCGAGCAATGACCGATCAACGTAATATGTTTTTGGCAATCGTGCTGTCCATGGCCATCCTTTTTGGATGGGACTACTTCTTCGCTATTGATCCGGTGCCACCGCAGCAACAAGACGCATTGGTCGGCCAAGACCTAGCAGCGCCCGCCCCTGATGCAGCATTGCCTATGACTCAAGGTCTCGCCGTCGCAACTGCCGACCCGGTTGCAGATCGCGCAACCGCGATCAACACCTCGAAGCGCGCGCTTATTAACACGGAAAGTTTGCACGGCTCCTTGCCGCTGACCGGTTTGCGTTTCGATGACCTGACCTTGGCGAAGTATCAGGAAACGAATGACCCCGAGAGCCCAGAGATAACGCTGTTCTCGCCGGCCAGCGCTCCCAAGCCCTATTACGCGGAGATCGGTTGGCTTAGCGCTGACTCGTCCCTTGCACTGCCTTCCTCTGACACGACCTGGTCAACGGAAATGGAGGCGCCACGGCTCTCGACTGATTCCCCACTGGTAATGACTTGGGACAATGGCGCCGGACTGACCTTCCGGAGGACTGTGACCCTTGATAAGGATTATCTGTTTACGATCTATGACGAGGTCGAGAACACAACCGATAACGCTATCTCTATCTTTCCATATGGCCTGGTCGCCAGAATAGACACACCAGAAATACTTGGATTTTTTATTCTACATGAAGGCCCGTTGGGCGTTTTCGACGAAACACTAAAAGAAGTCGATTATGACGACCTCCAAGACACACCTCTGGAGACCATAAGCTCTACGGGCGGATGGGTTGGCTTCACAGATAAATACTGGCTCGCGGTGCTGGCCCACGAGCAAGATCAACAAATCGAAGCCGCATTCCGGTATAGCAAACCCAATTCTAGGGATCGTTATCAAACAGATTTCCGAACGACGAATGCGGTTGTGGTGCAGCCGGGAACGACCGCGGGCACCAAGACCTATCTGTTCGCCGGCGCCAAAGAAGTTGAACTGTTAGACGGCTATACGGAAACACTGGGCATAAAGAGGTTCGATCTGGCTATCGATTTTGGCTGGTTCTACTTCCTGACCAAACCTTTCTTCTATTGCCTTATTTGGCTGCAGGGCATTCTCGGCAACTTCGGGCTGGCGATTTTGGGCCTAACAGTCGGCTTGCGCCTCCTGCTCTACCCGCTCGCCGATAAACAGTTCCGGGCGATGACCAAGCTGAAAAAATTACAGCCCGAAATGAAGAAGCTGCAGGAGAAATACTCCGACGACCGCACACGAATGAATCAAGAGTTGATGGAGCTGTACAAGCGAGAGAAAGCCAACCCAGCCGCTGGGTGCCTTCCGATCCTTATTCAGATTCCAATCTTTTTTGCGCTCTACAAGGTTTTGTTTGTCACCATCGAAATGCGCCATGAGCCTTTTTATGGCTGGATCAAAGATTTGTCGGCACCGGACCCAACCAGCATATTCAATCTGTTTGGTTTGATTCCCATCGACTTGCCGTCGTTCCTAGCCATCGGAGCCTGGCCGATCATCATGGGCGTCACTATGTATCTTCAGCAAAAGCTGAACCCAGCACCGACAGATCCGATGCAAGCTAAAATAATGAGCTTCCTGCCTTTGATCTTCACCTTCCTGCTGGCGACTTTCCCAGCCGGGCTGGTGATTTATTGGGCCTGGAGCAACGCACTGGGCATCCTGCAACAGTGGGTCATTATGCGTAAGGCCGGAGTTAAGGCCTGATCCGATGACAGCTGTCCATGCCAGAGGCTAACAACGACGCACGCATCCTCGAGGAAGGGCGAAAATTTTTCGCGCGCGAGTGCACCTTCATCTTGGGGGCTGCCGCTCTGGCCCAGGTGCCGGATAGCGATTTGCCTGAAATCGCTTTTGCGGGACGGTCGAATGTTGGCAAATCAAGCCTGGTGAATAGTTTAACCGGTCGCAAAACCTTAGCGCGCACCTCCGTCACACCGGGACGCACCCAGCAACTGAACTTCTTTAACATTGGCGGCCGATTGTTGTTGGCCGATCTTCCCGGCTACGGATATGCCCGGGCACCAAAGAGCGAGGTAGATGCCTGGACCAGATTGGTCAAAGCCTACTTGATGGGACGACCGCAATTGCGGCGGGTTTGCATGCTTGTAGACAGTCGCCATGGTCTAAAAACTAACGATCGAGAGGTTATGAAAGACCTAGATGAAGCAGCCGTCAGCTATCAGATCGTGATGACCAAGGCGGACAAGGTTAAACCAGCCGAGTTGGCGCGGACTGTTGAGGCGGTCTCTGCAGAAGCCGCAACACATGCTGCGGCATTTCCCAAAATTTCTGTTACAAGTTCACATGAGGGAACGGGGCTTGCCGAGCTTCGGGCTGCCCTGTCACAATTGGCCAACTAGACAGAACATAGTGTTTACCGCGAAGGGGCCCTGAGGGTTCATGTCAAAGATTGACGATCATGCCGAATGGCTAGAGAAAGCGGGCATTCTTTCCGATGCCTTGCCCTATATGCGCGAGTTCGCCGGGGAAACCGTTGTCGTAAAATACGGCGGTCACGCGATGGGCGACGCTGCGTTGGCAGCTGACTTTGCAAGAGACATCGTCCTGTTGAAGCAGGTGGGTATGAACCCGGTCATCGTCCATGGTGGCGGGCCTCAGATCGGGGAGATGCTTGACCGGCTTAAAATTCAAAGCACCTTTGTCGATGGCCTGCGGGTGACCGACGCCGCAACGGTGGATATCGTCGAAATGGTGCTGTGTGGATCCATCAACAAACAGATCGTGACCGCGATTAATGGAGCAGGTGGCTTTGCCGTCGGTCTGTCGGGCAAGGACGGCAATCTCATCACGGCCAGGAAGTTACGGCGTTCAAAAAAAGATCCAGGTTCAAATATTGAGAAAATTCTCGATCTTGGATTTGTCGGTGAGCCAGAGCATGTTGATCCCCATATCCTCGAGACCTTTGAAGAATCAGACATCATTCCTGTAATTGCGCCCATCGGTGTTGGTAGCAATGGCGAGACCTACAACATCAATGCTGACACTTCGGCAGGCGCTATAGCGTCGGCGTTAGGAGCCGCCAGGCTACTGATGCTGACAGATGTCCCTGGTGTGCTCAGCGATACCAAGCAGTTGATGCCTGAAATTACCGTCGAACGGGCCCGGACATTGATCCAAGCGGGCACAATTTCCGGCGGTATGATTCCAAAGGTTGAAACCTGTCTGCGCGCTGTTGAACGCGGCGTGGATGCTGCGGTTATACTGGATGGCCGCGTTCCCCATGCCGTTCTCCTGGAGCTCTTCACTCCGCATGGCGCTGGAACGCTGATCCGATAATAAAGTAATGCCGCGCGGACCCGATTTATCTCATATCGATACCTGGGTTTTCGATCTCGACAATACGCTCTACCCCGTAACTGCCAATTTGTTTCCGCAGATTGACGTGCGCATGAAAACCTTCATTGCGGAATTGCTTGGCGTTAGCTTGGACGAAGCCTTCAAGATACAGAAATGGTATTACCACGAGCACGGTACAACGTTACGCGGATTGATGATTAATCACACTGTAGATCCGGATGCTTTTCTCGACTACGTCCACGACATCGACCACACCGTCCTTGCGCCGGATCCTGAGTTGGGACAGGTGATTCAAGAACTACCAGGCCGCAAACTGATCCACACTAATGGGTCTGAGAGTCACGCAGATGGTGTGCTCGCGGCTCTCGGTCTGGAAGACTGCTTTGAGGCTATTTTCGACATCAGAGCTAGCGCCTACATCCCAAAGCCAGACCCCAACTCCTATGAACGCTTCCTGGAAAGCCACGCCTTCACGCCTGAATCGGCCATCATGTTTGAAGACTCAGTGAAAAATCTGAAACCCGCAGCGGAACTCGGAATGGTAACGGTGCTTGTAAAACATGAGAGCAATGCGGCGTCGGCCAATCCCGATATCCACTGCCATCACGTCGTTGAAGATCTGACCAACTGGCTAAAGCAGGCCGTTTATACGCGAACAGCTAATTAGTCTTGTTCGCCTCTTCCATAAACAACTCGATTTTACAACTGACTTAATAGCATAAATAGGGATGTCAGCGAGTTGGGCGGTCGCAGCTAAGACAAAATGCATGTTGTCTTCGTCCATCGCATTTAGCACGAGCTCCGTGGTCAATAGGTCCTTCTGCACGAGGGTATCGACCTACTGTTGAGCAAGCGCGAGCAGATCTTCATCTTGCAAATCAACATCTTCACCATCGGCATCAGCACCGTCCCCGCCCTGATCAAGCTTTAGTTTATTGCGCACTACGTCGCGCAAACGATCAATCGTCTCGCTGGCAAAATCTTCACGATTGGCCAGTTCCTCAATTAGGGAGTCGGCAACAAGCTCAGCAATTCTGAGGGCCGCGTGGGCATCAACTTCAGGCCTATGAACCAGAGGCTCATGCCAAGACACATGCCGGGGTGCTGCACTGATAATGGCACCGAGTGTTTCTTCTCTAATTTGTGCGCTGTCATTTGAGAGCAAAGTTGCCATAGCAACAGTATCACCCGTGTGAACAACTGCATCTGACACTTCAGGACTGACGCCATGGCGCTTGGAAATTGCAGATAGAGACGCACTCAGAGGGCTACTGGCGATAACAGACAGCAGATCGTCATCCGTTAAGACTGGCGAGAATTGAAGCATCGGTGCCGCAACATCCGTGTCTTCATCTTTGGCAAGCGTCAGGATTACATCATGGGGAGCGGCAGGTAGCTTTTCAGCGTCTCTGATAGGACCCGCCTTACCCCGCGAATGACGTCGCCGACAACACATGGTCGGCAGACCCATCCTTTGCTCCTGCTTGATCAGCAGCGTCGTCCATAGACGCCCACACACCTCAAGCTGTATTCTTATAGTTATTATGCAACAGCCTGAAAAATATACTCTTTTGATATTAACGGTGGGCGATATGGTGAAATGGTGAAATGGTTTTCGCGAATATCCAAGCGATGAGCAGGTTTCCACCGGAAACCACCGTGACTGATCAGATAGCGTTGACTTGAAACAGTCTGTGACTATGGTCTGCCCTCTTTAGAATGTAGTGCCGCCAAGGGTTTTGGCTGGCCCAGAGGAGCTATATCAGAATGAACATCAAAGCTTTGCAGGACCGAGTCGAAGCGGCCTGGGATGCACGTGAAGATATCTCACCGGCCACGGTGGGTGATCAGCGCGACTCGGTTATAGAGACCTTAGCCCTACTGGATAGCGGAGCGATCAGGGTCGCGGAAAAGAGTGATGGAGCATGGCATGTAAACGAATGGTGCAAAAAAGCTGTGCTTTTGTCGTTCCGACTCAATGATATGGCGATCCAAGACGGTGGGCCCGACGACGGTGTTTGGTGGGACAAGGTTCCTTCTAAATTTAAAGGGTGGACGGAAGCCGACTTTGAAAAGGCTGGATTCCGTGCCGTGCCCACAAGTTTGGTGAGACATTCTGCCTACGTTGCACCTGGCGTTGTGCTCATGCCCAGCTTCGTCAACCTTGGCGCTTACGTCGATGAAGGTGTCATGGTCGATACCTGGGCTACTGTCGGAAGCTGCGCCCAAATTGGTAAGAATGTTCACCTCTCTGGTGGTGTAGGTATAGGCGGCGTACTTGAGCCTCTACAAGCAGGCCCGGTGATTATTGAGGATAATTGTTTTATCGGTGCGCGATCTGAAGTGGTGGAAGGCGTCATTGTTGAAGAGGGCGCGGTGCTTTCCATGGGCGTGTTCATTGGATCATCCACAAAGATCATTGATCGCGCCACAGGCGAAGTGTTCTACGGTCGTGTCCCAGCGTATTCAGTCGTTGTTCCAGGGACGTTACCTGGTAAACCCTTGCCTGACGGATCTCCAGGACCAAGTTTGTACTGCGCGGTCATTGTAAAACGCGTTGACGCCAAGACCCGATCAAAGGTCTCTATCAACGAACTGCTACGCGAATGACGAAATCGGCCGCCAACTCTAATACTGCTGCCTTTATCGACCCGCTGCCTTTGGCGCGGGACCTGATCCGCTGCCCAAGCGTAACACCAGAAGACGCTGGAGCTCTTGATGTACTTGAGTCAGCGCTCACGGCTCTCGGGTTTGAATGTCATCGATTAAAGTTCGACGAGCCGGGCACCGCATCAGTGGAAAATCTATACGCCCGTCTAGGCGATAGCGGACCCAATCTTTGTTTCGCCGGGCATACGGATGTGGTCCCGGTCGGAACCGGATGGACCGTTGACCCCTTCTCTGCGGATGTGATCGATGACCATCTCTATGGTCGTGGCGCAACTGATATGAAGGGGGCGGTTTCCTGCTTTACGGCCGCCGTGGCCCGCACCCTCCAAGACTCAGGCCCACCCAACGGATCCATTAGCTTCCTCATCACTGGAGACGAAGAAGGACCCGCCATCAATGGGACCAAAAAGGTCCTGGACTGGCTCGCGGAACGTGGCGAAAAAATTGATGCCTGCATCGTCGGTGAGCCAACGAACCCGACGCGGCTCGGCGAGATGGTTAAAATAGGGCGGCGCGGCAGCCTTAATGGACAGATCACGGTTCATGGCACACAAGGACATGCGGCCTACCCACACCTTGCCGACAATCCGATCAACTCATTACTGCGCCTTCTATCGGCCTTGACGGCTAAGCCGCTCGATGACGGCACGGAGACCTTTCAACCTTCAACCCTTACACTGACATCCGTAGATGTGGGCAATGAAGCGACCAATGTAATCCCTGCCGAAGCGCGCGCGGCTTTCAATATTCGATTTAACGATGACCACAGCGGCGAAAGCTTAACGGCTTGGCTGAATGAAAAATTAAGCGACGCAGCTAATGGAACTGACTTTGAGCTAGACGTCACAATCAGCGGCGAATCATTTGTGACTCCCCCTGGCCCTTTGAGCGATCTGGTATCCCAAGCAGTGACAGAAGTGACCGGCGAAACGCCAGAGCTATCAACCAGCGGCGGGACATCAGACGCCCGGTTTATTCGGTCCGTTTGTCCCGTGTGTGAATTCGGCATGGTCGGCCTAACGATGCACAAAACAGATGAGCGCGTCGCAATTGCTGACCTCAAAAATCTGGCAAAAATCTATCACCTTATTCTGAGTCGTTTCTTCACCGCATGATCGACGCCAAAGAGGTCGCGGGCGCTCTTTATGGATTGTGGCGTTTGGTGCGATGGGACGAGAAAGCCCTTGGCTTTTTTAACGCAACGGAAGACGGGTTCTGGCGCTCGTTTATGGCAGCTGTTTTTGTTGCGCCGCTTCAGGCCACCTATCAAGTAAGCGTTTATCTGACCATGGATGAGCCACCTTCGGCCTGTCGCATGGCGGCCATTGAGAGCATTGAGTACGTTATTCTATGGACGCTTTATCCGCTGGTCATGTTTTACATCGTCAAGCTACTGGACCGTGAAACAGAATTCTTTGGCTACGCCGTAGCCTACAACTGGTTTCAGCTAGGCGTTGGTTTTGTAGCCATGCCGGTCGTCATATTGTCTCAATTGCAAGTCTTACCACTCGCTATCTCTGGCTTCTTCGACAGCATGATCTTCGTGGCATATGTGACCTACGCTGCTTTTATAGCCAGGGCCGGACTCAAAGTTTCGATCGGCACTGGGATTGGTATCGTTGTAATCGATATTCTTCTGACCTTGATGGTCGGCCAGGTGACACTCCGGATGCTGTCTTAGCAGACTAATCCGGATATCGGACAGCAGCGAGATACAAGCCCTCGGGCGGTGCCGTCGGCCCACCGGCAGGCCTGCTTTTGGCATTGAGCGCATCAGTCACATCATCGGCCGTCCACTTGCCCTCGCCGACTAGCGACAAGGTTCCAACCATGTTGCGCACCTGATGATGTAGGAATGACCTGGCTTGCGCTCGAATCTCGACGGTGTCTCCAGTCCGCTCCACATCTAGACTGTAGAGAGTCTTAACAGGTGTCTTGGCCTGACATTCTGTGGCGCGGAAACTGGTAAAATCGTTCTGGCCGACAAGTCTTTGGGCAGCCTCATGCATCGCCACCGCATTTAAATCTCTGGGCAACCACCAAGCACGGTTTTTCTCCAACGCCACCGGCGCACGGCGCGTGACGATTCGATAGACATAAGAACGTTCAATAGCCTGGAAACGGGAATGAAAATCCTCGGATACTTCTTCTGCTTCAATAACAGCCACTGGATGAGGGCGGAGATGGGCGTTAAACGCATCCCGAACTTTTCGGCCATCGTCATTGCGAGGTAGATCGACATGAGCAACTTGAGCTAGAGCGTGCACCCCTGCATCTGTTCGTCCGGCGCCATGGACGATAATTTTCGTCTGACAGTAGGCAAGAGCAGCCTCTTCCATGACCTGTTGCACCGATAGGCCATTGATTTGGCGCTGCCACCCGACAAAGCCCGTGCCATCATATTCAATTGTGAGTTTAAACCGAGGCATTGATCAGGTTTGTCCCGACGCTGCAAGCCATTCTTCAGCAAGAATGGCCCAGCGCTCATGATCACGCCAAATCTCGTCGATCTGAAGAAATTTTGGAGAGAACCCTTCCTTGCGAAAGCCGAGCTTACGCACCAACGCTATCGATGCCGCATTAGCCGGCTGTATATTTGACTCAAGCCGATTGAGATTGAGCACGGCAAAAGCATGGTCGAGTACGAGGGCAAGACCTTGCGTCATGTACCCGGAACCAGCCAACTCAATATCGGCATAGTATCCGAGAGAACCGGATCGAAACCCGCCCATAATAACGTCATTTATATTCACGACGCCGACAAGCCGGTCGTCTTCATTTCTCCCGACGAAAAATCCAAAGGTCCGGCCGTTGTTTACCCGGTCGAGGTAGAGCCGATATCGCCTCATATCCGTTGCTGGATAGACCCAAGGACGATGGTAGTCCTTGCTCGTTTGTGTCATGGCGATAAATTCTGCGCCGGAGTCTCGATTAGGAGCGAAAAGATGAACGCGGTCTCCCCGAGCGATATCTTTGCGGCGACGTCCGAACATGACGATGGTTCCGATACACGGGTGGGAGAATTCTAAGAAGGGTTGTCTACCCGAGACGGGTCCCTGGACGCAACTCAAAGCCCCTCAAGAAGCTTGCCACATCAACAGGGCCCTTGCCGGCGCGCTGGACTCTGAGAGGCCGCACCGCGCCTGTTTCACAGGCGACTGTGAAATGATCATCCAGCACCGTCCCTACTTCTTCTCTGGAAGAGCTTGGGCCGTTAATGGCCTCCGCCCGTAAAATTTTAATGCGTTGGCCATCCACATCTACAAACGCACCGGGGAACGGGGATAGCCCATGAATGTGGCGAACGACGGCCGACGCCGTTGTATCAAAGGTCACAGCGGCCTCGGCCTTATCAATTTTGTCGGCATAAGTCACGCCGTCTTCAGGCTGTGGTCGCGGATTAGTAAAGCCCGCACCGATATCGATCAACGCCCGACAAATCAGTTGGGCGCCCATTACTGACAAGCCGTCGTGCAGGTCACCGGCCGTGGCCGACTCGTCTATCGGTAGCTTCTCCATCATCAACATGGAGCCTGTATCGAGCCCGGCATCCATCTGCATGATCGTCACACCGGTCTCAGTGTCGCCAGCCATAATAGCCCGTTGGATAGGTGCAGCACCGCGCCACCGTGGCAACAAGGATGCATGAACATTGATACAGCCGAAACGCGGCGCATCGAGAACAGCTTGGGGAAGGATTAAACCGTACGCCGCAACCACCACGATATCTGCGTTGTGGGCACTGAATTCTTCTTGAGCAGCAGTTTTCTTAAGGCTCTTCGGCGTCGAAACCGGAAGCCCCAGGTCATTCGCACGGGCATGCACAGGACTAACACGTTCTTTTTGTCCCCGACCCGCAGCACGTGGCGGCTGAGCGTATACAGCAACAACATCATGATTGGTACAAAGGGCATCAAGAATAGGAACCGAGAAATCGGGCGTACCCATAAAGACCAGACGCATGATCTAGTTTGACTCCTGGGCCATCTGTTTTTTGGTCTTTTTTAGTTTACGTAAGATCATACCGCGCTTAAGGCTCGAAATATGATCAACAAAGAGAACACCATCGAGGTGATCCATCTCATGCTGAATCACAACCGAGAAAAATCCGTCAGCCTCTATTTCGCACTTTTCATTGTTTTCATTCAGATACTGAAGACGAATGCGATCTGGTCGCACGACTTCTTCATAGTATTGCGGCAAAGAAAGACAACCTTCTTCGTGGACTTTTGTATCCTCTGACGACCATACAATCTCAGGGTTCGCAATCATGTGAGGGTTCGGGGACTCTTTGCCACGGGATGAGTCAACGACAATGATTCGCTTCGACACACCAACCTGAGGCGCTGCAAGACCGACGCCGGGAGCGGCATACATGGTTTCCAACATATCTGTCATTAAGGTTGCGGTTTCTGAATCGATCTTATCGACCGGGGTGCAAACCTTTTTTAGCCTTGGATCAGGCGCGATGATGATGTCTCGTTTAGCCATGGAGTGCGGCCTCAATGCAGCGCATGTCCTGGTGACATAGTCCCCAGGGCAGCAGTGGTCAACCTACGGACCTCAACACATGAACACAGAGCACACCCCCGATGACAACCAAAGCAACCCCCATGCCCCGAATGACACCCCCTCTGGTATCATCATCCACCTCTGACAGACCCGCCAAGCCAGCGCGTGGTAGAACCAGGCACAAAGCGCTCTCCAGCAAAAGAAGCCAGCCCAACAGAGTGAGAAGCAAAGGCGGGCCGGACCAGATGTTGTGCAAAATCACGATCGGCCCACCGATCACCAGGCTCACCAACCCGTTCAGTCGCACACCAGTCTGACCTAGGGATCCGAGCATGCGGCAGTAGGACTGCCATTTGTGGGTGAAATACATCTGGCTCACACCGAGGCCGACAAGAATAGGCGCCGCTATCAAAACCATCGTGTTCGCCATCACGCACCCACCCCCTGTACGCAATACCGTCTAAAAACGAACCCGGACGCGATACTCAACTTGAACGTCTTCACCGGCAGGCACATCAACCACCCATTCAGCTTCGCCAAGCACTTTGGTATGGGCAGCACTTTCCTCAACAATTTCCCAATCCCCTTGCATGCCCTCCGCAAGACGTACCGTCACGGCAGAGTCTTTCGCATTACTAACTGTTATTCTGTTCGAAGAAATGGTGATGCGATCAGAAGCGCGCAGGAATTCCAGCTGTTCTCGAACCACCGTGACATCGAAATCACGACCGAGGGTAAACCGTACATCTTGCCCTTTTGGTGTATGGGCCACCCCATCTTCACCAAGCAACTGGAGTGTCCCTGAAGAATCCTGGCCATACACACGAACCGTGCCCGCAGGTAACTGCGTTCCTAGACCTTCGTCCTCTGTGTTTTCAAAAACCAAATACCGTGTCGCTTGTGTTTTACGTTGCTGACCCATCATCGGCCCACGGGAGGCAAAGGAGTCGCCGTGGCTTACCAGATCAGTTTGGACGATGACATTATTGGCGGACAGCAACGCCAGTTGCTTGTTTTGGCGGTCCGCTAATGTGACTGGCTTATCGATGGCATAAAGATGAAAGGCGGCGAGGCTTTCCTGCATGACATCAGTGGACATCTTAGGTCCGCGCGATGCCATTTCCATCGCCCTCATCATCTGCGGTTGTGGAGCGGCGCGATTAATATCGCCGGCGACAAGCTTTAACGTTGCATCGGGAAAGTCCGTACCCGTCGTATTTGAAATCGTCGCCCAAGCAGATAGGTCTATTGAAAACCCGTCATCACTTAACTCAGCCACGTAATCCGCGCGCCAGGTTAAGCCGTTGGTGAGGTAGCTCAGGTCAGCATCCACATCACCAGATGTCTCTGTGGTAATGGATGCGACCAAGGTGGGTTGAGCTCGAACGCCAGGCGGCAAAGAATCAAACACCAGGCGGCCAGGAATTTCCGTGGTAATTCGCCCGTCAATTTCGAGTACCACGCCATTGGCTACGGACAGCACAGTCGCCCGTGTCTCAACATCTTTCCCGGACTCAGGGTTAAACCGGACGACGCTGACCTCCTTCCCGACTGAGGCTTGCAAGAGAGAAGATTGGCTGACCACATCAAAGTCAAAGACTTGCTCCCTCACCTCAAACGCTCCCCGCGATGATTGCAGCAGTGCGGTGTTGGGTTGCAGCCGCGTGCTGACGTCCGCAAAGGCGAGGTCTGTATCCCCCGCAGGCAAATCGACCTGGCGGCTATCCCTCACCAAGGCCAAGTCGCCGTTATAGACAGTCACCGCCAATCCAGTGCGAGCCGCTGGCAGAACATTCAGCTCTTCAGCTAGGGCGGGAACGGCGATAAATGTGGTTAAAAGGAAGCCTAGAACGATTTTTTTATGGGTCAGCATGGTCAACGGTCTCTCGGTCTTGGTTTCAGGATGCCGCGTAAGCTAGTCTGGGGATCATGGCACGGGTATGGCAGGGCGCAAGCCTATGAATTTTTTAACTGCTTTTGGGGTCACAACAGGGGAGTTCGCCCTAGGCATCATGTTGATTGGTGGCATCGCACTCGGTGTCATCATCGCCGTGCGAAGTGGTAAGCCCGATGGGGCAGCAGCGGAGAACATGACCACCTTAATTGAGTCTTTGACCAAGCTGTCCTCAGACCAGGCGGAATTACGAGGACAAATATCTCAGATTGCAGCCAGCCAAGAGACCGGTCGCAAACTGGTCGCGGAACAGCTTCAAGCACAAGAACGAGAGATCGGCAAAACACTGAATGAGCGGCTCGAGAACGTGACGCAACGGGTCGGTGAGACCATACAAAAAACGACAGACAAAACGTCTGAGTCATTGTCTGAATTACAAAAACGCCTGGCAGTTATCGATTCAGCGCAAAAAAACATTACAGACCTGTCGACGGATATTGTGGGTCTGCAGGACATACTCTCGAACAAACAAGCGCGAGGCGCCTTCGGTCAAGCACAGATGGAAGACATTGTCCGCGACATGTTGCCAGCGGAGTATTTTCAGTTTGAAGCCACACTCTCAAACGGAAAACGTGTTGACTGTCTCATCACCTTGCCGGGAGAACAGGGTGACATCGGGGTAGACTCTAAATATCCACATGAAGGGTTTGTGCGCTTGATGGAAGCGCAAAATGAGGACGAACGGAAAGCGGCAGGACAGGTTTTCACACGAGATGTGGTCAAGCACGTTCAGGCCATTGGGGATAAGTACATCATTCCAGGGGAAACATCCGATTGGGCATTGATGTTTGTGCCCGCCGAATCAATTTACATGGAACTGCACACAAATTTTCAGAATGTCATTCAAGAAGGGTATCGCCGCAAAATTATTATCGCTTCTCCATCTTCTTTCTGGGCGATTCTTCATTCCGTACGGGCTCTTATTCGCGATACTAAAATGCGTGAGCACGCCGGCATCATTCAGAAAGAAGTCGGACTTCTGATGGAAGACGTCACTCGCCTCGATAAGCGCGTTGGGTCTCTATCCAAGCATTTCGAGCAGACCGGCAAAGATATTGACCTCATACAAAAATCAACAACCGGAATTATGCGTCACGGGTTGCGAATAAAGCAGGTTGATCTTGAGGGCGATGCTGATGACGGCCCTGCCAATTTGGCAGAAAAGAGCGGTGCATCGTTTGCTAGCCTGGAGAGTCGCTGAACCCTCTTGTGATGTAATCTTAGGTGGTGTCAGTGTAACTTGACATACCTTATTGCGAACCCCATTTCGGGTGTAATCGGAAAAAAGTAAACACGCCCAAGCGCTTAGGGGCTCATGCGTTAGGAAATTTTGGGAGAATGGATATGTCTTCGATCTTTACCATCATCTTCGTCTTGCTCGGCATCGTCATCGTGTTCAAAGCGGTGGTTGTTGTGCCGCAGGGCTGGAACTACACGATTGAGCGGTTTGGCAAATTCACTCGAACGTTTTCTCCGGGGCTACAGTTAATCACCCCGTTCATAGAAGCTGTCGGCAACAAAATGAATATGATGGAACAAGTCTTAGACGTTCCATCTCAAGAAATCATCACCAAAGACAACGCCATGGTGACCGTCGATGGCATTGTCTTTTTTCAGGTTCTTGATGCCGGCAAAGCGGCCTACGAGGTGCGTGGTCTGCAGGTGGCAATACTCAACCTCACGATGACCAACATACGTACGGTGATGGGTGGAATGGATTTGGATGAACTCCTGTCTCAACGGGACGCCATCAACGCCCGTTTATTGACTGTCGTTGACGAGGCAACAAACCCCTGGGGCATTAAAGTCACGCGTATTGAAATTAAAGATATCTCGCCGCCGCGCGATCTGGTTGAGGCAATGGCACGACAGATGAAGGCGGAACGCCTTAAGCGCGCAGAGATTTTAGAAGCGGAAGGGGATCGCCAGTCCGCGATCCTGCGCTCAGAAGGCGACAAACAATCTCAAATCCTGCAGGCCGAAGGTAAAAAAGAGGCTGCCTTCCGGGAGGCAGAAGCACGGGAGCGCCTTGCCGAGGCTGAAGCCAAGGCAACAAGCATGGTGTCCGAAGCAATCGCCAAAGGCGATGTGCAGGCCATCAACTACTTTGTTGCCCAAAAATACATAGAAGCGATCAGTGGCTTTGCCTCTTCTTCAAATGAGAAACTGGTGCTGATGCCACTTGAAGCGTCGGGAGTCATTGGTGCCATCGGTGGCATCGCCGAACTTGCTAAATCTGCCTTGGAAGACTCGAAGGCCGAACCGGCGGACGCTCGCTCCAACCGTATCCCTGACAGCGGGGCCTAAAAGCGATGGAAGAGTTTCTCGTAAGTGTTGACCATTGGAGCTGGTGGACATTGGCGTTGCTGATGTTTGTGATCGAATTGGCAATGCCAGGTGTCATTTTCTTGTGGTTGGCGATCGCCGCAACATTGACCGGCGCGCTGGTCTGGATCATGCCCGACCTGGGATGGCAGGTGAGCTTCGTCATTTTTGCCGTCCTGAGCGTCATCTCCATTGTTGTTGGCCGTAAGGTGTGGCGACCCGGTCACGTAGAGTCGGAAGACCCCACGCTCAACCGCCGCGCCGAACAGTATGTTGGGCAGACGTTTACCTTGGACACAGCTTTAGAGAATGGCCGTGGACGCTTGAATGTCGGTGACAGTTCGTGGCTGGTCTCAGGCCCAGACTTACCGGCAGGCGCAAAAGTCAAAGTAATCGGTGTTGATGGCTCAGTCTTGGAAGTTGAACAGACGTAGCTACTTCGCCGATCTCGAATTGACTTGACCGGTGTTGACCGCTTCGGAGTCAGGAGGCACCTCTACCCGAACGGTCCGCGTTTGACCCGACGCACCTGGAAACTGATCAAAGATTGCCTGAACGATAAACGGCATCACCGGATCAATCTGGCCATTGGTGCCCGTGCTCACGGCAGAGCCTTCGAACACCCGGGTTGGGTTTTCAGTGTTGTAGGTCATACCATCGTAAATGATGAGATCTACATGACGCACATACATCTGTTTGGTTGATGTGCGGCTTTCATACGGACTGCCATAGCCGTAACCGAATGGACCTTTGCGATACCCGAAGCCATATCCAAATCCAACGCCAGCTCCCGTACTGCGCGATTTAACATCAGGGCTCGGGCCTTCGACAGACCACTTGAGCGTAACCACAAGGTCAGGGGTTGCGCTTTCCCCTCTAAATAACGTCAGTCCAAGCCCTGACAGGCGTTGGCTGATAAGACCTGCGTAGGCCTCAAAGGCAAGACTTTCTTCTTGCTCTTCATCCGAAGAAACAACGACAAACGATTCTCCAGATGGCGTGCGCGGTAAGATGTGATGGCGCGTGATATCTGAAACGACATATTTTGGGCTAACGCATGCTGACAAGCCAAATATCAAAATCATGGCCGCGAAAATGCGTGTGGCTATCGTGGTCCCCATGGCGTCAATTCTCCGGTTTATATTCGTGCGACGACGATGTTCGGCGATCAGTGTACACAGTCGGACTAAATTTCCAATTCACAGACACGTCAAAATTTCATTGTGCTTTTCTTAGGGCGGAAATGTGGCAGGGCCATGGCGGCGCCTAAGGTTTATACCGGGCGCCTGGCATTCATGGCAGCAGACAAGGTGCCGTCGTCCAGGTAATCGAGTTCACCACCGACCGGCACCCCATGTGCGAGACCAGACACAGCGACCTGCGTGCCATCCAGCCGGTCCGCCAAATAGTGCGCCGTACTTTGTCCATCTACAGTTGCACTGAGAGCAAGAACGATCTCTTTGACCTCTTCAGCGCCAGCGCGGGCCACCAGCCCACTTATATTGAGATCATCAGGACCGACTCCATCAAGCGGAGACAACAAGCCGCCCGTCACATGATACAAGCCACGAAAGGACGCGCTGCGCTCCAGCGCCCAAAGGTCCGCAACGTCTTCGACCACACAAATCACCGAACGATCCCGCTTTGGATCAAGGCACAAAGCGCAAGGGTCCTGGCTATCAAAGTTGCCACACGTGCCACAAATTTTGACACTCTCGACCGCGCGCTCCATTGACTGAATAAGCGGCACCATCAGCGATTCTTTTTTCTTGATAAGATCGAGCACAGCTCGACGGGCAGAGCGCGGACCTAAGCCCGGCAGCTTAGCAAGTTGCCTGATGAGCGCTTCAATGTCGGGACCAGCCACCGTTAACAAATACCGCTAAAACGGCAGCTTCATGCCAGGTGGCAAATTCAAACCGCCGGTGACTTTACTCATCTCTTCTTGTGTCTTTGTTTCGAGGCGCGCGCGAGCATCATTGGTTGCGGCAACGATCAAATCTTCAAGAACTTCCGCTTCATCGGGCTTGAGCAATGCCGGGTCTATTTTGATACGACGCATATCCGATTTTCCTGACAGCGTCACAGAAACCATCCCAGCACCAGATGATCCGTCCACTTCAATTTTGGCAAGGCGTTCCTGCACCTCGCCCATCTTTTGTTGCATCTCTTGCGCCTGTTTCATCAGCGCACCGATATTCTTCATAACTCATGGTCCATTCTTAATATTAGGCATCGTCTTACTATTCCTGGTCTTCAATCGCACGAACCCGCTCGATGGTTGAACCGGGAAACGACTCCAAAATTGATTTAACAAAAGGGTCGGCTGATGCTTTCGCAGTCTCTTGTTCATGCAATGTGGGCTCACCGGGTTCATTGGAAATGCTGACAACCCAGCGCTCACTAGTCTCTTCTTTAAGAAATGCCCCAAGCTTGCCCGCAACATCTTGAGGTGTGCCTTCCTTGGGGCGGATTTCGATCCGACCTTTTTCGAATCGGACCAAGTGCACGGTATGGGTCAGCTGGCCCGCGAGAGTCGCCTGCCGTTGCGCCTCACATAGCGCGACGACATCAGCTAAGGACTCCAGAGCAGGAGTTTGTGGCGGTGGCGCTTCTGCCGTAACAACCGGAGGTGTCTCTGAGGGTGGGTCGGGTAAGGGCGCTGAAACAGCTGCGGCAGACCCGGACGGCGAAACGGGCGCAGCGGCGTTGGTTTGGGCGGCAGGCGCCTTGTTCGATGAAGATGGTGCGGGACGCGGGGCTGTCGGCGCGGCTCCGCCTTGCGAGTCTAATGCCTTTACGGCCTCTTCGGGCGTTGGGAGATCAGCAGAGTAAGCTAAACGAACCAAGGTCATTTCCACAGCTTGCAGCGGCATTGGGGCCGTGCGCGCCTCACCCAACCCTTTGAGCAACATCTGCCAGGTCCGCGTCAACACGGGCATAGACAGAGCAGCCGCCATATCTTTGCCACGGGTGCGTTCCGCTTCAGCGACCAACGCATCATCCGCGCCGTCGGGGGCAACTTTAAGGCGTGTTAGCCAGTGAGTAAGCTCGAGTAGATCTTGCAACACGACTAGGGGGTCAGCGCCCGCTGCGTATTGGTTGGCGAGAAGGTCAAGTCCACTTTTTACATCGCCCCGCATGACCGCATCGAGCAGATCAAACACCTGCACCCGGTCAGCCAGGCCGAGCATGTCGCGCACCTGCGCTTCATCAACACTTGGCGCACCATCGCCCGCAGATGATTGCGAAATCGCTTGGTCGAGAATAGATAAGCCGTCACGAGCTGACCCGTCTGCTGCACGCGAGATGAGGGCTAAGGCTTCATCGGCGACGATTGCGCCTTCTTTGTCAGCAACCTCTTTGAATAGCCCGCCCAAATGTTCTGCACTGATCCGCCGCAGATCAAACCTCTGACAGCGGGATAAGACCGTCACCGGAACTTTTCGAATTTCCGTCGTGGCGAAAATGAACTTCACATGTTCTGGGGGCTCTTCAAGCGTCTTCAACAAAGCGTTAAACGCCTGGTTCGACAGCATGTGCACTTCATCGATGATGTAAATTTTGGTGCGCGCGGACGTTGGCCGATACCGCACCCCATCTAGTAGCTCTCTTATGTCATCGACACCGGTGCGGCTTGCGGCATCCATCTCCAGGACATCTACATGGCGGTCTTCCGCGATCGAGCGACAATGTTCGCAAACACCACAGGGCGACGCTGTGGGGCCACCCGTGCCATCTTCACCGATACAATTGAGCGCACGAGCAATCAGACGTGCTGTTGTCGTTTTACCTGTGCCCCGCACCCCTGTGAGCATGTAAGCCTGGGCAAGACGTCCAGAGGCGATGGCATTCGTCAGGATGCGAACGACAGTTTCTTGTCCAACAAGATCATCGAAAGTGGCCGGGCGGTATTTCCGCGCCAGCACCTGATAAGCCGCTTTTGGTGACGGGGCAGGCTCGTCGGTCATTGCGCGTTCATCCGTAAGATCAATCCTGGCGGGATTAAAAGGTGAGGTCCTGACGGCGACCCAGGCGGAAACTCGTTACGGCTGCTTCCTTCCGGACCTGACCGGGTTGGCGAGGCGCCCGTCCACCGCCAGTCCCTCGAGGGCACTATATCAAACGTCCAGTAGCCCGACGCAAGAGGTTCTAGGGTCGAGACTTGCCAAAGCGGCTCTAACACTTCAAATAACTGCATTAATCCTGTTTATGAGAAGTTATCCACAGGCCATGAGCGATCAGAATAAGCAGAACGGCAATGTGAAACCGGTGGTTCTTTGTATCCTCGATGGCTGGGGCCATCGGGAGGAGCGCGAGAACAACGCCATCGCTCTGGCGGCTACTCCAACGTGGGATCGTTGGATGGCGGAGACCGGTCGCCCCCATGCTCTTGTCGAAACCAGTGGCCTGGATGTCGGCTTGCCTGATGGCCAGATGGGCAACTCTGAAGTCGGTCATATGAATATCGGCGCGGGCAGAGTCGTACTCCAAGATCTTCCGCAAATTGATGCTGCCATTGCAGACGGAACCTTCGCAACTCGACCCGCACTCACGGATTTTATCACAGCCCTAAAATCAAGCGGCGGCACGTGTCATTTGATGGGACTGGTATCTCCGGGAGGGGTGCACTCTCATCAAGATCATATGGTCGCCCTGGCCCAAGCCGTATCTGCGGCCGGCATACCTGTTCGCATTCACGCCTTCTTGGATGGACGTGACACGCCACCCCAGTCAGCTGCGGATTACATGACCCAGTTCGTCGCAGATATTGAAAAGTTAAACGACGTATCTGTCGCAACCGTGTCAGGCCGGTACTACGCCATGGATCGCGACAATCGTTGGGATCGTGTCGCGCGGGCACACTCTATATTGGTAGACGGGTCTGACACGTCAGCAACGGATGCCCTGACGTTGGTTAAAGACTCTTACGCAAATGACATCACAGACGAATTTATCGAGCCCGTCGCCATCTCAGGCTATGCCGGGATGGCCGACGGTGATGGTGTGGTGATGGCGAATTTCCGGGCTGACCGAGCGCGTGAGATATTGTCCGCATTGGTCGAACCAGATTTCGATGGCTTTGAGCGTGGCCGGGTGCCGCAGTTTGCGGCCGGGTTGGGTATGGCGGAGTATTCAACGGATCTCGCAATTCGAATGGCCGTACTTTTTCCAACCGAAGCACCAAAGAACGGTCTGGGCCAGGTGATCGCTGACGCAGGTCTGACTCAATTGCGTATTGCGGAAACGGAAAAGTATGCGCACGTCACCTTCTTCTTAAATGGCGGTCTCGAGACTGAGTTCCCGGGCGAGCAACGGATACTGGTGCCAAGCCCGAAGGTTGCCACCTACGACTTACAACCCGCCATGTCTGCAACGGAAGTCACTGACAAACTGGTTGAAGCCATTGATTCGGGTCAGTTTGATTTGGTTGTGGTGAATTACGCCAATGGTGACATGGTTGGACATACCGGTGTGCTATCGGCTGCGATGAGTGCGGCAGAAACCATCGACGCATGCCTGACGCGATTAGAGCAGGCCGTGGAGAGCGCAGGAGGCGCCATGCTGGTCACGGCTGATCACGGCAATTGTGAAATGATGGTCGACCCACACACCAATGCGCCACACACCGCGCATACCATTGGCACCGTGCCGGTGGTTCTGGTGAGCCCTACACCACAGGGTGGCCTTCGTGACGGACGGTTGGCAGACCTCGCGCCGACAGTTCTTGACTTGATGGGTCTGCCCCAACCCGCAGCTATGACGGGACGCTCTCTCCTCGATCAGGACGACGATGCGCGGCGCCGTGCCGCCGAGTAAATCAACCCAACTCGCGTCACTTATTAGTGCCGGGGTGACATGCGCGACTATCTTCTTCCAATCAAATGTTGCCACAGCGCAAGATGACCCGAGCGCGCCCCGGCCAGCCGACCTTCAAGCGGTAGAGCAAGATCTTCAGCGGGAACAAGCGGCAAAAGATGACGCGACACGAATGGCAGAGCGGGCCGCCGCGGACGCTGCCAAGATTCAAAACGACATGGTCGAAGCCGCCCGTCGTATTCAAGACCGGGAACGCGCGTTAACAGGTCTAGAAGCGCAGTTGAGTAACCTAGAAGAACAACGTGCTGAAATGGCCGCTGCGTTAATCAACAAAGACGCCCAAATGCGCGAAGTGCTACTTGCCCTTGAACGGCTCGCCGTGCGACCGACGGATGCCATACTCCTGCAACCGTTGCGACCCGCAGATGCCATTCGATCAGGCTTGGTCTTGTCGGCAGCTATTCCCGCTCTGACCGAAAACGCAGCCCGTTTACAGATTGAGCTTGAGGCGCTGTACACGACCCGCACCAAAATTGTTGACCGACGATCAACGTTGGCCCTGGAGGCCTTAAGCCTTATTGAGGATCAGACCCGATTAGAAAAGCTCCATGCGGAAAAGGCCTCATTGCAAAAGGGCTTTGAACGTCAGGCAACGGACTCGGAAAAACGAATCGCGGCTCTCGCCCGTGAGGCCAATGACCTCCGTGAGCTCCTGGACAGTGTGATCGCTGAGCGCAAACGCCAGGGCGAAGAAGAATCGAAAAGAATGGTACGAGAAGCCCCCGTTCTCACACCACCAGACGGAGCTGCACCAACCCCAGACATTGTGGCAGCGCGCCGACCGACACCACCTACGCCCGCGCGCTCCTTCTCAAAAGCACGTGGAACATTGCCGTTTCCGGCAGAGGGGCGTCTGTCACAACGATATGGTGAAGGCACAGAAAGCGAAGGTCTCGCCAAGGGCATTGTTATTACGACCCGAACAGCGGCTCAGGTGGTCTCTCCTTTCGACGGAGTCGTAGCGTTCGCTGGTCCATTTCGTGGTTATGGCCAACTCTTGATCCTGGAACACAGCGAGGGATACCATACGCTTCTGGCCGGTATGAGCCGACTAGATGGCGCCGTTGGACAGCGCGTTTTGGCTGGAGAACCGGTGGGTGTAATGTCACCGGAAGGCGATCCCTCACTTTATGTTGAATTGCGGCGGGACGGCCAACCCATTAATCCGTTGCCATGGCTGGCAACTCGAACCAATGAGAAGAGTGGATGATCCGTACTTATTTAGTTTCCTTTTGCGCTGTCGTGTTTGGTGCCTCGTTGGCATCCACGGCAAACGCCGACGACAAATTCTCAGATGACACCTACCGGCAGCTTGAGCTGTTCGGAAACGTCTTTGAGCGCGTTCGCAAGGACTACGTTGAAGACATATCGGATCAAGATCTCATCGAAGCCGCAATCAACGGTATGCTGACATCACTGGATCCGCACTCGAGCTTCCTGTCCGCAAAAAGCTTCGAAGACATGCAGGAGCAGACCAAGGGTGAATTTGGTGGCCTTGGCATTGAAGTCACCATGGAGAACGGCTTCGTAAAAGTGGTGACTCCCATTGATGACACCCCGGCTTATCGCGCAGGTATGCAACCAAACGACTACATCACCACGATTGACGGCGAGAGTGTTCTTGGCTTGACCCTTAACGACGCCGTCGAATTGATGCGCGGTTTGGTCGATACGGACATCACAATCGGTGTCCGGCGGGAAGGTGTCGAACCCTTTGATGTGACTCTCACGCGCGCGGTGATCAAAATCCGATCTGTGCGATATCGGGCAGAAGGCGATGTCGGGTATATCCGCATCACCTCCTTCAATGAGCAAACGCAACGCGGCCTTGAAGAAGGCATCGCCAGCATTAAAGAAGAGCTGGGCGGGACATTAAAAGGATACGTCCTAGATTTACGCAACAACCCTGGCGGCTTACTTGACCAGGCGGAGTCTGTGTCAGATTCCTTCTTGGATCGTGGTGAGATTGTCTCGACCCGTACCCGCTATAGCGAAGAGACAAAACGTACGACAGCCAAGAAGGGTGACTTGGCTGATGGGATGCCTCTGGTGGTTTTGATTAATGACGGCTCCGCGTCGGCTTCAGAGATTGTCGCCGGGGCACTGCAGGATCATGGCCGGGCAATTATTCTCGGTACCAAATCCTTCGGCAAAGGCTCTGTGCAGACCATTATTCCGATGCAAGACAACAGCGCGATGCGCCTGACCACGGCCCGCTACTACACCCCCTCGGGGCGGTCTATTCAGGGCACTGGGATCGAGCCAGATATTCTGGTCGCACCTGCAACGATTGAGCGGTTAGCACAACGAGGCCAGCGCAGCGAAGCCAATTTGAGAGGATCACTCGAGAACGACACCGTGGATGACGGTTTCGAAGACGACGAGGCGACGAATGAGCGGACCACTCAAGATGTGGATGATTACCAACTCGCCCGCGCCATCGATCTCATTCAGGGCCTGGCCTTGTATCGCCAAACTTTGACGAACTAAGGCCAGGCCCTGAATAATCTCGATGCTCGTGGTTTGTTTTATGTCCAGGGGCGCCCAGGGCTGCGCCTCGGGAATGACCGAGTACCAACAGCGACAGCGGATATCGTTATCGATGAACGTGCCTTTAGAGCGGCCATTGATGCCCGCCTGGATTACATCGAACGTTTGGCCAAGCACCAAGGCAGCTCAGTTGCGGTGGCGTCTGCTAAGCCTGTCACCTTCGAACGCATCGCTCTGTGGCTGGATGAAGTTGGACGCCGCGGTGTTGCTGTGGCGCCGGTTTCTCAAGTCCTTATTCAATAGCATCACGTCATCATGACGACGTCTGCTAAACCCTATCGTCAGGGCGTGGGTGTCGTCCTGATGAATAATGACGGCAAGGTGTTTGTCGCCCAGCGGATCGACACAAGCGAGCCTGCGTGGCAGTTGCCTCAAGGTGGCATTGATAAGGGTGAAAATCCGTACGCAGCCGCAATTCGCGAGCTTGAAGAAGAAACGGGGATCACAAACGCGACCCTCGTCGCCGAGACAAATGATTGGCTCCGTTACGATTTACCCGCTGACCTTCAGAGTAAAGTCTGGAAAGGCCGGTACAAAGGCCAAGAGCAAAAATGGTATCTCATGCGATTCACCGGCACCGACGATGAGATCAATTTAGCTACAGAACATCCAGAATTTTCCGCATGGAAATGGGCTGATTTCAGAACAATCCCCGAGCTCATCGTCGAATTTAAGCAGGATCTCTATTGGCAGATCATTGACGCATTCTCGGACCACGTCAGGCCCGCCTTTAGTTAATGAGTCACTATGCTGGCGCGGAGCTTGCGGCCTTTCAGCGCAATTCCCCACCACAACACGCGAGTAAAAACGCGGGTCAACCATGCCTCAGGCGCTAGGCCTACAGCCTTCGCCATCATACGGCCGGCAGTACGAACATGGTCTCGCGTATACAACGCCATCGCCAGCTTCGCATAAGCATTGCTGGCACGTTTGCAGTTATACGAATCCTCTCTGGGGTTACCGGCGTGATAGGCAGAGGCCAGTTCATCATCTGACGTTTCTTTAAACCGCGACACCACGACCTTAAGTCGCTGCCATACAGTCAGGGGCTCAAGAGTTTGATAGCGTGCCAGATGACGGGCGAACAATTGGTAGTGCCTATATTCGTCGGATGCGATTCGTCGACAGATGGCTTGCAGAACCGGCTCATCGACAGCATCGCGAATTGCCGAGTTAAACGAGCTTGTACCACTCTCCACAACACAGCGGGCACACAGCTCGCCAGATCGAGACCCAAGGACGGAGTGCGTGGCATCTACCGGTATTCGATAGAGGTCTTTGAAGTGGGTAAAAGCCGCATCAAAATCAAACGTAGAATCTGCTAAGTCCGCCCACCGGCCCAGCGCGATGCCGTGCTGCTCCTCTTCTTGCGCCCAGGTGGCAGCAGCGGATTGGAACACCTCGTCATCGGCAAAAACTTACTCAGGTACTGCCCGTAGTCCGCACCATTGCGCTCAACCAGAGCCGCAGCTTTGATGATCTTTAGAACTTCTGGGTTAACTTTCGCGGGATCGAAGTCTTGCCACGGAATGTCATCGAGTGTCCAAGACATGATGACGATCCGTTTCTCTTAAGCGAGGCTGGATTCCCCGCGCGTTGGGGAGGTGTGAAGCTGGTTCTTAAGGCGCGGCCTCTGACATTGCCCGCGCCATCTCATCAACAATGACCAGAGCTTTTTCAGCTGCCGCGCGGTCTTCGTCCGTCGCGGCCGACTGAGCCCGTTCTTCGGCAGCAGTGCGGCGTTTGGCTATGTCATCGGCCGTCAACTCGTCAACGGCGATCGCTTCATCCACCAATAGAGTGCAGCCCTCTGGATTCACTTCCGCAAAGCCGCCGTCGACAAAAAATTGTTTGGCCGGTGCATCGTTAACGCCGTCATGCACTGAGACCACGCCGGGACGCAGAGTAGACAACAGCGGCATATGACTTGGCAGCACACCGAAATACCCTTCGATGCCCGGCACCACGACCATGCCAACGGACCCCGACATCAGGCGTTTCGCTGGTGATACGAGATCGAGTTGAATTGTATCCGCCATGACGGGTGCGTTCCTGTCTCAGTTCCGACTTAAGCCGCTTCGGCCATTTTCTTGCCCTTGGCAACGGCGTCTTCAATAGTACCAACCATGTAGAACGCCTGCTCTGGCAGATGATCGAAGTCACCTTCACAGATGCCTTTGAAGGCCTTGATGGTGTCTTCAAGGTTAACGAATACACCCGGTGATCCGGTGAAGACTTCAGCCACGTGAAAAGGCTGCGACAAGAATCGCTGAATTTTACGGGCGCGCGCCACGATCATTTTGTCTTCTTCCGACAACTCATCCATACCCAAAATGGCGATGATGTCTTGCAGGCCTTTGTAGGTTTGTAGAACACGCTGCACTTCACGGGCCGTGTTGTAGTGCTCTTCGCCAACAACCAGCGGATCAAGTGCACGTGACGTGGAATCGAGCGGATCCACCGCCGGATAAATACCAAGTTCCGAAATGGCACGGGACAACACGGTGGTGGCGTCCAAGTGAGCAAACGATGTGGCTGGTGCGGGGTCGGTCAAGTCATCGGCGGGCACGTAAACGGCTTGCACAGACGTAATTGATCCCTTTTTCGTCGAGGTAATCCGCTCCTGCAGCGCACCCATATCTGTCGCCAGGGTTGGTTGATAACCCACAGCAGAAGGAATACGGCCGAGCAACGCAGACACTTCTGACCCAGCTTGGGTGAAGCGGAAAATGTTGTCGACGAACAACAGCACGTCTTTGCCTTCTTCGTCGCGGAAATATTCCGCCTGTGTCAGCGCCGACAGAGCCACACGGGCACGAGCACCAGGCGGTTCGTTCATCTGACCAAACACGAGAGACACACGGCTTTCACCTTCGAGGTCAATAATGCCGGACTCGATCATCTCATGATAAAGGTCGTTCCCTTCACGGGTCCGCTCGCCGACACCAGCGAATACAGAATATCCGCCGTGCCCTTTAGCAACGTTGTTGATCAGCTCCTGAATAAGCACGGTTTTGCCCACGCCGGCACCGCCGAACAGGCCGACCTTGCCGCCCTTTGTGTAAGGCGCGAGCAGATCAATCACCTTAATACCGGTGATCAGAATCTCTGTTTCCGTCGCCTGCTCAACAAATTCCGGGGCAGGACGGTGAATAGGGAAAAAGTCTTTGGCATCGACATCGCCACGCTCATCGACGGGCTCGCCGACGACGTTCATGATACGGCCGAGTGTTCCAGGGCCGACAGGCATACAGATCGGCGCGCCGGTGTCTTTGACCTCTTGTCCGCGAACCAAACCTTCGGTTGCGTCCATGGCAATGCAGCGCACAGTGCTTTCGCCCAAGTGCTGAGACACTTCCAATACGAGGCGCTTGCCCATGTTCTCTGCATGCAGAGCATTCAGGATATTCGGCAAGTCCCCGTCGAACTTCACGTCCACGACGGCGCCTGTTACCTGGGCAATTGTCCCAACACTATTGTTAACCATTGGTTCGCTCCTCTCGAACGCTTTCGTTCGCTTTCTTAAAATTCCGGTAAACCCTAAAGGGCTTCAGCTCCGGAAATGATTTCAATCAGTTCAGTCGTAATCTGAGCTTGACGGGTACGGTTGTACGTCGTCTTCAGCTTGTCGATCATCTCTCCGGCATTACGGGTCGCACTATCCATAGCCGACATCCGCGCCCCTTGTTCCGATGCGCCATTCTCGAGCAGAGCCCGGAAAATTTGTATGGCCAAGTTGCGCGGCAGTAAGTCGGTCAGAATTTCCGTATCCGAGGGTTCATACTCGTAACCACCGCCAGCACCCGCGTCTTCACCATCAGCAACTTCGGGAACCGGGAACGGGATCACCTGTTGCCGGGTTACTTCCTGCGTAATCGCCGAAATAAAGTTGGCATAAACCAACGTGCACACATCAAAGTCACCGGCATCGAACATGGATGTCACTGCCTGCGCTACGTGTTCTGCTTCAGAGAAAGAAGAAACGGTGCGGCCAAATTCATCAAAGTGGCCCACCATATGGTCTGCAAAGTCGCGCTTCATGTTGTCGCGACTTTTCCGACCTACGGTATAGATCTTAAAGCTCTTTCCTTGCGCCTGCAGATCACGGATCAGGGCGCGCGCGCTTCTAATGATATTGGTGTTGAAGCCACCACAGAGACCACGGTTTGCCGTCATAACGATAACGAGATGAGAGTCGTCTTTTCCCGTTCCAGCCAAAAGCCGCGGTGCGCCATCTTGACCAACACTACCGGCTGCCAGGTTGCCGAGCATACCTTCCATACGCTGCGCATAAGGCCGCGCCTGTTCCGCAGCCTCTTGCGCACGGCGCAACTTGGATGCGGCGACCATCTTCATCGCAGACGTAATCTTCTTGGTCGATTGGACCGAGGTAATCCGAATCCTCAGGTCCTTCAGGCTTGCCATAACGCGGGCCTTTCCCTATCCGGTCCTAAGTCTCAACTAAACGACTTGGCGAAATCATCGAGGAAGCTTTTAAGTTTTTCCTCGTTGTCTTTGGTCAGAGCTTTTTCAGACTCAATGCTGGCCATGATCTCTGGCGCTTTTTCTTGCACGGCCCCAATCACCGATTTTTCAAAGCGCTGCACATCTTTAACGTCGATGGCATCTAGATACCCTTTAGTACCAGCGTAGATGGACACAACCTGCTCTGGCACAGACATCGGTACGTATTGGTCTTGCTTAAGCAGCTCGGTCAGACGCACACCGCGCGCCAGCAACTTTTGTGTCGCAGGGTCAAGGTCAGACGCGAACTGAGCAAAGGCCGCCATTTCACGATACTGAGCCAAATCAAGCTTGATACCGCCGGACACTGACTTCATCGCTTTGGTCTGCGCTGCAGACCCCACACGCGACACCGACAAACCAACGTTCACGGCGGGACGAATACCTTGATAGAACAGTTCCGTTTCCAGGAAGATCTGACCATCGGTAATCGAAATCACGTTGGTCGGAATGTACGCAGACACGTCGTTTGCCTGGGTTTCCACAACCGGCAAAGCCGTTAAAGAACCGGAACCATTCTCTGGGTTCATTTTGGCGGCGCGCTCAAGCAAACGGGAGTGTAGGTAAAACACGTCTCCAGGGAACGCTTCACGACCAGGTGGGCGACGCAAGAGAAGTGACATCTGACGATAAGCAACAGCTTGCTTGGTCAAATCATCGTAGAAAATAACCGCATGCTTGCCGTTGTCACGGAACCATTCCCCGATCGTGCAACCAGAGTACGGCGCAAGGAACTGCATGGGCGCAGGATCAGAGGCAGTCGCCCCAACAATACATGTGTATTCGAGCGCACCGTAGTCAGAGAGTGTCTTTACAACTTGCGCAACGGTGGAGCGCTTTTGACCGACAGCAACGTAAACGCAGTACAGCTTCTCGGACTCATCTTTGGCTGCGTCGTTGATCTTTTTCTGATTGATGATGGTGTCGAGAATAACAGCGGTCTTACCGGTTTGGCGGTCACCAATGATCAGCTCACGTTGCCCACGGCCAACAGGGATCAAGGAATCGATCGCCTTGAGGCCAGTTTGAACCGGTTCATTCACAGATTGGCGGGGAATAATTCCAGGCGCTTTAAGCTCTGCGAGACGCCGCTCGGAGCCCTCAATGTCACCCTTGCCGTCGATGGGATTGCCAAGAGCATCAACCACACGACCGAGGAGTCCCATGCCGACAGGAATATCAACGATATCCCCTGTCCGCTTAACGACGTCACCTTCTTTAATGCCGCTGTCGTCACCGAAAATCACGATCCCGACGTTGTCGGTCTCAAGGTTCAAGGTCATCCCCTTGATACCGCCGGGGAACTCAACCATCTCACCGGCCTGAACATTGTCGAGACCGTAGACACGGGCGATCCCGTCACCGACAGACAGAACCTGACCGACTTCGGCTGATTCTGCTTCAGTGCCGAAATTGGCGATCTGATCTTTGAGGATTGCGGAAATTTCTGCGGCGCGGATTTCCATTTATCCGACCCCTTTCATTGACAGCTTAAGGCGTTGCAACTTGGATTTAAGCGAACTATCGACCATGCGTGAGCCAACACGCACAACCAGCCCACCAAGAATGGTTGGATCAACTTTAGTAGTAACCGCCACGGACTTTCCGACGGCGGTCTTAAGAGCATCAGCAAGTAACTGGCTTTGCCCATCGGACAATTCAGCAGCGGACGTAACCTCTGCGGTCACTTGACCACGCCGGGCGGCAAGGATTTCTTGATACGCCCGGATCATATTCGGCAGCGCAAAGAGGCGCCGATTGCCGGCCACGAGACCGAGAAACTTTACGGTGATATCTGAGAGACCGGATTTAGCTGCAATGGCAGCAATACCTTTGGTCTGATCGTCTCGGGTGAGGACAGGACTCTTAATGAAGCGGGAAAAATCAGTGCTTTCTTGAATGAGAGACTCAAGCCCTGACAAATCAGCGGCGACTGTATCGAGAGCGCCAGACTCATCCGCGAGGTCATAAAGGGCCGAGGCATATCGCGCGGCTAATCCGCCAACACCCGCTCCGTCCGATGCCATCCCAAAGTCCCTTCAAGGCGACGGTTCTGACCGACCCACGCGAGGCGTGTTTCTAAGCCTGTTTGACCCGTCTTTTTTCTCACGAAGATGAGAACTAAACGTTTGATTTTATTAGCGAACTCGGAACCCAGAACAGGTCCCTCGGCCACCGCGATTGGGGTGGTATCATACCAGAGTGTGCGTTGCAACAGAGTCCCAGTGTGCTGCAGTTTTAATAGAAACTATAGGGGTCGACATCGACCTGAATTCGCACCGACGACGGCAGCTTCACAGACCCCAGCCAAGCCCGGATGAAGGGTTGCAAAAGGCGATTACGTGGCCCCTTTACGAGGAACCGGTGGCGATGGCGGCCACGCAGCAGAGCCATAAACGCAGGCGCCGGTCCGAGCACCTCTATATCTGGCGCCGCCGGCACGGCTCGAGCCAGCTGTTGCCCAGCCTGTCTCACCGCGTCCTCTTTCGTACCCGAGAGAATAACAGCGACCAATCGACCGAAAGGCGGCATCCCCAAGCCTTGGCGGCCGTCGGTTTCAGCCTCAAGAAAGGCATCTGCATCGGCCACTTTGAGGGCCTGAAGGACAGGATGATTAGGATCATGGGTTTGTAGGTACACGCGGCCTCGCTTGCGCGCGCGCCCAGCCCGGCCGGACACTTGGCTGAGAAGCTGATGAGTGCGCTCTCCGGCCCGTAAATCCCAACTCGACAATCCCAAGTCTGCATCAACGACACCGACCAACGTCAATCCGGGAAAGTGGTGACCCTTGGCCAGCACCTGGGTGCCAACAATGATGTCGATCTGATGCCGCCCAACAGCATCGACCAAAGCCGCCATGGCCGATGGGCGCTCAAGCGTATCACTGGCAACAGCGACCACGCGGGCTTTAGGCCAACGCGCGGCGGCCTCCTCGGCCACACGTTCAATACCTGGCCCACAAGGCACAAAGCTCTCGGCCTTGCCGCAAGACGGACACACTTCTGGGCGAGGCGCCACAAAGCCACAGTGATGACACTGCAAACGTTTCGCCACACGGTGCTCAACCAACCACGCTGTGCAACTGGGGCAGTGAAGACGATGGCCACAGGTGGAGCACAGGGTCAGAGGGGCATAACCGCGCCGATTTAGAAAAAGCAGCGCTTGTTCACCCGCGGCCAAGGTCTCATTGACGGCCTCGACCAGCGGGGGCGCCAACCAGGAGCGACCCCACTCGCCTTTCTCAGGCGGCGTGCGCACCATATTGACGAGCGTCACCTCTGGCATCACCGCGCCACCGACCCGCGACTCAAGACGCACATGGCGATATCGCCCAGCCTGAGCGTTGAGCAAAGATTCCAACGACGGTGTCGCCGATGCCAGAATGATCGGGATCCCCCCTTCCCGAGCGCGAACAACGGCCATGTCTCGGGCGTGATAGATCACGCCGTCCTCTTGCTTGAATCCGCCGTCGTGCTCTTCATCGACGACGATCAATCCCAAGTTCGTGAAAGGCAGGAACAACGCTGATCGGGCGCCGACAACCACAGATGCCTCGCCGGTTGCTACCGCCCGCCAGGTCTCACGGCGGACCTTGCCCGTAACGTCGGAATGCCAGACGGCTGGATCAACGCCGAAACGATTGCGGAACCGGTCCAGCCACTGAGTCGTCAACGAAATTTCCGGTACGAGTACAAGAATTTGGCGCTTCATCTTGAGCGCGGCTGCGATCGGTTCAAAATAGACTTCGGTCTTGCCCGAGCCGGTTACACCTTCCAACAACGAAACAGAAAACCCCTGGTCGACGGCGCCAACGAGGTCATCTGCGGCAGATATCTGATCCGGCTCAAGCACCACACCGGGATGATCAGGGTCTGGCGGAGAGAACATCGGCGGCGGCGCGGCAAGCACCGTGTCAATCGCGCCCGCATCGACCAATCCTTTGACGACGGAAGCGCTAACCCCGGCGGTTTTTGCGAGCAACCCCGCACCGACAAACGTCCGTTCGCCAAGAGTATCCAAAACTTTGCGGCGGGCGTCGGTGAGTTTGAGTTTCGGCGGCAAATCTTTTGCCTGGATCAAGTGGGTTTCAGAAACCTGTGGTTTTAGACCCCGCGAAGATCGCAGTGTCATTCGCAATACCACACCCCTGGGCTGCACTGTGTAATCGGCGACCCAATCTATAAAAGACAGAAGAGCTTTTGGCAGACACGGCAGATCAAGGCGGTGAACGACCTCTTTTAATTTTGCGGGGTCGATACCTCCGTCTCCAGCGCCCCACACCACACCAACGTCAAATCGACGGCCGAGAGGCACTTCCACGAGATCACCAACGGCGACAGAAACACCCTCCGGGACCAAATAGTCATAAGCGCCCTCGACCGGCAGAGGCAGCAGTACCGCCACGCGGTCGCCAGGACCGAATGAGACTGGTATATCCTGTGGCACAAGAGTCGGGTCCGAGGGAGCACTTGATTGGATCATGGTGTCCTGGTCATATCATACCGAGCCGCTTTTCGAGACAGAGGGATCACTTCAGGAACTGCCATGAAATTTTTTATCGACACTGCTGACATTGAAGAAATTAAAGACCTGGCCTCAACCGGTATGGTTGATGGGGTCACAACCAATCCCTCTCTGGCGGCGGCGTCCGGAAAGTCTTTTCTCGATTTGATTAGTGAAATCTGTGCTGTAGTTGATGGACCGGTCAGCGCCGAAGTGACTGCTACAGACTTCGAAACGATGATGAAAGAAGCCGCAGTGCTGCGGAAGATCGCGCCGAATGTCGCCATTAAGGTGCCGCTGATTCCAGATGGTCTGAAGTGCTGTAAGGCTTTGTCTGATGACGGCGTAATAGTGAATGTCACTTTGTGCTTCTCGGCCAACCAAGCTTTGCTTGCCGCCAAAGCGGGGGCCGCATTCATTTCACCGTTTGTCGGACGGTTAGACGACATCGGCACCGACGGCATGAGCCTGATCGACGACATTTGTGACATCTATGCCAATTACAATTTCTCAACTGAGGTCTTAGTCGCATCAATCCGTCACCCAATGCATATTCTTGAAGCCGCCCGTATGGGCGCGCATGTCGCCACCATGCCGCCTAAGACGCTACGGCAGTTGTACAAACATCCACTGACAGACAAGGGCCTCGAAGCCTTCTTGGCGGATTGGGCCAAATCTGGCCAATCGATTTTGGACAACTGATCTGTGACCGATAAGACGTCAGATACATCGCCACCTGAGAAAGAGGGTCCGACTGAAATTGAGGTTCTGAACTACCTCACAGCGCATCCAAAACTGTTGCTCGATAACCCCAAACTACTCGCGGAAATTGCACCAGACCGTCGGTTTGATTCTGAAACCGTCGTCGATATGCAGCGCTTTGTCGTGCAACGCCTGCGGCGACAAGTCGATGAGCTGAAAGCGTCAAGCAAACACCTGGTCACCGCCACCCGCGACAATATGTCGATCTTGGAAAAAACGCACGACTGCGCCCTGGCTGTTCTTTTCGCAAAAGACTTTTCAGAGCTCGGACGGGTGTTGGCGGAAGAGATTCCGTTGTTTCTCGGCGTTGATGCGGCCGCCATTGGCATCGAAGTAAATCCCGAAGACAACACCATGCTGCCAGAAGGCGCAGACACTACTCTTCGGCTCATGACACCTGGAACCATCGACATGCTGATCGGCACGGATGCGCAGACGCGTCTGCGAACCAAAGCTGATGGTGGCACAGCGCTCTATGGCGCAGCCGAGGGCCTGGTCACATCTGATGCCTTGGTGCGTCTTGCGCCAACCGGAACAATGCCGGTGGGTGTGTTTGCAGTCGGCAGTCGGGATGAAGGCTACTTCTCAGAAGATCAAGGAACGGAGTTGCTCGGCTTCTTGGCCGAAGTCGTGCGCTACGCCGTGGCGCGCTGGTGGCCGACGCAGGATTAATTACCTTTGCCGTCGCACAAGATGTGACGGAGGCTATCGCCGACTGGAACCGTTGGTTGGAAAGTGAACGCCGCGCGAGCACGCACACCGCTGATGCTTACCGACGCGACCTCGCAGCCTTTTTTTCTTTTCTCACCGACCACCTGGGCTGTGAACCAGCCCTCAAAGATTTGCAGGACCTAACCCCAGCCGACTTTCGGAGTTATTTGGCACGACGGTCGGCGGAAGGCTTGGCACGCTCCTCAATTGCCCGGTCCATGAGCACCTTGCGCAACTTCTTCCGGTTTCTCGATCGCGCAGGCACCGTGCACAACCCGGCGATTGACGCCGTACGCACGCCCAAAACACCGAGCAGCATTCCCAAAGCCTTAACGCCGGATGACGCCCTTGCAGCAGTTAAAGCGGCTGGGGAGATGCAAGATGAGCCCTGGCTGGCCAAACGAGATATGGCGATCATGCTGCTGCTCTATGGCTGCGGCCTACGTATCAGTGAAGCCTTAGGCCTCAACGGCGGCGACATAAGTTCAGGAGGAACCGCAGGCAACAACACAGAGGGCACCCTACGCGTGGTCGGCAAAGGCAACAAAGAGCGTATCGTGCCGGTACTGCCCATTGTCTCAGATGCTATTGGGTCCTATCGCTTGAGCTGCCCCCACGCCATCACCGACGAAGACCCACTGTTTGTTGGTAGCCGCGGCGCGCGACTAAATCCCGGTGTGGTGCAACGACAGGTACGCAAAATTCGCGCCCTCCTCGGCCTTAGTGACAGCGCCACCCCCCATGCCTTTCGGCATAGTTTTGCGACCCACCTTCTGGCAAAGGGGGGTGATTTGCGGACTATTCAAGAACTGCTCGGACACGCCTCTTTATCAACCACGCAACGCTACACCGCCGTCGATGAAGAAAGACTGCGTACGGTTTATGACGACGCCCACCCGCGGGCGAGAGACAACTAAATTACCCCCCGAAGGCCCAGCTGGTGAGATCGGGAAAAGGTTGTTTTTTCGAGGCGAGCAGAAATCCGCGCACGGAACGAATAATAAACCACGCCAAGACATCTATGATCGCAAACCCGCAGAGCCCCAACGCTAGTCCACTGGGTGATGCCAAGCCCATCACCGCCAGGCCGGCCAGCAAGATCGGACCAAAAAAGATACTTAAGAGAAACAGCGCGTAGACCAGTTGCAATATGCACAGATCAGGCGGCCCTTTTCGATCTCTGACATGGATTAATCCCACGGACCCTTAGAGCCAGACCTGCCCGACCCGGATGACGGCACACTGCCGCCACGTCGGCGAGAGACCGCACGCCGGGTTTCGACCGCAAAAGCACGAGACGCCCGTTTGCTGAACAGGGGCACACCCGGTTTACGCATTTTGAAGATCAGAACCACTCCGGCAATGAACCCACCGATGTGCGCAAGGAACGCAACGCCGGGCTCGCCCGGGTTGGCATCAGCCTGGCTGATCAATTGTCCGAGGAACCAAAAACCGAGCACGATCCATGCGGGGACATTGATGATGGTGATAAAGATGATCAACCAAACGAACACTTTGATGTTCGCGCGCGGGTGAAGAATGAGATACGCGCCGAGCACCCCAGCGACAGCACCGGAAGCTCCAACCATGGGAACCGTAGAACCTGGTGCGGCAATGCTTTGTGACAGCGCCGCAGCAAGCCCACAGGTGAGATAAAAGACAAGGAACTTAACGCGACCCATGGAGGCTTCCACATTGTCGCCGAAAATCCACAGATATAGCATGTTGCCACCGAGGTGCAGCCAGCCACCGTGTAAAAACATGGACGTGAAAATGGTCATCCACGCGGGCAGCGGTGCGATCATCGGATCAATCTGCGCGGTGCCGAACAGATCTGCCGGAATAATACCGTAGGACAAAATGGCCAACTGAGCGGAGCGCGGATCGAGACCCTGCTGCCAAAAAAACACGGCAACGCAGGTGCCAATGAGGCCCCAGGTTACCACAGGTGTTGTGGTGTGGGGATTGTCGTCACGGATAGGTAAGAACATGGGCGGAGACTAGAGCACCGGAAGAGGAAAAAAAGAAGAAAAGTCGATTCTGCTTTTTATTTATCGCCCATGTGCGAGGAACGAGCCCATGCACTGCCGATTTTTTGGAACTTTGTATAGCAATTACAAAGGGTTATGGAATTATCAAACGAGTACGGGTCAGGCTGCGCGGACAACCCTTTGACTCTTTCCCCAAAACAGGGACGCTGAAGAAACCATGCTGTATCGCGCGTACACTGACGGTCCCTTCGGGCAAATACATTTCCAAGACACACGAGACGGCGTGCCACTGGTGTTATGTCACCAGGCGCCCTTGTCTTCGCGCCAGTTTGAAAGCGTCTACGACCTATTGGCCGAACAGGGCGTGCGCGGCATAGGGATTGATATGCCCGGCTTCGGTAAATCCGATGCGACTGATTTTGTGCCGCGCATTGAAGATTATGCCCGCGTGGTGCCGGATGTCTTAGATCATCTCAACATTGAGTCCGCATTTGTGCTGGGACATCACACCGGCGCCATGGTGGCAACAGAAGTCGCGTTGCAATTTGGTAGCCGCGTTATTGGCGTCATCCTCAATGGTCCGCTGCCTCTGACTGCTGAAGAACGGGAGGCGGGCTTGAAATATGTCGAGACCGAAGAAAAAGGTTATCACCCAGAAGAAGACGGCCGTCACTTCCTCAAACTGTTTGCCAATCGCATGGCCTATGCCACGGAAAACACCGATTGGACATTGGCGACCCGCTATCTCGTCGAGCAACTTTCAGGGCTAGGACCTTTTTGGTACGGCCATCACGCCGCGTTTCAATACGATCACGGCAAGAACATACCCCAACTCACCCACCCCACTCTGGTACTGACGAATACCGGGGACTCTATTTACAAGAATGCACTTGATGCCATCGCTCTTCGACCGGATTTTTCCTTCGCCGCCATCAACGGTGGCACGATTGATATTGTTGATGAAGAACCGGACCAGTGGGTGGCGCATGTGTCTCAGTTTATTCGAGACACCTTAGCCACGTAGCCGCAAGTCTATAAGTGTGCCGTCAGATCTCCAGCACCGGCTTACGCATCTTTGGATAATCCGTCCACAAGCTGTAGCGGCCCTCCCACGGCGCGCCAGACTTAAACAAATACGGATGAACCGACTCAATCATCTGGCGGGTGGCATCGGGAATCGTATCCAGTGACGAGAGTTTTGCCCCATTGGTGTTCCACACCAAGTGACCTGGCGTTTGCCCCATCATCAACCACGGCCACCACAACATCCCCACACTCATGGAATACGTGGAGGATGCATTGACGATGGAGGGGTCAGCCATTTCACGAACCAGACCGTTATTAGTGGTCTTCTCCGAATACAGAAGATCAGGCCCCACATACTCCAACGGCCACTCTTCTGCGTTCAACGGGTGCTTGGCATAGACGCCGGACGAATACCGCGACATCCAAATGCGCTCGCCAGCTTGGTGCCAATCAAGTTTGTAGGGATTGTGAGGACCATAGCGAGAGACCCATTCGCCATCGTGACGCCGAAAGCTTGGTCCGTCGTCAGTCCATAGAGCTTCACCCCGTCCTTCGCGTTGGTGGAAGGGGCGCACCGTCCGGCCGTTCAAGGGGTTCTCAAATTCATCCAGCGCCTCGCTTTCGCCCGGCCGGTGATAGACCGTGCCCTCCCAAACGAGAATGCGATGCCCCTCAGGAACCACCTCGACGTCGCGGCGAATGAGGGTCGTGGTCGAGACCAGATTGACGATTTCCTGCCCCGGCACCATGGCTTCGAGCGTTCCGGCGTAGGTGTAAAAGACGGTTTCCGTCGCTAAGCTGGCATGCAACTTAAGAAACGCACGGACGTTTTCCGCAGGAGTTGAATACTTCAGCTTAGGCAACGCGGACTCCGCTCGCACCTCTCCCGCAGCCAGAGCAACTGGAACGGCGCTGGCGGTTGTCAGAACATTGCGGCGTGTGAGCTCAGTCATGGCTTCAGGTCTCCTGCCTTAATCGTTAGGGGTGGCATATCGCCACAGCGCGGATCATGAAAGTTGATGGTGTCTGTCTCATAGCTGCGCTTGCACAGCCAGTGATCCAGTTGCGGCTTCATTGTCGGATCATCAATGACGAATATCTTATTGATGCACGCATCATTACCGGTGCAGCCGATGATCTGATCGATCAAATCGCCGCGCCAGATGCCACCAAAGATGCTGAGGTCTGTCGACAAATACGATGTGCCTGTGCGCAATCCGGAGTCCGGATCGTCGGGTCCGCCCGGCATCAATGCACCGATGCGTATGATGGTATAGGGCGTGCCAGAGCCGCGCAGAATGTACTCTGCAACGGTCATGTTCTTGGCCACCGTGTAAAGCGGTGGACTCAATGGGCAATCTTCACGCGCGCGGTCGTTGCAGCCGCCCCCCAGAATGAGAAACTGTTTCACGCCCATACGTTTGGCCAGGGGTACGAAGTTCTCGTACAGCCGCGTGTAACTCACTTGATCGGTGATATCGAGAATTTGAATCGTGTCGATGATGACGGTGAAGTTTTTGCCGTCGAGCGCCGCCGCAACTTCGTCTTCAATCATGGCGTCGCCGACCACATACTCAACGGGCACACCTTCAAGACGATGACGGTTTGTGGAGGGCCGAACAAAGACTGTGACTTTGTCGCCACGGGCGATAAGAATTTTAGCGAGGGTTGACCCGGTATCCCCCGCTCCACCGATGATAAGAACATTCTTCCTAGCGGTCGCGGGAGAGGACAATGCTAGGGCTGTGATGAATACAACGCTCGCCAAAACCCTAAATCCAGACGTCAACATGATGGCCGCTCCCTTGTTCCGATCTCTGAAGTAGAGCAGTCCGATGCCTGGGGGGCAAACCTGAGGTCGTTGGTCATCCATCTGCCGACATCCGCCGTAAACAGAGTGTTATGCCTTCACCGATTGACTCCCATGCGAATTTTAAACCGCAGCTGACTCCACGAGAAATGCTAGAGCTCGGCGTGTTTGGCGGCTGGTACTTTGAAGATGACACGACCGATCTTCCTGATGAGTGGTTACAGACAGCCAAACTCAGTGAATCCGGTTTCGACCTTTCATTTAATTACTTCAAGGTGGCTGCCGGACAGTCGAGGGACGTCTGGCAAGCGAAAGGATGGATCACGCCCGAAGATCCTTTGGGTTGGTTTCAGTGGTATTGCCGATATACGCAGGGACGGCGGTTAAACGGCACTGACGATTTTCAGATTCGACGTTGGAAAGCTTTTGGACCGCGGCACATTGGTGGCATCGCAGCCAACTGTGAGCCTGGCAACATTTGGTGTCGCCCAAGACAACGCCAAGCCCTCTTACAATGGGCCTACGATCCGTTTTTCTAGGGTCGTCAGACCTCAGTCATTCGCTCTCCGAGGCACGGTCCGAAGTGATTAGATAGATGCCGCTGGCAATGATCACGGCAGCGCCGCCGTAAACCCAAAGCCCTGGCACGACACCCCAAATCAACCAACCGAACAGGCTCGCCCACAGCAAAGCCGTATAATCGTAAGGTGCGACCACTGCCGCAGGTGCCATGCGAAAGGCTTGGCTTATTAGTGTCAGGCCCAGAGTACCGGCCACAGCAGTACCCAAAAACAAGAATACATCACTGAAGATTGGCGTTGGCCATGCGCTGAAAAGGGTGAAGGCGGAGAACACAGCCGCGAACACTGTCATGTAAAGCATCATGGTCCACAGGCTGTCGCGTTTATCGATCCAACGCGCACTCACCATAATTAAGGCATAGAGAATAGAGGCTCCGACCGCGAGCAATGAAGCAACTTGGAAGGTGGCAGCCCCTGGCCGCACGATGATGAGGACACCAACAAAGCCGACGATGATGGCGGCGGCGCGATCCCAGCCGACATGCTCCTTCAGAAGAGGGACAGAAAATCCGGCGACGACTAGAGGAGACGCAAAAACCAAGGCTGTCGCCTCCGCCAACGGCAGGCTCCTTAGGCTCAAGATAAATGCAAACGATGCGCCGACGCCAAGGACACCGCGCAAGGCGTGAACGGGCAAACGTTCTGAACGCAGACCCTTTGGTCCATCAAAAAAGCATACGAGCGACACCGTCAAAGGCAGCGCGATCAAACTTCGCACAAATACGATTTGGAACGGGTCGTACCGGGTGACCAACCATTTCACCACCGCATCGTTGGTGGCCAGAAATAAAACGCCGGCGCACATCGTCAAGATGGCTGCGTACTTGGATGACCCTTCGGCAAGCGCGCGGTCGGAACTCATTACTCAATCGCTGCGGCTTCACGCACCATGTTGATCAGCGAGGCATTCATTAGAAACGCCTTATGACGTTTTGGGTCTTCGGCGGTCTTACGCATTTCTTCAAAACGGGCGTTGGCCTTGGCTGGGTCCTTCGCCTGCAGGGTTTCTTTGTTCTGGATCGATTGCGCCTGCACGTACTTTTCGGCCAGAGGGCGGCGCTGGCGATCATATTGATCGAATAACGCCTGCTCATCGGGCACCGCGCCGCGCCACACCTGACCAACTTTCTCTGCCAGGTTGAGTCCGTCGGCAATACCTGAGTTCATGCCCATACCGCCGAGTGGGTTGTTGATATGCCCGGAATCCCCAGCAAGCATGATGCGGTTCTTATGAAAGCTTTCTGCAACGCGCTGGTGCACGGTGTAGAGATTGCTGTGCACGATTTCCAAATCTTTGGCGTAGGGAAAACAAGTGTTGATCATGTTACGAATGTAAGGCTCAGACGTCACAACCTCTTCTGGGTCATCGGTGATGACCGGAAACAAATTACGCCACATTCCGTTTTTATTTCCTGGCACGTCTGGACCTGGAATCTTAAACACCGAACACCATTGCTCCGGGTCGGCCAGATAGTTGCGGTACCGATAGTCGTCTGCGGCTTCGTAATCAAAATAGGATGCGACAATGATAAAGCGCTCTTCCCATGTGAAACCAGGGAACCCAATACCTTGAGATTTACGCACGGTTGACCGGCCACCGTCACAGCCGATGACATAGCGCCCGCGCCAGGATTGGGTTTCGCTATCCGGGGTTTCGGTCACGGCTTCGGCATAGTCGTCAGTGTTTACAACTTCAGTCACCGTATGTTCGCGGTGAAATTCAAAGTGCGGAAATTTCTCAGCCGCTGCCAAGGCAATCGCCACGGTCTTGTGTTGTTCAAGCTGCACTGCGTAGGGGTGGTTGCTCTCATCAGAGAGCCGCCCGAAGTCAAACTCCGCAAACACTTCGTTGGTGGTGCGATAGCGGTATTGAAAGTACCGCGCGGTCAGGCCTTGTTCGATGATGGTATTGGTGATCCCAACCGTATCGAGCAGGTCCAATGTCGAGGAATGGGTGGTTGCTGCACGGTGGGCCGTAGGCGTCTCTGCCTGAGCGTCGAGCACAACAACCGGGATATCCAGCTGCGCCAAACGCAAGGCAGTAATCATCCCAACTGGGCCACCCCCAACTACTACAACGCGGTCTTGATCAGTCATACTGTTAACTCAATAGCACGTTGATAGTTTTTGTGCGGGTATAACTGAGCAATTCTTCCAATGATTCCTCACCGCCCAGACCTGAGTTCTTCACTCCTCCAAAAGGTAGGCCGACATAGTGTTGGGCAACACCGTTGATCCACACGTAGCCGCTCTCAACCTCTTGCGCCGTCTTCATAGCGTCTTGTAGGTCATTTGTGTAAATGGCTGCCGTGAGCCCGTAGGCGGTGGCGTTGGCCATTTCTATCGCCTCATCGCGGGTCGACCATTTGAGCATCGACACCACCGGGCCAAAAATTTCTTCGCGGGCGACTTCCATATCCATAGTGGCGTCGGCAAAGACCGTGGGCCGCAACCAATAGCCCCGCTTGAATTGCTCGCCTTCAGGGCGGGCACCACCAGCAACCAGTTTTGCGCCGTCGCGCTTTCCGGCCTCGACGAATTTCATCACCGCGTTGTAATGCCCTTCGGAATTGACCGGACCCATCTCTGAAGCAGGATCAAGAGGGTCGCCGAGTACAACCGCATCGGTGCGCGCCGCCACGCGCTCTACCAATTCGTCGTACACACTCTCATGGGCCAAGATGCGACTGGTAGAGCCGCAGGATTGTCCGGCCCAAGAAAAATTCATCCCGGCAATGGACGCATCTTCGACTTTATTAAGATCGGCGTCGGGGAAAACGATAAGCGGGTTCTTACCACCTAGCTCCAACGACACATGCTTGACGCTTACCTCTGCTGCCGCACGCTGGATTGCCAAGCCGGTCGGCACAGACCCTGTGAACCCGATGCGATGAACATCAGGATGCCGCACCAAGGTGTCCCCTGCAGGCAGACCTAAGCCAGAGACAATATTGACCACGCCGGGCGGCAACACGTCGCAACAGCACTCAGCTAACAGCGATCCAGTCAGCGGGCTGGTCTCGGGCGTTTTAACCACAACCGTGTTGCCTGCGGTTAGCGGCGATGCCAGATGCGCTCCGGCGAACATAAAGGGATGATTGAAGGGCACGATGCGCGCAACAACACCGAAGGGCTCACGTAACGAGAAGTGGATGTTGCCCGGCGACGCAGGGACTGTATCGCCTTTCATCTCGGTCGCCAGGCCGGCAAAATATTCCAGATAGGCGGCGGCGATCTGAACATCAGCGCAGAGCTTGGCGATGGTGTTGCCGGTATCTGTGGCCTCCATGGTCAAAATCTGTTGCGCCCGCTCTCGAAATTTTGCGGCCAGGGTTCGCAACAGGGCGCCACGCTCAAAGATTGATTTGGCTGCCCATGCTGGCTGTGCGGCTTTTGCGGCTGCAACAGCAGCGTTGACGTCGTCAGCTGTGGCTGCCGGTACACGCCCGATCGGGTCTTCATTGGCCGGATTGACGGTGGTGACCCAGTCACCCCCAGTGCCTGGGACCATCTCCCCGTTGATCAGCATCAGCCGGTCGCCAAATTTCTCTGTCATACAAGACTCTCCGGTTTATCTGGCGGCAGCTTAACGGACGAAACCGGTTATGAAAGGTGACGCTTGAGAAAATCCCATGTGCGGTCATCAGCCGAGGTGGCTGACTCGTCATGGAAATAGGGGCCGCCCGTGTTGGCGAACGCATGCCCAGCTGGATACCAGTAATTGGTATACCGATCTACTTTCCCGGCTTTGGCCATCTCAGCCTCAAAGCGATCGACCATGGCTTTGCCAAAGTATTCATCTTCAGTGCCGAAATGCCCCAGCACAGGCCCCTTGAGTGACGAGAGATCATCGGCGGTTTTGTCGACATCGCCGTAGTAGACGACTGTGGCATCAACAGGTGTGGCGACAGACGTGTTGAGTGACCACGTACCGCCAAGACACCATCCGACCGCGCCAATTTTACCGGTACAGGCAGCGTGCCCCCGCAGCCAATCGGCCCAAGATACGGCAAGATCCGTGCAGGCCTCTTGGTCCATCGCGTCCATTAGCTGCTGAGCGACACTCAAATCTTCGGATGTTTTGCCTTCATATAAATCGACCGCCGCTGCGATGTATCCATGCTCCGCATAGGTTTCGGCGAAGTCGATGAACTCTTGGGTCAAACCGCGGAAGGCATGGAACAGCAGCATACCGGGAGCGGGATTGTCGGCGGAGGCAGCCTCCGGTACGGCGACATGAGCGCTTGCCGTTTGTCCCTTATGTGAGGTGATGGTGGTGAGCGTTGGCTTAGTCATAGGGGGGCCTGCGCGCGTCACCGCACCGTCCATTCTTCCTTGAGTAGATCTTGGGGGAACTCGGGGAACTTGGTCATCTTCTTCACGCCATCACCCTCGCCGGACAATTCCAACACGCCAGGATTCATAATGCCCTTGGGATCAAACGCCGCTTTGATAGCGACCGCCGCCGCACGCGCAGCCGAGGACAGCTGGCTGGCATAGGGATAGGTGCGGCCCATCTGATGGTGGCTCGCACCAAAAGCATCCCACAGACCAGAAAGATCGCGGCGCAGCTTCATCACCACCTCTCGGGTTTCCGGATCGGCCTTGGTTTTGGCGTAAGCCTTCTTTTGCTCTTCGGTTACGTGACGCATGTGAAAGGCGTGCAGACGGTCTTTCCAGTAAAACATTGGCTCGATCAAAAAGGACGTGGCCGACGCTGCCGTGAGATAAGAATGAGTGATGTTGTGTTCGGTCATCAGCTCGATATGGCGGGAAAAATATTCATCGGTGATCGCCGACACTTCGACTGCGCTCGACAAGGGAAAAATGCCATGCACCGGCAACCAGTTCTCACCGTTAGGCCCCAGCAACGCCTTGATCGGTCGGAAAGGCTTAGAGCGTGTCACCTTCGGAATAACGTTGGGGAGTTCCTTTAATGCTAAGGGTATACAAATGCGGCGAACACGATCGGCTTTGGCCTGCGCCTCACGAGCATCGACCCCTTCGACCACCACATGCAAAGCGTAACCTGATCGATCCGCGAGCCGTTGTCCCTGGAACAACAGTTTAGTGACATTGGTCACCGCACCGGCGACTTTGTCCGCGGTCGCCGCCACATCTTTAACGACACCTAACCCTTCTAAGAATGTGAAGCCATGCTTAGACAGGTTTTGATTACCGACAGGATCAATGCCCCATTGCTCCGCCACAACATTCTCCCGCGCAAGCGCGGTGTGGGCTTCGGCAATATCCTCAATGGTGTCGAAGGCGAACGACAGATGGTCTTCGGAAGCGGGCATCGCGATCAACGGCATGGTGACACGCGCTTTGATACCGAAGGCGCCGCAATCGCCAAGGAACAAACCCGTGAGATCGGGACCAAAGTGCCGCAAGAATGGCGTGCGGCCTTCCGCGGCAGACGCCCCCGTCTCAAGCAATGAGCCGTCGGCCAAAATAACATCCAGACCGATCACATTGTCAGCCATAGCCCCATGCGTGCCTGAACCGAAAAAGGTTGAGTTGTTGCTGGCTGCACCGCCAACCGTGGACGCAATACCCGACAAAGGCCCAAAGAATGGCGTGCGCAAACCGCGCTCTTTCAACTCGTCATACAAGGCGCCCCAGGTACAGCCGGCCTGAACCGTGACCACCATATCGGTTTCGTTGATGTCTTCGATTGCGTTGAGCCCGCTCATGTCGATCATCACAGCGTTCTGGCTCTCTGGAAGATACCCCTTGGTGTAGGACATGCCCGCGCCTCGCGGCACCAACGGCAGACCCAACCCGCCCGCAATCGTCACGGCCTGACATAATTGATCAATCGCGATAGGACGCAACACGCACAGCGGCAGCACTTCGCCTTCGCCAGAAATATCTGTCGTGTAGTAGGTCAGCTCGTCTTTGTCGGTGATAACACCGTCCGGGCCGAGCAGACTTTGAAACATGCCAAGGGCTTGGGCATTGTCTTGATCAGTCATGGCTTTTCCTTATGTCCAAGCTCGCGGTTATCGGGTGTTGGGCGACTGGGATCAAGTCCGCTGCATAGCGTAGGGTTCACGCAACCCATTCTCTACCTTGGCCCGGGACCATTTATCCCCAGCAATCTTCTGCCTTTGCGCGGCGATGTCTATGTCGTGATAGCGGGCCAGATTAGCCCCCATAATCTTCGCCTTAGACTCTTCAGTCAGCACATACGGGGCGTCCTCGGGAGGCTGATAATCAAAGAAGGCATTGATAATCCAATACGGATGCTGATTGACCGCCGCCGATGCATAGATCAATCGATCAGTGTCGACCTGTGCCATGAACACATTCATCATCTTATTGAAGGCATCCATATCAAATAGGGGAAACAGCATCGGCCCCTCCATAACCGCCGTGACATTCTCCCGCGCGTTCATCAGGGCTGCGGTTTCTTCGAAGTTCTGCCAGCCTGCGTGGACAAGATGAAATGTCAGATCGGGAAAGGCCTCGGCCGCCTTGTATAGATCATCAATGCCCAGAGCCGCCGTCTTTGGCCCGACATGCCCGACCAGTTTATGAACAGCGAGATGTTTAACGCCCTTGCTCTGTAGTTGATCAAACACCGGGAACGCCAGCTTCTCATCGTCCATCAACCAAGACTCTGGCTCACGGGTCTCGAAGTTGATGCGCGTCGGGTAAAATTTGATGCCATCGGCACCTTGGTCGATCAGCTGATCCGCTTTAGCGATGACCACATCATAAGGGTCGAACAAATCGAGGGCGCCGTACCACAACACACGATCCGGGAAATTGCCCTTTAGGTACGCCCCCTTCTCGTTTGACACCAAGCCGTCGTAGTGAAGGTCAAACATCGGTACCGAATGCATGATCATCATGTCGGTGTGGCTTTCGAGAAACATGGTGTCCATGACTTCGTCGGCCTGCCAATCGCGCTCCCATTGCTCATAGGTCAGACGATAGGCATCCGGTGTGCAGGCTTCATGAAAACTGTATGTCGTGTTGATGCTGTTGACACTGGCTCTTTTGATGCGCCGATTGTAAGGCGCGTGGTTGTAGCAATGAGCAACACCATCAATGACGAAAATGCGTTCGGCCATCGGATGAGACGCCGATGACCACCCAGCCTCCGCCAATGCGGGAGATATCTTGCCAGCAGATGCCATAGCCCCTGCGCCCATTGCACCGAGGGTCTGCAAAACTGTGCGGCGGCCGATACGACTCGAAATCGATGAGGTCATGCTCTGTGTCCTTCGTGGGAAAAACCAAAACGCTGGCGTTTTTCTGCAAATAGATGACGCGCTTTGTCGCTGAGTCGATCTTCGGTCCAGAGAGGGTACGGGTCGGCGGAGACCGTAATGTCGGACACACCGTCGAGAGTAGCGGCCAGATCCTCCAGATCCATAATGATCTTGTAGGAAAACACGCAACTGGGGTCAGTGAACGTTACGCTGATGCGGATCGACTCCCCGTCGCGGGAAATGCCGTTGATCAAGCCCAAATCAACAATGCTGAGGTCGTGACCCGATAAGGCATGACACGGATCAGGAACAGTATTGAGGAGAGACCAGACGGCGGCGATGGCAGGATCAGACTGATCGGAATGGCTAGTCAACGCTTCATCCCACCTTGCGCAGTTCAGTTTTTAGAACTTTGCCATTGGCGTTACGCGGCAAGACATCAATCTCTGCAACATCTTTTGGAACCTTGTAGCTCGACAGTTTGCCATCACAGAACGACACAACGCTCTCGGCAGTTACGCTTTCGCCGGCCTTTGGCACCACGAAAGCTTTGAGACGCTCGCCCCATTTATCGTCGGTCACCCCGATCACGGCAACATCAGAGATGGCCGGGTGAGTAAACAACAATTCTTCGATCTCGCGTGGATAGATATTTACGCCACCGCTGATGACCATGTCCTTCTTGCGGTCGACGATGTAGATGAAGCCGTCTTCATCTCGCTTGGCAACATCACCAACGGTCACCCAGCCCTCTTTAAAAGCCGCCGCAGTTTCATCAGGACGATTCCAATAGCCGGCAAACGCGGACGGTGATTTGACCCACAGTTCGCCGGGCTCTTCGGGACCGACTTCGTTAAAATCATCGTCAGCGAGTTTCACGAAAGTGTGCGGGAACGGCGTGCCAACGCAGCCTTCCTTCTCCAACTGAAACGGTGGGCGCAGGTTGGTCACAAACCCCGCCTCTGTTGACCCATAGGTTTCGTGCAGCAGCCCCTCACCAAAATACGGAACGATCTTGTGCTTGAGATGTTGTGGTAACGCCGACGCGTTGGAGATCACCGCTTTGAGGGGTGCGCCACGGTATTTATCGAGTACAGACTGCTCTAATTCAAAAATCGCATGGTGCTGTGTTGGCACCGTAAAGACACCCGCAAAGTTGCCTTCCTTCAATTTTCGCAACAACAGTTCCGGGTCAAAGTGATCAAGAATTTCCGTAAAGCCGCCGGACATGATGGCGGCCAGGGGAAATGCAATCCCTGCACCGTGATTCATGGGTGTTGTGCCAAGAAAACGGTCTTCAGGTCCGTAACAGCCAAATTCCTGCGCCATTTGGTAAAACGCCAACAAACGTGATCGTTGCGGAAGAACAACTCCCTTAGGCTTGCCGGTAGTGCCAGACGTATAGGGAATGGTCCATGGATCCCATTCATGAATTTCAGGATAGGCATCCGGCACGTCGGCGTTCTTGATTAGCGCTTCGTATTCATCTCCGAGATGAATCGTGTGCTCGACTGTATTGAAGGACGCGGCTTCTATCGCCTCTGCTGACGCGTCGTCATAAAACACAACACGAGCCTCAGCATCATTACAGATCGCTTCGACTTCAGCGCCGGTTAAGCGCGGGTTTACCGTGGCTACCGCAGCGCCGGCTTCTGGCAAGCCACACACAACTTCCACATACTCAATGGAATTCTTAGACACGATGGCGACATTGTCGCCCTTGTTAAGTTTAAGCTTTAAAATCGCCGCAGCCGTAAGTCTGTCGGTTCGATCCGACAATTCACGATAGGTCCGGCTTGTGTTGTTGTGGGTAATGGCGACTTTGTCAGGATTGCGCATGGTTGTTGCCCGCAACCCCGCAGCGACAGTCATAGATGTATACGATGCCGGTAAAGTGGCCGGCTTAGTCTCCAGCCCACTCATTTAGCTGGCGATCTTTTTGAACAATCGCAAAGCATTGTCACGCATGAGCATCTGATGGGCTTCTGGACGCATACCAAACTCATCCACCTCACGCACCGCGCGCTCAGGGCCGACCACGGGCCAGTCTGTTCCAAACATCACCTTATGACGGCCATAGGAATTTGCGTAGTGCACCATCTGTTTTGGCCAATGCTTTGGCGCGTACGCGTCACCAGCCATATACAAATTCTCGTGCTTCCAGCACATAGCGATCATTTCATCCGTCCAAGGCACGCCGATATGAATACCGATCAATGGCAATTCAGGAAAATCGATCGCGACTTGATCTAGCAGTATAGGTTTGGCGACAGATGGCAGGCGCCGTTCTTTCGAATAAACCAAGTTCTGACCGACTTGCATCATGATCGGGATGTCGAGTTCACAGCACTTGGCATAGACAGGATAAATTTGCGGCGCATCTGGCGGAACACCAAACCAATGGGGATACCAATGGGCGCCAACAAACCCATAATCATTGATCGCGACTTCTAGTTCACGAAGCTGCTCCATACCCTTGGTGGTATCGATACCCGCCAAACCTGAGAACCGATCCGGATATTTCTCGCAAATGTCGCGCACATATTCGTAAGGGATATGATGCGAGCCTTTGACATTGAGATCACCGCAGCGATGGGCAATCAACAGGGACCGCTCGATCCCTGCGGCATCCATCTTTTTGATGTAATCCTCGATTTCAACGCCATTTCGCATGTCATCAGACATCCGAACCTGAGTTTTGAAATCCTCGTCCACTCCCATGAGTTTGCGTTCGAGTACCCACGGTGTGTAGGGATTGCACACGATATCAATATAGCCGCTCATGTTGCGCCGCCTTGTCTCTATTATTGGTTTAAAATTATTCGGCGGCTTGTGCGATGCCCCAGGCACCCTCAACATCTGCGACAGTCACAAGATTAGCAAACAGCATCGCCATGGATTTCAACGCCACTTGGTGCCGCTCGTCATCCAATTCAGCAACCGCATCTTGAACCACGAATGTTTTGTAATCGCGGTGACTGGCGTCCCGCACCGTGGATTCAACACAACAGTTGGTGGTCACCCCACAGACCACGAGACTATCCACATCTAGCCCGTTGAGGATGGTTTCCAAGTTTGTTGCATAAAACGAACTAGGCCGGTTCTTATCGACGATAAAATCATTGGACTGAGGGGTGAGCTCAGGCACCACCTCGATGTCCCACGTGCCAGCTTGCAGGGCTTGTGTTTCTTTAAGCTCGGGCAACAGATGCTTAATGAGAACACCACCGTCGGCATAGTCAGGACGATACATATAACGCGTGTAGATTACTGGGATGCCGGCTGCACGGGCGGCCGCGACTAAATTGACGCAAGGCTGAATAGCGGCTTGAAGATTTTGAATGGGAAGTCCGGTTTTTCCACAGCCCCCGTCGTCGGCACAGAATGAGTTCTGCATATCAACAACAATCAGAGCTGTTTTATCGTTCGATAACTCCATCGAAGCCATAAGCTTACCCCCAAATTTGGTGTCCGGCCGGGACACCCTGCCCCGGCCGGGTAACGCTTAATTTTACAGACGAGTCTTTATGGTAAACAACCATGTCATTGGCTCACCCGGATAGACGGTGAGGAAGCCGAGGCCACTGAAGTCGAGGCTTTGGCTGATGTACTCATCGTCAATACAGTTGCGGCAGGACACACCGACGGACAGTAAGCCATCTTCACGTTCAAAGTTGATAGCCGCACTGACCAGATCAATGGTTCCAGACTTAGCTGCTGGAGTGTTTTGCAGATTGGTGAAGTGGCTGTCGCTGTAATTGTAGTCAGCGTTAATACGAGCGTTCCAATCATTGTTGACCGGCTGCACGTAACTAAAGCCAAGCTGCGCTGAGAACCCTGGCAAACGCTGCAAATCGTCACCAACAACGACACCAGCGAGGGCTGGATCAACGTCGATGTACTTGCCTTCCTGAATGCCAAAGTTACCGAAGATATCAAGATTCTCAGTGATACGAGCGGTGATTTCACCTTCCAGGCCGTACACCTCAGCATCGTTGGTGGCGACGATGAAGTTACCGCCGGCGCCTGTCGCTGAGTTAAACAGGTTGGTGTAATCGTAGTAGAAGGCATCAAGGTTCAAACGAACTTGACCATCCAACAAACTGGATTTGAGGCCCACTTCATAGTTGTCGACAATTTCCGGCGCGAACGCTGTCACTTCCGCAGGATTGTTTGTTCTGGCCGTCCAGCCACCAGACTTAAAGCCTCGCGTGAACATGGCGAAGACGTTCACATCATCGTTGATATCATACTGAAGTCCGACACGTGGAGTGAACTCGTTGAAATCTTGTTCGGTTGGCGTACCTAAACCTCGTAGGGTATCGCTGTCCCAGTCAATGATCGGACCATCACTCACCAGACCAACCGTGCCGCCAACTTTGTGAATAATGTCTAAGGTCTTTTCATCACGGGTGAAACGACCACCAACAATCAAACGCAAGTCATCGGTCAGACTGTAAGTTCCTTCAGCAAACGCGGCGTAACTTTTTACGCCGACATCATAGTCACGAGAGAAGAACGGCAATGGCACTCGAATGGTTGGGGCGATGAACAAATTAATTTCGTCGCCAATAAACGAGTATGAGTTTTCTTCGAAGTAAAACAGACCAGCGTTATATTCGAGACGGTCATCAGCCATGGTACCGCTGAACTTAAATTCTTGGCTCAGCTGATCGCTGTCATTGATGGTGTAGAGATTAAAGATCGACACTGGTTGGTCGGTCAGGTCCAAGTTCCAGCTTTGATAGGTATTACGCCAAGACGTGATCGACTGAAAATTCGTCGTCTCGTTGATATCGTAAGAAATGTTTGCGGCCATGCCCCAAGCGCGACCGATGTTCTCGGTGTCGATGCTTGAATCAACACTATAGAGATCGCCATCGAAGGGGCGTGTAAAGCCGAGGATGTCTTTACCGTAGAGGCCGCGGGCCGTGCTTTGGCTCCAATCGAAGGAGAGATCGACAGTCAAATCTTCATTCGGAAGAATACGCAGTTGCGCCCGCGTGCCGTATACTTCTCGATCGTTGACATCTTTACCGAGCACTTCGTTATCTGTGTAGCCGTCGCCGTACTGAGCGATACCGGTCAGACGGAAAAAGGTGCGGTCATTCATGGCACCGTTTACAGAGGCCTTGGCGTTCAAACGGTTGTAACGGCCGTAGGACACTTCACCGGCGAATTCTTTGTCTTCGGTCGGCTTCTGCGAAATGATTTTAATGGCACCGGCGTTAGTGTTCCGGCCATAGAGCGTACCTTGCGGACCACGCAATACTTCGACCCGCTCAACATCAAACAGACTGAAGTTGTTAACGCCCTGACGCGCCATGTATACATCATCGATATAGAAGCCCATGCCTGGGTCAACGGTCACGATTGATTCTGTTGTACCAACACCGCGCAAGAACACGGTCGTCGCCGTGTTCTGACCAATGTTGTTGTTGCCGATGAGGTTCGGCACATTGTTGACGATATCAACCACGTTGAACGACTGACGACGTTCGATTTCGTTGGCGTCAAAAGCCGATACGGCGATCGGGGCTTCCAGCAACGTGCTCTCACGCCGCTGAGCAGTAACCACAATTTCTTCCAGGGACAGAGTACTCTGCGCCACTGCGGCACCGCCCGTTGAAAGTAGGGCCAGCGATAAAGCCGTACCCGTTAGCAATAATGATTTATTGATCGCACGCATGATGGAGTGTCTCCTCTATTCCTCCCGGTGATTCGGCTACGTTGGCCGAATACGTTGGGGTGAATCTTCGTTGTTTTCTGCCATTCATGGTAGAGGTAATTCCATATATGTAGATGATACATATACATACATGGAAGATAAGGTACATTGCTGAGCACCTGTTGCATGGCTGCAACCATACGAAACCCAGGCCTTTCTTGAGATGAACGACAACGCTGAAATATCACCCAATCCCGGCGGAGTCGTGAAGTCCGCCTCTAGAACGCTCGCCATCCTTGAGTCTTTTCAAAACTGGAAGCGGCCTGCAGGCGCAAGAGAGATCGCCCGCAGTCTTGAGATGCCGCGGTCAAGCGCGAACGCTCTGCTGGCCAGTCTAGTGACCCTCGGCTACCTCTGGTTCGAGCCCAAAAACGCCACCTATTTTCCAACGTTAAAAGTTGGGCTGCTGGGTGACTGGCTAATTGGTTCGATCCGAAGGGACCGCGCCCTGGGCAGTATTCTTCAGGAGATCAGTTCAGCAACGGGGGAAACTGTTTCGATTGCCATGCGCGCTGGTTTCGATATGCAATTTGTCACAATTTTCCCTAGCACTTTTCCGGTCGCTCTCAACATTGAAGAAGGTGCGCTCGCTCCTCTGTTTGAATCGGCAGTCGGCATGGCCTGGTTGGCATCGCAAGAATCGGGGGAGGTTGAAGACCTCCTGACGACCTATAACAAGAGACCACGGTCAAAGCCTGTCGTCCTGGCAGACTTGAAAAGAAAGATCAGCGAGGTTGGTGCGAAAGGCGCAGCAGTTGCCTACGACAAAGTGCTACCCGATACGGGAGCCATTGGTCTTGCGTATCCACGTCCAGTTCAAGGACAAACTGTAGTGATTGGTGTGGCTGGTCCCTATGACCGTATCCGCAGGTCTGAGAAACAAATTATCACGTTGATCAGACGCCTGGTTCGCCAAACCCTCGGCTGACCCATTGCAACGCTTGTGATAAGGAAAGGCCCTTCGACGGACCACCTAGGACGTTCCATGATTTTGAGACCGATTTTTCTCGCAAGTTTAGCTGCAAGCGTGCTGACAGGATGCGCGGACCGAGCTGCTGCACCGGCAGCGGCCCAAGACATAGATTTTCCTGAGCCTTCCAGTGGTCTTGTCGAACAAAAAGGCGGGACAGCATCAAAGTTCATGGTTGCTGCAGCAAACCCTCTTGCCGTTCAGGCGGGATATGATGCGATCAAAGCTGGTGGCAACGCCCTTGATGCTGCCTTTGCCACGCAACTGGTGCTCAATCTGGTTGAACCGCAATCCTCCGGCATCGGCGGCGGCGCCTTTGTTTTGTATTGGGACAATGCCGCGAAACAACTTTATGCCTACGATGGGCGGGAAACCGCGCCAGCCACTGCGACCGAAGATCGGTTTCTTGCAGACGATGGCACAGCAATGCGCCGTCCACAGGCGGTTATTGGTGGTAAATCCGTTGGCGTCCCAGGACTTGTGCAGGTCATGAAATTAGCCCATGAGCGCCATGGCGCGCTCGATTGGGCAGATACGTTCACCGCAGCCATCGACATTGCAGAAAATGGTTTTGCCGTGTCGCCACGATTATTCCGTCTGCTCGAAGTCGACAAGACGTTGTCGCAGATCGAAACTCCTGCAGAGCATTACTATCTTAAAGACGGCACACCCAAACCTATTGGCACTGTGCTTAAGAACCCTGACATGGCGACAACACTCAAACGCATCGCCTCACAGGGTCCACCGGCGTTCTATAGCGGCAGTTTGGCTGAAGCTATTGTCGCTGTGGTCCAACAGACAACCCGCAACCCTGCTGATCTCACCATGGCCGATATGGCTGCCTATCGCGCCAAAGAGCGCACGCCATTGTGCGCGCCCTATCGCCACTTCACGGTGTGCGGAATGCCGGCGCCGACTTCAGGTGGGATCGGCGTCATTCAAACGCTAGGACTGCTCGAGAAACATGACCTGCCAAACATGGAACCCTGGTCCACGGAAGCGGCTCATTTGTTTATCGAAGCAAACCGGTTGGTCTATGCCGACCGCGCCACATACATCGCGGACCCTGATTTCTCGCCGGTTCCTGAACAGGGATTGATCGATCGAGGCTACCTGGCAGACCGCGCAGCCCTAATCGATGTTACGGCGCGCATGGCATACGTGACGGCCGGTGCGCCGCCGCAAAAAGGGACTTTTAACTATGGGCCGGGTCGTGATTTTGAGCGGCCCTCCACCACACATATTTCTGTCGTGGACAGCGATGGCAATGCTGTCTCCATGACCAGCTCCATCGAAGGGGCATTTGGTTCCCATTTGATGGTTGGTGGATTTTTATTGAATAACCAACTGACAGACTTTTCATTTGATGCGGTGGCGGAAGGCCGCACCGTCGCCAACCGGGTCGAAGGCGGAAAGCGTCCACGCAGCTCCATGGCCCCCATTATTGTGTTCGACGAGAACAACGAAATTGTGGCTGTTTCTGGATCACCTGGTGGCATGGCAATCGTTCCACTGGTGAGCAAGACACTCATCGCCATGCTTGACTGGGGCATGACGCCTCAGGAAGCGACCGATCTGCCAAACATTTTACTGTTTGGACCAACCGTATTTTTAGAAGGCGGCACCGCCCTGGCAGACCGCAAGGAAGCCCTGGAAGCACTTGGTCACCGCGTGCGGGTTGGCAACTTTCCCAGTGGGGTACATGCCATCGGCATACGAGATGGTGTAATTTTTGGTGGCGCAGACCCCCGGCGCGAAGGCACTGTGCTCGGCGAGTAAGACGCGCGGCAGAGCTGATTTATCCGGGGGCCCTAGTTGTTGTTTATCCGGGTTCCCGCTCCGTTGGCTCAGATACTTCAATCAGGTGGCCATCAGGATCATAGACAAACATGCGGTAACCCGTATCCCGCACAGACCCATCTGGATTGGTCACTTGAAACCGTTCGGGTGGCGTGTGAAATCGGGCACCTGTTTCCTGTAGTCTATTGTAGACAAAATTGATGTCGTCGGTTTCCACCATAATGATGACATCACCAACTCCGATGCCCATGAGGTTGCCGCGCGCGTTGGCCAGAGGCGGGCGCTCATACCCAAGCAAACCAATCATACCAATGCGATCATGATTACCGCGCATGATGACGATGCGACCAATCTTAGGATCAGCCGTTAGCGGCAGATCATTGGACCCGATGACTCCCCCTTCATCTGAGTCGCTGGTGGATTTTTCGAACCAGGGCCTCAAACCAAGCCGCTGATAGAAATCGATTGAGCGTCCTATGTCTTCAACCAACAGAGTTGTCCGACGAACCGCTGTTTCTTGCGCATAAAGGGTCGGCGATTCCAGCATACAAGACAATCCGAGAACGGCGCATGCGGTCACCGCAATTTGCACAGAATGGAGGATGCGATGCGCCATTTTATCTTGTCCTTTGTTCGACAGGTTCGGCCATAGCCGACCTTCTAGAAACTATCTCACTCTAGAGAACAAAGACCAGAGAGCAAGTATCGTTGAGACCTTATAGCTTCACGATGATGTGTCAGCTGAGTTTTGAAACACTAGACACGCCAGCAGAAAACGCGGCTGGCCAACATCATCAGCCAACGGAAAAATCCCTGACAGAATGATATCAAAATCGAGGCTCGGCCAATCAAGGCGATCGCAGCCATACCGAATACACGGCCCATCCAGTGCTTCTTTTTTGTAATTGAACCAAGGTATGCGGCTGGCTTCGACTTTGGCCGGGTCGAAAGTTTTACCAGTCAAATCGAGTGGAAAATTATTTGCCACATGCGTGCCGCAATAAATAAAGGTGAAGGTTTGCGACGCGATGCGCTCCGACATTAGTAGGTTCGGTGCTTCCTGATAGATGTCCATAAACTCAAATTGGGTGCGGCGAGGAATCTGCCCTGAATTCAGTCCTAACCAATACGTCGCTACCTTAGAAATGACCGGGTGATCCCTGGCCGCTTCGTCACCGCAGATATCACGAATACCTGGGGTATCTGTCATACAGCCAGCGTCCCTAAGCTAAACAATGCGTCACAGAGAGGGAGACTCGGGGACATCTGTAGAGAACAGACCTATTTTACTGGACCTAAGAACAACATGATTTCCATCAATTTTGCGACAAATTGCGGCAAATCAATACTTTTGTTGCGATTCCCAACTATGGGGTGATAATAGCTATTAATTAAAGCCTCGTCTGGAAGAAAGTACGTGCTGCTTTCGCCCGATGGTTTGGGTTTTCTCGTTAGCAACCGGACAATCTAAAAATGGTGAAAGCGTCGGCGGAAGAGTTGGTGCGTCGACTGGCATCCTCGGAAAACACGAGCGCCCTCAACATTAAGCGCAGCCCGGAAAGTGCCGAAGAACTGAAAGAAACCGGCATCAAGTATTTTTATGCGGGGAATCTAAACGCGGCGGGCAGTTATTACCGCCGTGCCATTCAGTCAAAACCTGATTTCGCAGAGGCCCATAACAATCTCGGAACAGTCCTGCGTAAGCGCAATCGCCCGCAGAGTGCTATCGCCGCCTTTCAAACGGCTCTACTTTTAAACCCGCAGTCGGGTTTTGCTTATGGAAATTTAGGCAATCTCTATGAACGCTACGGAAACCTAGCCCAAGCCGAAACATATTATTTAAAGGCTGTCGGCTTGGCTCCAGACCTTTATCAAGGGTTTGTTGGCTTGGCCCGGATCGCAGCCCATCGCCTACGGTGGGACGAAGCCCTAGCGGCTCTCAGACGCGCCTCAGCGATTGCACCGCAAGACGCAAGCATTCTTCATCAAACGGGTGTTGTATACTTGAGTCAGGGTGATTTACCCGCCGCCCTGAACAGTCTTCGAAACGCAGACAGTCTGGAGCCGAATAACGCAACCATTAAAGCATGTCTTGCCGACGTGCTGTTTCATCAAGGCAAAAATGAAGAGGCTCGCGCTTTGGCCGAAGAGAGCTTGGCTCTCAATCCGTCAGAAGCGGTCGCGAAGACAGTTATTGAAAAACTGGGCGGCCAAGATCCAATCCCACTCAAGACTGAGACGCTGCCGCCCGAATACGGGCAACCATTGCAACCAAGCCATTGCGACGGCTTGGACTGAGATGTTGATCGAGACCCAACTGCGCAAACGCGGCTTCTGCATCCACGGCCGCCACCTGACCCATTTCCTTCCCCGTATACAATGACGCCAAGACGTGAATGAGCCCTTTTACGATGTGCGCATCACTATCTGCAGCGAACGCGAAACGACTTTGGTCTACGTCGACATGCCCCGGAATAATCCAGACTTGGCTCATACACCCGCGCACCTTGTATGTGTCGGTCTTTAGGTCTTCGGGAAAAACTGGGAGCTTCTTGCCGAGATCAATGATGTAGCGATAACGGTCTTCCCAGTCATCAAACAAGCCAAAATTATCAACCAGATCGTCAAAATTGGCCGCCGGTTCGATCATATGTAAATCTGGGTTATGTGTTACGTCCTGCATACCTGTCTCGTCTTCACGAAGTACAAACCATAGCGGGCGTCTGGGCCACGACAATGATATCAATTACTGACCATATAACCTTAGATTCCGAAGAACTCGAGTTTTCCTTTGTACGGGCGTCAGGTCCTGGTGGACAGAACGTAAATAAGGTCTCCAGCGCCGTTCAACTTAGGTTTAATGCAGCTGAATCTCCCTCTCTTCCACCTGATGTTCGCAGCCGGGTCATTTCCCTAGCAGGACGGCGAACGAACAGACAGGGAATCATCGTCATTGAAGCCAAGCGCTTTCGTCATCAAACAAGAAATCGAGAAGACGCGCTGGAGCGACTTGTGGCCCTAATCGTCAAGGCGACTCAGATAGATCGCCCGCGCCGCGCGGGCAAACCACCGAAGTCTTCGAGAACAAAGCGCCTGAATGAGAAGAAACGCCGTGGCACCGTGAAACAATTGAGGAAGGGGCCTGGCGCCATGGATTAGAGAGCCTGCTCGGCGCTGGGATTCGCGCCACCGCTAACTCTCAAGCTCTCGTAACAACTCTAACATCTAAGGAACAGGCAATTCGACCCAAAATTCTGTGCCGTTCTGCAACCCTGCATTAAACCCAATACGGCCGTTCATATGCTCAATCAGACTCTTTGAGAGCGCCAAACCAATCCCTGTCCCTTCTTCGCCTGAGGCTTCCGCACCTAAACGATTGAAGCTTTGAAAAACTTCATCGTGACGTTCCTCAGGAATGCCTGGTCCTGTATCGACAACACCAATGCGGCAGAGCCCTTCCTCGGTATCCGACACACAGAATGTCACAGACCCACCAGCCCGATTGTATTTGATAGGGTTGGAGGTCAAGTTGACCAGCACCTGTGTCAATCTCATTGAATCAGCGAGAACCGGCGCCCGCAGCAACGAGTCAGATGCGAACGCAATCGAAACACCTCGCGACTCAGCCATTTGCTGAAATTTGCTATGAACTTTCTGCAAGGTATCAACGGCATCGATGGTATCTATATTTACGGCCAGTTGCCCCGTATCAATACGCGCGAGATCAAGCACATCATTGATAAGACCCAACAGGTGTTCGCCGCCCTGTGCGATGTTATCGACATACGAATGTTGGGCCCAGTTCAAACGGGTAGGTTAAGAGTCAGGCTTCGGAATTGGCAGAAAACTGCAGTTTTGCGAGTCTGGCATAGAGCGGATTTGACTCCAAAAGGGCGTCGTGAGGACCTGTGGCGATCAATTTCCCATCTTCCAGAACAGCGATTCGATCTGCCTGGACCACTGTCGCGAGGCGGTGCGCGATGGCCATGGTTGTGCGGCCATCCATCACGACTTCGAGCGCCTTTTGAACCAGTCGCTCATTCTCGGCGTCAAGCGCACTCGTTGCTTCGTCTAATAAAAGGACAGCGGGATCCCGCAAGATTGCGCGCGCGATAGCGATGCGTTGTTTTTGCCCACCCGACAATCGCATTCCTTTTTCACCAAGGAATGTACTGAGTCCATCTGGAAGACGATCCAGGAACTCCGTCGCAACGGCGGCCTCAGCGGCTGCTCTAACTTCGTCGTCTGAAGCGTCGGGTCGACCATAGCGAATATTTTCCCAAGCATCGGCAGCGAAGATAACGGGATCTTGCGCCACTAAGCCGACACGATTACGGGCCGCCACCGGATCAGCCTGCGTTAGGTCAACACCATCTATGGATACGGTTCCGCCTTGAGGGTCATAAAACCTTAGCAGCAATTGGAAGACTGTCGTCTTACCCGCGCCTGATGGCCCAACCAACGCTACTGTCTCACCGGGTTTCACATCTAAGCTCAGCCCGTTGAGTGCAGCGACATCAGGCCGCGATGGATAATGAAACGTGACCGCATCAAAATTCACTGCACCGGTGGCTGGCTCTGGCATCTCGACCGGTTGGGCGGGAGGACGAATGTCAGGATCAGTTTCCAACAGTTCGATCAACCGCTCTGTAGCCCCAGCCGCACGTTGCAAGTCGCCAATCACTTCCGTTAGCGCTCCTGTCGCCCCCGCAACCAGCACCGCATAGAACACAAATGACGTGAGTTCACCGGCCGTTATTCGACCGGAAATAACATCTTGGCCACCGGCCCAAAGAATGAAACTGATCGCCCCGAAAACCAAAAAAATGACAACGCCACCAAGCATGGCCCGCGCCGAAATCCGGCGGATCGCCACAGTGAAAGCACCTTCAACTTCGTCGGAAAATCGTTTTTCGTCGACTTCTTCGTGGCTGTAGGACTGCACGGTTCGAATCGCATTCAGACTCTCTTCCGCATAGGAGCCGACGTCTGCGACACGGTCCTGACTGTCCCGTGACAATCGACGAACCCGCCGACCATACCAAATGATTGGAACAACAACGGTGGGAATGACCAGCGCGACCAAACCGGCAAGCTTCGCATTGGTGTAAATCAGCAATCCGATCCCACCAATCAACGTAAGCGCGTTGCGCAGAGCGATCGATAAAGATGATCCGATCACAGTCTGAAGAAGTGAGGTGTCTGTAGTAAGGCGCGACAATATTTCTCCGGTCTTGGTTACCTCAAAAAAACCAGGACTCAATTTCAATACTTGGGCGTAGACAGCTTGCCGCATGTCAGCGACAACGCGTTCACCCACCCAAGAGACGAAATAGAACCGGAAGTACGTGCCGACAGATATAACCAGCACAATGGCCATCAGAACGTAGAGTCCCTGGTCCAGAAACTCCGGGTCACCCGCAGACAGACCATTATCGATCAGAAACTTAACGCCTAACCCAATCGACAACGTCGCACCGGCCGTCATCACAAGAGCAAAAGCCGCCATGGCAAGTGCGCCACCGTACGGTTTCATAAAACCAAACATGCGATAGAGATAGCGATGATCTCGGCCTTTTGGCCGATCCATCATCGCCATGCGCGCCGCACCTCGTTGATCACTCATGTTCTTTTTGTCCTTTTGTGTCGACATCGCACGCGGGTCGCCAAGTCTTCCAATGGTTTGTCACCCAATCCCAACTCTTGCAAGTGGGTCAACGTGTCAAACAGATATTCAGCGTTGCTGCCAAGGACACCCGAGGCTTGTGCAATAATTTTTGCTGTCTGGAATGGCGTCAAAGATCCGCGATAAGATCGATGTTCGCGATTCATAACGAATGCCAAAGCGGCTTGCGACCCCTTGTCGTGGTGGAGCTTGACCCATCTGGGTGTGTAAGACCCGACAACCATTTCGCGACGCCATAAGAGCGATAGCTCTTCTCGCAAACGCGCAGGATTCACTTTGAGCGCAACACCCTGACAACTGCCGCCTGCATCCAGCGCTAAGACAAGGCCTGGCTGCGCACGGGTTCCGCGGCCGGTTAGTGCGACCATGCAAAACCGGCGCCGGTAGCCATATACGGTGCCCACCCGTCTTTGCACGACATCAATAATTGGATTCCATAACAATGAGCCATAGCCAAAGATCCATACGTGTTTCTTATGGGGCCTCTCACTCAACGTCTGTTCGAGAGACTCATCAAGCTGGGCATCACTCCAAACCGTAATTTGAGGATTGGCGTCACGGATAGATTGCCGAACCGCATCTGCCGACAGGCTTTCGCGCGTTAAAGGACTCACAGGGGGAGGCGACGACGGGTGGATCATGGTATGGGTCAAGGGGTTTGGAGCTTCATGGTAGAGTCGTCAAGACCAAACCAAAGGCGCGTCATAATAAGCCGGGTTCAACATATGGACTCTACCCAGTATCACACCACTCTGTGCCGGGATTGCCTCTTCGCAAGCCGGTATCAGAACCAGGTGTGCACGCAATGCGGGTCAGAGCGTGTGACCATTCATGACGAGCTCAGCCAACTGAACATAGCGCACCTTGATTGCGATGCGTTTTACGCCGCTGTGGAAAAACGCGACGACCCGAGTTTGCGGGATAAGCCTTTGTTGATCGGTGGAGGAAAACGCGGTGTCGTTTCAACCGCCTGTTACATCGCACGCCCTTACGGTCCCCGGTCTGCCATGCCGATGTATAAGGCTCTTAAACTTTGTCCCGATGCAGTGGTGATGCGACCCAACATGGAGAAGTACCGTGTCGCAAGCCGCCAGGTTCGGGACATTCTCGAGACAGCGACGCCATTGGTCGAACCGGTCTCCGTTGATGAAGCTTATCTCGACCTCTCCGGGACCGTCCGTCTTCATGGTCGCGCGCCCGCCATAACGCTTGCATCCGTTGCGCGCGATATAGAACGGCAGGTCGGCATCACTGTGTCCATAGGGCTTAGCTACAATAAGTTCTTGGCCAAGATGGCGTCAGAACGTGACAAACCACACGGCTTTGCAGTCATCGGTCGTGGCGACGCTGTCGCTTACCTTCACGATCAATCCATTGGCGCCATTCCCGGTGTTGGTCCGGCTCTGGCTAACCGATTAAAAGTCGACGGGCTGTTTTCCATTGGCGACCTCCAGGCCCTGACCCCACAAGATCTCGAAGGCCGTTATGGCGACACCGGTCGGCATTTGGCCCGCTTAAGCCGGGGGGAAGATTCACGACGCATCACTACCAGTCGCCCCGCCAAGAGCATTTCGGCTGAACGCACTTTTGATCGCGACATCGGCGACCTTGAAGCCCTGCTCAAGAGGCTGTGGCCGTTGTGCGAAGAGGTCTCAGCGCGGCTGAAATCAAAATCCCTGGCCGGTGGCGCTGTCACCCTAAAACTCAAGACCGCTCGCTTCCGAACCCTTACACGAACTCTGACGTTAAACTCAGCAACGCAGCTCGCCGAGATTCTTTATCGAACCACCAAGCCAATGTTGGAGCGTGAATTGAAACGCGGACCGTTTCGCTTGATTGGCATTGGGGCTGGCACGCTCTCCGAATCAGCCGTCGCCGACCTGCCCGATTTGCTCAATAACGATTTGGATCAGGTCAAAGGCGTAGAACAGGCGATGGATGCCGTGCGTGCAAAATTTGGTAAGAAAGCTATTCGCAAAGGGCGTGGAGACTAAAAAGTGTTTCTATGGTGTCGCGGCTTTGCTGGTCAGGTTATAGGCGACCATTGTCCAGTTCCAGAGGTCAACGAGCCGCACCGCATAATGAGAGCGCAACGGTAAACGCGCGTCATGATCCGACTTCAAATTATGTTCGAAGGTATCGATAAGGCGATGAAGGCGGCGATGGTGCAGACATGTTGATGCCTGGATCGGGTCGGACACCAAGCCTGCAAGTGCCGTAAGAGCGGCGGCTGGAACTGTGAGACCTGCAAACACCCCAGCCGTGAGCAACGATGAGGCCGCCGGTACGGCCCAAAACCCTGAAACAGCAACCTTGTGGGCCACTGACGCCGCGACCGTCGAACTCAAAGACATCAAACCAGGTGGCGCCTTGTGATACGCGGCATATCCTATCGAGGCTGTCATAAAAGCTGCGGTAATGTCAGTCGCCGGCGCACGCGCACCAATGTATTCAGACAACACACGATCAAGACGTGCTTGAAAAGCACGTTTATTAGACTCTTCAGCTATGGCCGCTATCACCTTATCAAGGTGGCTACAGACCCTGGGATCAGACAAAACCGTTCAAACAGAGCGTCCGCTAAATTGGCTCGGCCCACCTGACGATAAGGAATCATCATGAAATCCGAGTGCACTCGCCACACGACTTCACGGCCAACGTCGGTTTCTAGGAGAATCTGAAAACGCCCAAGGCGATCGCCAATTCGCCTTGCACCGACCGAGCGGGCGGCCAACCCACCGAGACGCGCGACACCAGTGGCGCCAGACAACACCACGTTGGCCGGGGCCCGCAGTAAGTCCCACCCGATAGCCTTAGCCGCTCCTCGCCAGCCGTACGTCCGCGCCACAAAGTCGGGGACCAGTACGCGGCGGCTTTACGCATACCGGCTGATCGCCTGATCAAGAATATCAGACACCACCTCGGGCGGAAGAGCATCCTGGCTAGTGGCTGGCAGCTGGGCGTTGTGTTGTTGCTGAGTCATAGCGCTGTACCTTACCATCACGCCAGATTGGGGCGAATATTAGGCACGCACACGTATTGTTAGGGGCGATCATGACTGGGGACCAAACGGACACAACATCATCCGTCTTTCATCACGATGACCAGGGAAATCCTATTGGACACACAAGCCATGACAATGAGGCCGTCTCAGAATCCCGCATGTCGGCTTACTGGAGTGCAAACCTAAAGTTTTTAGGCGTGCTTCTTGTGGTGTGGTTTGCGGTGTCCTTCGGTGCCGGAATTATTTTCGTAGATACCCTGGATCAATATTCGTTCCTCGGCTTTCCCCTAGGTTTTTGGTTTGCCCAGCAAGGTGCGATTTATGTGTTTGTCGTTTTGATCTTCAGTTACGTGATCGGCATGAACCGCATCGACAAAGCCCATGGTGTCGATGATGACGACGAATCTTCGCCCGCCGCCGGAGGCAACGCCTAATGGCCGTTCAAACACTGACCTATATATTCGTTGGTCTGACCTTCGGACTTTACATCGCTATTGCACTTTGGTCCCGCGCCCGCTCGACCACCGATTTTTATGTCGCAGGTGGTGGCGTTAATCCAGTGGTCAATGGCATGGCGACAGCTGCAGATTGGATGAGTGCCGCCTCATTTATTTCAATGGCCGGAATTATTGCGTTCATGGGGCGCGATGGTGCGGTGTACTTGTTGGGCTGGACCGGCGGCTACGTATTGCTCGCCCTCTTGCTTGCCCCGTATCTGCGAAAGTTTGGGCAATTCACCGTGCCTGATTTTATCGGTGAGCGGTATTACTCCAGAGCCGCCCGGGTGGTTGCTGTTGTCTGTCTGATCTTTATTTCCTTCACCTATATCGCGGGACAAATGCGCGGCGTGGGAATTGTCTTCTCCCGATTTTTGGAAGTGGATATCGCGACTGGAGTGGTGATCGGAATGGGCATCGTCTTTATCTATGCCGTGCTCGGCGGCATGAAAGGCATCACCTACACCCAAGCGGCGCAATATTGCGTTCTGATTTTTGCGTACATGGTTCCAGCAATTTTTATTTCGCTTCTCGTTTCAGGCTCACCTATCCCCCAACTTGGGTTTGGCGGTACCATGGCAGATGGGTCCGGGCGAGCTGTACTTGAAACTCTAGACGGAATCCTTCTCGATCTGGGATTTGGTGCCTATACCGATGGTGCGAAGTCCAATATCGATGTCTTTGCAATTACAGCGGCTCTGATGATTGGCACCGCCGGATTGCCCCACGTAATTGTGCGTTTCTTCACGGTTCCCAAAGTATCAGATGCACGCCGCTCCGCGGGATGGGCCTTGATGTTTATCGCCATTTTATACACGACCGCACCGGCTGTTGCTGTATTCGCCCGCATCAACTTCGTGGAATCGGTCAACGAAAAAGCTTACGACGAAACACCGGCTTGGTTTCGAAACTGGGAAGACATCGGATTGGTGGCTTGGCAGGACAAAAACGACGATGGCCGTTTGCAGTATCGCGCCGGTGCCCCGTTCTCCGGTGCACCGAGTTTTGGCGAGACCCGAGGTGAGTCCGGTGAACGCTTAATTACCAACGCCACCACCGAAACGGCGAACGAAGTATATGTCGATCGCGACATTATCGTATTGGCGAATCCCGAAATTGCAGCCCTCCCAAACTGGGTGATCGCCTTGGTCGCCGCTGGTGGATTGGCGGCGGCGCTCTCGACGGCAGCCGGACTGCTATTGGTGATATCAGCTGCGGTGTCACATGACCTCCTTAAGAAGACTTTCTCGCCAAATCTCAGCGAACGGCAGGAACTGCTCTATGCCCGCGTTGCCATTGCTGTCGCCTTAGGTCTTGCCGGTCTATTTGGGATTTATCCGCCAGCCTTTGTGGCGCAAGTCGTGGCCTTTGCCTTTGGGTTGGCGGCAGCCTCTTTGTTCCCGGCTATTTTGCTCGGCGTTTTTTCGAAGCGTATGAACAAAGAAGGGGCGATTGCAGGCATGGTCGTCGGGTTGGTGTTTACGTTTAGCTACATTGTGTACTTCAAGTTTGTCAGCCCCGGCAGCAACACCGCCGCCCATTGGCTGTTTGGTATCTCACCTGAGGGCATCGGGTTCATCGGCGCAGCGTTAAATTTTGCGGTGGCTGGTGTTGTCGCCCGGTTAACCGCGCCACCGCCGGGTGCTGTCCAAGACTTGGTGGATGACATTCGTTTGCCGTCTGGTGCTGGTGTTGCCCACGACCACGGCTAACCCTATCCACCAAGTCAGCCAACACGAGGCACTTTGCCCGCCCTGACCGGTTGCAATTTAAGGCGGGGCGGGGCAAACCGTGTCCACGATTGTTTGCAGGAGACATTAAGATGGACATGAACGGGTCATACGACATCGCGGCGCCACGGGAAGCCGTATGGGCGGCCCTAAATGACGTCGAAGTCCTGAAAGTCTGCATTCCAGGCTGCGAGTCCATCACCAAACACTCCGACACCGAACTTGAAGCCACCGTCTCTGCCAAAGTAGGGCCGGTGAAAGCCAAGTTTACGGGTGCGGTAACGCTATCCGACATGGACCCCCCGAACGGCTATACGATTTCTGGTGAGGGCAAAGGCGGTGCGGCCGGATTCGCGAAAGGAGGCGCTAAGGTTAGCCTCACAGACAATGGAACAGGCACAACACTAAGTTACGATGTCTCGGCCAACGTGGGTGGCAAACTGGCACAGATCGGCAGCCGCCTGATCGATTCCACAGCCAAGAAAATGGCTGATCAGTTTTTCTCTAAATTCAGCGACCAGGCGGCAGCACTGAGTGAAACCTCGTCAGTCCCAGTCGCGGAATACGAGAACGAGCCCGGAGTCTTGGCAGAGCCTGAAATGCTGGCCCAGGTCACCGAGCCCATTGCCGCCGCTAGCCAAAAGCCCGACCCTCTCAACAGCTTCCAGCCGATCACCTTTGAGATTTGGCTGCCGATGATATTGAGCATCTTCGCGCTGGCGCTAATTTGGATTATCTTCGGATAAACACACCACCCAACGTATAAAAAATGGACGCAGGTACGATGCAAATATCGGTCACGATCAACGGCAAACTGGAAAGCGGAGACGTAGAACCCCGCACCCTATTGGTCGAGTTTATCCGTTATCAGCTTGGGCTGACCGGAACCCACGTGGGCTGCGATACCAGCCAATGCGGCGCCTGCACAATTCACATGAATGGAAAATCCGTAAAGGCCTGCACCCTTCTCGCTGCACAAGCCGATGGCCAAGATATTCAAACCATCGAGGGTGTTGCCCCGGCGGAAGGACCGCTCCACCCCATGCAGGAAGCGTTTCGTGACAATCACGGTCTGCAATGCGGCTTTTGCACACCGGGCATGATTATGTCGGCATTAGCAATGGTTGAACGCTACAAGGGCGAAGACCTCGACGAACAAACCATTCGCGAAGAACTTGAAGGTAACCTGTGTCGTTGCACCGGTTATCACGGAATCGTCAAAGCGATCTCCGCCGGGGCCAAAGCCATGCAGGGAGGCGCCTGATGTACGCGTTTGACTATAAAAAGGCAGCGTCGCTAGAAGACGCCCAACAGGCATTCGAGTCAGCCGACGACGGCACCTTCATGGCCGGCGGCATGACATTAATACCGACGCTCAAGCAGCGCTTGGCAAGCCCAACAGATGTAATTGATTTGGACGGCATAGACGACTTACGCGGCATTACCGTTGACAGCGACAGTGTAACCATCGGAGCGATGACCTGTCATGCGGATGTGGCTGCGTCTGCTGACGTCAAAAAGGCTATTTCAGCATTAGCCCACCTCGCCTCTCTAATCGGCGACCCTCAGGTTCGCAATCGAGGCACCATTGGCGGTTCTATCGCCAACAATGATCCCGCTGCCGATTACCCCGGCGCTTTGGTCGGCTTGGGAGCGACAGTGCATACAACCAAAAAGACCGTATCTGCCGATGACTTTTTCACAGGAATGTTTGAAACGGCTTTGGAAGAAGGTGAATTGGTGACCAAGGTCTCCTTCCCTATTCCAGAGAAAGCGGCTTACCAGAAGTTTCCAAACCCCGCGTCACGCTATGCCGTGGTCGGTGCATTTGTGGCTAAGACAAAAGATGGCATCCGCGTCGCCATCACCGGAGCGGGAGCGACAGTGTTTCGTGTGCCAGAGATGGAGACAGCGCTCACCGGTTCTTTCACTGCTGACGCCATCGCTGACATTGCAGTCCCAGCGGACGAACTCAACTCCGACCTTCATGCCACGGCGGGATACCGGGCCCACTTGATCGGAGTAATGGCCAAGCGCGCGGTTGCAGACTGCGGCTAAGCCCTTTAGCCGGCTCATATACGGCAAATTTCTGGGGTTTTTCGAACGAGGGAAGCGCCTTGGTTCGTCCGGGCGTGGGCGGTATGATCGTCCCCAAGCGACGAGCGCCGTGGGCGTTCACACACAACAGTTGAGGGGTAATCATCATGGCTGAAGCATCCGCAGCAAGACCAGGCTTCACGGAAAAATATGCAGCGAAGGTCTGTTCAATTGGCCTGACCATTGTTGGTCTGGGCGCTTTGGTCGCCGCTCTTTCGGGACCACTTTATCAAGCTGGCATTGTTGGCTTGATGCCCGCCTTTGGCGTTTTGCGCTATGCCATTTATGCCTTGGGCGCTGGTGCCGCTCTGTGCGTGATTGGCTTTGTCTTTGGAATCATTGCCTTTAAGGGCGATGCCCTCAGCAATGTAGCCAACGGATTACTCGGCATTATTATCGCCGGTGCTGTTTTCCTCGTGCCGTATGGACAAATGAGCCGCAACGCACCGCCGATCCACGAGATCACGACAGACTTCGATAACCCGCCCGCCTTTGTCGACATCGTTCCATTGCGTGAGGCCTCAAACGCCGCAAATCCCCCCGAGTACGTACCGGTGATCAAAGGATTTGGTCGCGAGGTTGACGTCATGCAAACGCAGAAAGATGTCTACGGTGACATCCAACCCTTGCGATTTGAGGGCACCAACTACGAAGCCGTGTTCGAGAAAGCACTGCAAGGCGTGGAAGATATGAATTGGACATTGGTCTCGGCCAACCCACAACTTGGTCGCATTGAAGCCTACGACAAGACAGCGTGGTTTGGCTTCATCGATGATGTGGTGATTCGTGTTGAAGCTCAGCCGATGGCCTACGAGATCGATATTCGCTCTAAGTCGCGGGTCGGCTTTGGTGATATTGGCGCCAATGCGGAGCGTGTTCGAAAGTATCTGAGAAGCGTCTCGGGTGTTTCAGCACACTAACCGATACGACGCGAACCAAATGCGCGTCGGTCCTATGCTTTCCCGCCGGGGTCTGTTGCTTGCGGCAACGGCGGGAAGCGCCACAGCTCTTCTGCCATAACAGTTGGTCGCTGCCCGCGAGGTGCGTGACGACGTTGTGATTGAACGGCGCTATGTGAATTGCCGGTATGGCCAGATTCATATTCATGTTGCCCGGCCACTAAATCCGGCCGATCAAACTCAAAATCCGATCCTGTGCTTACATCCCAGCCCGGCCAGCGGTTGGTATTACCGCGACCTGATCACGGACCTTGGCAAAGATCGCATTGCAATGGCTGTCGACACACCGGGCTATAGAGGGTCGGACTTCCCCCATCCATCCCAGACATGGCGGGATACTCGGGCGCGATGGCTGACGCACTTGAGAGTTTGGGCTACGGACTAGGCAAGAATTACGCCAAGGTCGATCTGCTCGGCTACCACACCGGCTGTCTGATTGCGGCATGTTCATCATGGATTGAACCTACAAGAAGCGATTGATGCGCCATCGTTCCATAGCGAACATTGGCCCAATTCATTCTATCCGCACTTAACCAATCCGGGGCGCCTCGTGGCCGAAAGCCGGTTTTCTTCCCAAACACTTGAGGAACTAAAGCGACGCGGACATGAGGTGATTTTTGCGCCGGATTGGACGGAAGGGCGGTTGTCCGCCTGCGCCAAAGACAACACCTTGCTGCGTGCTGCGGCCAACCCGCGCGGCATGCAAGGGTATGCTGTCGGACGTTAGATTTGTCGACTCAACGCGAATGCACAACAGGCTTGCGCATTGAGTGACCAAAATCTCCCTATGTAGTGTTGTCCCATTTTCGGTGGCGCCCTCACCATGTTAGCCTTACCCCTTATGGGGAAAGTAAAACATAAGACACGCGAGCAACGGCGCTGGACCATAGATCAGCTACGACGATCTCTCGGGCGAATCGCAACTGTGTTGGTATCAGGGCTTTTTCTTGTACTGCCAGTCCAAGGTGAAACCCTACGCGCCGCAGGTGGTGGAAACATTGTGGCTTTGCTGCATCCGTTTTCATCTCTTCCGCAGGGTGTGATTAACCCGCATGCAATGATTCATGACATGCTGTTCTATGTGTCGACGGATGGCACTTTAGAGCAAGGCCTAGCTCTCAGTGCTGAGCCCACATCAGACACAACATGGCGCATCAACTTACGACCAAACGTTCGTTACTCTAATGGACGACCATTCACCGCCGTCGCTGTCGTAAAGACGATTGAATATTTGAAGAGCGACGCTGCCGGTCGTTATGTTATTTCGGCAGAGACGCGAAGCATAAAATCTGTCCGCGCGGTCGACGATCTCACCGTCGAAATTGAAACCTATGTTCCCGACGTACTGTTGCCCAGACGCTTCGGTACGATTGTCATGCCGGAACCTTGGCTATACGAAGAACTTGGACCAGATGCCTTTAGCCAAGCGCCCGTCGGAACAGGGTCATACGTGGTGGAAGACTGGCGTCTCGATGCACAACGGCCTTATCTCGTTGCCAATCCGGACAGCTGGCGTGCGCCAGTCGAATTTGATGTTGTTGATATCCGCATTGTGAAGGACCCGCCCTCTCAAGTGCAGGCGCTTATGTCTGGGCTGATTGATGTTGGCTACAACTTTGGTGTGGTCGAAATCGATACGCTTGAGAGTCAAGGCTTTCGTATTGTCACCAAGCCGGGCGGACAAGTGACCTCTTTGGCGTTGGCCAACCGAGATCTAGAGTCACCCTTTGCCGACCAGCGTGTGCGCCAGGCCCTCAATTATGCCGTCGACAAACAAGCCATCGCCGACATCATCATGATGGGGACCACCGAACCGGCCGGACAACCAGGCTTACCAGGGATGACCGGATACAATCCCAACATCCGACCCTACCCCTACGACCCAAACCGCGCGCGGCAATTACTGGCTGAAGCGGGTCACAGTTCGGGCTTGTCGTTCCGCGCTGAAGTTTTGATTACTGGCGTGCTCGAAGCGCCAACCATGTACCAGAAAGTGGCGCAGGATTTAGCGGCGGTTGGTGTCGCGATGGAGATCAACCCACTTCAAGGTCAGGAATGGATTCGAAAGTACTTTACTGGTGACTGGGGTAAAGCGGATGCAATTTCCGCGACCTGGAATGCTGCCTCTTATTGGGATGTGATCCGCGCCATTGAAATTTTCTCATGCAAGAAGACCGGCGCTTTTTTTTGCGAGCCGGGTCTCATGCCAACAATCGATGCGACACATGGAATGTTTGACGCCGAAGAACGCTCACAGACTTTACAGGATCTGTCGCAAGAGATGCATGATCTCGCTCCATCGTTGTTCTTGGTTCACATTGTTGACGTGATCGCCGCCAGCAACCGTCTGGGGGAATTGCCGTTCCGGCACAAACAATTGGCTATCGATAAACTTAGATTGGCGCGCTAACGCCCATGACAGAAAAGCAATCAGATTTTACTACTGTGCTCGGGCAGATCAGTGGCACACCACTGCTGATTTTTGCAATCTGCATGACCGGTCAGACACTCTCCAATTTCGACCAGTCCCTATTCAGTTATGCCATACCCGGAATCATGGTGACGTTCGACGTGGGACTGTCCGCTATTGGCGGGATTCTCTCTGTCTCATTTGTGTTTGCCGCTATCACCACAGTGACCATCGGTGTCGCTGCTGACCGCTTCGGTCGCCGCAGGCTTTTTATTTTCTGTCTGGCAATGTCCGCGCTGTTGGTTGGTGTGCATGCCCTTGCACCAACCATCATCACCCTAACGATCGTCCGCGCCTGCGCCTTTGGATTGAGCGCGGGGATTCTCCCGTTGATCAACGCCTATATGGCGGAGGCAGCCCCGGCGCGTGTGCGCGGAGTTATGACTGGCCTCTTGCAGACGGGATATGCCCTTGGGTGGTTTCTCGCAGCACTCATTGGGGCACCCATTCTAGAAGCATACGGCTGGCGCTATATTTTTCTACCAGCTTTGGCGGTGATCCCCTTGGCCTTTATCATTGCGCGCGCCCTGCCCGAATCTGCGCGTTTTGTCGCGCAAACCAACGAGCATGTTGGCGACAAGAGCCGTGTTTGGGATCTTTCGGCCTGGACAGAAAAACCGAAAGTGCTGTGGGAACCAGCCCTACGCAATCGCACAATTTGGTGCTGGCTTCTGTTTTTCTTTCAAGGCGGGGCCTATGCCGGCACAGCATTCTATTTCCCTACGTTCTTTAGCCAGGTTCATGGCTATACAGAAAGAGAAGCCGCAGAGATTGTTGGTCTCTCTTATGGCATTGGCGCAATCGGCTATATCACAGTCGCCATTGTCGGAGAATTTATCATGACCCGGCGCAACACGGTGTTGGTGTGTATGGTTGTGGGAACGGCAGCGCTCGCCGGATTGATTTGGATTCCTCAGACCTACAGCCAGAACGTGCTTTGGTTTGGCGCCATGACCATGACATTTTATGCCTCGGCCTCAGCGATGTGGGCGCTGGCGGCAGAAATGTTCCCCACCCGGGCTAGGGCCACCGCATCGGGTGTCATGCTCGCGGGTGTGCTTTTGTCTTTCGCCGTGTTCCCCCTTGGTGTGGCTTACCTGGTTGAATCAATCAGCTGGCAGACAGCCTTCACGTTGGCTGCAGTGCCCGCAGCCGCCATAGCAACGCTGGCCGCAGCCATGCTACCGAACCTGAAATCTGGTTTAGATATTGACGAGATTGCGGTTTAGTCGAGCAGCCCACCGTACAGCGACGCACGCAAAGCCATTTCAAGGTCATCCTGGCCTGGTCCGAGATATTGAGTCATCGCGACAGCAACGAGATCGTTCTCAGGGTCAACGAAGAACGTGGTGTTGGCAAAGCCATCCCATTTAAATTCCCCCTGCCCACCACCGACGGTGTGCGCCTGTTCATCAATACGAACCCCGATGCTGAGACCCCAGCCGTAACCGTTCAATCGTGTCCAGGGATCATTCTCTGTAAACCGTCCCTGAGCATACCAATTGAGTGGCCCCTGCTCCGGTGTCAGATGATTACGCGTCATCAAGGCCACTGTTTCGGGCTTAAGAATACGCACACCATCAAGTTCACCTCCGTTAAGGAGCATCTGGGCAAAGCGCAAATAATCAATGGCGGTACCGACCAACCCTCCACCGCCCGAGAAGATTTTCGAATCGGCAGGATAGTTAGTGCTCAACGGTGCCCGGGCAGTGGCATCGACGAGGCTACCGTTCTCTCCGGGGGCATAAATCTTGGCAAGGCGGTGAAACTGATCGTCGGCGACCTGGAATCCCATGTCTTCCAACCCAAGAGGGCCAAAAAGACGTTGTTGTAAAAATTCTCCGTAGGGCTGACCCGACCAGACTTCAACTAAACGGCCAAGGACATCGCCAGAAAATCCGTAGTACCAATGAGTCCCTGGCTGAAACAGCAGAGGTCGGGTGGCGAGGTAATCAACGCCCTCTTCAATCGTCAGGCTAGGTGAGAGAATCTGTTCGAAACCAACCTTGAACGACGGATCATAGTCAAAGGGATAACCCAGACCCGATGTGTATGTCAGTAGATGACGGACCGTGAGTGGGGTGCGCTGCGGCTCAGTCGCTGTGGGATCGTTCTGACGATCTTTCAGAACCGGAGTCTCAGCAAAGGCCGGGATGAACTTAGATACGGGATCATCTAAATCGAAGGCACCCTCTTCATACAAAGATAAAACCGCCACGGCTGTCATTGCACGGGTCATGGAATGCAAACGAAACAAGGTATCGGTTTGCATGGGTAGATTATTTTCGATGTCGCGCAGACCACTCGCTTTGTGACGAACGAGCTTGCCGTCCTTGGCGACGGCCCAGACCACACCAGACCGACGACCCGTTTCCACCAAAGCGGTCATCGAAGAATCGAGATGGGTCATGACATAGGATGAGAGCCCGACATCAAGCGGGGCAACCTCGTCCATCGCCATCGATGGTGACCCAAATACGATGAGAGCTGAAAGTGAAATGGTTGCGAAACGAATTGTCATTGGTTTATTCCGCCAACGCACCATAAACCCCTTCACGCAACCGGAAGACCAGTTCATCTGCGGTGGATCCGAGATACTGGGTCATAGCGACCGCGACAATGTTTTCTGTAGGGTCAAAGAAATACGTAGTGTTGGCCAAACCGCCCCACACCAAATCTCCAGTCGAGCCGGGAACCGCATGCACCGCGTCGGCCAACCGCACGCCAATGCCCAGCCCCCAGCCATAGCCGCTAAACGGCCGCGGGGGGTTAAAGCCGTCACCAAAAGAAACCGTGCCTTGCGTAGGCGTCAACGCGTTGGTGCCCATAGCCGCAACCGTCCCAGTCTTCAACACCCGCACACCATCTAACTCGCCGCCATTGAGAATCATCTGGCCGAAGCGAAGATAGTCGGGAACGGTCGACACTAAACCACCACCGGCAGAGAACATGGTTCCTGGTTTTGTATAGGTGCTTGACGCCGGCGCCGATACCGCAGTGAGCGCCCCGCCGTCGCCCGGTCCGTAGACAAGCGCCAAACGATCATTCGATCCGCGCTGCACCCAGTACCCTGTGTCTTTCATGCCGATGCGTCTGAGCAGTCGGCGATCAAGAAAATCGTTGAACGCGCGACCAGATACCACCTCGGCCAGGGCGCCAAGAACATCAGAATGAAATCCATATATCCAGCGTTCGCCAGGCTGCGCCAACAATGGATACTTTGCGAACTTGTCGATCATGTCGCTGAGATTTCCGTCAAGAGACAGGATGTCGCGTTGCTCCATCTCTTCACCGGCCGGCCAATCCCGGGCATAACCAAGACCTGCAGTGTAATTGAACAAGTGGCGGACTGTCATTGGCGGGTTCTGAGGAACAGTTTTGATAACGCGGTCTCGACTCAGCTCAGCGATCACCGGCATGTCCGCAATTTCCGGGAGATAGTTTGCGACAGGGTCATCGAGCCCGACCTTGCCGTCGTCGACCAATGTCAGAATAGCAGCGGCAGTAACAGCGCGGGTTTGCGAGTAAAGCCGAAAGACCGTGTCGGTCTCCATCGGTAAACCGGCCTCTATATTCCGTTGTCCGTAGGCTTCGAGCTGAACCAGTTTTCCGTCTTTTAGAACTCCCCAGACGACACCGGCGCGCAGACCCTCATCGACCAAACCACGCATGCTCGCCGACAGCGCTTCAAGTCCCTCGGCGGTCATGCCGACACTCTCTGGCGTCGCCGTTGGTAGCGATTCCTCTGCTACAACGGATAGAGGCATCCCGACGCAAAGAGATAACAAACCAGCTGCAACAAAGTGTTTCATGTCTTGGTACTAGCCAAAGCGTTCCATGATTTCGAATGCGGCACGTTCGCCAGATTTGGCGGCGGCTTCCATGCCGTTTTCAATGCTGCGTGTCTGCTCACCGGCGAGGTGGAGGCGGTCATGGGGCTTAGCCATAACATCGGCCCATTCCCCGACCTGACCTGCCTCAAATACATGGCGACAACATCCAGACGCCGAGTGCTTGGCCCAAGAATGGACCTTGATTACTTTGAGCTTACCTTTCGACGCCGGGCGAATACGAGCCATGCTATCGACGACAAATTCTCCAACAGACTCTGAAGGTAATTGGTCGAGGCGGAAGGCTGCATTGCCGTTGACCCAGCAATCCATTCCGATGATCTCGCCTTCTTCGTTGCTGCGGGCAAAGACGCGCTCAATAGCCGTATCCGTGTAAAGGCCGGCTTCGCCTATATCATCTTCCCAGAACGGTTCTGTGGGTTCCATGAACACCCGTACCGTATTGCCGTGGGCCGACTGCCGGATCGCGTCTTTTTGCCGTCCTTCAAAGTGTGGGAAGACTTCAATATTGCGCAACACGGAGAACGGAACCGCAGACACCACATACTTGGATTGGAATCGACTCCCGTCGACCGTCTTCACTTCCACATCGTCGCCCGTCATCGATATAGATCGCACAGGCTGGTTGAGGCGCACTTCGCCTTTTAACGCGCCGGCCATTGCTTCACACAATCGCTGGGTGCCGCCCACAACTTCACTGAATTCAAAACCGTCATCTTCAGTGCTCGCACCGTAGGTCGCGCGTGTATTTTGGTTGTTCGTATTGGCGATGCCCCATTGCAGGCGTTTGATATCTCGCAAGTACGACAAGGCAGAACCGGTAGAGAGGCTAAACACGTTCATGGTGATGCTGGCGAGGCGTAACGCCTCTTCAGAAGCACCCTTATTTATCATGTACCGCGCAATCGACACGTCGAGATGCGCTTGTTCAGCTTCTGTCCAACTCTCGACATCCGGAAGCGGATTGTTGTTTGAGAGATAGAAAAACTCCATCGCACCCGGCTGAACATTTCGTTCAGCGCCAACGGTCTTATTCACTTTGGCATTTGGCCAGTCAGCCGAAGACACCAGCTCACCCCTGACATAGTTGCCCATAGCTATGCGACCCGGCGGCGACATCAAAGGCACACCCAGACGATCGGCTAAGTCACGCACCCGGGCATAGTAAGGACCAATGGTCTGGCCACCGGCGTTGGTCGGACCCGCAGGAAAATCAAAGGTACGTGTTCGACCACCGACGTAGTCCGCAGCCTCGAGAACGATGACGCTGTATCCTTCGGATTCAAGATTTAGAGCCGCATTCAAACCCGCAAGGCCAGCACCAACAACGATGACGTCTGCCGATTCAAAGGCAAAGGCTTTACGGCCTAATAACGGTAACGACGCTGCTGCACCTAAGGTCGCATTGAAACTGCGGCGACTTAGCGCGCGTTTAGAAAGTGTAGTGCGTGTCATGGAAGAGAGTCCTTTTATGCAGTGCGTTCCAGAATCTCGAAAGCGGCACGCTCTCCAGATTCCATTGCAGATTCCATACCGATCTCGAGACGGCGCGTGTGCTCACCAGCAAAGTGCAGACGATGATGCGGCTTAATCATGTCATGAGCAAAGCGCGTGACCTGCCCTGGCCCATAAGAATGTCGGCAGCCCGAGACAAAATTGTATTGCGGCCATGAGTGTACGCCAGTGACTTCGATCTTGCCCTTGGTTGACGGCCGAAGACGTTCAATCTCGCTGACAACAAATTCGCCGCGTTCTTTCGGCGGCAACTGATCGAGGCGCTCACCTTTCTTTCCGGTTCCCACCGCAACCAGCCGATCACGACTGCCGTCGTATCCGAAAGGCTGTCGCACGATATTGAGAGGGCCATCAGACCAGAGGGACGCATCCATACCATCCTGTTCCCAGAACGGCTCTCCCTTCAAACGCATATGGACCTGGGTGTTGGTGGCATACGGCATGTGGCGCACAGCCGCCGCCTGTTCGCCACCCAAAGACGGTGTAATTGAAACGCGACGCAACGGACCAAACGGAATCGCGGAGATGACGAAATCAGATTGGTGGCGCGTTCCATCCAAACACAGGATGTCGGCCCCAGAATCTGACATGTCGATCGACGTGACAATTTTATTCAGCAAAACAGCGTCACCGAGGTGTCGGGCCATGGCTTCGGGTAGACGGGATGTCCCGCCAACCACGTGCGCACTGGCTAACGCATACTGCTCAAATCGGTCCTTGCCCTGAGTATCACCGGCGCCAGTCATCAAACGTCCACGTGTCGCTTCTTGAAATAGTGTGAGCAGCGACACATTCCACGCATCTGGCGCAACTAGCCCCGCGTTTACGATACGCATTCCCTCTTCTGAAATTCCTTTTTCGATCAACCACTCAGCTAGTGGGATATCGAAGCGCGCTGCGTCGGGCTCGAGCCAATCATCAAACCCTTTGAAGGGATTGTATTTGCCCATGTAGAAGCCTTGCATAGCCGACGGTAAGACGGCTCGCTCCGCGCCGACCGTTTTATTGAGATCATGGCCTTCCCAGTCTTCTTTTCGGATGAGCGTATCGCCAATGGCAAACGTAAACGGCGCGTTGATGTTCGACCCTTGTGAGATTTCAACGCCGAGCCTATGGACCATATCCCTGATGCGGGCATAGTAAGGACCAATCTGGGAGGCACCGAGTTCTGGGGTGCCGTAGATATGATCTGCCGTGAAGGCGCGCCCACCGACGCGATTGTTAGCCTCAAGAACGGTAACACTCAGCCCCTCGTCCGCCAGCAGGATGGCCGCGTTTAGCCCGGCAAACCCAGCGCCAATGATTGTCACGTCGCTGCGCTCGGCAGCACGAAGGCGAGGCGACGCCAGCATACTGGCCGAAAAAGCGGTCGCCCCCTGAAGCACGGCGCGACGCGTAGGCTTACTCCGTGATCTCGTCATGATGCTCTCTATATCTGGACTTGGTCTTGTGGGATCATGCTTTCTCAGCCCTCACAGTGGCAACAGCGCATGGGGTAAAACCGTCACCCAGTGGTCGAGCTTTAGATGCCGGTTGGCGGTTCTAGTCTATCAGGGTTCTGTGCCATCGCTAATGTAATTGATATGAAGGCCTTAACCCTGTGACCACAGATGACGATGCTCAATCATCGACCAGCATTTGGTCTCTGTTGCGGCTCCCCCTGTTTCGATGGATTTGGATTGGCATTTGTCTGTCCAACCTCGGCTATTGGATGCAAACCATCACGGCCGCTTGGCTAATGAAGGACTGGACCAATGGCGACCCGATCCTCGTGTCCCTGGTGCAAACGGCTTACTTTTTACCAACGGTCCTGCTGATCGTCGCTTCGGGCACCTTGGCTGATACATTTGATCGACGACGTCTGCTCATTCTAGCCAACACCTGGATGATGATCGCGGCAGCAGCCCTCGCTGTACTTATTTTCTTGGGCAACACAGACCCGATCATGTTGCTAGCATTGTCTGGTTTGTTGGCCGTTGGTTTTGCCCTCAATCAACCAACCCAGTCGGCCGTTGTGCCCGAGATCGTCGGAATAAAAAATGTACCCTACGCCGTTAGTCTATATAGCGTCGCCAATAATGGTGCGCGTGTATTGGGACCTGGTATTGCGGGTGTGCTGATTCCTGTCATCGGCGGAGCGGCCGTGATCGGCATAAACGCCACGACCTATGTCTTCTTGCTCGCTGTTCTTATTTGGTGGCGGCGCACCCCGCGAGCCGCAGATGTATCTGGTGAAACGTTCATGACTGCCATGGCCACCGGCTTCCGGTTTGTGCGCCAGTCCGACCGGTTCCGAACCGTCATGCTGCGCGGTGGACTCTTTTTTGCCGTCACTTCAATTATTCTTGCGATGATGCCGATGCTGGTTCCCAATTCAGCAGACTATGGTCTGGTCTTTGGCTGCTTTGGTATGGGTGCAATTATTGGAGCGCTAAATTATGGGCGCTTATCAAATCGATACTCGCGCAACTCGATTGTACTCGGAGCCATCATTATCCATGCGGTCATGCTGGTACTGCTGTCCGCGACTGACAATTCTATTGCCATGGGTGCGATACTGCTTATCGCAGGCACGGCATGGTTTTTTGTAATGTCAGCTTTACAGATCTCAGCACAGTTGATTCTTCCCAACGAGGTCCGTGGTCGTGGAATCGCTATATTGAATATGACTTTGATGACCGGCTATGCGTTGGGTAGTCCTGTCTGGGGGACAGTGGCTGCCTTTACTTCGCCTCGTGCCAGCATGTTGATTGCTGGCTGTTTGTCGATGGTGTTTTTGGCGTTGACGTTCAGAATGCCATTTCCGCAGGATTCGGACTCAACCCCCTACAACCCGAACTAGGTTATACAGCGTCCGGTAACGATTCTTTCCAGCCCGAAATTTCTCTGCCCATCTTATCTGCCGTCTCGCGCATATCATCAGCGTACCGCTCGACAGCTTTCTGTAAGGTCATCGCAGTTGTGTAGAAGCGAGCAGAAATTGTCGCAAACACTTGGCCCTGAACCAAAATAGGGAAGGCCAGTGCGTTATGGTCAGGGCCGATCACGCGCATGCAGGCATAGCCGTCATTTCGGACGGCCTCGAGTGAACGCCGATACAGCTCAATGTTGCTTCCAACACTGGACAGCGCTTCTTTATCTTCGGCCAATGCGAATTCAATCAACTCTTCACGGTGATGCGGTTCACTGAACGCGAGGAACGCAGAACCGGACGCCGTGCTCAATAGCGGAATTTTTAGTCCACCGCGATACCGGCGAATAGCAAAGGGACTAATTTCGTCAGTTGTTTCGCGCACTAGAATATGGGCACCGTTCACTGTTCCGAGCGCTAATGGCCATAGAATTTTCTTGCACAAGTCCACCATGATCGGACGGGCGACTTTCGGAATCCATTCCTCTTGGTCGTAGCCATGACTCAGAGTACGAACCTGCAGAGTGAGGCGATACTTCTTGTCTTGCTTGTCGCGAAACAGAAAACCAAGTGACTCTAGAGTGCGCAATAGTCGAAAAGCGGTAGGGCGTGGCAAGTCCGTAAGCTGACCGACTTGGGTGACGGTCAGACCGTTATGCCGATTTAACAATTGAATAATATCCAGGCCACGCTCCAACGCGCGCACCGACGATTGCTGTCCCATAACTATGTGCCCCTGACGGTGGTTCTACCTGTGGTTCTTATTTTTGCCCACAATGCCGTGGTCGCCTAGAGACCGCAAGCCCCAGACTGTCCGAGAGGCAGTCATAACGTGCATTAGATCACTATGTGAACTTGTAGTTAATGGCTCAAACAGGCGGGTTTTTAGCCAACATTACCGCGAAGACATGCCATAACACATCGAAGTTAGCTTTAAGGAGTGGACAGTTGGGACAGGTCAAAAGAGCATTTGCGGATCTTGAAGAGGGTCAGGTCCACTATTGGACATCACGCTCACCGATTGAGAATTCAATTCCCGTTGTTGTGCTCCATCCCGGTCCTGGGACAGCCCGGATCCAGGTACCATTACTTGAACACTTGAGCGAAACCAGAACTGTCATTGCCCCAGACCTCATGGGCATGGGCGACTCGGCTCCGCCGCCTCATCCAGAAAATGATCCACCTGAGATCGCCTACTACTCAGATGCAGTTAAACGGTTTCTCGATGTATTGGGCGTTGAGACATTTGATCTGTACGGATCATCTTTGGGCGGGCGCGTGGCAATTGATCTTGCGGTTAATCATCCCAGTCGAGTGCGCCGCCTCATGCTTGGACAAGCCCGTATTTTAAAAGGCCAAAACCACGCCGACTTCTCCACTCGACACGCCCCAAAAGTTGAGCCCGATCAAAGTGGAGTTTACGTGCAATTTTTGTGGAGCCGGTTGCGCGACCTCTACACATACTTTCCTTGGTTTAAACGCAACGCGGAAAACATGCGCAAAACGAATTTGCCGAGCGCTGACTTAATGCACATCGCTTTTACTGAACAAGTCAAAATGGCAACCACGCAACATTTGGCTTTCGCTGCGTACTATCGATACCCCATCGAAGACAAGCTGAAACAAATCAAAGCGAAATCTTTTGTGCGAGGCGATGACGTGTTTGCTCTCATTCCGGATGTTATTGAATGGGTGCCAGCAATGACCCGCGACCCACTCACAGCATCTCCTGATGATGTCGCCGCCTATGCCGCTCAGATGTGCGGGTTTTTAGACGCATAGCGCCTTATTGCAAATCACGCGCCACGCGAATGCCAAAAACCTGGCTGACAAAATCTTCCGTGTCACGACCGCGGAACGTGGGTCGTTGCCAGGTGGCCCGTGAGTGCCATGCGCCACCGCGAACGCCGCGCTTCTCGCACACACCATCGACCAGGTAGGCAGTGCCATCAGTTGGTTGAACACCGTAAGGCACGTGGTGACAGTCCTCGACCCATTCCCAAACATTGCCGATCACATCGTGTATGCCGAAATCATTTTTGGCGAGTGACCCAACAGGGGCGACGATCGGATGTCCGTCGTCACAAGCGACAGGGTCCCAGGGACGCTGACCGGCTGCAGACTGATCATAGTAATTGGCTTCTGCGCAACCCGCTTCGGGGTCATCGCCCCAGGCGTGCACGGTCTGCCCACCATCGTGAGCAACGTATTCCCATTCTGCTTCAGTTGGCAGGCGATAGGGCTGTCCGGTACGGTCTGCGAGCCACGCCAGATAGGCCTTAGCGTCGTACCAGGAGGTACACGCGGCAGGGTCATCATCTCGAGGCGGTCGGCCATACCCTGGGTCACGCCAATTGTTGCCAGCGACGTTTTCGACTGTCTCTCCCGTCCACATCCGACAATCGGTTCCAGCTTCGTAGCCCGTTTCATCAACGAACTGCCGGAACTGAGCCGTTGTCACTTCGAGAAGACCGAACGCAAAGCTATAACCAATCGTGACAGTGTGAGGCGGTCCTTCGTAGCGCTCCTCATTCACACCTCCATCGAACCCCATGACGAATTCACCCGGCGGAATCACAACCATCTGGGGGCAGTCAGCACAGTCGGCAAAAATGCTGCCCGGCTGTAAATCGAGAGAAGCGCTATCCGCAAATGCCGGTGAGACAAGCAGAATCAGGAATGAAAATAACGCGCGCATACCGCAGTCCTTTTTATCAATCGGTTTTCAGATCACGGGCCAAACGCAGACCGAAAATATGACTGATACGATCTTCAGGATCACGCCCCCTAAACGTTGGGCGCTGCCAGTACACTTCCGACGACCAGCTGCCCCCCTTGACGGCACGGTTTTCACACGTCCCTGTGGCTTGCACAGCGCGGCCATCAGTTGGTTCAAACGGAACCGGCATGAAGTAGCAGTCCTCGGTCCATTCCCAGACATTTCCGGTCACATCATAGAGACCAAAGGGATTTGGATTGAGTGACCCCACCGGCGCCACGATGGCATGGCCATCATCACACCCAACCGGGTCGTATGGACGTTTCGGGTCATTGCCCGACTGGTCATAAATATTCGCCACGTCACAGCCGCCGTCGGGGTCATCACCCCAGGTGTATTCACCGATAGTGCCCGCGCGTGCTGCGTATTCCCATTCAGCTTCCGTCGGCAACCGGTAGGACTGACCAGTTTTTTCTGACATCCAATTCGCGTAAGCCTTCGAATCTTCCCAGGTGACACAGGCAACCGGTTCGTTGTCTGCCGGGGGCCGGCCATAACCGGGGTCGCGCCAGTCGGCACCTTCAGTATGCAGCCATGTTTCGCCATTCCAGATGGCACATTTGGTGCCGGACACGTGCCCGGTATCTTCCACAAAAGCGCGGTACTGTGCTTGGGTCACCTCTGTCCGCCCCAGCGCGAAGGAATATCCAATCGAGACTTTTCGTTCAGGGCCCTCGTAACGGGCTTCGATTCCCGGGCGATCCAAGAAGATGCCGCCATCGAACCCCATAACAAATTTCCCGGGGGGCACAACGACCATTTCCGGGCAATCAGAACAATCTTGGAAAATCGCACCGGCGTTTACGTTTACGTCTGCGGCTTGTGCAGACCATGTCAGCGCAACGGCACAAATGGAGAGAGAAAGACGAAAGAAATGATTCATGAGATTAGCCCCTTTTTGATTGTGTCTGATCATGACGACCGCCGACACGAATAGAAAGGGGTGTCAGGCACTTGTTCCGCCTGTGAACAGTTTGCCTTAAAGCCTGCGAGCCAGCCTCGCGCCCTCTTGGACTGCAGCCCATATGCCACGCGGTGCCACACAATCGCCAATGGCATGAACCCCATCGGGCACCGCCCTGACCGCTGCACCCATGGACAACGCGATTGAATCAAAGGGTCCGAGAAGATCACCGTCCGACGCCTTAGCAAAGCGGCCATCGACGGATTCGACGTACACATTGTTGACAACAGTCACAGGAGCATTTTTCAGACGCGCCGCAAACAGGGGCAATTCCCCGGTGGTTCCAAGATCAGGAAGACCAAGCACGGCACTGTTGGTCGCGACAGTCACATGAGTGACATTGTCCTGCGCAGCCAATGCTTCGATAAAATTCAAGGCGGGCCACCCGCCCTCTTCGTCGATAACCAACACAGACCCTGATACGTCTGCCGTTCCAGCAAGAATCTGGCGACTGTGCGGTAATGCTTCCGTGCCCGGAATGCCGTTCACCAGAGTTGGCCGGAACCGCAATTGCCATATGGAGGCCGGCTCAGCGCCAACGGCCCAAACCACATCATCCGCATTGAGTGTATTGACGTCTTCAACGCGAGTATCGAGGTGCACATCAACACCAAGATGACACAACTCCGATGCCCACCATTCTAGTGGAAGCTTGAATTCTCCTCGATGCGGGCAATCTGCCGTTAGTCGAAGGTCTCCGCCTAACTGACCAGATGCTTCATAGAGAGCCACGTCATGGCCACGCTCCGCTGCCACGCGCGCGCATTCCAATCCGGCGGGACCCCCACCGACAATTGCAATCCGCTTTTTCTTTGCGGCTTCGGTTATTGGTGGCAATTCATCTTCGCGGCCAGCTTCCGCATTAAAGTTGCAGCCCGCCGGAAGGGAACGACCCGCAAAACCGAGGCATACTTGGTTGCAGCCGGTACATTGGCGAATGCGATTGGCCTGCCCGCTCTCGGCCTTGGTCATCCAATCCGCGTCCGCGATGAACGCCCGGGCCACAGCGACGAGGTCCGCCTGATCATTGGCGAGAACGTCTTCAGCGGCATCTGGTGTTGTGATCCGCCCAGCAACAATGACGGGAACGTCCAAAGCCTGCTTGAACTTTGCAGACAACTCGGCAATTTGGGGTCGCGGATACGTCATGGGGGGTATTGTCTCTGCGAAATTTGCATTCGACCCGGCCATAACGCTGACGTAATCGGTTAAACCACTTGCCGCGATGTGCTCCATTGCCGGTAAAGAGTGGTCGATGGTGTAACCGTCCATTTCACCGGGGATCGCGTGATAGACCGATGTGCGAATGCCGAGCGCAAGATGTGATGGCATTATTGCACGAATGGCTTCGAGTATTTCCAAAATGAAACGGCATCGGTTCTCGACAGTGCCTCCATACTCATCGGTACGATGATTGAGTTGCGGATTTAAGAACGAGCCCAGCAGATAGTCTGACGACGTCTGCACCTCCAGAACGTCCAGCCCCGCTTTGATGCATCGTTCGGCGGCAGATACGTAATACGGAATGACACCTTTGATATCCGCGACCGACATGGCCCGTGGAATTTCTCCAATCTGAACAGAGGGGATGGCTGACGGCGCCAAGGCTGGAGTGCCACGCCGATAGGATACGTTGTGACCGCCGTGCCATAGGATGATGGAGAGCTTCGCCCCAGCCCCGTGCACATCATCTGCGGTGATGGCGAGAGACTCTACAATATCTTCCCGCCACAGTTCGACCTGACCATTCCAAGTTTGGGAATCGGGATGGATCGGCGCCGACTCAATTCCGATGAGGGCCGCGCCACCCTTCGCCCGCGCGGTCAAATACGCACGATACTTATCTGTGATGCCGCCACTTGAATCGCCATGCACCATGGAGTGCCCGGGAACCACAACCCGGTTCCGAAGATCAACTGGTCCTAGCGAGACCGGCGACGTTAGATGAGGAAGGTCTTGCGTCGACACGGCCGACTAGTCCCCAGGTGGGACAAAGTCGACGGGAAGCGGTGTTGGCGTATCTGGGGCTGGCCTGCCTTGGGCTCTCAGCACTTCGGCCACTTTTGATTGGCAATATTCAGCACTGTCTTGGCCTTCATACTCCTTATTAAAGTGAGACAATACAGATGGCCTCTGCACAGCTTGGTCCCACCACGCCGTCAATGCGGGACGACCATCGCGCCAGTTCCATTCTTTCGGCACGGGGGCGTGCAATCCACGGCCGGTCTGACGATCAAGGTAGGAAAGACCATGTAGAGCCGACGCTTGCCCGATATCGAATGACGCAAACCCTTTGACCGCATCTTCTTCCATCTGATCGACCGCGCGAACCACCTTCGCCCAGTTCCACTTAAACACCATTTCCCGTGGCGGCTTCTCCAGATTCTCCAAAGCCATAACAACGGTCACCTCAAATAGAGTATCAGCGAGCGCCAAACGTCGCACCGCATCCCAGCGGGCTGGGCCTTCGGCGGGATACAGACGATGGCCTGTGGTCGACAAAGAATCCAAATATTCCACGACAGTTTGGCTTCCGTACAAAACCGTGCCGTCATCTAGAGCCAATGTTGGAACTTTGTGCAGAGGATTTATGGCTGCAATGGAATAACCGTCCTGCACCGGATAAACAGGCACAAAGTCGAGCTGATCCCAAACCCCAGCTTCGTGGGTAACAACCAAGACTTTGTGAATAAACCCATGAATGGGTGAGTAAAATAATTTCATGGCCATGTTGGCGTCCCCTAGATTATTGATTAACTCTAGGATAACCCGTCAGCCCCGTATCCATGCAAGATGAAACCTGCGAGGACCTTCCCGTGACCGAAGAAGAAAGCGGCCTTAGCCCATTCCTAAAGGGCAAATCACCAGGAATCTTTGGCCACTGCGACCCGAAATTTCAGGGGGTTGCAGATATATTCGAGCAAAACCTTACTGACCGCGGCCACAATGGCGATGTCGGCGCAAGCTGCGCTGTAGTGATTAATGGAGAACCAGTTATTGATCTTTGGGGTGGATACGCAGATGTAGAACGCGATCAGGTTTGGCAAAAAGACACCCTGTGCTGTTGTTGGTCGGTCTCAAAAACGGCGGGCACGCTTTTAACTTTGAGAATGATCGACCAAGGCTTGCTTGATTTAGATACGGCTGTCGCCGAGTACTGGCCTGCTTTTGCCACCAACGGAAAAGATAGCGTTCTTGTGCGCCATCTCTTGAACCACACGGCGGGACTGTCCTTCGTCGATGCAGAATTGGCGCCCGGGCAAGTCAGTGATTGGGATGTCATGATTGAGACCATAGAACAGACGTCTCTTAACTGGGACGCTGGATCTCAACTCGGCTACCTCAATATGACGCAAGGGTACTTGCTGGCTGGCCTGTGCTTTAAAGTGAATGGCGGACGACGTCTCGCCCAATTTTGGCAAGATGAGGTCGCCGGCCCTCTAGACATCGATTGGCATTTTGCGGTGCCCGATGACATCACGCCCAGATTGGCAACGGTATATCAAAGTGACCCAACCCAATTCGGCAAAATGATTGACGCAAACCCGGACAGCATTTTTGCCAAAAGCATGAAGGGACGTGACCCTGACGAGACCTATAACACCAAGACATGGCGCAAAGCCGAAAACGGTGCCGGTACAGGTCACACAAACGCGCGCGCAATGGCAAAATTGTATGGCGCGCTGGCGAATGACGGATCACTCAATGGCATCACAATTCTATCACCCGAGACTTTGGAGTTGGCCAGCACCGAAACTGTTCGGGAAACATGTGCCGTCAATACGCTCGAACTGAGGTTCTCGCATGGATTTGAATTGAACTGCCCGCCGGTTACGCCGATGGGTCAGGGAGACCGCTGTTTCGGCTATGCAGGGGCTGGCGGCTCATACACATTTGCAGATCCCGATATCAAACTGGGCTTCGGATTCAGTCATAACGTCATGCATACGGGCGTCGGGCCAGGACCGTGCGGACTGCCTTTGGTTAAAGCCGTATTGGAACAGGCCTACGCGTAAAGTTGGACTTCGCTACTTCCAACCACCAAAAGTGAACCACTTTAGACCGCCCTGCAGTTTGCCTACATTACCTTCAACCGCGTCCGCACTTGCCGCGGCAGCATATTTTATGGCATCTGCTCCAAACCCATGCTGGCTTGGAATGACGAAGCGAACGAAATTCCCCTCATCAAATCCGGCATCCGTGACCGCCTTTTGCACGTCTGTATCGCGCAAAGATTTGTAGAACGGCTCTTTGTTATAGTACGCGTCCCAGTCCATATAGAACTGATCATAGGGTTCCATGTCTGCGTTCAACGGCAGCTCCATATGAATCATCAGGCCGCCTGGCTTGAGTACGCGATAACTCTCAACCAGCACCTTGGCTACGTCAGCCGGTGGAAGTTCGTGTAACACCATGGCCGACCACACGATATCAATGCTGTTGTCTTCAAACTTGAGGTCCGTGCCATTCATTTGATGAAAGTGGATCGGCTGCCCCATAGCCTTGCAACGGGCATGACCATACCGGACATTAGGCGCGGCCGGATCAATGGCATGAACCTCTAAATCGGGCCACGCTTCAAGCCAAGGTAACGTGTTGAATCCAATTGTCGCTCCGATATCGATCATCGTCTCGGGAGCAAAATCTGGATACCGGGCTTTGATGAATTGAGCCACCGATCGCCCTGTGTCATCCATCTCCGGTCCAAGATACCCCATGAGAAAAACAGACAGACCGTTGTCGTACAGCGCCCCTTGGGCGACATCGCCATCAAACCGTTCTGTGTGATAGCAGCCGGGCATTAGGTGAACATCAAGCTCACTGATATACCGTGGCACCTCGAGCGTGGAGTCGAGATGAAGGGTTGCATCATCGGCATTTTGCTCTGCGGCTTTTTCGGCGAGCTGTGCGGATGCCCTTGCGATTCCCGGCAGGACAGAACGCCAAACCAATTCTTGCGTTCCGTTGCGTACCGCAGAATAGAACTTGAATATGGAGTCCGGCTTTATCGCCTTATGGATTTCGGGCCCATCTTTCGGGCCTCTACCATTTTTCTTCTCAAAGGACGGCTGCACCCGTCGGTCGTATACGGTGCGCATGTGCCCGGCAAGATTGCCCAGCACATATTGTCGCATTCCTGTCGCAAACCCTTGGCGGGCTGTTTCATCCCGTGTGGAGTCTATGGCCAAGTCGTGACTTAAGCGTGTGGGCATACCCCGTCTCCTTGGTGCTCACATAAAAACAGAGCCCCAAGACTACAGCGAATGGAAAACCTGGACAATTATGCCGGTCATCACCTCTTAGTGGGCGAGCAAGACCGGCAGTTTAGTATGTGTGATCGTGTGCTGAGTTACGCCGCCGAAAACAAGCTCTCGACAAGGGTTGTGGGTGTAGGCACCCATTACGACATAGCCGGCACCCATCGCGGTCGACTCTTCTTCTATGAGTTTAGAAACTGATGCCTTGCCACTCTTCGTCGTCTTTGTCGTTGCCCCGATTCCGCGAAGCCTCAGACAAGCTTCCGCTTCCGTAAGCTCTGTCGATCCGGGCTCAAGATCATCGACTTGCAGCAACGTGATGTGTGTGCTCTTGGCTAGCAACGGCACCGCGTTGATCAGCTCCCGTGCCAATTCAGCACTACCGTTCCAGGCGATCAGCTCGGGGGCGCTCGGGTCTATATGTGCACCAAGCACAACCACAATCTCGACCACCACATCATTGACGGCAATTTCTTCATCTATGTCAGACATCGTGTCGTCCCCGCCCCTTCTCACCGCGCACTCAGCATAAATCTATGCCGCGGGTAAAACCCATAGTGGGTCAGATTGGTGGGTGCTCGCGAAAGCGTAACATAGTATGACCGCTATGAGAATCGCCGGAAAACAGGCCTCAAATGGCCACAGTCATGGCGTCGTACCCGAGTTCATCCTCAACGCCAGCGCTGGGGGATTGCTTGCGGTCGTCGGGTTTTGCGCTCATGTAGGTCTGCCCTCGCTCGAGTGAGGCGACATGGAACTTGTTGGCCCGGCCTAAACGCGCACACTCATACCGGCGCAACGCATCCTGCCAATCATCCCCGGACGCCTCAAAACAGCGGGCCAGGACAGCGGCATCTTCAATGGCCATACCGGCGCCCATGCCATGGAAAGGGGTCATCGGATGGGCTGCATCTCCAAGCAGACTGACTCGGCCCTTGATCCAACTGTCGAGGGGTTTGCGGCTGTGCAATGCCCAGCGATTGCAACGCCCCTCAGGGGTCGCGCGAATAATGCCCACCACATCATCACACCAGCCCTCAAATTCTTCTAAGACCTCTGTGATGTCGGTTTGGTCTTTCCAGCTTTCGGAGGTGTAGCCGGACCGTCGAGCATTGGCGACATAGTTAATCAGGGTGCCATGTCGCACCGGATATCGCGCAAACATTTTGTCTTCAGCAGGATACGCCGCAAAGTGTGGATCAACGCTTACATTTGGAACACGCGACCGGTCCACCAATCCACGCCAGGCCATGTACCCGGTAAACACGGGCGGTTCCGTGGGAAAGAGCTTGTCTCTAATAATCGACTTCAGACCATCGCAAGCGATGGCAACGTCAACACGATCTGTTTCACCGTTAGCAAACTTTAGTGTCACGCCGTCATCATCTTGCGAAATATCGGTGAGTTTGTATTTCAGCTTGAGCGAATCTTCATCGGCGTTGAACGCCCGTTCCAAAGCTGCGTGTACATCTGCCCGGTGCATAAGGCGCGACACGGCGCCATGGTCTTTCATATACGCGTCATGACCACGGGGAATATAATTGAGCCGTTCGCCTGTCTCGTAATGCAATATGCCGGCGTGCGGTGTTGCGCTGGCGAGGGCTTCAAATTCGTCTTCCAAGCCTAGCCCAGTAATGACCCGGTTCGCGTTGGGGCCAACCGTAATACCTGCACCAATCTCGCCGAGTTCCGGGGACTGCTCATAAACAACGACGTTGATCCCGCGCTGCTGCAAAGCCACAGCTGCGGTCATGCCGCCAAGCCCAGCGCCAACCAAGCCTATTTTAAGCTTATGTCCCAAGGTGTACGTCCTTTGCTGCCCCGCAACTGGCGCACATTAGCGATGTGCGCCCCTAGGTGTAATAAGGGAATACCACCGATGCATCTGGTGAAATGAGTTCGCTCGTCACGCAGCGAGCACGATAGCAAATGAACTAGTGGCACGAAACGGACCAGCCCTACCCTAATCGGTAATCAATGGGTGGAGTACCTCATGAACAGAATCAGACTTCTTATTTCTCTAGCTCTACTTGGTTTCTACTGCACTGGATCTGCTGGAGCACGGACCAGCAGTGAGACCTTGCTGATTCGGAACATCACTCTGATCGACGGCACCGGCGCCGAACCGCTACCAAATGCGTCGGTGCTGATCGTTGATGGTCTCATATCAAAGATCACCACAGAAAACACCTCGGCGCCAGAAGGCGCTACAGAGATTGGCGGCGACGGCAAATATCTTATGCCAGGCCTCATCGATAGCCATATGCATCTACCCGGCGGGCGCACTGGGCCTGGCAATCGTGAGATGATCATGGACACAGATACAGGACTCAAAGTCCTGCATGGCTTTCTCTATGCCGGGGTTACGGCTGTCTATGACTCCGGCAATCATGACAAGTACATCTATAAAATGCGAAGCGACTCTTTGGCGGGTAGAATTGTCAGTCCACGCATATATGCTACCGGCAGCCTTGTTGCCAAAAAAAATGGCTACGCCTGTTGTGCTGGCGCAACCACCATGGACGGATTTGAAGACGGCAAAGTGAAGCTTGACGCTTTATTCGCTAACAAACCCGATATGCTTAAGTTCACCCGCGACCGACGCGGCATGGGTCCTCGCGGCCAAGACTTACCGCTTATTCCAGACGATGACTTCAGCCAACTCATTCGTTATGCGAAAGATAACGGCGTACGAACCACTATTCATATCGCTGATGAAGAAGCAGCTCGCCTGGCCATTGCAGCCGGCGTTGACGCGCTCGCTCATCCTGTATTTCTTGCAGATGCGAGTACAGGTTTTGCAGAATACGTGGCTGATCAAGGCGTCGTGATTTCCAGCACAGCGTTGTTGTTCGGCGCAGTGGGGCGGGTAGAGCTCGACAACACTTTCTTTGATGACCCGCTTTTTACAGAAACGCTGACGGAAGAAGAGCGACAGTTTAACAAGGTAACGGAACGGAACCGCTACGCTTCATCTGGCATGTCGGGCTGGATGAGGGGAGTTCTTCCTGCCGTCTTGCGGAACCTCAAACAGCTCCATGATGCCGGTGCGATTATTGCCATGGGCACAGACAGATTGATTGGCCCCATGGTTCATATGGAAATGGAACTCCTCGCTGAAGCAGGTATTCCACCGCTAGACGTCATCACACTTTCGACGCTCAATGGTGCAAAATATATTGGGGTTGAGGCGTATCTAGGTTCAATTGAAGTCGGCAAGCGCGCTGACATGGTGATTCTGTCAAAGGATCCGTCAGTCAATATACGCAACAGCCGAACTATTGAGCGCGTGTTTATAAACGGCAAAGAAATCGATCGCACTCAGCTAGACGTTGCGATCAATCAAAACTGAGTCAAGGGACACAGAGGGAGCTTCACCTCAATAGGAGTATCTGAAAGAGCTAAGCCGTTCAAAAATGAATGGCGTCCCCGGCGAGATTCGAACTCACGGCCCCCAGATTAGGAATCTGGTGCTCTATCCTACTGAGCTACGGGGACAAGGTGTAACTTTATCAAGCGTGCCCCAAGATTTTAAGTGTGATGATTGGCTGCAACCGCACCGGCCAGCTGCCGTCAATTCACGAAATGCGGGGTGAGGTCATTCTGTAGAATCGCCACCATAGCCTGCTCGCGAGTTGGGGCCGCACCGACTGCCTCTCCAGCCGCATTGAATATCGACCAAGCAGGTTGCTCATCGATAACGACAGGGCGGATGTAAGCGATTTGATCCAACCCAACATCAGCCAAATTGATTTGCGACAAAGCTAAAGCGTTTGGTTTATCTACCAATGAATTAATCATGTTTGTACTCCTTTTTCGCTCTGGTCTAGTCGATTGGTGTTGGGTCAACGTCAATCGTTTTTGGTTTCGGCTTATTTGACTTGGCCGACGAGATTTTTATTTCTGTCACTTTCGGTTCTGGTACTGGGCGTTCAAGATCAATGTGTAACAGACCTTTATCCAGACCAGCATTCTTGACTTCAATACCTTCGGCCAAAACGAAGCTGCGGCTGAACTGCCGCGCCGCAATGCCCCGATGCAAAAACACCCGTTCCGAGGTGTCTTCGGCATTTCTGCCGCGAATCACCAATTGATTGTCTTCCACCGTGACCGACAAATCTTCCTCGGCAAACCCAGCTACAGCGAGCGTAATGCGCAGAGCATGTTCACCAGTCTGTTCGATGTTGTACGGCGGATAGCCCTCGCCGGATGACTTGTTGACCCGATCAAGCACGCGCTCAATGTGATCAAAACCGAGCAGCAATGGGCTCGAAAACACGGACATGCGTGTCATAACCAAATACCTCTTTGTCTCCTCTAGGAGCGAGACGGATTGTGGGCCCCTGTGGGCGCCGGTGCGATATCACCCGAGATCGGCGTGATGCAGTCTCTATTTTGTGATTAAAGCGCTAAACGTCAAGAGGCGCTGAAAAAAGCGTCTAGATCTCTGTGCCAGTCCGCCATTCTAGGCGCCAGTTCGACAGATTGACAGCGCGGTTCTACGGCTAGTGCCAAGGCCGTGGTGTAAGCCACCGGCTCCCAGCTCGGGTGACACAGCAAGCACGGGATGGAGAGCCGAGGCAATTTTTCACGCATGGGGTATCGCCACATGGCGTTGTAGGCCTCTTGATACCGGTCACCACATTTGAGGAGTTCTCGCGTTCGCAAATCTGTCAGCGCAACGTCAATAGCACCGTCGTTCCATAAGACTCCGTCTTTGGTTTGGTTAAACCAAGGCCAGTACAGACTTTGATCGCGCATAACAGACCACGCCGTCATGAGATGGCTGCCATCCCACCGTGGCGCGACCGACGGCGTATAATTCTCGACCAGAGATGCCTGTTCCGCACCCTCATAGAAGGACACGCCAGCTTGTACGATATGTTTAACGCGCTCTGGTCGCTGGAAACACATTTCCATCGCAACCGGTCCGCCAGAGTAACGGCCAAGCACATCGACCTCATCAACCCCCAGTTCATCAAGCGCAGCGTTCAAGACATCGGCGTAGGTTTCTGAATTAAACGTGTCGATCACCGCGTCAGACTCGCCATTTCCGGGATTGTCGAATGCGATCACTGGGCGACGGCCGACGTAGGGTTTGAAAATGGGCTCGACTAAGTGGCTCGATCCGGCGGGGTCATGAATGGCGACCAGCGGAAGCCCCTCACCCTCCAAACACAACCGTGCGCGCAATTGTCCACCCGGAACATTGACCATGGCGTTTTGAATCGACGGTTGCGCATTAAATTGCCGCGGTGCTTGCGGACATTCTGGATTGCCCGTGTACGAAACCGCTGCGTCAAGCAAAGCCTGATAGCGAGTCTGTGGTGTACTAGGAACAACTTTAAAATTATCAGGCAAGCCTTGAGCAATGAGTGAATCTGTATGAGAACGCGTCACACTGCCGGCGTTGAGAGATAAGAGAGTCGGGACCTCAACCTGAATCGTGTTGGCATGCTTCTCAAACTTCATCGCTTCCCAATAAGCAATGCGATAGTCGGGACCGGCACGCAGCATATCGTTGACGTGATCCTGAATAGACTGGATAGGGGCTGGGCCAGATGGGATGCGATCTTCAAGGCGGCTCGACATCCAGGGAAAAAACACAGACAGGTGGCGGCTGGCATCCCACGCGGCAAGAAGGTGTGTTCCATCTCGGCTTGGAGTGAGATCAGAAAAATATCCGTCGGAAAAAGAGTCTCTTTCTTCGTCAGTGAAATGACCCGCACCATCGAGCATCAGGAGCTGAGTTCGGTTGGGAAAACGCCGCGCGAACTGAGTCCCAATCTGTGCACCGGTCGCCGCACCATAGATAACTGCGGACTCTAGATTAAAGACATCAAGGACATGACAAACAGCGTCGGCGTAACCCCATAGGTCTTCCTTCTTAGTAACGCTGTCATCTGAGAGTCCATAACCTGGTGTATCAAGGGCGATACACGTGAACTTTTCCGAGAAAACTCTTATGGCCGGGACCAATGCTTCCGACGAGATTGGTGACGGGTGCATCAAAATCATCGCGGGGCCGCGGCCAGCCATGCGAAAGTGAATCTGCTTGCCGTCAGGAAGAGAGAGAAATCGACGCTGAATGAACATGTCTGAAGTCGTCACGATTTAAAGAACGGATCGAGTAGAGTTGGAATATCGCCCAAGTCCTCTGGCATATCTGCGATGTCACACTTTGGCGCCGCTTGTTTGGCCATCTCCAAACGATCGTAAGACGCAGCGCCGGGCCAATCGATGAGAAGACAGGGCACATCAAGTGCCGCAAGCTTATCGGCCATCGGATAGGTAAATGACGCCGCATAGGCGTTTTGATACCCATTCCCGATTTTCAAGAGGTCTTGCACACGGCTATCTAAAAATTCTGGGTCGAGGTTGGCGTCCCGGTGGATCACACCATCCTTAGTCTGATTGTACCAGGGCCAGTACAGACCCATGTCGCGTACGATTGCCCACGCCGTCACAAGATGGCCACCATCCCATGTCGGAGCAATGGACGGCGTGTAGTGATTCAGCAGATCACCACGCTCTTCGTCGGTGAAGATTTGCACGCCCGCTTGAACAATATGTTTCACCAACTCTGGTTTGGCGGCTGCCATTTCCATGGCAACTTGCCCACCGGAATAGCGACCAATGACATCGACCTCATCTACACCCAACGCATCCAGAGCCGCGATGGCGTACCGCGCATACTCTTCTGTCGTAATGTCCTGCGCGGAAATCAAGGGGTCGGATTCCCCGCTGCCCGGATTATCAAGTGCGATGATTGGCCGTTTGCCGAGATAAGGAGCTAACAAACCAACAAGTCTATTGGACGATCCTGCCGGATCATGAAGGCCTAAAATTGGACGGCCCGTCCCCGCGGTACAGACACGCACCATGACTTGACCACCATCGACATCAATAAACATTTTCTGCAAACGCGGGGCGCCATCCTCAATTTGATCGGGGTGCGGAGGCGCTGGTGTTGCTGTGGGAAGGTAGTGATCAATCAAATACTGCTCACTGGCGGCGAGACGCTCGTCCATAGTTGGTCCGGCGTGAAGGACCGTAAAATTGTCAGGCAACCCGGCGGCGATTAAATCGTCGACTTCCGTTAGATCAGGCTTGGCCTCCCACCTGGTTAATGTGGCCGGGACCGTGACTCTGCTAATCAGATGGTGTTTGGCAGTATAAAATGCCGGTTTATAGGCGTCGGCGTAGCTGGCTCCTGCACGCAGGTAATCAAGCAGCTTGGCCTGTATTTTGTCTGGCGACGGCATGTCGACCGGCAGGCGTGATTCCTTTTTTGTGAACTGCCAGGGCGCAAAGAGGTTCAGCGACCGCACCATGTCCCAGTGGGTGAGGAGATGACCGCCATCGCGGCGGGGTGTCGTGTCCGGGAAATACCCTTCTGTCAGGGTATCAACAAATTCGTCTGAAACGTCGCCTGCTGTATCAAGCATACAAACGGCCACCCGCTCTGGATGAGCAGCGGCAAATATATGCGCAATCTCAGCACCGGTCGCATTACCGTAGAAAGCGGCCTTCTCAATGCCAAGCGAATCTAAAAGTGCAACAAGTGGTGAAAGATAGTCATCAAGGGCGGGGCCCTTGTAGCCCCCCGGAAGAGGATCAGATAATCCATAACCCGGTGTGTCGACAGCAATGGCGGTAAAATTCTTAGCCAACCGGGTGGCCATGGGAATTGAGAAAGCGCCCGACTGAGGCGATGGATGCAGCAGAATGACCGGCGGCCCCTCTCCGGCTCGACGAACATGAAGTTGCGTCTGTCCCACTGAAACAAATTGGCGCTTCATCGCCCCCTCCACTTTCACATAGGTGATGGTTCTATAGACGAGGCGCGCGCGCAACAAGCAAAACGCCCGACCACAAAGCCGGGCGTTTTACAGTTGAGTCTGAGAAAAGGTTTAGTTAGCCAAGGCAACATCACTCTTTGCGCCAAGCGGCGTTAGGGATCGCGCGAGAATAGCGTCCATCGCCTGAAAATATGCCTCAACAATGGGCTTGTTGTATTTGCCAACAGGCAACCCGTTGTAGATGACTTTTGTTCCCTCAACATCGAAGGTCTTGGTGTACGGCACTGTCCAATCACTGTAGTCGACTGGATCATAAATATTAAAGCCTGGGAAACCTTCGTAGTTGTACATCGCATGGGAAAACATTGTGTCTGTGTTCTCCGCAAAGAATTCTATGGGTAGGTTTATGACGTAGTCATAACCATCCTCAATCCCATTCCAAAACGCTTTGTTGGTCGATAGATATGTTCCGTTTGGATTGTTATGCGGATCTGCAAAGTGGTCCTGCGACTGAACAACTTGTGTGCGTCCGAAATCATACTCAGCCACAACGCTGTTTAGTTTTTCCATGATGGGATCGATATAGTCGGGCGACAATTCAATCCACGCTTCGTTTGGCACTAAGTCCCACGCCATGCCGTGGACGGACGCCACGACCTTTACATCGGACCCCCTGGGCAACTGGTCGAGCCGATCACGCAACATAATGGCGTGGGTCTCATGAACGATAGGGAAGTTCGCCAAATTCTGGGTCATGATGGTTTTGATGTGCTTGTCGTTGGACTCTTCCCATTCGTGGATGTAATGCATGGCGTGTTTTATAGAGCCGTTGAACTCTTCATGATGAGAATAGACAGGGCGGGGTGACGCAAAAATAATCGTATCTGCACCGCAATCAAGCAACTCGAACATTGCCTTTCGCGCGAGGTGAAAGTCTTCCGCTGTAACCCAGCGATACGGTACATCACCATACTTCGCTGTTATCTTCTCCATGGTTGCCTCGACAATAGCCCAGTTACCCGCTTCGTGGGGCACCTTGCCATTCATGAAACCCTTGCCTTTTCCGTAGTAGTAAACACGGGCCTTGTTGACCAACTTTTGGGACGGACCAGGCATGCCGCCCTTGCGGGCCGTATATAAAAAATACCCGTGGTCAAAATGTTGTGTGGGGCTGGGATCAACCCAGATCAGCTCACCATTGTGGTACTTCTCGACCCACGGCGTGCCATCAACGTCCATGGATGACCCATAGGCATCAACAAGATTGGTCGGCACGAACTCTTCAAATTCATAGAACCGTTCAGTGTCCAGCAGAATAACACCAGGATCAGCCATGGCACGATTGCGTATCGGCCAAGGAATGTACTGGCTCGATTTAAGAGCAAGATTGTGAAAATCAGGGACGCGAAAATCTTCGGGCATGATTAGACCCGACATAAAGATTGCGACATTGCCCTCAGGGGTCATCGCCTCTTCGCTTGCTAGCTGCTCTTTATATATTCGGAAGTAATTTGGCTCCACCAACTGCGGTGGTGTGCGGTTCATGTAAGTAAAGGTGCCGTACCCTCCGCCACCAACAACAACGATCAAAACAAACAACGTAACAGAGATGCGTTTAATCCATTTAAGCATTGTCCGCTCTCCATCCTAGAAAGGGTATTCGATTGGGTTAGTGCATGTGTTCTAGATAAATTCGCTCAATATCAGCGTGGGAAACTTCACCCGTATTCAATTCTTGCATCAAATTACCTTCACGCATGATACCGATGCGGGTGCCCGTCTCTTTGGCGCGGAACAAATCATGGGTGGCCATCAAAATAGCGGCCCCCTCAGACTGTAAATGCTTGAGAAGTTCTGAAAATTCATTCGACGCTTTTGGGTCGAGGCCAGACGTCGGCTCATCCAACAACAAAGCTTTGGCCTGTTTAGCAAGCGCAATAGCAACGCCGACCTTTTGACGCATGCCTTTGGAGTACGTCGAGATCCGACGGTCCGCAGCTTCGGCTTGCAATCCACAGCGCACCAGGAAACCTCTTAGATCGTCATCGTTGTACTCGTCATGCCCGCCAAGACGAGCGAAGTACTCTATGTTCTCGAGACCTGTGAGGTTGGGGTAAAGCATGACCTGTTCGGGGATGTAGGCGAGGTATCTTTTTGTCTCGAGTGGGTTCTCGGTGACATCAATGCCGTTAACCTTGGCGCGACCGCCCGAAGGATCAATGAAATTTAAAAACAGGTTGATCGTGGTCGTCTTACCAGCGCCATTGGCACCCAAAAGGCAATATATGTCCCCAGCATTGATGGACAAGTTGAGACCCTTGAGCGCGTTGTGATCCCCGTACGTCTTATTTAAATCTATCGCCTCGAGCACGTGCAGCCCCTCTTCGAATGTGTGGTCTTGATCGGATTATGGATAAGCTTGATCTGGTTCGAAACGGGAATCAACCCGAATAAGTGTCCCCTATCCCGCCTCCGACCCCTTGGAGGGCAGCAAAAACACCATAACCAAAGTGGGCACCATACAAGCGGCCGCAATCATAAAGGGTATAGCCGGACCGAACTGAACAAATACAAGTCCAGCATACATTGGCCCAGCGACTCGCGCGAGACTGCCAGCCCCTTGGAAAACACCCAAAACAGCGCCCCGCTCCGTCTCATCTGCTTCCTTAGACACAAGACTGGATAATGATGGGTTAGAAAGCGCATTACCGACCGCCAGAAATGTCATCGCCGTAACGAGCAACGTCCAACCTTGCGATGCGGCAAGAAAACCGTAGCCGCAAAATAGAAAACAGGTCGCCGCAGCAACCAAACTGTGCTCACCAAAACGCCTGGTCAGAGGTCCGATCATCCCGCCCTGGATGATAACGCCGATAACGCCGACGTACGTCAACAACAGGCCAATGTCTCGCGGTCCGAGACTGAGAACGCTGTTGGCCCAAAGTGCCAGTGTTGTTTCCAATAAAGCCCAGGCCATGGTAACGCCGAAACCAATGAGCACGATCAGGGTTAAGGCCTGGCGCTTGAATGCGGCTTCTATTCTCATCTTCAAAGATATCTTAGGACGATTGCGAATCTGATCGCGCAACTCCTGGCTGAGAGATTCCGGCAGAACAAAAATCACCCCCAACAGTGCAACGGTTGTCATGCCGGTCGCCACCAGAGCGGGGAGAAGAAAATTAGCAGTTTCAATATCTGAGCCAGCGAGCACACCACCAATGACCGGTCCGAAAATGAAGCCAAGCCCAAAGGCCGCACCCACCATTCCCATACCCTTGGCTCGCGTCTCCGGTGTCGTGATGTCGGTCACATAGGCAAAAGCCGCAGATATGTTTCCAGCCATAAGGCCGCCAAAAACACGACTGGCGACAACCATCCACAAACTATCGGCGAAACCCAGGATCAAATAAGAAATCGCAAATCCAGAAAGTGACCAGGCCAAGATAGGCTTACGCCCATACCGATCACTCAACCATCCCCAGATAGGTGCGGCGATAAACTGAAAGAGAGAATAAAGACCAAGCGTGATGGTGATTATTTCTGGCCCGGCACCAACACGATCAACATAAAACGGCAGCAAGGGAACCAAGATACCAAAGCCGACAAGGTCAATAAAGACAATCAGAAATAAAATTCTCATGGGAGTCATAGCAATTACCAAATCATATCTTGCCTGACTCCCGGCGATCTTATCGGACGGACCAAGGCGGAGAAGTTAGTCTTTTGTTGGAGGGACAAATACTTCAGCGGCATCCCCAGACATTGTCTCGATATAGACCGACTGACTGGGAAAGGCGAACCCTGTGCCTTCGGCTTTTACAATTTCTTTGATTTTGTAGGCGAGCGTTTCTTTGATTTCGAGCCACTTGCCCCAATCTGTTGTCTTCGTAAAACAGTAGAGCAGAATGTCGATCGAAGAATCGTTGAATTTATCGATACGCACAAAGGTTGACACTTCGGTAGGCGATGCAAATGCATCGTCAGTGGTGATGTAAGTTTCTATGCCATCTCGAATCGCGCGAAGCTGATCGATAGTCGCACCGTACTCAATACCGATCATCCATTTGATCCGCCGGTGCGTCATGCCGCTAAAATTGGTGACTGCGTTGTCCGATAATTTGGCATTGGGTACGTAGACAGGCGCCTTATCAAACCGCCGGACGTGAGTTGAGCGAAAACCAATATGTTCGACTGTGCCTTCAACGATTCCATCTACCAGAATCCAATCGCCAACGCGCATACGCTTCTCAGCGATAACCAAGATTCCGGCAATAAGATTCTTAAAGAGGTCCTGTGCGCCCAGAGCAACGGCTACGCCAAAAAGACCAAGGCCCGCCAAGATTGGCCCAACTTTGATTCCCCAGATCTCGAGGATCGTGGCCGCGCCAATGAATGCGACTGCAAGATGGAGAAAGCTCACCAACCAGTCGACCATCTCTCGCGTCAGAAAGTCCTCAAGCCGTTTAATTGAGGAGCTCAAGGGACCGGTGACTTGATAGAGCGCCCAGAACAAATCAAACACGACGAGGGTACGTATAAGTAGCGCCCCCATTTCAGCGTATTTGTCAGGAAGCGCCAAGTAATCGAGGGCAATAAAGGCACCGATAATGACCGGTACAAGACGAATGGGACCGTGCAGCGCCTCAAACAATCTGTCGTCGAAGTCTGTATCTGTTTTATCCGTTATGCGCCGGATGGCGCCCAGAACAAACCGCGTAAACAACCCCCGCACGACCATAAAGAACAAGAGGATGCCAAAGGCGATCAGAAGGCGGGTGAAATCGACCCCTGCAACGCCGGTCACCCAGACGTCCTGCACGACAGCCCAGAGGTCCAAGAGTTGCTGCTGTAGACGGTTCATAACTAAAGGCTTTCACAATCAGAAAAGAACGGTGCGGTAATACGGCGAAAACAAACGGAAATCAAAGGCCTAGTGCCCCATGGTGGCAGGTCTATTTGTGATATAGGTCCTATGGAATAATTCATCAGCAAGGAAAATGGCATGAGCACGCCAAAGAAACCGCGCCAGAACAAAAAACCGGCCCGCAAAGAAAAGAAGCAAAGTAGTCGAAAAGGCGCTGCCGCGTTGATTGGCGAACTCCAGAAACAAATGGAAGCCTGTCCAAACGCTGAAACGCTCAACACTCAGGTCATAACGCCCTTCATCCAATCTCTGGTCAACGTGTGCGATGCCCGTGGGTATGTCCTGAATATTTATGGCGATCACTGTAATTTGGCGATCACACCGGAAGATCATGCTGAAGCTCTGTTCCAGATCATCGAAGGCTATCTGGACGAAGCGGACCTTGGGTAGTCACCTCTTGCTCTAAATGCCCTATCATCCAATATGGTTGGGACACATTCTTAGCCTAGCCACAATTGAGCATTGACGGAGTAAATATAATTCCTGCTCTTGAAACCATCGAGCCAGCGAGCAGTGTAAGGCAAGAAGACGCCGCGTCGCTCTATCCAGTTATCGAGTGCCGCAAGTCTGGCTTCTTGCGAGCTGACAAAGTGCATCGTTTGTATTGGGAAGAGAGCGGCAACAAGAAAGGCGTTCCCGTTGTTTTTCTTCACGGTGGACCAGGTGCAGGAACGGCCCCCACCTATCGTCGCTTTTTTGACCCAAGCCATTACCGAATCATCTTGATAGATCAGAGGGGGTCGGGCCGCTCCACGCCCGAGGCCGAGATCCAGTATAATACAACGCAGAATTTGGTATCCGACCTGGAACTGGTCAGAGAGCATCTCAAAATTGAACGTTGGGTTGTCTTCGGCGGATCATGGGGATCAACCCTAGCACTGGCCTATGGGCAGGCTCATCCAGAGCGGTGTATCGGATTCATTCTCCGTGGCGTGTTCCTCTTCTCTACGGAAGAGATCGATTGGTTCTTACACGGAATGGGGCGCTTCTTTCCCGAAGCGTGGCGAGCCTTCGCAAATTATATCCCCGTAGATGAACGGCGTGATTTACTGACGGCCTATACCGAACTTTTAATGGATCCCAATCCAGAGATTCATCGGCCAGCAGCTGCAGCTTGGTGTGCCTACGAAAATTCATGCTCACGCCTGTTGCCATCGACGAAGAAAACTAGCCGCAATGACTCCTACTATGCAGGAGCATTGGCGATGGCCCGTATCGAAGCGCATTACATGACAAACAATGGGTTTCTCGGGCCAAACCAATTGTTAGACGGTATGTCTATTCTGAAAAATCACCCGGCCGTCATTGTCCAAGGCCGGTATGACATGGTCTGCCCCATACGGGCGGCTGACCGATTGGCTCAGGTCTGGGATGGGGCGGCCTATCGGATCATTCCTGACGCCGGTCACGCTTCAATGGAACCCGGAATTCGGTCTGCTTTGATCACCGCATCCGACGAATTTCGGAGCCTGACTTAAGCTAGATTTCTGCCCAAATCTGGGGTGTTTCGGACGTTTGACCGGTTTTTTGACGCAAAACCTGTCAGACCTGACAGGATCATTTGGGCCGAACCTGTCAGAATGCACAGGTACGGGATTCGAGGGCGCGTGACACTATCCTTCTTGTGTGTCGCGCCTGATTTGGGTGAGACAGATGCTGAAGTTCCAGTAACATCACTTCAAACCCCGCCCATTGAGGCGGGGTTTTTTTGCCGCGAATGAGGCCGGTTAAGCTGGTTTCTGAGCGCCGTGCACAAACCAATCACCGGCGCCCTGGGTGCGTTTGCGGTAGCCGGTAAATTGACAGTCTTCGGGATACCCTGCCGCTGTCATTAGTGCGGGCAAGTCGGCATCGGCCCAACCCATCCAGAAGGGCTCACCGTTGTGACGAATCTGCCAGTCATTGAGAACCTGATCAACCAAGCCCTGATATCCAGGTTGATTGGTGACATCCATATGGAACGAGATTCCGCCCGGCGCCAGAACCCGCCAAATCTCAGCGATTGAATCTTGAAGAATCTGAGGCGTTGTTTCGTGACCCCAGATTGTGGACGCCACGAGATCAAAACTCTCGTCTTCGAAATCCATCTTGGCCGTACTCATTTGATTGAAGTGAATGGGCACACCTTCACTTTCACAACGGGCATGACCCCACCTCAGGAGACCGGCTGCGACGTCAATACCGTACACCTCGGCGTCGGGGAACATGCGTGCAAACGTTGCTGTGTTGAAACCTGTGCCACACCCGATGTCGAGAATCCGCTTTGGCTTTAGCTTTCCAAACTGCTTCTCAGCCTCGCTAATAAGAAAATGTGCGGCCGAATAGCCGGGTTTTGCTGTGCGGCCTTTGCCAGCGCCATAAAGCATACCCCCACCGGTCATCCGTGCGCCGGACAAGAGATCGTAGTCGACCCCGTCACGTTCAAGGCAAAACCCACCGGGTTGACGGTGAATTTCAACCTTGGCGATGTTGGGTGGGAGATCAAGATTAGGGTCGAGCGTAAGTGACCCAAGCTTGTCTTTTCTCTTTAGAACTTTGGCGGCAGCAGCATCAATGCGCGGCAGGTCGTGATCCAGAGTTTCATCCACAACGTTCCACATCATGTCTTGGCCAATCCACGTCAATGACTCCCATGTCTGAAACAAATGTTCATCAGCCATGCGTTGCTTAAGAGCCTTGCGGTGATCGCGATTTAAATCGTCCAGCGGTTCACCGAGATCGGATTCAAGTTGAGGCGCAATGTTTTTTGCGACGTAGGTGCGGATATCTTTTTGTAGATCCAGATTCACCTTCTGTTTGAATTTAACGATAAAGGCCTGACGCGACAGCTCGTCCTGAGTTGGGTGCAGGTTGATTTCAAGGTTCGTATCATTAGCCATCTGGTCAATCCTTCTGCTGCGCTGATGTTAACAAGTATAACAGCGTTATATTTGTCTTAGAAATAAGATGAATGATAACCTGAGACAATGACATTTCGGCCCAGGTCCTCACCTTGAACGCCTTGAGCACGGCCCTCGACACTATTACGTTGCCCTTATGCACAAATTCTTTCTGTCAGTTGGCGCCCTTATGGTCCTGAGCACGGCGCCGGTCAAAGCGCATCCTCATGTCTGGGTCACGGGTGAGGCGTCCTTTCAATTTGAAGAGACCAAACTCACACGGGTTGGCATGACGTGGCTATTCGATGCCTTTTTTAGCCAGGTTCTGGGAGCCGATTTCGACACCAACGGTGACGGAACGTTTGATGCTGGTGAAACACAAGCCATGAAGGACCAGGTGTTCACCAGTTTGAAAGATTATGGATACTTTACCCACTTGCGCACGGACGCGTCAGAAACGGAACATCAGTTCAAAAGCGTCGAAGATTTTTCCGTCAGCGTTAAAGCTGGTGAATTATTGTTTTCATTTGATCTGGTCTTGGCAGAGCCAATTGATCCATTAGCGCAATCTATTGGGCTTAGCCTTTATGACCCGACGGTTTATGTCGATCTCATTCTAGATGGAGAGAAGCCCATCTCAATTACGGGCACAGATGGCTTTGAATGCGCAATTGAATATCGCCAGGGCAATGAAGTTGCAAATCAGTCTTATTTCTTTGTGCCACAAGAAGCCTGGCTGAATTGTTCAGGAAACGGCTAATCCAACCGCACATGCCCTAAACAAGAAAACCTGTGCGCTCTAATGCACCACCGAAAAGTAGTCCGCCCAAAAGGGCCACCGCTAACGATCCGGCAACAGATAATGATTTACTTAGCATTGCTCGGGCAGGACTGGTCTCTTCATCGGTTTGGCCAGCAACCGAGCGGCGCAATACGATCGCACCAATACCCAGCACAGAAATTGTGATTGCCACGCCGGCTGCCATCATGAACGATGCAATAATTCCAAGGATAAAGACACCGTTTGCAGCGGCGAACAGCAACACAAGTATTGACCCCGTGCAGGGCCGGACTCCGGAAATAATGCCGATGGCGATAACCTCTCCTCGTATGCCAAGCCATCGCCCAGCCTTTCGGGCCAACCAGGTTTCCTTTGCCGCTGGATCGGGACCATGACTGTGCCCTTGGTGATCATGGTGATCGTGGCTGTGATCGTGGCTGTGATCGTGGCTGTGATCGTGTCCACATGTCGCTTTGCCGGTTAGAGCGCCATAGGTCATATAAAGCCCGATTGCTAAGATCAGGCCATAGCTAACCACTTCGAGTAATACTGTCCGGTCAATGATCTCGAGCTGACTGCCCTGGAGGACAAGGGCCAACACAGCCACCATGACGATGGCGACCACGGCTTGCGTTGTTGCGATAACACTGCCCATTAAAATTCCGCGACGGAGCGGAGCGTCCTTGGCCGTAAAATAAGACGCCACCACCATTTTTCCATGGCCAGGACCGGCAGCATGCAACACCCCATAAATGAAGCTTGCCAATATCACTGTGAAAGCTGCGGTCAAGCCGCCTTGATCATTGGTGGCCTGCAATTGGCTAGCCAAGTACCGATTGATCTGACGTTGCCAATCAGCGACTTGGCGAAATACAGCCCTCACCGGTGCCGGCATGACAAACAAAGGTTTTGATTGAGGCTCTGCTGGCGCCGTCGTGCCACCAAAAGGGTTGGTACGCGGCTCTAATGGACCCGGTTCAGGCGCGGTCCGACCAACACCAAACGGATTTGACCCCTCTTGGCTCGGCTGTGCCATGACCGGCACCACGCCGATAAACAATTGAATGACAGCGAAAATAATAAAGGCAGATAGAGAGGATGGTGCTCTCAGCCCGATGCGAGTATTGGTAACCTGATGGGTCATAGGCGTGATCATAGCGGGCGGGTGTCGGCCCTGTGAAGCGGCAGCCTTCACAGACATGTGACCCCAAAGGTTTTCAAAGGGCCCCCAGAAACTGGGGTTTACCGAGTTAAAACAACGGGCCGTTGTTACGTATTGTCACGTCGTTTTCTTGGCATCCCGGAGGGTTTGCCTGTATAAGCTCGACAAACCATTGATTTGTAAGGACGTTATGCTGCTTTTGCGTCCTTGCCACTACCTGGGACCCAAGAAATGAGTGTGTCTCGCCCCCTTTTCTGGCTGCTTTTTGCCGTCGCGTTAGCGGTCGGTCTGTACTTTGGATATTCGACGTTTATCGCCCCAGATGGCTCAGGGGAATCAGCGGGTCGTCCAGGTGGTCGTGGATTTGGCGGAAACGTGCAGGCTGTTATTGCCACGCCCGTGCGGCAAGAAATTTTCGCCGACCGGCTCGAAGCTATTGGCACTCTGCAAGCAAATGAATCTATCGTCGTTACTGCGCGTGCCCAGGGTATTGTTGAGAAAATAAATTTCAGCGACGGCGGAACCGTCGAGGAAGGCACGGCGCTGGTTCAGTTTGATGAAGATGAAGAGCGCGCGCGCCTACAAGTCGAATTGGCCAACCTGGAAGAACAGCGCAAACAGTTCGAAAGAATTGCAGGACTCGCACGGGCCAATGCCACGTCTGAAGCACGATTTGATGAACAACAAGCTGCGGTTAAGAAAGCCGAAGCCAATGTTGCTGCAGCCCGGGCCCGCCTTTCAGACTACACAATTCGCGCTCCCTTTGATGGCAGGCTCGGCACACGACGCATAAGCGTTGGCGCGCTTGTAACGCCAGGAACAGTGATTACGACTCTTGATGATCTGTCGGTTGTAAAATTGGATTTTTCTGTCCCAGAAATATTTCTATCAACGCTTAGCGTTGGCCTCGATATTGAGGCAACCACCGCCGCCTATCCTGACGAATTATTTCAAGGACTGGTGAAATCCATCGACACGCGGGTAAACCCAACCACTCGGTCAGTGGATATTCGCGCTGAAATACTCAATGAGGATCGTAGATTACGCCCCGGCATGCTGATGGTTGTCGACCTCATTAAAGATCGCCGTGAGAGCTTAATGATCGCGGAGGAATCCCTCGTCCCCTTCGAAAATCAGCAATACGTCTTTGTGGTGAGCAACGACAACAGTGTTGAGCGTGTGCCGGTAACAATTGGCCGTCGCCGTCCAGGCAGTGTGGAAGTCCTCGAGGGATTGGAGCTGGGAGACTTGGTCGTCACCGAGGGCAATACGTCTCTTACGTCAGGCAATTCTGTTCGCATTCTCAACGAAAGCGATGTTCGCGGCGCGCCGGTATCTTCTGCCACGCAACCTTCGCAGGGCTAGCGGCTCAACACCACTAAGACTAAATGGATTGAGATAAGGATATTTAGACCATGGTGCTTTCGGATTTTTCGATCAAACGCCCGGTCTTCGCGACAGTACTCAGTATGCTGCTCGTTGTCTTTGGCGCTGTTGCGATGCTGCAACTGCCCATCCGTGAAGCACCTGATATCGAATCTCCTATCGTATCCATAAATGTCACCTACCCGGGCGCCTCAGCGGCGATCGTTGAAACCAAAGTCGTCCAAGTGCTCGAGGACCAGATCAGCGGTGTAGAAGGCATCAAGTCCATTAACTCGTCCGCTCGCGATGCAATGGGCTGGATAAGCGTAGAGTTTGAGTTGGGCCGAGATATTGACGCCGCTGCAAATGATCTTCGCGACGTTCTAAGCCGCGCGAGCCGATCCTTACCCAATGATGCAGATCCACCGACGATCCGTAAGGCGGATCAAGACGCTCAACCGATCATGTGGCTAAACATCGCCAGCCCACAAATGAACCGCCTTGAGTTGTCAGACTATGTGAGCCGATATCTCATTGATCGTTTTACATCCATTGAAGGCGTTGCAAACGCTTGGATTGGCGGCGAACGCAAAAAGTCTTTGCGCGTCTGGTTTGACCGACGCGCCATGGCTGCACGTGGCCTGACAGTTGTCGACGTTGAGAATGCACTGCGCCGTGAGAACGTTGAACTCGGCGCTGGCCTACTAGAGTCAGAGAACCGAGATTTCAATCTCCGCACAGCACGGTCGTTCAATACACCAGAAGACTTCTCAAGGCTGGTTATTGCACGAGGTGACAACAACTATCTGGTGCGCCTAGGCGAAATTGCAAAAGTAGAAATTGGGCCCGCCAACACGGCAACCAGCTTCCGAACTGATGGTAAAAACTCGGTCGGGATCGGTGTGGTAAAACGCCCCGGCGCGAGCACGCTGGCCGTCGCGCAGGCTCTTCGCGAAGAAATCCGGCGCGTTCAGCCGACCCTTCCAGGCAATATGAGTCTCGTCGTGAACCAGGACTCGTCTGTTTTCATTACGGCTGCACTCCGCGAAGTTGGTTTGGCGATGGGGATCGCGGCACTCCTGGTAATTGCCGTAATCTACGTATTTCTCGGCACCATCCGCGCCGTCATCATTCCTGCGGTCACTGTACCAATATCTCTGACGGCAACATTTATTGTGCTTTGGCCCTTAGGCTACTCACTCAACATCCTCACCTTGCTGGCTCTTGTTTTGGCCATAGGCCTAGTCGTCGACGACGCCATTATCATGCTTGAGAACATTCACCGCCGAATCAAACGGGGCGAGCCCCCCTTGTTGGCAGCATTCAGAGGCGCCCGGCAAGTTGGTGTTGCGATCGTCGCAACGACACTTGTTTTGATCGCCGTGTTCGTGCCCATCACATTGACTGAGGGTGTCGTCGGACGTCTGTTCACCGAGTTCGCCGTTACCATGGCAGCGGCAGTGACCTGCTCCATGTTTGTCGCGTTGACGTTAACGCCAATGATGTGTTCGAAAATTTTGAAGGACGAGCTGGACGATACCATGCTCGCGCGCGGGTCCTTGCGCGCCTTTGAATGGATGAAGGCTTTCTATGCCCGCACTTTGAATATTGGCCTAGACCACCCCTACACCGTTCTTGCTGTGTTTTTCGGGATTATGGCCAGCGCAGTCGGGTTTTTCCTTGTTCTTCCCCAAGAATTTACACCGCGGGAAGATCGCGGCAGCGTCAATATTATGGTTCGCGCACCTGAAGGCGCGTCGTTGGAATACACTGATCGCCAAGGACAAGAAGTAACACGGCGTATTATGAAGGAATACGTCGAAACCGGCGTAGCTGCACGCGTACTTCAAATTATGCCGATGGGCATGGGGGTAAGCGGACAAGCGACAAACATGGGTAACGTCATTGTCCGCATGCAGCCCTGGGAAGATCGTGACAAAAGTGTCCTCGAGGTCCTTCGAGAGTTGCGCCCATTGCTCAGTGATATTCCTGGCGCACAAATTATTCCTAGCCTGGCCCCTGGTTTTGGTCAGGGCCGATGGGCAGGCGGCTTGAGCATGGTTCTCGGTGGCAGCACCTATGAGGAACTCGTCGTGTGGCGGGACATCATGCTCGAAGCAATGTCAGAAAACCCTCGGCTCTTTGGGGTGCGTTCTAACTACAATGAGACACGGCCCCAGATGCGCATTCAAATCGATCAAAATCGAGCCGCTGATCTTGGCGTATCGATCGGCACGGTTGGGCAAACGCTAGCCGTAATGCTGGGCTCCCGGCGCGCCACGACGTTTGTTGATAAGGGTGAAGAGTACGACGTCATTTTACAGGGTCGTGATGAAGACCGTCGCACGCCGACGGATGTGACAAATATTTATGTGCGGTCCGACTCAACCGGTGAATTGGTTCCACTCTCTAGTCTGATCGAAGTAAAAGAAATTTCAGATGCGGGAACACGCAATCGCTACGACCGTTTGCGGTCTATCACTGTTATGGGCACGCCCGCACCAGGCTATGCCTTAGGTGACGCTATCGCTTGGCTCGAACAAGTCGCAGAAGAGCGTCTGCCCGAAGCAGCTCGAATTAGCTGGAACGGACAAGCGCGCGAGTACAATGAATCTGGCATGGCCATGTACGTTTTTTTTGGCCTTGCTTTGCTCGTCGTGTTTTTGGTCTTGGCTGCCCAATTCGAGAGCTTTATCCACCCGTTCGTTATCATGATGACGGTGCCTCTCGCGGTCTCCGGCGCATTGGCAGGTCTTTGGATATTCGGCATCAGCTTCAACATATACTCGCAAATCGGGATCATCGTGCTCATTGGTCTGGCGGCAAAGAACGGCATTTTGATTGTAGAGTTTGCCAACCAACTACGTGATGCAGGGTATGAGTTCCGTGAAGCATTGATTGAAGCCTCGACCATTCGCCTGCGCCCCATCGTTATGACAGCGCTCGCGACGTGCATGGGTGCTGTGCCATTGGTGCTGGCATCTGGTGCCGGCGCTGAAGGTCGCGAAGCTATCGGTGTTGTTATTTTCACCGGGGTGGCCTTTTCAAGCTTCATTACGTTGTTGGTGGTGCCTGTTTTCTATCAGCTGATGACCCACGGCACACGATCCCCCGGTGCCGTGGCGGCAGACCTTGTGGAACTTGAGCGGCAACACCCTGGGCGGGGCCAGCAGCAAGATGAAGTGGTTCGTGATGGGACGCCGGCTGAATAGGCCCCTTATCTTCCGACTCAAGACCTGAAGCATTTCCGTGTAAGCTAAAAACAACGCACTTGAAGCGCGTCATTCTACGCCAACGGGGTTGCTGAAACGGTGAAAGAGAAAGAGCTCAGGCTCGCCTTAGTTTGCTACGGTGGCGTTTCTCTCGCCGTCTACATGCACGGCGTCACCAAGGAAATTCTCAAACTGGTGCGTGCGTCACGCGACCGCAATAGTGAGAACCCAACACACCGCGAAGATATCCGGGACAGCGAAGATGTCTACGCCGATCTGTTGGCCTCTTTTGAACCAGATCTAGATTTACGGGTTGTCGTCGACATTATTGCAGGAGCTTCGGCAGGCGGGATCAATGGGATCATTTTAGGCCGCGCCCTTGCACATGATTTGGAAATCGATCCAGTTAGATCATTCTGGCTGACCCACACTGACGTTACAGAACTCATGAACGAACAGGTGCAGGCCAAGCCTTGGCACAAAGTTTTGTTTCGGCCGTTTATATGGGCCTTTATGTGGTCGTTCCGGAAAGTTCTCTCCGGTGACAAAGAGTTCAAGAAAAAGCTCTCCATTTTCCTCCGCTCACGCTGGTTCAAACCACCTTTCGATGGAGCAAAACTGACGGAAGTTCTTTTCGACGGCATGGCAGCCATGGGTGACCCTCAAAGCCGTGGGCGCTCTCTGCTTCCGGGTGGACTTTCACTCGATCTATTCGTCACGATCACCGACTTCTTTGGTTTTACAAAAGAAACGCCCATTCACGACCCGCCTCAAGTGATAGAGCGTGAACACCGGCAAATCATTCGGTTTAACTATCGTCAGTGGCCACCAGGTACTGAGCACTCTGATTTTGATCGGGACAATATTCCAGCACTCGCCTTCGCGTCGCGCGCGACCTCGGCGTTCCCTGGTACATTTCCGCCCGCACAGTTGGAAGAATGCGACAAGTTGATTGGCCGAAAGGGCATCGTTTGGAAAGGCAGAGTCGATTTTCTTTACAAGAACTTCAAACCCTATCTAACCAAGTCTCTAAACCCGGCTGACGCGGCGTTTGTCGACGGCAGCGTCTTAGTCAACAAGCCTTTTGCTCAGGCCATCGGTGCGATTACCGGACGACCAGCCTATCGACAAGTTGACCGACGGCTCCTTTATATTGATCCCCATCCGCGCGGGCCGCGCAATGACAATTGGGGACGAGTGCCAGGTTTCTTCAAAACCTTGAAGGGGGCCCTGTCGGATATTCCACGCAACGAACCCATCCATGAAGATTTGGCCTGGGTTAATTCCTACAACGAGGAAGTGCGACGATTGCAAACTGTCATCGATGCGTCGCGACTACACATCACCGCCATTGTTAGAGCGGTATCAGGGGATGAGCTAGATAAGCCCGTGGATGGACCAACTATTGGTCGACTTAGGTTGGCCGCAAATGCCAAGGCCCGGGAAGAAACGGGTTTCGCTTACGAAGGGTATCTGCGTCTCAAGGTTTCTAGCGTCTTGGACGGTGTGGTCGCGCTGTTGCTGTCTCTTTGTGGGTATGGACAGTCACAACCCGAGCGAGAGGCCATCGAAGCGTTGATCCGTGAGTGGGCCCAAGAAAATGGGATCGGGGCAGATATGGCCCCACTGGAGTCAGTACCTGATGAAGAATCTACACCCCGTTGGGTTGGTTTTCTCTTAGCCTTCGATGCAGGGTTTAGACAACGCCGACTAAGGTTTGCCATTCGTGCGGTGAATCAACTTTACTCCCGACTGGGGAAGGCCGAGCTAGAAGACGTCACCGCGGCCAATCTCGATCACTTGAAAGCTGGTCTATACGACAACCTTGATCTCATGACCCCTCTCGACAAGGCACAGCAAAATATTCCCTTGCGAACGGCTGATAAAATCAAAGTTTTGGTTGAGGAGGCACAAGATAAAGGGCAATTGGACACCGCAATTTCCGAACTTGCGGCCGTGCTTGATTTTGAGTCTCATGCGGCTCGTGCGGAAACCGTTCTTGCCAACCTCACCACGGATTTACCTGTCGCAGTTCGTAAAGAGATTCTTGAAGCTTACGTCGGATTTGCGGCGTGGGATGTGTTGACCTTTTCCGTTACCAACTGGCGTGACCTGGATGAATTCAACGAAATTCGTGTTGATCGTGTAAGCCCAGATGACGCCCAGACGTTGCGGCCTGGCGGCACGGAGGCATGCCTTAAGGGGCAACAGTTCAATCATTTTGGTGCTTTTTTTAGTCGCGCCTATCGCGAGAACGACTACCTATGGGGACGCCTTCACGCGGCAGAACGGCTCATTGATATCGTGATAGACGCTGCAAAACTTGAAGGCGCCGCAGATACGGTAGATGCGAATAAGATTAAAGCGAGAGCCTTTAAAGCGATATTGAAGACCGAGGCGGCTCAACTGCCGCACTGTTCGACGCTTGTGGCAGAGTTACAAGGTGCGGCAGCAGTTCTAGAATATGAGCGAAAAAATTGCCCTTAACATGGTAACTGCGTCTAGGCTGTGATCAGTCCCCCAAGATGAAAAGGTGACCCGCGTGTCTCGACTCATAACGCTCATCGTCTTCGGAGCTGGTCTTATTTTTGGCGGTGTCTGGCTGTTTGGATCTACAGAGCCAACGGTCGTTCAAACACAGAGTTCATCAACTTCAGATGCTTCTACATCGTCAGACTCAAAAATTCTGCGCCTTGGCGTCGTGAGCCTGCCGCCAGCCCTTGGTAACCCGTATCGCGGAACAGGCGTCCCGACCATATACACGTATCGCGCCATGTTCGAAGGCCTCACCTTTGTAACTGAGGATGGCGATGTGCAACCCCGCTTAGCAACGAGCTGGGAGCGTGTTGATGACCTCACATGGAAGTTCAATCTCCGTCGCAACGTGCTTTTTCATAACGGTGTCCCTTTTACCGCCGATGCGGTGGTCTTTGCAGTCGAATATTTGAGAAGTGATGAAGCACGCGTTGAGCCGATTGCGCGCGACCTCGGCGCGATAGAACGGGCAGAAGCTTTGGACGAACACACCGTGTTAATTCATACAGGTGTTGCGGCACCCTTGCTACCAGCCCTGACTGAAGCTCTGATGATTGTGGAACCGGGGCAATGGCAACGCCTCGGCCGTGAAGGTTTCGCCGTGGAGCCTGTCGGCACCGGCCCATTTAAGTTGGTCGAATGGAGCGAAGCTAAAGCGACGCTGGATGCTCATCGGGCAGGGTGGCGCCCGCCGAAGGTCGACGGCCTACATATTTTTGCGCTACCGGATACGTCGTCACGCGTCCAAGCCATGTTATCCGATCGTCTCGACATCGCCGTAGCCATGAGTCGCGACAATATATTGGCTGTCGAATCTGGCGGCGGTCGAGGTGACATTGGAACAACCATTAGTGTCCTCGGCATCAGTTTCATTCTTACAAAAACCGCGGATGATCACCCCATCCAAGATAAGCGTGTGCGCCAAGCCTTAAACTACGCCGTGAACAAGGACGCCTATATTGAGGCGTTGTTCGGCGGCCTAACAAAAGCATCGAGCCAACCCACGACCGAGGCTGCCTTTGGCCACAACCCATCGGTTTCGCCGTATCCATTTGATCCTGACAGAGCTCGGGCGCTTCTTGCCGAAGCCGGTTATCCAGATGGCTTTTCATTTACAGCTCAAGTGACTATCGGTGGAGGCGCGTCTTTGGCTCCAGCTTATCAGCAAGTCGCGGCGGACTTGTTGAACGTGGGCGTGGTGATGACCTTAAGAACAATGCCGGTACAGCAATTGATTCGCGGCATTCAGGAAGGAGAGTGGCGTGGCGAAGCGTTTGGCATGAATTATTCGGCGGAACGCACCACCGACGCGCTACGCCCTGCCCGTCTTCACTCCTGCATTCAGCGCACCCCTTGGTACTGCAATGAAGATTTAACAGAAAAAATTCGAACGGCTTTTGCGACGTCCGACTTAGAAGATCGTCGCCGTCTTACAGAAGAAGTGATGGCGATCTACCACGACGATGCGCCAGCGATCTGGATGCATGAGGTCATTATGTTTAAAGCCCTTGGACCACGGGTTAAAAACTTTCGGCAAGACCTAACAGTGCTTAATTACGATGAGATTGAGCTGGTCCCGTGAGCGGTGATACGTCCCCAGTTGAAGCAGCCGTCACGGCGTGGACAGGGGCTTGGTCCGAAAGAAAAAGCGCACGCGTCCTCAACCTTTGGGACGACGTTGATGATCAGGCCACGTACCTCCCTGCCGAGCGAATCGAACCGCTGATAGGCATAAGCGCGGTGACCGACTACGTCAAAACTGTTTGCTACCTGTTCGGTGACATCCGACATCGGCCAGAAAGTCCGATATATCGACGCCTTTCAGAAGACACTGGAATGGCCTTCTATTCCTTGGCGTGGATGTTCTCTGACAATCGTGGGCCAATCGGCGGCACCTGTCGTGTGACAGCCCTTTGGCGCAGGAGAAATGATGAATGGCGCTTATTCCACTACGCCGAAGCGCCGCTGGCCCCCTTGTTGGAGTTGCGGGATTTTTATGAAGCTGTTGCTGCTGAAGGGTTAGATGCCATTCGGCCACGCGCGGGGTCGGCATGACATCCCTACAGACAGAGATTACTTATCTAATCACACTCTATGTCGGATACTCAGAGTCGATGGATTTTGCCGGCAAAAAGGCTCTATGGGATGCGGACGACCCCGCGCCCCTCCTGATGCCGGAAGAAGCACATGACCCTTTGGTTGGTTGGGACGCTATTGACGCCTATTGGTCAAAATCACGGGTGGTTATGGAGAAACTCAAAAGCCGCACAGCCAATCATTTTGTCCGCGAGATCGATGAAGGACTGGCACTTGCGACCTACGACATGCGGTGGGTCGCGACGATGGCAGAGCCGAAAGACGTGCCAAGCAAGCCGATTGCGGCAGATGTTCGTGTTACAGCCTTATTGCGGAAGAAGCCTGAAGGGTGGCGCTTTTTTCATCTGATGGAAGGACCGATAGACCTTATGGCAATGGCACGTGAAGCCTACGGGCGCAAAGGGCGTGCTCTATTCCCGACTGAAGCGTAGGGACCGCTCTACTTAGGACCATCTTCGGTGTTTAGTTTGAGGCGCTCGACGACACGTCCACCCTCTACGTGACTCTCCAAAATTTCATCAATGTCAGTTTCGCTTTCATAGCGATACCAAATGCCCTCGGGATAAACGACCATCGCAGGTCCTAACTCACAACGATCAAGGCACCCAGATGCATTGATTCGGACTCGTCCGATGTCCATCGTTTTGGCTTTTTTCTTCATGTAGTCCCGTAGAGCGACGGAATTGCTGCGGGCGCACGATCCTCGAGGATGACCCTCTGGACGAACGTTGGTGCAGCAGAAGACGTGAACACGGTAATAGGACTCTTCGGGATCTGGCATAAGAAACTCTTTTGCTAAATGCGACTTAGTCGCGCCAGTGATGACACGCAACTTCTTGTCCCTCTCCCGCACTTTCCAGCACCGGTGCTGTCTCTGCACAAACACTCGTAGCGCGTGGGCAGCGGGTACGGAAAACACATCCGGACGGTGGGTTGAGCGGAGACGGCAAGTCACCAGTCAAAAGTATACGGTCTTTGTTGCGCTCTTTTGTTGGGTCTGGAATGGGCACAGCAGATAGAAGCGCCTGCGTATATGGATGTCTAGGCGTGGCATAGAGGGCGGACTTATCAGCCAATTCCATCACTTTTCCGAGATATAAGACCAAGACACGATGGCTGATATGCCGGACGATCGCCAAATCATGACTGATAAACAGCAATGCCAACCCAAAGTCCCGTTGTAGATCCATAAGCAAGTTGACGACTTGGGCCTGAATAGAAACGTCTAGGGCTGAAACCGGCTCATCACAGATCACCAGTTTCGGCCGCAAGATCATCGCCCGCGCAATGCCTATGCGCTGACATTGACCGCCTGAAAACTCGTGTGGATAACGATTGATCATGCGAGGCAATAAACCAACACGCTCCATCATCTCTTCAACCATTTTACGACGATCCGCCTTGGTCAGCGTTGGCCGATAATTACGTAAGGGTTCGTCGATGATATCGCCTGCCGTCATCCGCGGATCTAGGCTGGCAAGTGGATCTTGAAAAACGATCTGCAGGTTTTCACGCGCCGCAATCAGCTCTTTCTTGTTGAGAGACGTCAAATCGGTTCCGAGCCACGACACAAATCCATCAGTCGCACCGATGAGTTGCAGAACCGCTCGGCCCAGTGTTGACTTACCGCACCCGGATTCGCCGACGACCCCTAACGTTTCTCCCGGATTCAAGTCAAACGTTACGCCATCGACCGCCTTCAACGGGGTGTACTGGCCAACGAGAACTCCTCCAGTTCGAACCGGAAAATGAACTTTGAGATCGCGGACCTGAAGGAATGGATCGCTCATTCGGCCGCCTCCGCCGCATTAAAAAAACACGCCTTGGATTGCCCACTGGGTGTTCTCTCAAGGAGAGGTCGTTCTGCCTGACAGCGTTCAAAAACATGGGGACAACGTGGATGGAAGCTACACCCCGTCGGCAGACTTTGAAGGTTTGGCGGCTGTCCGGAAATGGTTTCTAACGCCTCTGTTTCAACATCAAGACGTGGCGTGCAGGCAAGAAGTCCCTGCGTGTATGGATGAACTGGGGACGCAAAGGTGTCGGCCACAGAGCCTTGTTCAACGATACGTCCGGCGTACATGACAGCGACACGATCCGCCAGACCAGCAATCACACCTAGGTCATGGGTGATCAACACAATGGCGGCACCAAGGTTTACTTTCACTTCCATAAGAAGGTCCAGAATTTGCGCTTGTACCGTGACGTCGAGGGCCGTCGTTGGTTCGTCAGCAATGATGACCTCGGGCTCACACATCAAGGCCATTGCAATCATCACTCTCTGACGTAACCCACCGGACAGTTCGTGCGGATACATATCGAGTCTGCGTTCGGCCTCAGGAATATGCACACGATCAAGCATATCCAAAGCTCGACGACGACCTGTCTCTTTATCCACGCCCTGATGTTCAATGATTACCTCGGCGAGTTGCCGGCCAACCTTCATATGGGGCGTGAGAGAAGTCATCGGGTCTTGAAAAATCATCGCAATCCGGTCGCCACGGACGGTGTTTAGTTTTTTTTCATCCGCAGAAAGAAGGTCGATGCCATCGAGACGAATATGACCGCTGGCGGTGCCGTTCTCGGCCAGCAATCCCATGGCAGCCATGAAAGTCTGGCTTTTGCCCGAGCCCGATTCACCAACAAGACCCAAGCATTCTCCAGCACCAACGGACAACGACACGTCTGTTACCGCCTCAACGTCACCGTCAGGTGTCGTGAAGGAAACAGACAGGTTCTCTATTTCAAGCACAGAAGTCATGGGCGTTAACGATCTTTCGGGTCGAGTGCATCGCGTAGACCGTCACCAAGAAAATTAAAACAAAACAACGTTGTTGATAGACAGACAGCTGGCAGAATCAAGGTGCGCGGCGTGATTTCCATTTCTTGGGCCCCTTCAGCAATCAGTGCGCCCCAACTTGTCATCGGCGGCTGCACGCCCAAACCAAGGAAACTCAGAAAACTCTCAAGCAAGATCACTTGCGGAATGGTCAGCGTGACGTAGACGATAACCACGCCTAAGACATTGGGTATGATGTGACGCGCGATAATACCTGCCGTGGACCCACCAGACGCCCGTGCCGCTTCGATAAATTCTTTGTTCTTAAGGGTCAGCGTTTGGCCACGCACAATGCGCGACATGGTTAACCATTCGACAAAGCCAATCGCCAAAAACATCAGATAAAAATTCCGCCCGAACACGACCATAAGAATAATGATGAAAAACATCAGCGGAACCGCATACATCACGTCGACAAAACGCATGAGAATTTGGTCTACACGCCCTCCCATAAAGCCTGCTGTAGCGCCCACTGTCACCCCAACCACCAAGGCCACTGACGTCGCGAGAATGCCAACCAGGAAAGACACCTGGCCGCCTTGCAGAATGCGCGCCAATAAGTCGCGACCTAAGGAATCTGTTCCGAGATAATGGCCTGTATCAAAGTTTGGCGGCGCGGCCTCTAAAATATCCCAGTCAATTTCTTCGTATGACCAAGGCACCAAGACAGGACCGACAAAACAGACAAATGCCATAACGATGAGAACAATCGCACTGACCATTGCCGCACGATTTGTCTGAAGCCGACGAAACGCGTCTTGCCACAAACTCCGGCCTTCAACATCTGCCGCTTTATCAAGGGCATCTGCGTTAGGAACGCTTAAGTTCGCGCCCGACCTTCCTTCACTCATATGCGCATCACTCATAGCGCACCTTAGGATCTAACCAGGCGTACGCTAAATCGACGAAGAGGTTGAGGAGGATAACTAGAGACGCGGCGAGAATGGTTACCCCCATAACCAAAGTATAATCACGATTTAACGCGCCTTGGACAAAGTAGCGGCCAATTCCTGGTAAGCCAAAAATGGTCTCAATCACCATAGATCCCGTCAGCAGAAACACTGTGGCAGGGCCAAGGTAGGTGACGACAGGAATCATCGCGCTCTTAAATGCATGTCGGAGCACGACCATGCGAAACGGTAACCCTTTCGCCCGCGCTGTACGGACATAGTTGGTGCGCAACGTTTCGATCAGACTGGCACGGGTTATGCGGGCGATGTAGGCGATGAACGGTAAGGCCAAACAAATCACTGGGAGTATGCGGTTGGGCAAAGCGCCGTTATTCCACCCCGCGACAGGGAGGGCGAACATAGTCTCACGCAACCAGATACCAAATATGAGTGCCAACAACGGGCCGACGACGAAATTGGGAATGACGATTCCGGTCATGGCCACCGTCATCGCAGCGTGATCTGCGCCACTGTTTTGTTTTAAGGCCGCCATCGCCCCTAAAGGAATTCCGACGAGAACAGCGAGAAACAAAGCCGCAGCACCATTCTGGATGCTTACAGGAAATCCTTGTCCGATGAGCTCTGTCACCGAGAAGTCTTTGTACTTAAATGAAGGTCCGAAATCGCCCTGCAGAAGATTTCCGAGGTAGTTGACGTATTGCCACCACAACGGCTGATCGAGCCCATAGGCTGCTTTTAGGTTGGCCATGATTTCAGGCGGCAGGGGCGCTTCCTGGTCAAAGGGTCCGCCGGGCGCCAGGCGCATCAGAAAGAACGCTACCGTAATCACCACCCAAAGGGTGGGGATAGCAATGAAAAGGCGACGCGTGAAATAAGCCCACATGGATGAAGTGGCGGTCCGCTTTACTGCAAAACAGGAAGGTAGACGGAACCATACCGGGCACACAGCCCCTGCGCTAGACCCGACGTCTGGAGGTGACCTGTATCAGTACAGTGCGATTATCGATCCTCACCCATTGATGGAATGGGGGTTGGAATTGATGGGCGCCCAATATCTGGGCGTCCTCTTCCCGAGCTCAGAGACAGAGTGTCCAGAGGGTGAATGCCTGCCGGGTTTGTCTGCCAACCGCCAACGGACGGGGACACCAATGCCAAGGGCTGGTAGAAAAAAAGCGCAAGGAGTGCTTGGTCTTCGATCAGAGGCTTCTCGGCTTCCCTATACTGCCCAGCACGCACCTCACACTTTGCACTCTCAGCGGCACGAGCGAGGCGTTCGCCAAACCCAGGGAAATCATAACGCGACCAATTCCATGGACCGCCAGCGCTGGTTAACGGTTCAAGGCTGTCGCGCGGGGTATCGCGACGCCCAGGCCAGCTGACAAAAGCAACGTCAAAGTCACCCTCGGCCAGGGCTTTCCAATGTACTGGCATTGGCGCGGCAACGATCTGCGTATCAATGCCCGCCCTGGTCCACATCTCAGAAACAATATCAGCAACGTCTGAGTGAATGTCTCCGGTTGGGATACGTAGTTTGACCGTGAAGCGATTGTCGACCCCATAGTCGCGCTCAGATAAGAGTGCAGCAGCGACCGCTTCTCGTTCTTCCAGGGTTAAGGACGCGAAAGGAGTTCGATAAGACTGCTGATACGTCATTGCAGACGGTGATACGAATTGAGTGGCTGGGCTGGCGCCTGCAATGGAAACACGCCTCATTACTTCCGGTCGGTAAATGGCCATGGAGAGGGCATGACGCGCTTCCAACGTATCCAATGGCGCGCGCGTTGTGTTGACCGCATAGGCGTACAAAGCGTCACCCCCGTCGCGACGAACCTCTGGGCCACGGCTGCCGATTGGAGGCAGGCTTATTAAAGGAAAGGCTGCGGAAACATAGGCATCAAGACCATCAGATTCCGACCAAAGCCGACCAGCTGACTCGACGGGTATCAGTCTCAAACTTGGCCCAGCGCCGCGAGGCACGAGGTCTAGTCCCTCATCTCGGCGGCCTGCAACCTGGTATCGACCCGATGTAACGCGCCCGTTGGCAATTACATCTGGCTCACTAGCAGGTGCTGGCTTGGCCACCGGATGGCTCAGGGTGTGAAGAAAATCGACGTCCCTGCGTGACAGCGTAAAAACAACGGTGCGCTTGTCTGGCGCCGTGACCCCAAAGACCTCACTCTGCGTCATGCCCCCCGATCGAAACGCTTCGGCATTAACGATGATGGATAATTTTTCTACAAATGGACTCGGTCGGTTGGGGTTAAGCGCGCGCTCTATCCCGGCCACGATGTCGTCACTCGTGATCGGCCATCCGGTCGACCATTCCGCATCTGACCTTAATGTAAATGTATAGGTCCGACCATCGGCTGACATGGTCCAGCTGTCCGCTAAACCAGGCACAACCTCGCCCCGTTCGTTGTATGTGATCAGTCCTAGATGCAGCGTGTTGGCCACAAGGTGATCAGCATATGACACCGCGTGGTGTGGATCGAGTTCACCTACATCTGTCCCGATAAAAACCGCAAGCGTATCGGCAGCCCCTCGCTGCGTCTGACCCAAAAGCGCCGCAGCGACAAAAACGCTGATCAACCATCGCGGGGTCAGACGTCTGTCTCCGCTTTTACAGAATTAGACAGCATTCCCACCTTCTCAATTTCTACATCTATGTGGTCACCGGGCTTTAACCAGAGGGGCGGTGTTCTGCCCGCACCAACACCGGCTGGTGTTCCCGTGGCCAAAACATCGCCGGGCTCAAGGTGCGTAAACGCCGAGATGTAAGAAATAATGTCAGCAATAGAAAAGATCATCTCTTGCGTCGACGCCTGCTGCATGACCTCACCGTTGACCCGCGTGGTCAACAACAGCCCTTGCGGGTCAGAAATCTCATGGGCAGGGACCAACCACGGCCCGCACGCGCCAGAAGAATCAAAGTTTTTACCAGCAGTGAATGAGTGCTTCTGATAATCGCGCACAGAACCGTCTAGGAAACAGCTATAGCCAGCCACATAGTCTAGTGCTTTTTCGACTGGAATATGCCGCCCACCACGCCCCATAATGACTGCGAGCTCACCCTCGAAATCATATTGTTCAGACGCCTTAGGCATAATCACGGACTGTTGGTGCCCCACCAAAGATTGTGATGTGCGCGTAAACAGGTTTGGGTTGGAGGGCACGTCGCCGCCCATTTCTTTTGCATGGTCTTTGTAGTTCTTTCCAACACATATGATTCGGCCCGTGTCGGGAACCACCTGATGCAGAACCACGTGGTCAAGGTCAACTGTTGGCGAACGTCGCTCCGCCACCTTAATCAAATTGTCGAGCGGACCGATCGCGAGGATCGCTTTAAGGCTGGGTCCTGCATCCGATAAATCAATAATGCCGTTGTCGATTAAAGCGCCGACCTTAACGCCTTCATTGTATTCGTATGAAACGAATCTCATTGCTCTAATGGGCCTATAAGTCGTTGGGCGCGTTTTAATAGCCGCCCATGTTCATCGTGCGTGGCAGCCACAATACGATGTCAGGCCACGCGATCAAGATACCAACCGTGAGCAAATCCATGATCACAAAAGGACCAACACCGCGGAATACAGTCTCTAGACTGATGTCCGGCCTAACCCCGTTTACAATGAAACAATTGAGGCCGATGGGCGGAGTCACAAGACCAATCTCAATCATCTTCACCACGAGAATACCGAACCAAATAGGATCGTAACCAAGGGATATGATCACCGGATAAACCACCGGCATGGTCAGCAACAACATGCCGAGTCCATCGAGAAACATGCCGAGAATCATGTAGGTGGCCAAGATCGCAAGCAGAATAACCAAGCGTGGCACGTCAAGGTTGCCAATCCAGTCAGCGAGCATTCCGGGCAACCCAGTGAACCCGAGAAACCTGACGAAGACCAAGACACACCACACGATGGCTAGAACCATGGCCGTCAATCTGGCGGTATCAATAAAAGCTTCGATGATTTTCTTCTTGTGGGTGTGGCGATTTGAAAGCGCCATGATCAGCACAAGGGCGGCGCCGACACCGCCGACTTCTGTCGGGGTCATCCACCCCGTATACAATCCGACAATGACCACGCCGATCACTGCGAGAATGCCCCAAGCGCTACCTAACGCTCTGAACTTTTCGAGCATGGGAACAGCCTCTGTCGTCGCCGGGCCAAGCTCTGGGGTCATCTTGACGCGCAAAACAATGAAGCCCGCATAAAGAATGGCAGAAAGAACTCCGGGCACAAAACCAGCGAGTAACAGGGCACCGACAGACTCTTCAACGATGATCCCGTAGAGAACAAGAATCGCGCTCGGTGGAATCAACGAGGCGAGCGTGCCTCCGGCAGCGACAACACCGGCGGCCAAACGCGGGTCATACCCTGCTTTCAACATCTCGGGCACTGACACCCGCGTAAAGACAGCAGCTGTCGCGGTACTCGCTCCAGACACGGCAGCAAAACCAGCCGTCGCAAACACAGTTGCGACCGCTAAGCCACCGGGCAATCGCCCCGCCCACGCCCGCGCCGCCGCGAACGCCCGTTGCGTTAGCCCAGCATGAAACGCAAGGAGACCAATCAAAATGAACATGGGAAGAACCGACAACGAGTATCGCGCTGTTTCTGCATAGGTCAGCAACCCAGCAAGTCCCACTGCTGGGTCCCAGCCCCGCATGGCGACTAAACCGCCCAAACCGACAAACCCCGCCGCCCACGCGACACGCATACCGGCCACAACCAGCGTCACCAAAATGAGGACTGCAATTACTCCAGCGAAGACCGGGTCAACACTCATGCGCCGTCCCCACGATCCACATCCTCTGGTTCGACGGTGCCGATCACCTCTTCAATTTCCTCGCGTGCGAGTTCTTCCACCGTAGCCACCCGCAACGCTGCAACTGGCACTGCCTCAGGCGTAATGGCCAGACGCAAGGAATCAAAGAACTGCAACGTGAGACGTACTGCCAGCACCATCAACGCAAGAGTGACCAGCGCTTTAGCCGGCCACACCGGCAGCAATAAATCCATTGTCGCATCGCCAACACGATAGGCGCGAACCACGCCTTCAGCGCTCGCAACCCCGACGGCACATATGAATCCAAGAGCTAGCAATGTTGTAAACGACTCGACACACCACAGAGTCCGACCCGAGAGACGACGAACAACCATTTCCATCCGGACATGGCCACTCATGCGCTGGCATTGCGAAGCACCGAGAAAAGCGATTGCCGCCATGCCTAAATTGAAGGTGTCGATGATTCCAGGAAGTGGTGCATTCAAGAGTCTGCGGCTGAGCACTTCCGCTACAGTTAAAACCATCGCCGCAGCGATGAGAAGCGCAGCAGCACCGGCGCATGCATCTTCGACTTTAAACCAGACGCGATGAAGATTGGATAAGAGAACGGGAGTCGGTGGTTCTTGCGACAACGTTGAAAACCTTGTTCATGCGATGAAGTGTGGGACCCTACCCCACTTTGGGCACCACTCGATACCCGCTTCGTTCAGGTATGAAGGGGCTTATAACAAATGGCTTCGAGCTCAAGGCGGGCGCTTGGAAGGAGAAGGTCGGACCGAACAGCCGAGCGCGTCGGAGGGTCTTCGTTAAAGTAAGACGCGTACACGATATTGAATGCCTTAAAGTCGTCGGCATCGGTCAACCAAACCATACATTTTACGATATCTGAGAAATCACATCCGGCGCTTATCAATACATTTGATAGGCGCTCCATAACGGCGGTGGTTTGGGCCACAATATCGCCATCAACCATTTGGCCATCATCGCCTTTTGGCAATAGACCCGAACAGAATACAAAATCCCCCGCCCTCACCGCAGGGCTAATCGGATTTACAGACCCGTCCGGAAGGGACCCTGTCGGTCCGATCACCGTCCGTGGCACGCGCTACTCGTCTGTGGCATTGGCGATAGCCGCTTCGGTCAGTATGAAATTCAAATATTCTTCGGCCGGAAAACGACGACCATTGCGCTTAATCCATTCATCCCACAAAGGTTGCGCGGTCTTGGCCTTAAATTCTTCAAGGATGGCTGGGTCATAAACCACGCGTTCAAGACCGGCCGCGTCAAATTCAGGAATCCATGCGGTATCCGCGTCGGCTAAGGCATCAAACTGAAGCTGATAGGCCTCTATATTTATCTCTTCTATCAACGCTCTCTCTGCATCTGTTAGATCGGCCCAAGCGTCTAAACTGACAAGAATAACGCAACTAGGGATCGCGAGATTCATATTGAATGTGTACCAGTCTGAAACTTCATGGATGCGGTAACTGGCAAACGTATAGGAGAACGGCAGGGCAGCAGCGTCAAAGAGACGGCGCTCTAAGCTTGTATAAATTTCAGGCGCCGGGACCGACGTCGGTCGCCCGCCTAAGGCGCGAACCCCGTCTCCAATAGCGCCGGGTGCACGGACCCGCTTTCCATCCCATGCCTCAAAAACTCTAGGCGGTTCTCCCCGCCCCATAAATTCGTAACGTGGCGCAATGACGTGCTGCAAGACACGAGCGTTAAATTGCGCCAGCTCTCTCTCAATCACCGGATGACTGTGCGACTTCAGAGCTACTTTATGGGCCGCTTGAATGTCGTCGAACGGCAGGAACGGAAGTTCGAGCGCCAGCAAGGCTGGAGTTTTACCGGGATGGTAAGACGGACAAATATGGGCCGCCTCAAATGCTGCTAGCGAAATCCCGTCGATATTTTCACGGGCGGGTGAAATGGCCTCGCCAAAATGAGTGACCATTTGAAAAGCCCCATCCGAACGCCGCTCTACCTCCTTCGCCAAGTGCTCAATGGCAACGGTTACAGCTCGACTGCTGCCCCATAAGGAAACGTTCCAAACCGTGTTGGCAAACACGGGTGCCGCAAGCGCATAGGAAACCCCTACAGCACAGGCGAACATCCGGATGGAAAACCGCATAGCCTTACGGTCCCTCAAAGATGGCGACATCGTAAACGCCAGAGCCTTCTCTTAGTGGCTTGATGTCTCTCTGATAGGCATTCGAATGATAGTAGGCCTCAGCCTTTTCGAGGGATTCAAATTTCGACACCACGACACTTCGACCGGCAAGGTGCTCTCCCTCCATAACTTCTTTGGCCGGACCGCGAATAACGTATTCGGCACCATGCTCAACCGACAGGTCAGCAGCCTTGCCGATATACTCCTTTAGTCCATCAGTCATGTTATCGATTCGGGCAATAGCGACGACATAGCCAGCCATAGTGTGTCTCCTAAATTTTGACTTGTAAGCGGTAAGGCGCGGTCTTTATTTACCAGTGTTAGTAGTTGGCGGCCAGCTTGCCGAAACCATTCAGCCGGTCTTCGATTCCGAGGTGCCGCAATCCTGCCCAATACGTAACGACATTGACTGTGAGCACGGGCTTATCAAGGCGAGCCTCCATACCTTCGACCAAAAATGACATCGATGAATTAGTGCCGACCTTAATAATACACTCCACTCCATCGACATTAATTTCATCAACAGCCTGATTTAGGAGTTCTGGTTTAGCTGTCGCTATGTGCAGCGGGGTAGGATGCTGCAACCCCTTAATGGCCAGCACATTATAGCCAGCTTCAGCAAAAAACGCTGTGCATGCTTCATCAGCAGGCGGCATCCATGGTGTCAGGATGCCAAGGTTTTTGGGTTGCCCCATCGTTTCCAACGCTATGAGAAGTGCGTGAGCCGGTAACATGACTGGTATACCGCCACTTAGTGCCTGCATATGCGCCCGCATCGCATCGGCGCCCGACAATCCCTTCGCGAGACTGTCGACGGAATGGCCATGCACGATAATGTCGGGTTCACATGCCGTAAGCACGTCAATGGCATCATCCATTTCTACAGAAGCGCCCAAGAACTTCTTGTACTTTTCGAGGTCGTGCGCTGGACGATTGACACGGCTCATGCGCGACACATGATTGGTAACGCCAGGAGGCTGCATCGCTGCCATTTCAGGCTCGACAATCGTGTTGCTCGCCGGAACGAGAACGCCCACTTTGGCGCGATGACCTAAAACATCGACATCTCTCTCGGACGGAATGACATCGGGCATACGTTTCTCCTTGGCAGCGTTGTAAACATTTTTCTTTTGAATACTTTGTATAACGTGATCCTGGTCCCTATCGAACGGCCCAAAGAAGGTGACCGTTCAACGGGCGACTATTGGCTGACAGAGTAACGCCAGCCTTTCATGCATATTGTCGCCCACTTTGGCTGACAGAACTTTGTTGGAGATCAAAAGCCGTGTCAGACGAGTCAGAACAAAACCGGCGGGAAATGTTTGACGAGATCAACGCGCTCATGGGCGGTATCGCAAAGGCTTTTGAATTGGATGAAAGCCAAACCATCACAGCCGTTGAGCAGGGAGCCATTGAGATGGCCTTTGAAACCGACGCCAATGGAAACCCCTTTGTCTTGGCCACCTATGGCGACAAATCGGCACGCCTTTACGCTGGGGCCATCAAGCAAGAGACGGACCCCGAACACTAAAAACGCTCAGAAGCCTTGAGTTACAACGAATATATATGCATATACATAGTATATGAGTGACCAACAGTTTTCCTCCGAGTTGGCGCGGCAGGCCGTAGAAGTTTGCTTGTGTTTTCATGCCCGCAAAGCTTCGCGCGCGATCACCCAAGTCTTCGATCACGTCTTGGCGGCCACAGGTCTCAAAACCACGCAGCTCAGCCTATTAATGGTCGTAAACGCGCGGGAATCCGTCCGCATTGGAGAGCTGGCCGACGCTTTAGTGACCGACTCGACGACCGTGTCCCGCACAATTAAACCCCTCATTAGAGGCGGTTTGATCTCCGAAACACCCGATAACCGCGATCGACGGGTCAAATTGATCACGGTGACCGATGCCGGTCGAACCGCCTTGGATCGCGCCATGCCCTTGTGGCAAGCCGCCCAAAGCCAAGTTGCCAAACAGCTTGGGAGCGGGATGGTCCAATTTCTCCTACCAGCCTTGGAAGCTGCGGCTCAGCTGGGTCCGTCAGACCATCCCTGAACAGGTTGGTGGCCCGGCCTTAGTATATATGCATATACAATAAAATACTGGTCGCGCCCCTGATCGATGAACGGGAAAGCGCCGATTGGGATAAAAACAGAATTCTTTGAGATTCTGGGGTGCTCATTTAAGGGCCTGTTAAGAGACACTGGACAAGACTGTCGCCACAACTTCAAGAGGCCCTGTGCCCCTTAGTTCTGAGGCGACGCGGTGCAGACCGTTACCAAATCATTTGCAGCTGGCGACACCATTTACGTCGAGGGCTAAGAAAGCTGCTGGGCTTACGAAATCATCGAAGGAACTTTCGAGCTGTTTAGCGCGGAGCATAACGGCTCGTCCATCCATGCGACTCTGTCCGACGGCGACCTGTTTGGCGAGATGGGCATTCTCGACAAGAGTCCCCGCCACAACTCAGCCCGCGCCAAAACGGATGTCGTATTGCAGGCGATTCCTCGGTCCGCACTAACCGTCTACGGCGAACATGGCGCCGGTCGGATGGCAACGGTGACAGAACGCAGCCTGATTCGCGCCGAGAACCAAATGAAAGATGCGAGCGACAAGCAAACCGTTGATCCAGCTTGGGCGCAAAGCTTCAACATTACGGATTCTGACGACGTATTTGATTGGGATGCGTTCCTTGATGGCAGCTCGTCTGACGACGACTCCGACATTAGTCAGGTCGCCTAGCTTCATCGCGCCAACACCACGTTGACCCAGAGCGTCCTGACGCTCATCCTCAAAGTATGGAAAAACCCGCTGCCGTTATTCTTGCTGGGGGAGACGGCCGCCGCCTCGGTGGAGTCGAAAAAGCGCTCGTCACCCTCAACGGTCGCAAACTCATCGACCACACCCTTGAACATCTTCAACCTCAAAGTGGAAACCTGGCGCTCAGCCTTCGAGTTCATAAGCCATGGGCAGACGCCTATGACTTGCCTGTGGTGCTGGACCGCCCCACAACTGAAGTCGGTCCTTTAGGGGGCATAGCTGCGTCGCTGATCTGGGCCACTTCCCTGACACCCGCACCGTCTTGGGTTGTGACTGTTCCGGTGGACGCCCCTTTTCTACCGAGCACATTAATCGAACGCCTTACAACCACTGACGGTGACATTGCCGTTGCTCATTCGAACGGGCGGGCCCACCACGCTGTCGCTGCATGGCGACCACATCTCGCAGACCCGCTCATTGACGCGTTGAGACACGGCGCGATGGCCATTCATAAATTTCAGTCTCAACACAATGTTGTCGACGTTGAGTGGACAGGCGAGACCATTGATCCGTTTTATAACATCAACACCCCTAGTGACCTTGCTGACGCAGCGCAGCACCTAGTTTAATGTAAACCAGCGAGCCACACCTGGAGCCATCGCCAATGCCCCACTCGCAAGATACCGGCCCTCTCCTGATCGCGATTGATCAAGGCACGACATCCACACGAGCCATCGCGTTTGATGTGAATGGGTCATCTGTGGCTTCAGCACAGCACCCCTTCCCGCAAATTTATCCTCAAGATGGCTGGGTCGAACAGGATGCCGAGGTGATATGGCAATCCGCTCAGGACTGCGTGGCTTCAGTCTTTTCTGAGATCGGCGGGGCAGACAAAGTCGCGGCCATTGGAATAACGAACCAACGCGAGACAACTGTCGTCTGGGATCGCAACACGGGAAAGCCAGTCTACAACGCGATCGTATGGCAAGATCGGCGTGGGGCAGGGGTCTGCCGGAAACTGGTGGAAGACGGTCACGGTGACGATATCCAAGAGAGAACAGGGCTGCGTCCCGACTCATACTTCTCCGCCACGAAGGTACAATGGATTCTAGAATCAGACTCTGTCATTCGAGACAAGGCCGTACACGGTGATCTGGCTTTTGGAACCATAGATACGTTTCTTTTGTGGCACCTGACCGGCGGTACCGTCCATGCGACTGACGCCACCAATGCGTCACGCACAATGTTATTCAATATCCACACCCAGTCTTGGGACACGACATTATTAAATTTGTTTGATGTTCCCGAAGTCATGCTGCCTGACGTGCATGACACTGCAGGTGACTTCGGTAAAACAAAACTCGCGCTTTTTGGCGCCGAAATTCCTATCGCCGCAATTGTTGGTGACCAGCAAGGCGCTTTGGTCGGCCAAAGCTGTTTCTCGCCGGGTATGGCGAAGGCCACATTTGGTACTGGCGCTTTTGTATTACTGAATACAGGTGAGAAAACACCCGTATCAGAGAACAAGCTCTTAACGACGATTGGGTATCGGCTTGAGGGATCACCGACCTATGCTATTGAGGGCAGCGTTTTCAACGCCGGAACAATTGTTCAATGGCTGCGAGATCAGGCTGGCTTCATTAGCACCGCAGAAGAGTCGGCCGCCCTTGCGCGAGACGCAAAAGAAAGTGCCGTGACATTTGTGCCGGCATTCACAGGTTTAGGTGCACCTCACTGGGATCCGGACGCCCGAGGTGCCATACTTGGCCTGACCCGAGACACAACTTCTGCTGAAATCGTGAGAGCCGGTTTAGAAGCTGTGTGCTTTCAAACCAAAGAGTTGTTGGATGCGATGGTAGCAGACACAGGACAACCTATAGACTTGTTGCGTGTCGATGGCGGCATGGCGGCCAACGATTGGCTGCTTCAGACTCTCGCCGATCTCTTGAATTTACCAATAGAACGCCCTGACAATTTGGAAACGAGTGTTCATGGCTCCGCTTTAATGGCCGGACTTGGTGTTGGTCTTTATGATTCACTCGATGGCCTCTCTGTCGGACAGACCGTCGATCATCTGTTTGAACCGTCTCGCTCAGAGGATTGGAGAAACGCCTCGTTTCAAAAATGGCAAGACGCCGTCGCCCGTGTGCGCACGACGTAAGGTCGGTTCTCTCATCAAACCGGGGACATATCAGAAGCTGGAGTCGGGAAACTTTAGGTTTTGCCGCGGCGCACAAAAAAACCGCTCAAAAGTCAATAAATCATTGATATATATATGATTTATATTGGTTCAATTGGCGGTTTCCATAATTTGAGATAGAATTTGCCTTCGACCCGGGTTCGATAAGGTTGCTGGTGTTATGGAATCGTCTCCCCAGGCCGGGTCCGACGAGCGTGGCGTCACGGCGAAAGTTAAGTGGTTTAATCCGGCCAAAGGCTTTGGTTTTGTTGCCCCGACCGACGGTATCCCGGACGCTTTTCTCCACGTCTCTGTAGTGCACAAGGCGGGGCTAAGGACCTTGCGCCAAGGCGCAACCATCAGCTGCGCCTTAACAGAAGGTCCTAAGGGGCCCCAAGTCACTGTCATAGAAGACGTCGACAACTCAACCGTCGTGGACGACGTTCCAGAAGGAGATGAAAGCGTCATCGATGGTGAGATAAAATTTTTCGCTGCGGATAAGGGTTATGGATTTGGTGTTCCCCTTGGCGGTGGCAACGATATTTTTATTGGCATCAGCGCTTTGCAGCGCTCCAATCTTGACCGCTTAGAATCTGGCCAGCGCGTAAAAATGCATGTGCAGAATGGCGCAAAAGGACCAATGGCGACTCAAGTAGAAATCATGGACGATGCACCACCGCTGGCCGAGAGCGACGAAGAGTAAAAACAAATACTAATTAGGAAGTCGCGCGACGCTGTTGTGCACTCAACCAGAAGACCGCACACAATGCGACAGTCAGCGGTACAACCATCGCCCCGTTAACGGCGACCCAGCCAAAACCATTCTGTAGGGCGCCGGATGAAAAGGTCGCCACTGAGATTGTCGCAAACACCAGAAAATCATTTGCCGCTTGCGCTTTTTCTTGCTCACTCTGGCGATAGGTTTCAGTAAGCAAAGCCGTGCCGCCGATATACATAAAGTTCCAGCCCAGCCCGAGCGCAACCAGGCCTAACCAAAAATTGATCAGCTCCACGCCGGCAAGATTTGACGCCATGCTGATCACGTTGAGAACAACGCCTGCCAAAACAATTCTTACAGCACCGAACTTTTTGATCAAAGACCCAGTGAAGAAACTTGGACCGAACATCGCCAACGCATGCCATTGAATAACGAACGCCGCATCTTCAAATGCGAAACCGCAATCGACCATGGATAGAGGCGTTGCACTCATGACCAATATCATCACGCCATAGCCGACCATGGCTGCAATCGCAGCAACTATAAACTTGGGTTGACGCATAACCTCTGACAATGGGCGTTCGACGGTCTCCGATGACACTGGTGCTGGAGCCGGCTTTGTCAGCGCTGCGGTTTGAATAAGACAGACCGTGAAAGCCGCCAGTGCGGCAATCGCTGCATAGCAGCCAGCAAAAACAACAGGGGAGAAGAGATCACGCGTCGCTTTGGCCAATTCAGGTCCAAATACTGCAGAGAAAATTCCGCCGGCCATAACCAACGAAATTGCCTTAGCGCGCTTTTCCGGAGGGGCCGCCTCAGCTGCCGCAAATCTGTAGTACCCCCAGAACGCGTTGTGGGCGCCAAGCAGAACAGCGCTGACGATAAGAAGAGCAAAACTGCCCTGCAATAACGCATAGCACCCAATTGTCCCGCCACCGATACCGATTATTTGACCCATTGTGAAACCAATCCGGCGCCCCACATTTTTCATCCAAAGGGCGGCTGGAAACGTCGTGAGCATTGTCGCGACGAATTGCAATGCCAACGGCAAAGTCGCAAGCCTTGGATCGGGCGCAAGATAGGCGCCGGCAAGTGCGGTCACCAGCATGACAATACTGGCTCCCGTCATCGACAGGGCTTGAGAAAAGGCCAAGACAAAAACCGTCCGGCGAGATTTACGATGATCAAAAGAACTAGAGGCTTGACCCCCCAGTGCGGTGCTGTCGTTTGTCATCCGCCACTCGACTCAGAACGTGTTCCATCTTCGTTGCGGCGCGAGAGAATAAGATCAAACCATTGGGCGAAAAGTGGCTTTGCGTCTTCCGGTGGAACGCAATCAATAACAATAGGATCTTTAGCGTAAGGGTTTACAGGCGGCGCACTTGTTTCCTCGCCAAACACACACGGCGTCAAGGACACGGTGCTTGGCTTATCTTCCACAATCAGCCCATTCATCCACATCACCAAAAGAGTGAGCGCAAAGGTCACGCCTACCGCGGCAACGGAGCCGGCCAGAAAGCGGAGGATGTAAGGCATTTTGAGCATGGCTGTGGCTTACACCCCTTGGCCGAAGCTGTGAAGAGCCCTGTCGGAATACACAGGACGGAAAGGTGCATATGACAGGATTTTCAGACCCTAGCCCCAAATTCGACACATTTGAGGCGTCTATTGAAGCTGCAATTTGAAGTTAGACGGACCGGCAGCGCGTGCCCCTTCCCCTCCCCCGTCCTCGAACGCGCTGTGGGTCCGTCGTCACTCCCCGCCTTTTTCCACGGTTGCAGCGCCTCACGCAGATTTAACCTTCATAGAACGGGCTCTATTTGTTAGAATGCTTCCAAAGAACAACTGGAACCTATTGCCATGTCTGCGGCCAAAACCAAGAAAACTGCCACAAATGAAACAGCGCTAGCTGAGCAACTGCGCGCCGTTAGTCTGCGACCAACGCAACAACGGATGGCCTTGGCTGACCTCTTGTTTGGCCGCGGCAATAGTCATATCACCGCCGAAGCTTTGTACTCTGATGCTTTAACCGCCGGCGTGAACGTATCCCTGGCGACAGTTTACAATGCTCTTCACACGTTCACCGCAAAGGGTCTTTTGCGGGAAATTACGATCGATTCAACGCGATCTTACTTTGATACGAATGTCGACGAGCATCATCACTTCTATTTTGAGAAATCTGGTCGCCTGGAAGATATCGACCATAACCGTGTCAAAATGACTCGGCTGCCAGACGCACCAGAGGGCCTGTCTGTCTCTCGTATCGATGTGGTGATCCGCGTCGACGGTTAGTCGACCGACCAGATCAAAACGGGCTCTCTCCCTAACATTAGAATTATTCTAATCTTGTTGACTTCGATTATTTCGGTGCAGTAAAACACTAAGTAGTGGCTCAGTGTTGCAACAATCCAGCCACCGCAGATTCGAATCTCAAACAGACTCTTGTTAGGAGGGACCCATGGCAGATCTCAAAGGCAGTAAGACGGAAGAAAGCTTGAAGGCGGCATTCGCCGGCGAAAGCCAAGCTAACCGTCGTTATCTCTATTTCGCACAAAAGGCTGACGTCGAAGGCCAGAATGAAGTGTCCGCACTCTTTCGCTCGACAGCGGAAGGTGAAACCGGTCACGCGTTTGGCCACCTCGAGTACCTTGAGCCTGTCGGCGATCCCGCAACCGGTGAGCCAATCGGTGATTCCGCCGCGAACCTGAAATCAGCCGTTGCCGGTGAAACCCACGAGTACACGGATATGTACCCGGGTATGGCAAAGACAGCCCGTGAAGAAGGCTTCGATGAGATTGCTGACTGGTTCGAAACCCTCGCCAAAGCTGAAAAGTCACACGCGGGTCGCTTCCAAAAAGCACTCGATAGCCTCGGCGGCTAAATTGTTTTTTCTGGACCGGCTGAGATTCAGCTGGTCCAGCATTATTTCTTCCCTACGAGATGCAGTGAGATTCGGCCATGCGCGAAGGCAGCCTGGACGCCCCAACTCGACACCCTATTGATTGGCAGAATCCAGATTTTCTCGATGCAGAAAAACTAGACGCAGAATTGCGCAGACAATTCGATGTCTGCCATGGCTGTCGGCGCTGCTTTAATCTCTGTGATTCTTTTCCACGTCTTTTTGATTTGGTTGACGATCAAGAAGATGAATTGGATGGCGTCGATAGCGCTAACTTTAAGTCAGTGGTCGATGCTTGCACTCTATGCGACATGTGCTTCCTAACCAAATGTCCTTATGTCCCACCGCACGAATTCAATATTGATTTTCCTCATCTCATGCTGCGGTATCGCGCCGCCGAAAAAGCTAATAACGGCATCCCTTTTTTTGACAAACAACTCACAGAGACAGACAGAAACGGAAAGCTTGCGGGCAGCGTATCTGGAGTGGCCAACTGGGGGTCCAAACGCGGTAACAGCCTGACCCGGCCTCTGCTTGAAGCTGTCGCTGGCGTCGATAAAAATGCCGAACTGCCAAAGTATCACGGCAAAACGTTCCAAGCGCGTGCCAGTGAGAAGCCCCCAACCGTAAATAACGCGGCACCCGCCCATGGCCGCAAGGCAGCAATCTTCGCCACGTGCTTCGCCAACTATAATAATCCTGATATTGGGACAGCCGCCCTAAACGTACTTGCCCACAACGGTGTTGAGACAGAAGTTTTCTATCCTGGGTGCTGTGGAATGCCGCAACTTGAACAGGGCGACATAGGACGCGTGGCAGAAAAAGCCAAGGCAACAGCTTCTGCGCTCAGACCTTATGTCGAAGCAGGCAAAGATATCATCGCCCTAATCCCGTCCTGTGCGTTGATGATGAAGTTTGAATGGCCGCTGATTGTTCCTGATGATGAAAACATTGCGCGCCTCGCCCAGGCCACCTTCGATATTTCAGAATACGTCATGACCATCACCAACGAAGAGGGTTTGGCAGACGGCCTAACACCAATAGACGGACCAGTGGCTTTGCATCTCGCGTGCCATGCCCGAGCCCAGAACATGGGCCCAAAGGGTGCCGAGATGTTGCGAGCCATACCTGACGCGAAAGTCTCCGTCGTTGAGCGGTGCTCTGGTCATGGTGGATCTTGGGGGATAAAGAAAGAGAACTTTGGCGTGGCAACGAAATTTGCCAAGCAGACGGTAAAGAAACTCGCCGATGCCAAACCGGCCCACGTCTGTTCTGAGTGTCCTCTTGCCGGGAAACATCTAGTACAAGGTATGGAAGCCCTGGGCGAAGATGCGCCCAAGATTGATCAATCAGTCCATCCCATTCAGGTGCTGGCCAAATCTTACGGATTCTAGTGACGAATTTTCTTGCATTGTGGCAGCACGCCAATCAACCGATTCACGGACCGAGAAATGAACAGTTCTAAGAAAGCGATTACCCGCAACGATCTAATGCCCATAGAGGAGTACAGCAAAATTCGCCGTGAACACCGCCGCACCCTCATCGCAACCAAAGCGAAAAGACGCATTCATGTCGGACCATTCGCGACATTTCATTTTGAGAACTACGACACCATTTGGGCCCAAGTTCAAGAAATGCTCTATGTAGAAAAAGGCGGTGAAGCGCAAATCGCTGATGAGTTAGAGGCCTACAACCCTCTTATTCCGCAAGGTCAGGAACTTGTTTCTACATTGCTTATTGAAATTGAAGATGAAGGACGGCGACGCCGAACACTGGCAACCCTTGGGCATATAGAAGAGAAAATCGTTCTCTCGTTTGGTGATCATCGCGTTGTTGGTGTGCCGGAAGACGACATCGAACGAACCACGGAAGACGGTAAAACTTCAGCCGTGCACTTTATTACGTTTCCGTTCTCACCTGATCAGGTGCACGCCCTTAAACAGGAAGACGTGCAGGTCATGCTCGGGATCGAGCATGAGAATTACCAGCATACGTCTGTCTTTCAGAACGAGACAAAGACTGAATTAGTTGGTGACCTAGACTAATACTCTAGTCGACCGATTCATATACGTAGAGCCCCCAAAACAAATCACGGTGCAGCCACCCTTTAGTGCCGTTGGCTTCGACCAAGCAAAGTTCTGTTTGCTTTGGGCATCGATCTACAATGATCACCACACCGGTAGAGACTTCTGCAATGACAGCGCTTGAGGGCGCCGACCCTTTGTAGAGAAAAGATGTATCGTTGGTGACCAAACCGGTGCGCTGACCTGACAACATACTTTGGTGCACCCACCCTTCTTCACCATCCGGATCTCTAATCTGTCGCCAAGTGTCAAACTCGTCCGTAATTTCAACGGGCAAGTTTCGCCGCTGATAAACCCACATCACCGGGTAACGGACGCCGGGACCGGTGCGCATGTTCACGGGTTCAGTTCGAAGAGATACAAAACGGGGGAGTGGTAAAGACGACACACGGCCCTGTTGCGCCGAGACCGTTGGACTGATGAACACAAAACCGGTCATCAGGGTTGCCATTACGGCTCCTCCAATCACCATCGTGCGAACTAAGAGACGCCTAAGTTTTGAATAGTCTTTCATGGTCTTTGTCTTGCCTAAAAAAGAGTGTTTTGGCAACGGATTACCTAGTATCCACAGGGATTCTAGACAAGCTGCACGGTGGCTGGTAGGCAGAGGCTTCTGTTCCCCGGGAGATCCGGATGACCCTCAAGAAACCCTCCGTCATCGTAACGCGTAAGCTACCAGAAGCAGTTGAAACGCGGATGATGGAACTCTTTGACGTACGCCTGAATGCGGACGACATACCTTTTGATCGCGAAGCTTTAGGCAACGCGCTGACGTCTTGCGACGTCCTTGTCCCTACTCTGACCGACAGTATCGATGCGGACCTGTTATCCGCACCCAACATATCAGCACGACTGGTCTCTAACTTTGGGAATGGAACGGATCATATCGATGTAGCTGCTGCACAAGCAGCCGGAATATCGGTGACAAACACACCAGACGTTCTCACAGAAGACACCGCTGACATGGCAATGGCTTTGATCGTTGCCGTCCCGCGCCGACTGGTTGAGGGCGCGCGGATCATTGAAGAGGATCGATTTACCGGGTGGAGCCCGACACACATGCTTGGCCGTCGCATCTCAGGAAAACGACTTGGCATTATCGGCATGGGGCGCATTGGCTTTGCCGTTGCTAAACGCGCCCGCGGCTTTGGAATGACCGTGCATTATCATAACCGCCATCGCTTATTGCTCGAGATCGAGCAGGAAGTTGAAGCCACCTATTGGGAAAGCTTGGATCAGATGTTAGCCCGCATGGATGTCATCTCAGTCCATTGCCCACATACACCCGCAACATTTCATTTGCTATCTGAACGACGACTCAAACTATTGAAAGAGGACGCCTACATCGTCAACGTCGCCCGTGGCGAAATTGTCGACGAGGATGCTCTTATTCGCATGCTAGAAAGCGGCACCTTGGCAGGCGCTGCGTTAGACGTTTTTGAGCATGAACCGGCAGTCAATCCAAAACTACTCGCATTAGATAACGTGACTCTTCTCCCTCATATGGGCTCAGCGACCATCGAAAGTCGCATCGCCATGGGTGAGAAAGTCATCATAAACATTAAGGCTTTCGTTGACGGTCATCGCCCCCCGGACCGCGTTCTTCCCACCTAAGTTAGAGCGGGATAGAGACGACATATTGCTCGTGCGCGAGGTGCCCTGGCGGGACCCTCTCGTCGCTTTCACCCCGTTTGCCAATGACTCAGTAGCCGCCCTTTTGCACGGAGATGGAGTAGACGAAATGGGCCGGTGGTCCTATATGGCCGTGTCTCCATTCTCAGTACTGAACGTCGACGGGTCCATGCACACGACCGTTGACGGAGCTTCTGTCGCCGGCGATGCCTTTGACGTACTCAATGATTTACTCCGTCATTACTCCATGACGTCAACGCAGTCGCCAGCCCCGTTTTGTGGTGGTGCCGTTGGTTTTTATGGATACGAGCTTGGACATTTGGTGGAAAAACTTCCTGAACCACGCAACGGGGCAACCGACCCGGCGATGGTTGTCGGTCTTTACGATGTGGTGATGGCTTTTGATCATCGTGATCACAAAGCCTGGGTAATGTCGTCAGGGTTCCCCGAAACAGATCCAGGTCGCCGCGCAAAAAGAGCAGATACACGAGCGCAGTGGGTGATTGACCAAATTGATAAAGCATCACCACAAGCGCCGATCACAACACTCAGCCAGTGGTCAGCCGATCAAGACCGACACGTTATTGAACGGTCAATTGAAGATGCGATTGAATACATCAAGGCAGGCGACATCTTCCAAGCCAACATCACCCAGCGCTATACGGCGACAAAGCCCGAGGAAGTCATAGCCTGGGAATTGTTCCGCCGCCTTAGGACGATTGTTTCTTCTCCATTCGGCGCGTACATCGCTGGCGCATCAGAATTTCAGGTTCTTTCCGCGTCGCCCGAACGTTTTCTACATGTGACACGATGCGGCAAAGTCGAAACCCGACCGATTAAAGGCACACGTCCCAGGCATAAAGATCCAACCGTTGACGCATCTCTGGCGATGGAGTTGAAAAACAGCGCGAAGGATCAAGCAGAGAACTTGATGATCGTCGATCTCATGCGCAATGACATCTCTCGCGTGTGTGAGCCCGGCAGTGTAACAGTCCCCCAGCGTTGTGCTGTCGAGACGTTTACTCGAGTCCATCATCTGGTTTCTGTCATTGCCGGACAACTCAGACGCGATAAAACAGCCGTTGATCTATTGCGAGCGTGTTTCCCGGGCGGTTCAGTCACGGGTGCCCCAAAGGTACGGGCAATGGAGGTCATTCATGATCTGGAACCGGTCGCCCGCGGGCCGTACTGCGGTGCAATCGGCTGGATTGGATTTGACGGCGCGATGGATACTTCCATCGTCATTAGAAATTTGACTGTCGATGGGGATAAAGTAATCGCGCAAGCAGGCGGTGGCATTGTCGCTGATTCTGATCCAGAACTGGAATATGAAGAGGCTATGGTAAAGATACGTCCCTTGCTTTCTGTTCTCGACCCAACGGCGTTGACATGATCATTGATCTTAACGGAACCCAGATAAACGCAGACGAGGCCCGAATAGATCCTTCAGATCGCGGCCTGACACTGGGCGATGGTGTTTTTGAGACGATCCGCGTACGCAACGGAAAACCTGACCGCTTTGGCGCTCACGTGGCACGTTTACGTGAGGGTGCAAAAGTCCTTGGCATTGTAATGCCGACCACGGATGCCGGCATCGAAACCCGCCTCACCAATGTTCTCAAAGCAAATGTCCTCAAAAATTCTGTTGTGCGTGTGACTTTGAGTCATGGCGCAGGACCGCGTGGTCTGTTGCCACCGGACCCTGCTTTCCCAACACTGATCATTTCGGCCGCTCCGATGCCAGACGCCGCTGGACCGGTTAAAGCAATTATCGCTATGACCACACGGCGTAATGAACATGCGGTAACGTCACGAATTAAATCCCTGAGTTATCTCGATAACGTCATTGCCCGTCGGGAAGCAGCCGAATATGACGCCGATGACGCATTGCTCATGAACACACAAGGCCGCTTGGCTGAATCAACCATCGCTAACATTTTCCTCATGATTAACGGCGCACTCGTTACCCCACCCGTGTCCGATGGTGCCCTGCCGGGTGTTATGCGGGCCGATCTCATCGCTCGCTTTAGGGCTGAAGAACACCCCCTTGAGGTCGACGATCTATCTCGAGCAGAAGAAGCATTCCTGACGAACGCTCTCGGCATTCGTCCACTCATCGAAGTAGCGGGACAGCCGATCGGTGATGGCGAGCCGGGTTTGATTACCCAGATGCTAGCCGCACGCCTCTAAAGACTTAGTTTGGTAAACAGGCGGTCGTAATTTCTTTATGGGCAGCGGTAAACCCACTGAGAGAATAGGTATCCGTGGTCAGAGTGCCGCGACTGGATGTGCCTTTGACGATTAACCGCGATCCGCGGATCATCCCTTGCACCATTTTCTTATCCGTCTCTTCGTCACGATTCCATGCTCGTTCGCCATGAGTAAACATGTCGTAGTTTGTTGACCCGATCTGGACGCTCACGTCTGAATTTTCTTTATAGGCATATCCGGCGACGACGCTGACAACGTCGAGGGATTCTTCACTTGGGCGATGGGTCACCAATGCAAAGACATCTCCACGGCGGGTGTAATTGCCTTCCGCCTTGGTCGGTTCGCTGGCCATGTAACAAACAATTCCGGAATCTTCCTGGTAAGAATACGCCGTCCAGGCGCCATGGGTGCCGATCACGGTGACATCTTGAGCCGAAACAGCTGTTGCACTGGTTAGTGCGAAGACGGAAGTTATGAGTGCCTGCAGTGCGTTAGCGACGCGCATCCGGTGGAACTCCCTTTATCCTAGGTTACCTCTTGGTCCGAGTGACCATCTGGGGCGATTGTGTTGATCTTGTGACCCAGACGCAACCCCTTAGTTTCTGCCGAGTCGCCTGTCAATCTTCTGGGCCGCCTTTTTCAGCCTCCGCAACCTCCGCCAGCGGCGGGTCTGCGCGGAACCGCTGCATGTCTTTTTGGCGTAGAACGGGACCGCCGTGAACGTGCTCAGGTAGGGCTTCTGTCGGTCCGCCCGGCACAACAGGACGCGCCGGAAACCGTCCGCGCGAGACCAACCGGTCGTACATAACAACCACTCCGGCAATACCCACATTGAGGCTAAATCGCGTCGGAATGCGAATAAGGTGATCGCAGCGCGCTGTCATCTCAGGGGACAAACCGCCGCGCTCTGAGCCGAGAATGTACGCCGCTTGCAGTGGGTGCCGGAAACTCGGTAATTCCACCGCCTCATCATCCAACTCAATACCCACCAAGGCACAGCGCTGTGGAAGCACCAAATTTTCAAGCGTCGGGAATTCGTAAAATGGAAGTTGGCCAAGTGTGTCAGATGTATCAACGCAACCACCAACCCGGCGCTCATAGTTCGCGGCAACGGTGAACACAAAGTTGGCGCTGAACGCATGGGCCGAGCGAAACAAGTTCCCTACATTGTATGGCTTGCTTATGCCTTCAACACCGATTCCGAAATACCCGCGCACTGATACATTCCATCCTAGTCACTTAGTTCTGGCTGGTCTTTGTATTGATCAAGCGCATCGGGGTTGGCAAGGGCTTCCGTGTTTTTGATGGCTCGGCCATGGATAACATCACGCACCGCAAGTTCAGAAATTTTTCCAGACCGCGTTCTGGGAATATCAGAAACGGCCACAACCTTAGCCGGGGTATGACGTGGGGAACATTGCTTACGAATACGCGATTTTAGGTCTGTAATCAGCGCTTCACTAAAAACTGCCCCTTCAGACATGACGACAAATAAAATAACCCGAACATCGTCTTGCCAGTCTTGACCAACCACCAGCGCTTCGGATACATCGTCACATCCTTCGACCACCCGATAAATTTCGGCCGTGCCGATACGCACACCTCCTGGATTGAGGGTCGCATCGGACCGACCGTGAATGATGAAGCCGTCATGCGTTGACTGTTCCACCCAGTCGCCGTGTGTCCAAACGTTCACGAACTTATCAAAATAGGCAGCGTGGTAACGCGATCCATCTTCGTCATTCCAGAACCCGACCGGCATGGAGGGAAAGGCATTCACGCATACCAATTCGCCAGGCGTATCGCGCACGCGTTCGCCTTCTGAATCAAAGACAGTGACATCCATAGCCAATGCCGGACCTTGGATTTCGCCTCTACGGACAGGCAACCGTGGATTGCCAGTGACAAAGCAGCCGACGATATCTGTCCCACCGGCAATGGAGGCAAGGTGCACATCTGCTTTTATGTTGTGGTGCACGTAATCAAAAGAATCTGGCGACAGCGGAGATCCGGTCGAGGCAATAGTGCGGAGTGACTCCAATCCATGACTCCGGCCCGGCTCAGCCCCACCGTTTTTTAGCGCCTCGATAAACTTTGCAGACGTTCCGAAAAAGGAAATCTGTGTGTCATCAACATAGTCAAATAGGGAGTTGAGGGTTGGACAACCTGGGGACCCGTCGAACAAACACACGGTGGCTTTGAGTGCGAGACCAGAGACCAGCCAGTTCCACATCATCCAGCCGCAGGTAGTGAAATAGAACATCCGGTCCTTCGCTCGGATATCAAGGTGGTATCGATGCTCTTTAAGGTGTTGCAGCAAGGTACCACCGTGACCGTGGACGATACACTTTGGGGCTCCGGTCGTACCCGATGAAAACATGATAAACAGTGGATGATTGAAGGGCACGCGCGCAAAGATCAAAGGCGCGGGTTTATAGGAGGCAAGAGTGTCAGACCAATCGGACACCGCTTCCATTTCAATCGCACCGTCAGGATCATCAATAAAAGTAACCAACAGCGTTTGTTTAAGACTAGGCAAACCGCGCACAATCTCCTCAACCTCGGACCGGCGGCCATGAGTCTTCCCGTTGTAAACATAGCCATTGGTCGCGATGAGAATCTTGGGTTCAATTTGAGCGAATCGATCGAGCACACCCTGCACCCCAAAATCGGGCGACGCCGATGAAAAAACAGCCCCTAGGGATACGGCCGCTAGCATCGCGATGAGTGTCTCAGGACAATTGGGCATATAAGCAACGACGCGATCGCCTTTTTTAACATCTGCTGAGCGCAAAACTTGAGCGCAACGTGAGACGTCTTCGACCAATTGCCCGAACGTCATGTTCTGGATGTGGCCATCTTCCCTCCGAAACACGATGGCTATCTCGGAGACGGACCGGCGGCGGAGTAAATTTTCAGCGTAGTTTAGCTGGGCCTCGGGAAACCAAGAGGCGCCCGGCATTTGCGTTGCATTTTCGACAACGCGCGAGCCGGGTTCTCCGATAACCTCGCAGTCATCCCACAGGAAGCGCCAAAAGAGATCAGTGTGATTTACGGTCCATTGATGAAATGCAGCCTCATCTGTTTGAGGCGCACCGTGAGTCGTCGACAGGCTCTGCATCAGAGCCGTCATCGCACTGGCGGCGACACGCGCATCAGACGCTTTCCAAAGTGAACCTCCAACAGTGCCGGACACGAATGGCTCCCCTGCGCATAAAGCCGGACAAAAGCATATACGCCTTGTGATACACTGCCGTCGCTTTCACGCATCGCTTTTCCTTTCTTTGCTCACGTATCGGATACCTGTTGCCTTCTCCACAAAACAACAACCTACAGGGTGCGCTTTGGATGCTTGGCGGCGCCTTGTTTTTTTCAGCAACAGCGGTGCTGATAAAAATCGCAGGGCAGACTCAACACACCTTTGAGATTGTGTTCTTCCGCTGTCTTTTCGGCATGCTGGTGGTGATCCCGCTCTTGATAAAAAGTGGATGGGGCGCCTTAAAGGTGAGAAGGCCTACTCTCCACCTCATTCGTGCCGCCTGTGCTGTAGTCGGGATGTCGGGCGGGTTTTACGCACTGACTCATTTGGAACTGGCCACCGCAATCTCGCTGTCTTTCACCCGGCCCCTTTTCATGATCCTCCTAGCGGCGGTTTTCTTGCGAGAATTTGTACGTTGGCGCAGAGGTCTCGCGACCGCTGTCGGATTTATCGGCGTGTTGATCATGGTCCAGCCAGGCGCCAACTCAATCGAACCGGCTGTGTTCAGCGGACTGTTAGCCGCCCTGACCGTAGGTGGTGCACTGATTACAGTAAAACTGATCGCGCCCTTTGACGAACCAGTGACAATCATGCTGACCTTTTCGATTGCCACGGTGGTGCTCGCGTTTGTTCCGGCTACTTTTGTTTGGCAAACACCTACACGTGATGAATTGGTGTTGTTGATGGCTCTAGGCATCGTCGCCAGTTGTGGCCAGTATTGTTTTATTCGTGCATTCGCGATCGGAGAAGCCACGGTGATGAGCCCGATTGATTATGTGCAGATCATTCTTGGCAGTGCGGCAGGCTTCTTCTTATTTGGTGAACGCCCGAGCATCGAGACGTTTCTCGGGGCTGCCGTGATTGTTGTTTCAACACTCTACATCGTCGTGCGCGGCGCACGGGTCCAGGCCCCGCCACCCGTACCGCCAGACCCAGCATTACCGCCACCGGCGCAGTAACAACCCAGGAGGGCGTCAGCCAGCGGCAGCGTCCATGAATTTCGCCAGAGCAACATCGCGGTCGGTGACACCATCGGCGTCATGGGTGGATAACGTAACATCGACCCGGTTGTAGACGTTGCGCCACTCAGGGTGGTGGTCCATCTGGTCCGCCTTTAGGGCGCAACGGGTCATAAATCCAAAAGCTGCGTTGAAGTCATTGAACTTGAATGAGCGATGAATGGCGTCGCGATTCTCGACTTCCTGCCACTGCGGCAGGCCAGCCAGAGCCTGAGCACGGTCTTTTGAAGAAAGTTTTTCAACCACGGTTTTGTCCTTTCGTGAGTTCAGGCCCTTAAACTGTGCGACTTAGCCAGAGCCGTTTCAAGGCCTACTGAACTGACTCGGGCTACGAATTATGATAAAGTTTCCGCAACTGCCGGATGCGGGCTCTGCTCTCTCAAGAGGGCGAGTGACAGGCCGGTGATTTCTTTCTATTCCGTCGTTGTACACATGCTGTGCCAGACCGTCGACGCAAATTCAAAACGAAAGGTGTGTGCCATGACAACATGGTATGACCTCACACACCCGACAGAGATGGATTTCCTCGTCGGCACTGATTACCTCGCCGGACTTGTCATCCCAAGGAATGCCACTTTAGTGCACCTTGGTTCCGGGCGCCTGACCGATAATCAACAGCGTCGCCGACGGTGCGATGCGAACGATCGGCCGCGGACCCAGAGGAAAATGTTTCGTGCAATGGGCACAGGCCCGCACTTCTTTGAGCAATTTGGAAAGAGTTGTCACACGGACTCCATTAAGTGATCGACATAGGACGACACAATCTCGGTTGCCGGACCGTAACGCCCCTCATCAAAGCTTTCAGCGCCGAGCGATGGCTCCAGATTAAGCTCGACAGTATGAGCACGGCCGATCTGTTGCACGATGGAAACAAAACCCGCAGCCGGATAAACGTTGCCCGATGTCCCGATGGAAAGGAACAGATCGCACTCCACCAACGCGGCTTGAATGCGATCCAGTTCCAAAGGGGTTTCGCCAAACCAAACCACATGCGGGCGCATTCCGCCGGGCGAGCCGCAGGCCTCACACACATCCGCTGTCGACATATCACCCTGCCAATCAACAATATGCTGACATTGGTTGCAGCGGGCTTTGGAATGCACACCGTGCATGTGGATCAAATTTTGGGAACCGCTGGTTTCGTGGAGGGTATCTACATTCTGAGTGATCACAGTGACATCACCAGCCCACTGAGCCTCGAGACGAGCCAAAGCCAGGTGGGCTGGATTGGGATTAGCGGTGGCCACCCGATGGCGGGCGCGACGCATATTATAGAAAGCATGCACGGCATCTGGGTCTTTTAAGAAAGCTTCGGGTGTCGCGACGTCCTCAATGCGGACTTTCGACCAAATCCCATCTGGATCGCGGAAGGTTTCTAGCCCAGATTCTTGAGAGATTCCTGCCCCTGTGAGGATAGCGATGTTAGAATTCTTCTCGGGCGTGAAGCTTTGGGGCATAGTGCGCGCCGCCGGGAACCAGACCAGGGGCTATGCTAGCCCCCATACGGCTCGGCGCAAAGGGCCATGGATTAAGGAAAACGGTTAGTGCCGGTTGGAGTTTTGTTTGTTTGTACCGGGAATATCTGCCGTTCACCGACGGCAGAAGGCGTGTTTCGGCACTTGGTCGCCGAAGCGGGCCTGACCAAAGAAATCACCATCGATTCCGCCGGGACACAGGGCTATCACATCGGTGAACCCCCGGATGAACGTTCTGTCGAGGCGGCACAGGCACGGGGTTACGATATGTCTGGCCAAGCCGCACGGCGGGTGCTGGAGCAGGATTTTCACAAGTTCGACTTGATTTTGGCGATGGACCGGGAACATCTACACCACCTCAATGCCATGGCGCCGGGGGATACCTACGAACGCGTGAAGCTATTTTTGTCCTACGGCTCACAGCCAGAAAAACTCGATGTTCCCGATCCTTACTATGGAGGGAGCAAAAGGTTCGCAGATGTTCTCGACCTTGTGGAAGACGGCGGACGAGGATTGATAGAAGCGATTCAACGCGACTTCTTATAGCCCTCGCAACGGACTTTCTGTGAGCACAGCGCTCCACAACCAAATTAAAGATGCGCTTCATCTAGACGTGGTGCGCTCTGTGCCCTTGTCGGGTGGATGTGTAGGTGACGTGCGCGCGGTTGAACTGAGCGACGGCTCAACTGTTGTGGTCAAGGCTGGAGGTCACCAACTCGATCTCGAAGGGTGGATGCTCCAATATCTTTCTGATCACTCTGCCCTCCCCGTTCCCCAAGTTTTGCATAGTGCTGCTGACCTCTTGATCATGTCGCACATTAAAACATCGGGCGGTATCAACGGAGAAGTGGAACGGGACGCAGCGGACTATCTTGCCGCACTTCACAGCAACACAGGTGAAGCGTTTGGATTGAACCGTGACACCCCTATCGGCGGGGTGCGCCAACCCAATCCATTTTCACCGTCTTGGATTATATTCTTTGCCGAACATCGTTTGCTCTATATGGCGAGGAACGCCTACACCTCGGCGCGTTTGCCCGCCGCGTTGGTTTCGCGCATTGAGATTTTGTGTGGTCGCTTAGATACCTGGCTTTCTGAACCGGAGGCACCAGCGCTCATTCATGGCGACATGTGGACAGGTAATGTGTTGTGTCGTGACGGGAAGATCGCGGGGTTTGTTGATCCAGCCATTTACTATGCAGACCCCGAAATCGAGTTGGCTTTCGCTACTCTGTTCAACACGTTTGGAGATGTGTTCTTTGATCGCTACGCTGAGCATCGGCCGCTCAACCCAGATTTTTTTGAGGTTCGGCGGGACCTGTACAATCTCTATCCTTTGTTGGTCCATGTCCGCCTGTTTGGTGGCAGTTACGTCACATCAGTAGAACAAACATTACAGCGCTTCGGCATCTAGATAGAGCGCAGACCTGAAGTCAGAGAGTTCTCACCACTCATCCACACGACCACAGAACAAATATTATCTTCGTCGAAAGTCAGCAGGGTCAGGTTGTTCATCTCAATTTTCGACCCATCGGTGTTGGTGCGTTTGACAGCCAATCGAACTGCCAGCCGTCCGGCGTTTTTATCTGCGGTAAAAACAAAGTCGCCATGCCAGGAATCCCGAACCATTTTGGACCGTGCCTCGTAGGTCTCTCGGATTGCCTCTATACCTGTCTTGTGCGCGCCATCGGTGGGTGCCTCCAAAACAATTTGGTTGGTTAGGTGCGATAAAATGGCATCCGTGTCGAAGCGATCAACATCCCCAAAGTAAGCCGTCGCCCTTGCGATCATGTCATCTCTAGATATCGGCATTCAAACCTCTGAAATAAAAACGGCCGGACGCTACACGCCCGACCGTTTATTCGTTTTTGTAGAACGTGGGTCTACATGTTGCCAGCAAATTCCTGCACGCCAGCCTCAATCCATTTGATGAATTTTGGGTTAGAGGACAGACCTTTTTCATTGAACGCGTAGGTCAAGCCTTCAAAGTCGGTAGCGATGTTGGCTTGAATGCCACGTGTGGACAGTAAGTAACCAACAACAACAACTTCAAGGCCGTAGGCATCAGCGTTGTCAATCCAACTGCGCATCACATTGACGTTGTTGGTACGAATGCGATCAGGCGCATCGTCTTGCAAGTTATACGCCCGCACATCGGCAAAAATGCCTTTGGCTTTGATTCGGTCCGCATGGGTATCAAGTACCGCCAGTTCCAAAACGTTGTCTTCATATTTTTCTGGGCCATGGCCCAGAACGATAACCAACGCATTCTCAGGGTCCTCCACCACTTCCATCGCGTGATCAACCAATATGTCGGTTATGATTTCGTGGCTCGATTGGGGCACACCCAGTGTTACCGGAACTGTTTGATTGACGCGAGGCGCCGGCAGATAGGACGCCTCTTCTCGCTCACCAAAGTAGTAGGCCCACTGCTCATAGACTGAACCAGAGGCTGACAAAGCGGCTGGAACTACGACAATGCGTTTAGCTCCAGCTTCGGCGAGATTATCGACTGCCGATTGCAGATGGTCACCATTCATCATCGCCATACCGAATCCGATAGACGTTGGATACGCAGACGCGAGACCACCTAAAGCGTTTGTAAAAAATGTGTCTCCGGGTTCACCGGCGCCGTGGGCCAAAACAATTACGCCAAGATCACCCTTCAATGACTTGTCGCTGATATACCGCTCGTATGTTGGCGGCATCATCATCATGCTGCCCATGATTTGCTCATCCGTCATAGTTTTGTACTGCATGACCTTTTCACGAAGGATGCGGTAGTCCTCTTGGCTCATCTCGTGTCCCGAATGATCCATTTGGGAATGGTCCATCTGGGAATGATCCATCTGGCTGTGGTCCATTTGCGAATGTTCCATCTCTTGAGCTACGGCCACACCGGACAGGGCAAGGCCACCACAAAATACGACGGCTAAAGTAGGGGCAAATAAAGACGATAGGGTGCGCATGAGAATGACTCCTCAGAAGACAATCAGGGGAACACGACAAGAGCGTCGGCTTGACCAATAGTACACCAGGTTCCAGCCAATGGAAGGTCAAGGTGACGGCTTGTTTACGCTCTATTTGACGCCCTTTCAGCGCTTAGGACGCGACATATTCCGGGTTTAGGACGCGGTTTTTCAGAATCTGTAACGGGTAATCCGCCAGTTCTTCATACACCGAACCGCCTTTGCCCAGATGACTCTCGAACAACACGAATCGTGTGGCGGTAATAGGATCCGTTTTGAATAGCCCGTTGCGCTCGACGAATCCCTGAAGTCGCTCCCGATTGGCAGACCGAAACCGGGCGACCGTGACATGGGGTACGAATTTACGGGATTCCGGAGGATGGCCCGCGCGCACCACAGCAGATTCCACCTTACTATGAAGATGAATGAGTCCTGGTGACGCGTTTGCCTTTGCAAAAAGGGCACGGGTCTTGCGACCCTGACCGAAAACTCCCAGTCCGGTTAGACAAAATTCAAAAGAGTCAGCCGCCACGCCCTGCAGCGAGACGTCGATATCGGCGGCGTCATGGCGATCAACATCACCGATAAAACGCAGAGTCAGGTGATAGTTTTCTGGTGCAATCCAGCTGGCACCGGTTAGCCCGTGGGTGAATCGAGCCAAATGTTCGCGAACATCATCGGGCAAAGCTAAGCCGACAAACAAACGGTACATTGCGAACCACCCCTTATGTGCGGTACTTCCGGACACCACGCGTCTGAGACGATGGCCCTATAGAAACACAGACAGGGCTCCAGTGTAACCATACATTCTGTTGCCACAGAATTCTCCGTTGGCATAAAAGCCAGTAAGCGGAAAGTCACCTAAGATATCTTGAATGGCGCCGACCTCCCGACCCGTATCGCCAAACATGGCAGCGCCGCGTGCAACACAAGATACGAACAAACCGCCTCGCACCGGCGTATCGCCGATCCTGGATTTCAGCTCTGTCAGGCGTTCTGTGAAATCTTTTTGGGCAGAGTCAGGATCGCGACGCACGAACATAATGCGATCCCCCGTATGAATTTCATCTCCTACTGCGATCATGCCGCCGTTAGGATCGACCCCGACAAGGTTGCGAACCGTGTGGTCGCGGGTATCACTGCCCGCCACCGGCATGGCCACATGTATGTAACCACCGATGCGATTTAAATTCCGTGCCAACACATCGCCGATGTCCTCTTTTAGAACATTAAGTGCAGGTCGATTGTCTAACGTTTCAACAATGGACCGGTCACCGGCCGTAACCTGATGGTACGGACCGACCTGTGTACAGCCTTGGCTGTGAGTGACCATGACGGGCACGTCAGCGCCGATCAAAACTCCCGACAATCCGCCGCCTGTTGGCTCATTGGCCATCTGGATAGAGGTGTCAGACAAGCTGGTGAGGCCACCGACGAAATAGCCCTCTCCCGCTGTCGGCAAGGCATCAATGATAGTCCCGAGGTCCCGATTTCGCGGATCTCCGTGTGCCAAGCCAAACACCTAGCTATGACGCGATGCCCAACTGCCTGACAGAGTCTCAACCAACGCATCCGCACTGGAGACGGTTGGAAAAACCTAAAAATCCCCGTCTGACCAGGGAGTCACTAGAACAGAAAGGGCGGGTTCATCATGATACTCGCCGTTCGACCCACACACGCCCATGCCGACACAGCCCGCCCAGTGTTCAATGCCGGTGCGCTGCCGCAAGATTTCAACAATGTCTGCGAAATGATCGGCCAGCAGCTCGGTCGTATAGATCAGACCGAGACCCCCTGGCTGGCATCCTCCATCCACCAACTGGCCACTAACATCGGCGAGCATGGTTTTCCAATCGGACCCTGTTGCCAGGGCACTGATGAACGCTGTCATGAAGCCGTTTCGCGGGAGCGGGTGTCTTTCACCCGTTTTACCAACTGTTCGGCATAGGGAAGTAGCTTCTCGACCATGACATTTACACCATCTGGATTGGGGTGAATCCGGTCCGCTTGATTTAAGGACGGTTCTCCAGCCACACCATCAAGCAGGAAGGGGTAGAACACGATGTCATATTCTTCTGCCAAGCGGAGGTAAGCGCCAAAAAAACGATCACCGTATTCGCGCCCGAGATTTGGCGGCGCCTGCATGCCGGCAAGCAGCACGGGCAAGCCTTCGGATGTCAAACGTCCAACGATGGCGTTCAGGTTGTCGTAAGTGACGTCTGGGTCAACGGCACGCAAGCCATCATTCCCTCCTAAGCCAACAATCACCGCGTCCGGGGAATCTGCTAACGACCAATCCAGGCGTGAGCGTCCACCCGCCGTGGTATCGCCTGATATGCCGGCATCTAACACTTTGACGTCGTGCCCGGACGCCCGGAGCTCTTCCTCTAACCGTGCAGGAAACGCGAGGGACAAATCATCTAGGCCGTAGCCCGCGGTCAAGCTATCACCCAATGCCAAAATACGGATTGAGGATGAGACCTCGGCGTCCGTATCTTGGGACTGACTCTGATCCGTTTGCTCATTTTCCGCGTAGGAGCCTTCGGAACAACCACACAGTAGTGGCGCTATGACGAGGGCTAACAAAACGCCCCTTCGCGTGATAAGGGTGCGCACAATCATGAACGATACTCCACATAATCTAGACGCCGCACGTCACCAAACCGCCATTGGCCTTGATGATGTGCATCTCACCTTGGAGGGACCAGCCGGGCAGGTCAACATTCTGCGCGGTGTCTCGTTGACCGTGCCGCAAGGAGAAGCCCTTGGGATTGTTGGGCCATCGGGCTCTGGCAAGACCACAATGCTTATGGTCACCGCCGGTCTGGAGCGCATTACCAGCGGCACTGTCTCTGTGGCCGGGCAAGATTATGCCGCCCTCGATGAAGATGGTCTGGCCTTGTTCCGGCGCGACAACATTGGCATTGTGTTTCAGTCGTTCCATCTCATTACAACAATGTCGGCCCTAGAAAATGTAGCCGTGCCATTGGAATTTGCCGGTCGAACCGATGCCTTTGAACTGGCTGAAGAGCAACTAGAGGCCGTCGGCTTAGCCCATCGCATGGGTCACTACCCAGGACAACTCTCTGGCGGCGAGCAACAACGTGTGGCCTTAGCGCGGGCTTTTGCGGTGAAACCGAAACTGCTGTTGGCAGATGAGCCTACGGGCAATTTAGACGGCGCGACTGGACATCAGATTATCGACCTGCTGTTTGAGTTACATGACACCAGTAACACCACGCTGATGCTGATCACCCATGACATGAAACTTGCCGCACGCTGTGATCGTGTAGTGCGCATTGGCGACGGCGTGATTGCCGGTGAAGGCCTTAACACCGCCGCAGCGGAGTAATTTTGGGTATGTCGCACTTTTCCCTTGCCGCCCGATATGCCTTTCGCGAGCTGCGGAGTGGTCTTGGTGGTTTTCGAATTTTTATCGCCTGCTTGGCCCTCGGGGTTGCCGCTATCGCGGGAGCCGGATCCCTAAACCAGGCGATTCAAACCGGCTTGGAAGAAGATGCCCAGCTGCTATTGGGTGGAGATATTCAGGTACGGATGACCTATCGCGAGGTCAATGCGGACGAGCGGGCCGCCCTCGAAGCAGCTGGTGATGTCAGCGAACAAATTTCCATGCGCTCTATGGCCCGGTCTCTCGACAACACGTCAGGCGAAACGAGAGAGCGGACCCTGATTGAGCTCAAAGCAGTCGACGCTGTTTATCCTTTGTATGGGGCTATGGACCTCAGCCCATCAATACCTCTGAATGAGGCGCTGGCGCAGGCAGATGGCTACTGGGGCGCAGCCATCGATCCCGTCCTAAGGACGCGTTTGGATATCGACGTCGGTGACCTCATTCGTGTCGGTGAAGCCAGTCTCAAAGTCCGGGCGATTATCAATAAAGAACCAGACCGAGTGATCAGCTTCGCGACCGCCGGACCCAGAGTCATGATTGCTAGAGGGGCCATGGCTGAAACGGAACTCATTCAGCCAGGCAGTTTGATTTCAAATATTTACAATGTACGGGTGACCAATGGTCTAAATCCGAAAGACATTCTTGAGTCCTTGAAGAACGATTTTCCAGACGCCGGTTGGCGTTTGCGTGGACTGCGCCAAGCCGCTCAGAGTTTGGAAATCTTCCTAGACAACGTGACACTGTTCTTAACCTTGGTCGGTCTGACAGCCTTGCTGACGGGCGGCATCGGTGTCGCTAATGCCTCACGGGCCTATCTTGCTGGGCGGATGAGCACCATCGCGACACTGAAATGTTTGGGCGCCCCCGGCGAGCTCATTTTTACAATCTATGCCTTTCAGCTCACGGCTCTCTCAGTGATCGGGATCTTTCTCGGTCTTTTAATTGGTGCTGGTGTTCCGTTTATTGCGGCAAACTCCATCGGCGGGATGCTGCCCGTAGAGGCGCAATTTGGTTTATATGTAGAACCGCTGATCAAAGCGGCGGTGTTTGGTGTTTTATCTGCCGCCGTGTTTGCTCTTTGGCCCCTGGCCAAAGCCCGGGACATTCCTGCTGTTGCTCTGTTTCGGCAATTCCTCGGCGATATTCGGCGCTGGCCGCGCAAGCGTTATCTCACCGGCTTGATCGTACTTGGCATCCTCCTTGCAGCCTTTACGATTCTTACGGCAGACCGGCCCAGCTTTGCTTTCTTCTTTGTAGCGGGCGCTGCAATTTCGATGGTGCTGTTTCGTTTTGCCGCCGAAGGCGTGATGAAGTTGGCGGCAAACTTGTCCAACAAGCGCGGCGGTGTAACCTCTGGACGTCCAACGCTGCGCCTGGCCATGGCCAATCTCTACCGGCCTGGAAACCCCACGACGTCGGTCGTTCTATCACTCGGATTGGGCCTATCAGTGCTGGTGTGCATCGCCCTGTTAGAAGCGAACCTGAATGCCCAGATTAACGGCGAGCTTCCGGATCAGGCGCCGAGCATGTTCTTCATCGACATTCAGCCCCCCAAAACGGAGGAGTTTGAAGCCATTGTCGAGGCGCAGGACGGCGTCGAGAAAGTAACATTGGCCTCGATGATCCGTGGCCGTATCACCAAAATTGATGGCGTCCGAGCCGCTGACGCAGCCATCACGCCGGAAGCCCGATGGGCCATTCGTGGGGAACGGGGGATATCGCAATCCCCGGACATGCCGGACAACGCGCACCTCGTTGAAGGCGAGTGGTGGAGCGTGGACCATGAAGGCGAAAACCTTTTGTCCCTCGACGTCCAAGTCGCAGAGGGGATGGGTCTTGGGATCGGCGACACACTCACAGTCAGTATTTTAGGGCGTGAAATCACGGCGCAGATTGCCAACCTTCGCGACGTGCGCTGGGAATCTGGCGCCATGAACTTTGCATTGATTTTCTCACCTAACGCACTGCGTGGCGCACCGGGCATGTATATCGCTACGGTGAATTCCGAAGATGGTGCAGAAGAAGCCATTGAACGCGCCGTTGTTGACGCGATGCCAAATGTCACCATTGTCCAAGTGCGCGAGGCTTTGGAAATTTTGGAACAAGTGCTCGGTGCACTGGGGACAGCAGTGCGGGTCACCGCCGCAGTCGCGCTCATCGCCGGGGCGTTGGTGTTGGCCGGTGCCATTGCGGCTGGGCATGCCCGACGCATTTATGAATCCGTCGTGTTGAAAGTTCTCGGGGCCACCCGGTCGGATGTTTTGAAAGCGTTTATTTTTGAATACTGCCTGCTCGGGCTTGCCACCGGCACAATCGCGGCCGTCGTCGGGAGTTTGTCAGCCTGGGCGGTTCTGATCTTTGTCATGAAAATCGACTGGATTCTGTTCCCCGGCATTGTTGGCGGAGTGATTGCGGCCTGCATCACCGTCACCCTGATGGCCGGTTTTGCAGGTGTCTGGCGCGCGCTGGGGATCAAAGCAGCGCCGCTTCTGCGCAACGATTGAGGGTTTGGCGATCCTACAAAACCCGAAAAGCCTAGAAATCTTACGTTTTTGGTTAAATCCTTGTGAAAAACCGTCCGATTCCCGTTGAAGGCCGGCTGAAAAAACCCAATATTACGGGTGTTGGTTCAGCGACACGCTTTTACAGTGTGTCGTGTTGAGCCGAACGTAACTTCTGTGAGGAGCACCATGGTTACCGAAACTGAAGGTAGGACAATGACTGGCGCGGGCGTTGAGTCCGCCGCAATCCATGAGGGCCTACGCGCGTACATGCTGAAGGTCTACAACTACATGTCTTCGGGCTTGTTGTTGTCAGGCATCATTGCTTTCGCTGTTGCCAACTCAAGCTTGATCACTCTTTTCTATAATGTCGATGAAGCCGGTCGCTTGGTCGGATATAGCGGACTGGGCATGGTTACAATGTTTGTACCGCTTGGCCTCATTTTGTTTATGAGCTTTGCAGGCCACAATCGCAGTGCTGGCACCATGCAGCTGTTATACTGGCTGTTTGTCGGCACGATGGGTGTTGGTCTATCGACCATTCTGTTGACCTACACAGGGGTCAGCGTTGCCCGCACATTTGTCATTACCGCGGCGGCCTTCGCAGGCCTGAGCCTCCATGGTTACACCACCAAGAGAGACTTGTCGGGCTTCGGCACATTTTTGCTGATGGGATTGATTGGTCTGATCATCGCAATGGTCGTCAATATGATTTGGCCGAGTGGTGTGATGGGCTTTGCTATCCCAGTAATCGGTGTGCTGATCTTTGCCGGCCTGACGGTGTACGACACACAGCGCATTAAGAGCCAATATTTCAACGTCCAAGGCTCAAGCATGGAAGAGCATGCCGCCGTCATGGGTGCGGTCGCGCTCTACCTCAATTTCGTCAATCTGTTCCAGTTCCTACTGATGTTCCTGGGGAACCGCGAATAGATACGGCAAAACGTTAAGTTGAAAGAGCCCGGATTAAATGTCCGGGCTCTTTTTTTGCCTGACCTCCACTGACGAACACTGAATGTTCCCCTTCACTGCGGAATCTTGTAATTTTCACTCATTGCGGCAAGTTTGTCCGTCGGATCAAGGAGTTGATCACCCACTACGAAGAGCTGGATGAGAAATCACTGACGTTGATTAGAACACTGACCAAGGCGTTCCAGATGGCAAAAGAATCTGCAGCTGAACGCTTGCCTAAATACGTTTTCCAGAAAGACAAATAACAGCCGTTTAAAACGACCGGCCGGCCCGCACACCACCCAGCCACATCGGAGAGGCGCCATGATAATCCGCCCGGCCCGTGTCAACCGATTCGTCGTTTTGGTGATCATGACGGTGTTTATCATCGCGAATGGGGCGCGCGCTGAAGAGATATTGCGTGTCGCCCGCAATGCGGCTCCCCCGAGCCTCGGAAATCCCTTCATCAGCGTCGGTCAGCCCGGTTCCGGCGTTTGGAGTGTTTTATTTGACAGCCTGACCGTGATTGGCGAGGGCGGCATGTTGAAGCCAGCTCTTGCTAAATCTTGGGAGTTAGAAAGCGATACGCGTTGGGTTTTCCATTTGCGCGATGATGTTGTGTTTCATAACGGCATACCATTCACGGCAGCAGCAGTCGCTGACATTCTCGAGTACCTCATGAGTCCGGAAGGCCGGAGGTTTTACGTCTCAACTGAAGTCGACACCCTGTCGACCATTGAGATCACCGGCCCGCTCACTCTCGCGTTAGAAACAAAAATACCAGACGCCATTTTGCCGAAACGCATGGCGTTAATTTCCGTGCCAGAACCCGAAGCGTGGCGCACTTTGGGACCGGACGGTTTCGCCCAAGCCCCGATTGGAACCGGGCCCTTTAAGTTGCGCGACTGGGGACAAGCGACGGGCCGCATGATTTTTGATGCAGATCCGCAATCGTGGCGAGCCCCAAAAGACATAGACGTCTTAGAACTGTGGACCGTGGCTGATGCCACAACTCGCGTTCAGGCCTTGGTGACAGGGCAAGTTGACGTTCTGGAGGCTGTAAGCGTTGACGATATCGACGTCATCGAAGAATCGGGGTTTAAAGTTTGGGCTTTTGGCGGAACACAGGTCTCGTCTATCGCTTTTCGGACCGTCGGCAATCCAGACTCTCCGCTTCAAGATTCCAGAGTGCGCCAAGCTCTGAACTATGCAGTGAACCGCCAACTCATCGCAGAAGTGTTATTTGGCGGGACTGCTGAACCAGCGAGCCAGGGGGCAAGCCATGGGACCATCGGTTACAACCCTACCCTAGAACCAATCCCCTACGATCCAACCCGCGCAAAAGCACTACTGGAAGACGCCGGATACGAAGACGGGTTCCCGTTCATCATCGAAGTGCTCACCGGCTTCAACACGATTGATACCCTGCTCTATCAGCAGGTTGCGCAAGACCTGCGTGCGGTCGGCATTGATGTCACGGTACGCACGCCATCCTTTGCGTTGTGGCTGCGGAAATTTACGAGTAACGAATGGGGTGACACGGATGCTTTTTCACTGATGTGGGATTCAGGCGCTTATGCGGACGCCATTCGGCCAGTACGGAATTTCTCATGCGCCAAAGCCGTGCCCTTCTTCTGCGACGACTCCATCATGCCTCTCATTAACAAAACCGACCGCATCATGAATGTACAAGAGCGTGAACTACATCTACAGAATGTGCTTGCACAGATGAGAGATGTCGCCCCTGCCTTACTACTGACAACAGCCACCCAGCGCGTCGCAGCATCGACCCGCGTTAAAGCCCTGTCTCTCAATCCGCCGAACATCGCGTATCACGAAGTTCGCCTTCAATGATGCAAGCCACCGCAGCAGAACAACTCGCTAAAGCCGCGACTAAAACACATTGGTCAGATCTACCTGAAAATGTGCAAGAACAAGCCAAGGACCTGTTCTTGGATACGATCGCTGTCGTTGCCGCCGGACTGGCCGATCACAACTATAGGTCCTTTGCTATAGAGCGAGCCAAAGAAGGGGGGGCCGCTTCCGTTCCTGGAGTGACAGCCGGGGTATCGCCCCATAGTGCTGTGCAAATTAACGGTGGCGCGACCACAGTTCTCCAACTTCAGGATGGCCATAGGATGGCGCGAGGGCATCCGGCCAGCCATAGTGTGCCGGTCCTGCTTGCACTGGCTGAAGTGTCAGACCGTCCGGCAACGGATGTCTTAGCCGCTTTTGTTGCTGGATATGAAACCGGGGCCCGGATCGGTATTGCGATGGATGGTCTCAATTCCTTTCTTCATGACACAGGCACGTGGAGCACAATTGGTGCGGCCGTCTCAGCTGTTCATTTGCGAGATGCTAAAGACGAAGCCGCACTACAGGCTGCGATTGAAACAGCGGCGGCGATTGCGCTCATGCCCTATCGCGACCTACCAGTCCAGGGGGCCAGCGCCCATCATTTGTACATAGGTGTGGGCGCGGTCACTGCGCTCACTGTCGCCGAGGGCGTTGCGGCTGGGCTTGTACCGTTACCTGGAACACTTGAGTCCTTCTTCGGACCACGGGCTGGAGCTAACTTTGATCCCAGACACCTTACAAACGACATTGGGTCCTCGGGTGAATGGTCCGCTTACGAATGTCTAAACGCGTATTTCAAAGTCCACCCAACCTGTGCGCACTTGCACGGTGCCAACGATGCAACAGCGTTTCTTATTCATAAACATGCGTTGACAGCAGAGCAGATTGATCATGTTGAGATTTCAACATATGACGCCGGCTTGGCCTTCGATAATCCCAATCCAGAAAACAGTTTAGCGGCACGGTTCAGCCAGGCCGCAACCTGCGCCATTGCACTCTGCCATGGCGACCTAAACGAACGGACCTTGACGGACGAAACATTGCGTGCGGATGACGTGCAGAAAATGATGAACCGTATCGCTGTGAGTCACGATCCAGACCTAGATAGCCATTACCCGGCCGGTCGCCCAGCACGCGTTACAGTGGCTCTAAAGAACGGAGATACCGTGACCCAAACCGCGACTTATCCGCTGGGAGACGCGTCTAACCCGCTGGATGGGCAAGCCCGGCGCGCCAAAGTGACCAGGCTACTTAGGGCCCGTTTCACGCCGACCGATGCAGATCACATTGTCGAAGCTTTTGATGCCTACTGCGACGGAGAGCCTGTTGCCCTTCTGTCATGTGCCTTACAACGACCAGCGTCAGACTAGTCCCGATAGCCCTCTTCTATTCGTCGTCACCGTCACTAGGACCGTGATCTCTTTCCATATTGTCACTGGCTTCGGCGAGCGCATCGGCGCAGGGCTAAGGTATGTCTGTGATGTTGTCCATCAAACAGCGAACCCCGGGCATGCCCCTTTGACCGTCACAAAATTTCTTGAGGGCTGGGCCAGAGGTCATCATGACCGGACTAACACCGCCTCCGCCACGACCCATTGGACCCTTTGGCTCCTTTGCCGGCTGCGCTTGCGCCGTTGCACCGGCCAGAATTAGCGCTGCTGCTGCACACATGATCATACCGATCATAATGAAGAGTCCTTTCCTGAATATCTTAGAGACGCGAAGCCCGCCCCACTGTGATGATGCGAAAGCGGTCAAGATGGGAAAAGAAGCACAATTTAAGAGGCCTGCTGTTATCGTGACTAGGACTTTGTAACGATGAGCATGTATCCCAAATGCAGAAAAGCGACCGATGGCTCACACAGCACGCAAAAAGGTACGCCGTCTAATCATAGTCGCCTTGGCTGGAATTTTTGTTTGTTCCACCATGTATGTCTCGTTTGCTTTTGGGTTTCGTGCCGGCATTTAAGAAGACACGGTTTACATCCTGCCGCAGTGTTAGGTGCACCAACCAGAGGTATAGTCAGCAGGATCACATGAGAGAGGTGGTGCCGCCTGCAAGATTTGAACTTGCGACCCCCGCATTACGAATGCGATGCTCTACCAACTGAGCTAAGGCGGCGTACCCGTTAAACACTGGGTATCGGTAGGCGGCGGGACCATAGAGCATGGATCGGCCAATTTAAAGACGTTCCAACAGATTCTCACCTAATCCGGTTGACGGGCCGGCCGCCATAAGCGAAAGCCTGGGTATGTCAACGCACATGGAAACCGAAGTTATCATCATTGGTGGCGGGCTGACCGGCGCCACCCTCGCCTGCGGCTTGGCGGCTCAGGGCATTCAGACAGTAGTGATCGACCGCATCGCACCAGCCGACGGGATTTCTCCGTCCTTCGACGGTCGGGCGTCTGCCATTGCCCAATCCAGCAAAATCGCTTTAGACGGCATCGGTCTGTGGCCTGTCGTACAAGAGAAAACAGAACCCATTCGCGAAATTCGCGTCTCTGACGGACCGTCTTTGTTGTTCTTGCATTATGACCATACCGACATCGGCGACGCACCGTTGGGATACATGATCGAGAATCGCGATATGCGAGCGGGGCTTTTGCACCTCACGCAAGAGACCGGCGGCTTGACCGTCGCGGCACCTGCCGAGATCGTTGAAATGCACAGGGACAACAGCAGGGCCTGCGTTTCCCTTAAAGACGGACGAACGATAAATGGGCAATTGATAGTGGCCGCCGACGGACGTGGATCAGCAACACGGAAAGCCGCTGGTATTGACGTTACCGGTTGGGCCTACAAACAAAATGCGATTGTTGCGACCATAGACCACGCGGTTTCTCATCAAGGCATCGCCCACGAACGGTTTTTGGCCAGCGGACCTTTTGCCATTTTACCGCTTCGAGGAGGGCATAGGTCCTCTTTGGTATGGACCGAACGCACTGCGTTGGTGGATTCCTTCATGGCCTTAGACGACGACGCGTTTCTCAATGAAATTGCGGAACGGGTCGGCGGGTTTTTAGGAAATTTATATTTAGTGGGGCCGCGCTTTCAGCATCCGTTAGGTCTGCAAGTTGCAACGTCTTACACCGACACACGATTGGCTTTGGTGGGTGACGCAGCCCATGGCATTCACCCTATAGCGGGACAAGGCCTTAACCTTGGACTGCGCGACGCGGCAGCCTTGATCGATATTCTTGTCGAAGCCAAGCGCTACGGGTTAGACCTCGCACACCACGCGGGCCTAGAACGGTATCAGCGGTGGCGACGAGCCGATAATCTTTTGATGGCTGGTATGACCGACGTTCTAAATCGACTGTTCTCAAATGACGTGCGGCCGCTTAAAGCTGCGCTTCATGCTGGCCTAGCGACTGTCAATAATTTACCGCCTTTGAAAAAAACGTTTATGCGGCATGCCATGGGACAGGTGGGCGACTTGCCCAAACTAATGCGGGGAGAAGCTCCCGGCTAAGCCATGTTCTTACGGGTCGCGACTCAAACCCTTGGTGTCTAACGCCGTTAAATAATCTGCCCATCGACCCTCTTGTTCAACACCCAGATCATACAAAGTGCGCCACGAATAGATACCGGTATCATGGAGATCATCGAACACAATACGAACCGCATAGTTTCCGACGGGTTCAATTTCCATAATGCCGACATGGCGGCGGCCACCAACAATGACTTTCTCACCGCCATGGGCTTGCACTTCTGCTGAGGGGCTTTCCACACGCAAATATTCTGCGGGCAGGATAAATGTTTCGCCGGTATCGAAGATTACCGACAAAGACTTTGCCTTCGGGTCATAAGAAAGGTCCGTCGGCCAGACAGAATCGGTCATATCAGGTGGCATGCGGCCTAATCTTCGTCGATACGGCGTGCCTCATCGGGCAGCATAATGGGAATCCCGTCGCGGACCGGAAAAGCGAGCCCAGCTTTTTTGCTGACTAATTCCTGCGCCTCAGTGTCGTACTCCAGCGGCCCCTTGGTGACAGGGCACACCAGAATATCAAGTAGTTTGGGATCGACTTCTGACGTTACCATTGTGGTCTCTCATCGGTTTTGGGGCGACGGTGTAGATGATCTCTATTGGCTGGGACCTTCTGAGGCGCCCGCTTCGAACACGCCCATCTGCAACAGCGCAAGAAGCATATCTGCGCGCTCTTCGACTGTTTCAATTTCTAGTAACGCCTGCTTTTCGCGCGGATCAAAGGGACAGATCATGCACAGAGATGACACCAGCGTATGGTCTGATAAGCCTTTGATGATATCGACTTTAAGCCGCATCCCCTGAGCATCAATATAGGGTTGCAGTGTCTCCAGCAGTGTATCGCGATCAAGGTCAAAACCCTCAAAGTGTTGTCTTTCAATGTCCTGACGAAAAGGCGTGTAATCAGCCTGCACCCGGCGATAGCCTTTGAGGCCTTCAAGTTCTTCAAGCATTCGGAACCGTGTGAGGCCGCGCAACGCAATCAGTAAACGGCCGTCATCGGTTTCTTCAAAGTAGACAATGCGACCGACACAGCCCGTCTTGTAGAGCGGTACTTCATCATCATCTTGCAGATCAAGCGTCGACTCAGATTCGCCGTCATCGTCTTCCGGTTGGTCATTAAGCGGATTGCCGCCACCAACCGCGTCGTAGTTCGGCTGGATCATGCCGATCATGCGGCCTGCTGCCAAAGAATCCAGCGCCATTCTTAAATAGCGCGGCTCAAACAGGTTAAGCGGCAACCGTCCACCGGGAAGAAGAAGCGCCCCGGTAAGTGGAAACACCGGAATGTGTTGCGGCAAATCTTCAAACTTGGTGGAGATGGGGCTGAACAAAGACTGGTGCCTTTAAACTAGGTGAACAACAAAGAGGACAGCTGGCGGCGACCATCGACGGTGAGGGGATCGGTCGGACCAAAAGCTTCGAAAAATTTAACCAACTGTTTGCGGGCGCCATCGTCATCCCATTTGCGATCAAGTTTAACAATCTCGAGCAAAGCTTCGACCGCTGCCTCACGATTGTCCGCACCGTAGTAGGCCATCGCCAAATCAAACCGAGCCTGCATGTCCTTGGGGTCAGCCGTAACTTTTTGCTCGAGCGCGACAATTTCCTCATTTGAGCCGCCCGACGCCGTCGACATCTTGAGCTCTAAGGCCGTTGCCACAGCGACGATCTCCGGCTTCGCTTTCAAGTCGTCTGGCAGTTGCTCCACAACTTGTTGAGCGATGTCGTCCTGCCCGAGATCCATGTAGCAACGCAATGCCCCGCTCAACGCCAATACATTCTCGGGGTCCTGTCCCAACACCTGCTGATAAATCGATAGAGCCTCTTCATACTGCCCCGCTTCGGCCATGGCCTCCGCTTGAGCGATAGCCGCATCAACGGGTGACCCTTCTCCATCGGTGAGTTTGTCGATGAAGGCTTTAAGCTGACTATCGGGCATGCCCCCCATGAACCCATCCACGGGACGCCCACCTTTAAACGCGAACACGGCGGGAATGGATTGCACCTGCATCTGAGCTGCCAGGGGCTGGTTTTCGTCAACGTTGATTTTGACCATCTTGACCTTGCCCCCATAACTGGTGACCAGTTTCTCCAATGCAGGGCCGAGCTGTTTGCAGGGTCCACACCACGGGGCCCAGAAATCAACAATCACAGGCACGGATTGGGAGGCCTCGAGCACATCCTGCTGGAAGGTTGCGGTGCTGCTCTCCTTGATCAGATCGCCAGGCGGCTGCGTAGATAGGGCCGCAGCGGAGGGGTCAGATGAATCACCGATTAACATGTCAGCCTCTTGAAACGTATGGATGTAGGTCGCTAGCCCCTTAGATGCGTCCAAAAGGGGTGAAACGCAAGGGAAAGACCCAAAGTTGACTGGCCGGGCCAGCGAGCCAGCCCTTGCAAACCCTTGCTGAATGGGTATAGTCCGCGCCTTCCCCGGCGGGCCCTTGGCCTGTCGTCTATCGAGCGGGCGTAGCTCAGGGGTAGAGCACAACCTTGCCAAGGTTGGGGTCGGGCGTTCGAATCGCCTCGCCCGCTCCATTTTCTATCAGTTTGCGATAACGGTGCACGATCGCGTTGGCCTTCGTTACGCCGTGAACGGGATAATTTTCTGCCCCAATAAACGCCCAAATGTCAGCGCCGGGGTCATACCCATGCCGTTGGTAAGCGCCCGACCTGATGTTGCGGCTCCACCGATCACTTCGCCGGCCGCGTAAAGATTTGGAATCGGTGTGCCATCGCTGCGGGTGACACGTAGATCTCCATCGACCCCTAAGCCAGCTGCAGACTTAACTGTCGCACCCTGAAGCTGGACGGCATAGAACGGCCCTTTAGCTACCGGAAGGGGGCGATGACCGCGGCCCATTGCGTCGGGCGCATTATCCAGAACCGCGGTGTTATAGGCGGCGATCTCTCGCTCTAGATTATAGGGATTGATGCCAGCTTTGACGCCCACTTCGCCAAGGGTCTCGGCCTTCGCAAACATGGGGTGATCGATAAAGGCATCTTCCAATTTTTCCCGCGACCAACGCGGAATGAGCGGTGGCGCAGTATCCAGAATCTCTTGGTCGAAGATTGCCCAGTGACGATGTCCCGGCTGGACACTGAGTGTGTATTCCCTATGCGCCAAACTTGGGTGATCTTCCTGCACAAAACGTTTGCCATGTACGTTGACGAACACTTCCCACGGCATGCGATAGCGCGGCTCGAGAACCGGACCAGCAGCCAAGGGCGCTGGAAAATGATTGCTCTCGAGAATTATGCCAAAGACCGGTGCGAACATATTTCCCCCTCGCACATAACCACCGGCACCAAGACCAAGCGTAATGCCGTCGCCTTGGCTAAAGGGGTAGGCAACGTCCCAATACAGCGGCATGCCATGCAATTCTTGATACATGCGGGGATTGGCCGCACAGCCGCCACTGCACAAGGCAACAAACCTGCTGCGGTAGTCGACCCGCTCGCCGCTATCGTTCTCCGCTACGACGCCGCGGACAGCGCCCGTTTCATCTTTAATTAAATCTGTCGCTCCGGTGGACAGGAGCACAGATAAACGGCTAGTGGCTTTAGCCTCTTCAATCATCGGATCAAGGATTTTTTGGAATCCCTGACCTTCTTCCTCATTCCATTGATACCGGCGGGTCGTGAAGAATTCGTGACCGCTGCCCAATACAGGGTGACCATCCATGACCGTATAGCCACGCACCGCATACCAGTTGATTGTCTCAGCGGCGTTGTCGACCAAGAGCCGTGTTAGAACGGGATCAGATGTGTGGCGATTGATGCGCATGACATCGTCGTAGTGGGCATCTGGTGAATCTGTGATGCCCTGTTGCTTTTGCCACACTGTTCCCGCCGCAGCGACTTGGCCGCCCGTTCGGTCCAAAGTGCCACCAAGTCGGGGTGCTTTATCAATCAGTAATACACGGGCGCCACGGTCAGCAGCGAACAAAGCGGCCGGCATACCGGTGGTGCCCCCGCCAACAACGATCAAATCCCACTCAGCGTTTTGGGCCAATGCGTGGCGCACACCAAAAGATTGGGTGCTTAATGCCGCAGCTGCCATTGAGCCCTTCAAAAAGGAACGTTTTGTTATCGATGATTCGAACTGAGAAAACGTGCTGTATTTAGTCATGGCCAATCTCCACGGTTACGTCGATGCGCAGGTACAAATTATCACAGAAATGCATTGAGCTTTATAGGCAGCCTAAAAAATACAGCCTTATCAATAGGGCATGGTGGCGTTAGGTTCGACACACATTTGAAAGAGAAGGATTATTACAATGCCGACACTGCTCATTACAGGGGCCAACCGAGGCCTCGGTTTCAACCTCCTAAAGCTTTACGACCAAGACGGGTGGACTATCCATGCCTGCTGCCGAAACCCGGACTCGGCAATAGATCTGAAAGCCGTTGCCGACGCCAGTGGCGGTCGCGTTACGTTGCACGCCTTGGATGTTGAAGACCCAAGTACAATCGCCAATCTGAAAAACACTCTTGGTGACACGCCGATCGACATGTTGATCAACATGGCCGGTTACCTGGGAGAGAAAGCTTTGACCGAGCCCGAAGGACTTCAACCCTTCGGCGTTACGGATTTTGACATTATGGAAAAAGCTTATCGCATCAATTGTATTGGACCGTTGAGGGTGTGTGAGGCCCTGGTGGAAAATGTGGCAGCCAGCCAGAAGCAAATAATTATAAACGTCTCGAGCATTGTTGGATCAATCGGTGCAGATGATTTTGGCAATTTTTATATGTACCGGCCCAGCAAGGCAGCGCTCAATGCTGTTACTCATGCTATGGCGCTCAACTTGAAGGACCGCGGCATCACTGCCATCCCCTTCCATCCTGGATTCACCAAAACTGATATGGGCGGACCTACGGCAGACATAGAAATTGAGGAAAGTGTAACCGGCATCAAAGCCGTTCTGGATAAAGTAACGATCGCCGACACTGGTCGCTACCTCACCTGGGAAGGCGGCGAACTGCCCTGGTAAGAGACCAGTAGCACTAAGATTAAAACTGTTTTGCCCCCTGTGGGGCACGCACGTTAACGATAATGAGTCGGCGGTCGCAGTCCGTCACTGGTATAGGCTCTACTCCGTGGTAAGACCGATCTGTCCGCGGAAAAATAATGGACCGGTTGGGCTTGTAATCGATCCGCGTATGGAGCGTAAACGCGTCAACCTCGTGGTGTTTCTCGTCGTTCACCGGCAATGCAGGGTCTTTAGGCGCATAGAGACTTGTGCCGTAAGATCGATACTTGGGTTCGGAAGAAAGATATTAGAGGAAACTGATAAAACGTTTGCGCGTGTCCGTATGTGGACCAATTTGGTAATTGCTATGGTCGCTGACAACGAGCATCTCAGGACTCAAAATGATCTTGTCTTGCTCCAAGTGCTCAATACGACGCTGCAGTATGGCCTGAAACTTTTTGCAAGATGCCGTGATGACGTTTGCACCCATAATCGCGTGGGCGACGTCTCGCCAGAATTTTCTATCAGACTCTTTTAAACGTGACAGAAACTGGTCCTCCAGGAGAGTTTGGATTATTTAAATCCCAAGGCCTGCCGGCGTCCGACCTCCGTCAGGCTGTTGTTCATGTCCGGCAGAGACTGGACACCTCAGAACGGCGTACCTGCAAGGTGGTGAGCCTTGCTCGTTCTAGCTGCCAATACAAAGCAGCCTTAAAGCCCAATGATGAATACCTGCGCCTGGCCCTGATCCGGCTGGCCAAGCAGTATGGCCGATATGGGTATCGCAAGATTGCCACTTTCATAGGCTGAGATTGCCCTCTGCAAACGGTCAACCAAAGGAAGTGTGGTGTTCTCCATACCCCTAACCTATAGAGTTCCTGCAGCGCAGCAATGCTATATGCTGTACGCCCCGCCACATCCACACCTCTTTTTTTGACCCAAATGACCAAGAAACCAGACCAATCAAGTGTGCCTGAGACGGAAAACAGCGAAGACCTGTTCGCGGCCCATATGCAACTCGGAGAAGAATATCTAGCTATAGGTAAGCCTGGCGAAGCTAAGATTTGTTTTAAAAAAGCTCTGATAATTAAACCAGACAATGCATCTCCTTGGTTTAAAGTCGGAATAACTCATTACCGTTTGGATGAGGATGCAAAGGCAATTGGCGCTTTAGTACAGGCAAACAGCTTAGCGCCAAACGACCCAACCATACTCAACGCCCTCGGTGCCGCATATGGTCGTTCAGGACAACTAAAAGAAGCGATCGATTCTTTTATCGAGGCATGCAGATTAGAGCCTGATCATGCCGGAGCGGCCATGAACTGCGGGCGAATTCTATTCTCCCTTGGCAAGTTTGACCAAGCGGAAGCGTGGCTCAACAAAGCTGCGACCGTGCGTCCACGTCACGCAATAACTTTAACGCTTTTAACCCAAGTCCGCTTGGCTCTGGGACAACCAAAGCTAGCAGTCATGTCTGGTGAAGACGCTGTTCAGGCCGACCCTGAGCATTACGAGGCCCGGCTCCCGCTTGGCCAAGCGCATCTGTCGGTTCGTGACCTTCAGTCCGCTCATGAACACCTCACTCTGTTCCTAGAGCATAATCCGGACCATCCAGAGGCTTTGTACTATTTAGCTAAAACAGAGGAACAAAGTGGGAAAGCTGAAGTCGCAAAAGATCTTTACCGACGCGTTGCCGTGCTTGAAATTGAAAGTGAGTTTCGCGCGCTTATCAGACTAAAAATCGCGCTGACCCTGCCAGTTGTTTGCGAGAGCGACTCCGCAATTGCTCAATACAGAAAAGAGATAAAGGAAGCCCTGGAGACAGTTCCTCGTGAGCCCGTAACGGACGTATATTCTGCAGGAGGGTTTACCAATTTTTATCTCGCCTACCACGGCGAGAATGATCGGACTCTTCAGGAACGCATCGCAGCCTTTTATCTCGAATGTAGCCCTGATCTTGCAGCATGCGCACCACATGTGGGGCAGGCACCAAAACGAGAAATAATCCGCATTGGAATTGCGTCTAGTTTTTTGCGCAGCCATACAGTTGGATACTTATGTGCGGGCTTGGTTGAGCATCTGGATAGAAATCGCTTCGAAGTCGTATTGCTGCGTTGTCCAGTATTACCCGTGGATGATTCAGTCGCTTCTGTCTTGGCTAACATGGCTGATCGTGTCGTCGATCTTCCTGACGACCTACGCCAAGCGCGAGAAATAGTGGCTGGTGAAGAAGCAGATTTAATCTACTTCCCTGAAATCGGCATGGACGACCTAGTCTACTTCTTAGCTTTTGCGAGATCCGCACCCGTTCAGGTGATGGGATGGGGGCATCCAGTAACCAGCGGGATTCCGAACATGGATGCGTTTTTATCCGTCGCAGGAATGGAACCTGAAAAGGCCAATGAACATTACAGCGAAGATCTCATTGAATTAGGTGGATTGTCGATCTGCGTGACGGAGCCGGTCATTCCAACCACTGCTCCTGATCGTGCGGCATTCGGTATAAATCCAGACGTCCCGGCCTACCTATGCGCCCAAAGCCTCTATAAAATTCATCCTGGGTTTGATTCAACCATTGCTGCTTTGCTTGAAAAAGACTCGAGCGCCCACATCTATTTTCTCACTATTCACTCACACGCGGACGAGGTGTTCCTCCGACGACTTGAGAAATCCGCTGGACCTCATATAGGACGCATAAAAATTCTGCCGCGAGTCAAAAGCCGTGACTTCACCTCTTTGCTCAGCTGTGCAGATGTTCTTTTGGATATTCCTCACTGGTCTGGCGGAAAAACAAGCCTCGAAAGCCTAAGAACTGGCACGCCAATTGTTCATTGGCCAGGGGAGTTTATGCGTGGCCGCCACACCCTCGCCTTCTACCGACGCATGGGTATGATGGATTGCGTGGTCGATAGCGCCGAAGCATACGTCGAAACAGCTTATCGTCTGGTACATGATCAACCGTTTAGGACGTCTGTGCGTAAGCGCATTCGAGAGAAAGCGCACTTACTATTCAATGACACGTCGGCAATTGGGGAAATTTCAGATGTCTTTGAGCGGTTAGTATTAGAAAGCCGCCAACCCACAAAAAAACCAAACTAGCCGCGTGGTGCAAATTGTAAGGCACTGAGGCGTGCGTAGGTGCCGTCAGCCTTCACCAACTCATCGTGAGTACCGCTTTCGACAACACGACCATCAACAACAACATAGATACAGTCCGCGTGTTGAACTGTTGCTAGGCGATGAGCTATCACAACGGTCGTTCGGCCTTTGCGAAGCGCGTCCATTGCCTCTTGGATTTGCGCCTCGGATTCTGCGTCGAGCGCACTCGTTGCCTCATCAAGAAGTAGTATGGGCGCGTTCTTTAAGATTGCGCGCGCGATTGCAATACGCTGACGTTGCCCGCCGGACAACGATTCACCGCGCTCTCCTACCACTGTGTCATAGCCATCGGGCATGGCACGAACAAAGTCTTCTGCGCCGGCGGCACGCGCCGCTTCTGTGATTTCTTTATCTGTCGCAGACGGTTTGCCGAACCGGATATTGGCACGCACAGTGTCATCGAACAAAAGTACATCTTGTGACACCAGAGCCACTGACAACCTTAGGGACTCAATAGAGACATCTCGAATATCTTGATCATCGATCAGTACTCGACCCGAGACCGGATCGAAGAATCGTGGAACCAAATTGAGTAGGGTTGTTTTTCCGGCACCGGAGGGTCCAACCAGTGCTGTAGTTTTCCCCGGTTGCGCTTCAAATGAAATACCATGCAGCGCCGCCTTTCCATCGTCATAGGAAAAAGAAACCTGATCAAAAATAATCCCACCACCAGACACGGAAAGCGGTTTCGCACCGTCAGACTCCACGAGACTTGGCTTCTCATCTAAGATTGCGAATAGGCGCTCAGCACCAGCGAGACCTTCTTGAATTTGCGCATTTAGGTTGGCCAATGCTTTCATCGGCCGGTACGCCATGAGCAGAGCTGTAATAAATGAGAAGAACGCGCCCGGCGTTGTGGTGTCTTGAATCACGCGCCAACCGCCATAGACGATCACGATTGTGACAGCGACCCCGCCAATCGTCTCCATCAACGGACTCGATAACGCCTTTACTCTTTCTGCACGCATAACAAGATCACGCACGGAGCGGGTCATCTCCTGCGCCCGCCCCGACTCATAGTCTTCCATGCGGTAGGATTTGATCAGGCGCATACCCGTGAAGGTCTGTTGCAAAACAGTCATCAGGCCGCCTGTCTGTGCCTGGGTGTCGGCTGTAACATGACGAAGTCTGCGGCCAAGCCTTGTGATCGGAATAACGGTGGCGGGAAAAACAACAAACGCAACTGTGGCCAACAACCAGTCTTGATAAAACATAACGCTAACGAGAAAGATTACAGACAAGCTGTCTTTGCCGAGACCGGTTAACGCGGTTGATACGGCCTGGCGCATCATCCCGATATCAGTCGTAAATCGAGATATCAGGCCGCCTGTTGTTTGACGTTGAAAAAAGGCCAAATCTTGAGTCATCAAGTGACGGAATAACCGGTTCTGCATGTCCATCAACACACTCTGACCAACACCGGTCATGAGAACAGCCTGGGCGTAAGTCGCAATTCCCTTAATGGTGAAAACAGCGAACACAGCCCCGCCGACCGACCACAGCAAATCACTCCGCTGTTCTACGAAAACGCGATTAACCACTGGGTCCATAAGCCAAGCCAAGGCCGCCGTCATTGCGGCTACCAGAACCATGAAAACCGCTGCGAGAGCGACACGCGGCCCATAAGGCGCCACGGCTTCGCGCACGAGGCGACGAAGCAGCGGGCCCGATCGAGAATGTTGTTCAGCTTTTGACATAAATGTAGATGGCAGTTAACGGTTCAGGTTGGGACATGTTTAGAGTAGTGCGAAGAATGCTTCAATCGACCACCCTTACATTTACAAGAGTCTGACCGAAGTTGTAGGTTGGGTTAACTGTTAAACGCCCGTGCGGCTTGCTTCTACAAGCATCCCTTCTGGCCATCTATTAGGTGTTTCGCTTTATGCGCGATACGGCGTCTTCACAACTGCCCTTTATCGATCTTCAAGCCCAGCGGTCTCGCATTTCTGACCAAATTGACGCCGCCATTCGTCGTGTTTTAGACCACGGCGCTTTTATTATGGGCCCTGAAATTATTGAGGTGGAACGCCAGTTGGCGGAACGCACGGGCGCAGAACATTGTCTAACCTGCGCCAGCGGCACCGATGCTCTGATTTTACCTCTCATGGCCGCAAATATCGGCCCAGGTGATGCGGTTTTAGTACCCTCATTTACATTTACCTCCTCCGCAGAGGTTGTGGCACTTCGTGGCGCCACACCGGTTTTTGTCGACGTTGATCCACAAACCTTCAACATGGACGTCGACAGCCTAAAAGCCGGACTCATCGCCGCTGAACAGGCGGGTCTGACCGCAAAAGCCATTATGACGGTCGATCTGTTTGGTCAGCCGGTTGATTTTGATCCCATTCGTGACATTGCCGACCAACACGGACTATGGATATTGGATGACGCTGCTCAAGCGTTTGGGGCCACCTACAAAGGAGCACCACTGGGAACTATAGGCCGGGTAACAGGAACGAGTTTTTACCCCGCCAAACCTTTGGCGTGTTATGGCGACGGCGGCGCTGTTTTTACCGACGACACTGAACTCTATGAACGCATGAAATGTGTTCGGGTTCATGGCAATGGGGGTGGATCTGCTGAGGCGAAATATCTGGGCCTCACCGCGCGGTTTGACTCCATTCAAGCCGCTGTCCTTATTGAGAAGCTAAAAATCTTCGATGACGAATGCGACAGGCGCAACGCAGTCGCGCAGCGCTACACCAAAGGTTTGTCGGATATCGTGCAAACGCCGCGTCTTATTGAAGGTGCCACATCTATCTGGGCACAATACACATTGGTTTCAGAACAGCGGGATGTCATCGTCAAAACGTTAGCAGCGGAGAATATCCCGACAGCTTTGTTTTACCCCAGACCACTCCATGCCCAAGCCCCCTATCAGGGTTATCCTGTCTCTGGAAATGGTTTGCCAGTTACAGAACAGCTCGCGGCTCAAGTGGTCAGCCTGCCCATGCACCCCTACTTAGAGGCTGACGCACAGACGCATATCATTTCTGCCGTGCGGGCGGCTCTCGCCTCCTAAAAGCGCATCACTGATGGCATATCAAAAAAAACTGCATGCCGCCGTCATCGGCCTCGGGCGCATGGGTAAACATCATGTGCAGGCGTGTATCGACTCTGATGCCGTCGACCAGGTCAGTGTTTATGACGAGCGACTTGAGGTGACCACAGAGATTGCCAAAGAGACAGGCAGTCACGCCATTATCAATATCGACAACCTCGAAACTCAAATTGATCTCGCCATTGTCGCCGTACCCACCCAATTCCACGCATCGATAACCTTACCCATACTGTCGTCAGGCATTTCTTGTTTGGTCGAAAAACCGATTGCCGCGACTGAAGCCGACACCGTTGCAATGATAGACGCTACCGCTAAAAACAGAGCCTTCTTGGGAATTGGACATGTTGAGCGCTTTAACCCAGCGATTACCGCGTTGAGGTCATCTTTGGCATCAGACCTGGCAAATGGATGCCGTGTAACTTCATTCGCAGCACGGCGTCTTAACTTAAAAGCCAAACGGGCCTATGACGTCGATGCTGTCCTGGATTTAATGATTCACGATCTCGACCTGCTTGTCGAATTGGGTATCGGCGCGGTGTCATCGATTGAATGTGCTAAGGGCGGAACCGAGGATTGCGTGTCTGCATCCTTGAATCTGGACTCTGGAATCACAGCGTCCTTCGATGTTAGCCGCGTTGCACCCTCTCAAAACCGAGGATTAACGATAGAAACAACCGGGTCGACCTATGAGCTGGATTTCACATCTAGAGCTGTAACACGCACTGTTGGCGGTCAGGCCACACAGCTCATTGTAGAAGAGGTCGACCCGTTGCGCACGCAGTTGGCCTCGTTCATAGCGTCTATGAGCGGCCAAGAATCAGTCGTGGCAAACGGCGAAAGCGGTCGAGCTGCTCTACACTTGGCTAATCGTATTCGCAATGAAGCAGGCCTCCTGTGAGCACTGCACCCAGCGAAGAACCGGCCCGCCGTCGCGGGCTCTGGTCTTGGGCCCTGTTTGATTTTGGCAATTCAGGATTTACGACGGTTGTTTCAACTTTCGTGTTTTCCGCTTACTTCACCCAAGCGATAGCACCTGACGCAGAAACAGGAACTGCACTGTGGGGAACAGCAACTGGGATCGCTGGATTAATTATCGCGCTAACAAGCCCAGTCACGGGCGCCATTGCTGACCATACGGGACGACGGAAACCGTGGTTGGCTTTTTTCACGTTGCTGTGTGTCGTTGCCACAGCAGCACTTTGGTTTGCGGTTCCAGGACCAAGCTCGATTCCCCTGGCGCTGACTCTTGCCGTTTTTGGAACGGTCGGTTTTGAAGTTGGGTTGGTATTTTACAACACAATGTTGCCAGACCTGACCACGCCAAACCGAATTGGACGCGTTTCAGGATTAGCATGGGGTCTCGGATATGCCGGAGGCCTAATCTGTCTTGTCATTGCACTGGTCGGATTTGTGCAAGCAGATCCGGCGCCGTTTGGCTTAGACAGAGAGAATGCAGAGCATGTGCGCGCCACCATGCTGGTGACAGCCATATGGATTGCCTTGTTTACTTGGCCGCTGTTCGCGTTCACGCCGGACAGTCGACAGACCGGTGTAAAGCTTGGCCCAGCTGTAAAGAAAGGTCTCGTGACTTTGATCGCCACAATTCGAAACGCCAAGCATCATGCCAACAGTTTTCGTTTTCTCATTGCCCGTATGATTTACATTGACGGCGTCAACACCATGTTTGCCTTTGGTGGCATTTATGCGGCAGGCACATTCGGAATGACGATAGAAGATATTATTGTCTTTGGTATAGCGTTAAATGTGACAGCGGGATTGGGTGCCGCTGTTTTTGGTTGGATAGATGATCGCTTCGGATCAAAGCGAACACTAACCATCAGCCTGATCGCATTGACCTTATCTTCCATCGGTGTATTGGTCGCCCAAACCGTGCCGCAATTTTGGGTCACGGCACTCATCATGAGTACATTCTTCGGTCCTGTGCAGGCCGCAAGCCGTACATTCATGGCCCGGCTGGCGCCACCAGACATTCGCAGTGAAATGTTTGGTCTATTTGCGGTATCAGGCAAGGTCACCAGCTTCCTAGGCCCATTTGCCGTCAGTGCCGTGACTATTATGGCTGGCAGTCAACGTATTGGAATGGCGACGATCTTAGTGTTTCTGGTTGCTGGATTGGCGGTGTTGCAGACCGTTAAAGAACCTGATCGGTAATGTTGGTCAAATCGGTTGCGGCGCGTCTAATGTCTAAAATGACGCATCCCGGTGAAGACCATGGCCAAACCTTTTTCGTCAGCGGCAGCGATTACATCATCATCCCGGATTGATCCACCTGGCTGAATAACGGCCGTTGCACCCGCCTCGACTGCGGCTAATAGTCCATCAGTAAAGGGGAAAAACGCGTCCGATGCCACAACCGAACCAACAGTTGCTGGAGTGGCGAGACCCGCTTCCTTTGCCGCGTCCATCGCCTTGGCTGCGGCGATACGTGCTGAATCAACTCGGCTCATTTGTCCCGCGCCAATTCCAACTGTGGCGCCATCTTTGGCATAAACAATGGTGTTTGACTTAACGTGCTTTGCAATTGTGAAGGCGAACAACATGTCTGCCGTTTGATCGTCGGTTGGTTTTACTTTTGTCACGGCTTTCAAATCGTCTGCGGTGATGTGTCTGGTGTCTTTAGTTTGCGCCAAAAGCCCACCCGCCACTGGCTTAACCATACGTGCCGTTTCAGATACATCTGGCATGTCTCCGGTCAGAAGCAGACGGAGATTTTTCTTCTTGGCAAACATTGCCCGCGCCTCGTCGTTAGCGTCCGGGGCAATAACAACTTCGGTGAACAGTTTAGTGATCTCTGCAGCAAGGGCGCCGTCAAGAGGGCGGTTCAGCGCAACTATACCACCGAAGGCCGAGACCGGGTCGCAAGCCAAGGCTTTGGGATACGCAGATAGACAATCATCGGCGACGGCTACGCCACAAGGATTGGCGTGCTTGATGATGGCCACAGCTGGCCGATCAAATTCTGCAACCAATTCGAAGGCGGCATCGGTATCATTGATATTGTTGTAACTGAGTTCTTTGCCTTGAATTTTTTCTGCCGTTGCAACACCAGGTCGGGCCTCTCCAGAAAGATAAAGGGCCGCTTGTTGGTGCGGATTTTCACCGTAGCGTAAATCTTGTTTCTTGGTTCCGGCGACCGAAAGCCAGCGCGGAAACGCATCGCCCAATTGATCGGCAAACCAAGTTGAAATGGCACTGTCGTAGACAGAGGTCCTGGAGAACGCACGCGCGGCTAAAATGGTCCGAAGATCATCCGTCACCGCGCCATTATGAACTTCCATGTTCGCTTGGACTTCCGCGTAATCTTGTGGATCGACAATCACTGCCACACCCGCATGATTTTTTGCTGCAGACCGGATCATCGCCGGACCACCAATATCAATGTTCTCTATGCAGGTTTCAAAATCAGCGCCGGCGGCGACGGTGTTCTCAAAAGGGTAAAGGTTGACCACGACAAGGTCGATGGGCGCCATTCCATGCTCGGCCATCGTCGCTTCGTGATCCGCATTGCCACGCACGCCGAGAATTCCGCCATGTACATTCGGGTGCAAAGTCTTAACCCGTCCATCGAGCATCTCAGGAAAACCTGTGAGATCAGAAACTTCTCTAACCGGGAGCCCTGCATCTGCAATGGCATTGGCTGTACCCCCGGTGGAAACCAACTCAACGCCTTTGCCATTCAAAAATGTCGCAAACTCGACGAGGCCAGTTTTATCAGAAACGGACAGCAGCGCACGGCGCACGGCGGTAGCGGGCATGGTCACCTCAAATGATCAGTCGATTAAACGCGAAAGCCGGGGTTTAGCATGGCTCATGCAAAGGGAAAACGTCTTAGGACGGCCGCGCCTTAAATTTATTTGATGACCTTTAAATGCCGTGATCCTGAGACGTTGGGGGTGTTTATTTGAGCCCGGTCCGGGCGGGAGAGTTCGGGCACCAAGTCGGTCAATACCTCAAGGGCAGCAGACTCTTTCTGATGGGCACAAGCATCCTTGAGATGATCAAGGCGGGCCGCAATAGTCTCAAATGCGCTTACTCGTGGCCGCGCGATCAAGATACCGTCCATATCGGTGCCTACTGGAGGTTCCTGGCCATGGAATAGCTCTTCCGTGAGTTTGTCACCGGGACGCAAACCGATGATTTTAATTTTGATGTCTTCGTCGGGCACCTTACCGGCAAGGTGAATAATCTGTCGGGCCAGATCAATGATTTTGACAGGGGCTCCCATATCGAGAACGTAAATTGCGCCTCGGTCATTTCGACCAGGACCAAGCGCCGCCGCCTGCAAAACCAACTCAACCGCCTCCCCAACGGTCATAAAGTACCGCTCAATTTCTGGGTGGGTGACAGTCAGTGGTCCACCTTCAGACAATTGCTTTTGGAACAGGGGAACAACTGACCCCGTCGACCCAAGAACATTGCCAAAGCGCACGGTGATAAACCGAGTGCCTACATTGGTAACATCGGCAGCTTGGCAATAAATTTCTGCTAGGCGCTTGCCCGCGCCCATGACATTGGCAGGGTTAACCGCCTTGTCGGTCGATATCAGCACCATCTCGGGAACATTATGCGCAAGACAGGCGTCAGCGATCACCCGCGTGCCAAGAGCATTTGTAGCTAGGCCCTCAAGTGGGTTGTACTCGACCATGGGGACATGTTTGAGCGCGGCCGCGTGGAAGACGATATCGGGTTTGGACGTTTCAAATGTGGTAGCGATACGCCCAGGATCACGCACATCTGCAATGATCGGTTTCATATCCAAGTCGGGCCACGCCTGCCTGACCTCCTGCTCAATTGAGTACAGGTTGAACTCGCCATGATCGAGCATCGAGATGTGGGCGGGACCGGAGGCCGCGATTTGCCGCACCAGCTCAGACCCGATCGAACCGCCTGCGCCGGTTATCAAGATACGTTTGCCGCGAATAAGAGCGTCCATCGCTTCGCGATCTAGACTCCGGGCTGGACGGCCGAGAAGATCCTCAAGCGCGATTGGCTTAGGCGCAAAATCAGGTTCATCATAGGCCCGCAGATCAGCGACCGGGGGAAGTTTGGTCAACTCCGCGCCCGTATCCTGTGCAACACGCAGAAGCGTGCGGAGCGTTTCACGGCTGTTCTCGGGACGCGTCAGGATCAGACGCTCGGGAGCCAGGTTGCGTGCGGCCAGTGTTGCAATGATCGCCGTCACATCTCGCTCCAGACCGAGCACATCGACCCCATTGATGACCTGTCCGACGCGGCCAGGTGTCGCAGTAACCAGTCCAACAACTCGATACCGGCTATGTGTGTTCATTTGGGTAGCCCGGATAAAGTGGGCAGCTTCATCACCAGCCCCAACCATAAGTACAGGGATGCGCGCAGCTTCTTCTGCCGCCAGAAAACCGAGCCGATGATCTTTAAACAAACGGAAGGTCAATCGCGGTGTGGCGAGAAAAACGACAAATACAAACCAGCCGATGAAGGGGACCGACCGGGGCACATCTTCAAGTCGGGTGAATAAAAACATGAGTGGAATGAACGCGAGGGCTACACCCGTTGCCGAACGAACGATGTTGACTGCATCCACGAAAGAAACATAGGCCCAAACATGCCGATACAGACCTGTGAACAAATAAATTATCAAAGCTAAGCAAGCATATACGGATGCAAGCTGAAGTATGATCTCAACTTGCTCGAAAGCTTGAGCACCCAGGCGAAGATAAAACGCCACCCCGACAGCAAGAAATGCCATCGCTGTATCATGTAATAATACGAGCAGGTTACGAGGCTGGGTGAAGATATTACTGATAGTTTTCACGGCAGTGTTCTAATTCCGAACAATTCAGCCCTAAATACTATCAGATTCTGACCAGATTCACCATGCCGACCAGCCGCCATCCACCATCAGACATTGCCCGGTTACATAGCGCGCCGCATCGGACGCCAAATACGCGGCTGCGCCTTTCACATCTTCCTCATCGGCCATGCGCCCCATCGGCGTCCGCTTCTCATAAGCAGTTTTGAACCGAGAGGCCGTATCTCGCTCGATCCCACCCGGCACTATGGCATTCACCCGGACGTCAGGTGCCAATGACGTCGCCCACCACCGGGTCATCTGCAGGAGCCCTCCTTTGGAAGCGGCATAAGCAGCAGGCGTGCCAGGCACGTCATTTGCGTCATACAGAGACCAATCAGGTCCCAAGGCACCATAAATAGACCCAATGTTTATGACAGACCCATACCCATTCTCCTGCAGATAGGGCAGAGCAGCTTGGGTCAGTGCAAACGGTGCCGTTAAATTAACCTCTAAAGCCTCACGCCACTTGCTAAGGCTTTGCTGTTCAACCGGACTGGTCCAACCGGTGTGCGCATCAGTACCGACAAAAGCGGCGCAGTGGACGATGATGTCGAGGCTCCCCAAAGCATCAGCTACTGCAGCCGGCGCAGCCTGCACTTGGTCTTCAAGGCTTAGATCAACAGTCAAGGCTGCATGCTCACCGCCGTCGACAGAAGGTAAACCTGAGGCCACAGCGCTTGGATCATGTCGATCAAGCAGAGCGACACGAGCACCGCATTCAGCCAATGCACTCGCGATGGCTTGGCCAAGGTGTCCAGCGCCGCCTGTCACCAGTGCCGACCGGCCATCGAGATCAAATAATTCGGGGACGGATCGCATCACGAAAACTCCCTATAGATGCCCATACACTGTCAGTCTTTCGCCTTCGTGAAAACTGCTCCGTATTCGCGGTTTGCTTGGTCCAGATCGTGGGATTGCCCGACATCCATCCAGTATTCTCGCAGGGGGAATACCGTCGGTGCTCGACCTTGGTCTAAGAGAGTCTGGAACAGGTCGGGCATATCGAGGGCGGAGTCAGATTCGATAAGCCCAAGAACATCTGGATCGATGACGTATATACCGGCGTTTACGAAAAACGTGTGCTCCGGTTTCTCAGCAATCGACTTCAGCGTCTCCGCTTCCGTCTCTACAACTCCAAAGGGGACCGTAAAACGATACTCACTCACCCCCATGGTTGCTGGCGCACCATGATTTTGATGAAATTTAATCAGGTGATTGAAGTTCACTTTGGTCAACACATCACCATTCATGACAATCAATGGTGCATCAGGGCGCTTTGGCAAAAGGGATAAAGCGCCACCGGTTCCAAGAGCGTGGTCTTCACGCAAATAGGAGATCTCTGCGCCGAATGCCCGGCCATTCCCAAAATGAGACTCGATTACCTTGGCTTTGTAATTCACAGAGAGGTAAATCTCGCTAAACCCCTGAGCGACAAACCGTTCAATTATGGTTTCTAAAATCGGGCGGCCGCCGATCTCTAGCATTGGCTTGGGAACATCCTCGGTTAACGGATGAAGGCGCTTACCTTGGCCACCTGCCATCAGAACCACTGCATTCCCGCCGTCAGGTTTTGGATCGAGATCCTTCAACACCTTGAGGTCAACAATACACCCAGCATCGTCAACCAAGGGCAGATGCCCGATCGTCGCGCGCCGCATTAACCGCGCCGCTTCACTATCAGAGGTATTTTCTGCTGCAGTGATCGGCGACGTGTTCATAACTTTGGTAACGGGGTCGGTTAGGGGGACTCCAGCTAGGATTCCGCGCCGGATATCGCCGTCGGTTACCGTGCCACGCAATATACCGCCTTCTTGGACCAGACCGAACGGAACACCATGTGTGTCGATAATCTTTAAGGTCTCTAAGATCGTCGTCTCAGGTGTCACCAAATTGTCTTCTACGGCACTCACGTTGACGTCTCTAAATCAATTTTCTCATTTACCCCAACAACACGGGCGGGATTACCGACCACCGTCGTTGCTGCTTCGACATCAGATATAACAACGGCGCCTGCACCCACGATTGATCCATCACCGACCCGAATGCCCGGAACCAAAACTGTCCTCGCCCCAATATGACAATCATCTCCAACCGTCACACCGCCGCACAGAACCGCCCAAGGTGCGATGTGACTGTGCGCCCCAACCCAGCAATCATGATCAAGGCTAGCGCCCGTATTAAGAATGGTGTTGTCGCCAATGTTCACACCAGGATGAATAACGGACCGTGTCACAGCCTGTACGCCTTCACCCAAAGTTGACCGTTTAGATACGGACGCGTCGTCGCTGACGATACTCAGAAAATCAAACCCGCGTTCTTTAAATTTTTCAAATACAGCGCGGCGAACGTGTAGACCTGATTGACCAGAACCGGGGGCATTGCCTACGGCGTTAACCAAAACAACATCCGATGGTTGACGTGCAAGAATTGCGTCATCGCCTCCAATAACAGGAACCCCATATAGGTCAGTACCATGGAGGGTCTCATCTATATCGGTGAGTGCGGATGGTGAGTTCCTAGCACTCTGAAGAAGATGGATCAGCACACGGGCGTGGCCGCTCGCACCCACTAAAATGATATCTCGGTCATCTACAGAGATACTCATTCTGAAGTCGACTCCCATACAATCAGATCATCGACATCATAAGCACGATCCGAGAGAGTCCCGAGTATATCCCAGTAATGAATTGGCGCGATGCCATCCCCTGGCCGGCGCGTCCCCAGATTCTTATCGGTAAAAAACTCACCCTGTGCAATCGGCGCCGTCGCCACCAAACTTTTTCGGGCCACGGCTGCGGTTTCGCGTTCTTCGGCAACCGGCACTTTTTCACCGGATCCAAGAGCAGCCTCAACCGTGCGTATTGCTGCGATCATGTCATGCAGGCCTTGCGGCTCTAACGATGCCGCGTGGTCCGGCCCTGGCAATGTCTTATCCAAAGTGAAATGCTTTTCAATAACCGAAGCTCCGCGCGCTGCAGCGGCGGTGGCAACGGCGATGCCCTGACTATGGTCCGACAAGCCGACGGGAAGACCAAATTCATCTCTCAGTGTTTCCACTGCCTGCAAATTAATAGTCTCCGGTGCGGCTGGATAATCAGACGTGCAATGGAGCAATGTGACTTTTGCGGCTAAGGCGGCTTTTCCGGCATCACTTTTAAAGGCAGCGGTAAATGCGGCAGCATTGGGAACTGACGACTGGTCTTCTGCAGGCGTTACAAATCCAAAGGCCAAAACACCAAGGGCTTCTCTAACCTCAGTGAGCGTGGCCATGCCCGTTGAAAGTATGATCGGCTTCCCAGCCTGAGCCATCGTCAGCACCAACGGAGCGTTGGTCAATTCACCTGAGGCAATTTTTAGGCGGCGCACGTTGAGTGTTCCGACAAGAAGATCAAGGCTGGTGTTGTCAAAGGGCGTAGATAGAAACTCAATATCAGCGGCCGCGGCAGCATCAAATAGGTTTTTGTGATCAGCGTCCGAAAGCTCTAGAGCTTTGAGCATGGCAGCCTGGCTGCCGTCATTTTCTGTGTTGCAGATCTGATAGGCCGCTTTGGGAGCCCGGCTCGTGACCAGCTCTTCACTCTTAAAAGACTGGAACTTTATGGCATCAGCACCTGCGTCCGCCGCCACATCAACCATGGCACGCGCGCGGTTAATGTCACCATTATGATTCACGCCTGCTTCGGCGATAACAAAGGTATGAGGCCTAGCTTCAGTCACGATGTTAGGAGGTAGACCAGGGCGCAAACCGGCGCAACGGAAAGATGGTTTGTGACCGCGGCCACGTCCGGTAATGTGATGGGGTCAACCCGTTGAAGTAACTGAGATTTCTGTGACCGCACCGCTTGATATTCTATTTCTGATTACCGCCCGGGGTGGGTCTAAAGGCCTACCTGGAAAGAACCTAAAAACGGTCAAAGGCTTGTCGTTGCTGGGATACAAGGCCCGCGCGGCTCAGCGATGCGCCAGTTGCAGCCGTCTCATTCTATCGACTGATAGCAATGATATCGCCGAAGAAGGCAAGCGGTTAGGTGTCGAGGTCCCGTTCACCCGACCATCGGACCTTGCCAGCGATGTTGCGACATCCGACAGCGTGGTGGCCCATGCCATGGACTGGATCGAGGAAAACGAAAAACGAACTTACAGTGCCGTTATGCTGCTTGAGCCCTCTTCACCGTTTGCCACGGCTGCTCATCTCGATCAGGCCATCGCACTTTATAATCAGCATAACGCCGGTCTCATTGTCGGGCTGCGACAACTAGACACCTATGCCGCCTTAACCGGTGACTTGACTGCAGACGGGTCGATCGCCCCCATCGTTAAATCAATGCACGACGCCAATGGGCTTCGCCGCCAGGATCTCAAGGCTCAAGTGACCATGAACGGTGCGTTCTATTTGATGAACTGGGCGACGTTCCGCAAAACTGGAAAAATTTATGGCGATCCGAATGAATGCTACGGTTTGGTTATGGACCGCTGGCACAGCTTAGAAATTGAAACCCAAGAAGATTTGGATCTAGCCGAATATATAGCGATAAAGGGGCTGATTGATTTTACCCCTTGGCAAGACCTTGGAATCGTCGAGTGAGAAGCCGGTCATGAGTCGTCGTGTATGCGTGATAACTGGATCTCGTGCCGACTTTGGGCACTTGTCATCTGTTATGCGCGCGATTGATTCTCATAACGCACTCACTTTGCAAATCATTGTGACCGGGCAGCATCTCGACCCACGATTTGGAGAAACCTGGCGAAACATCGAAGACGAAGGCTTTGCCATCGACGCCAAGGTCGACATTGATCTTGGCGATGACACCCCATTGGCAGCGGCGAAAGCTGTTGGAAATGCGGTTCATCGGATATCGGACTCCCTCGCAGATTTGGCGCCGGACATTATCGTTGTTTTGGGTGACCGATTTGAAATTCTTGGCGCAGCTGAAGCTGCACTGATGCTCAATATTCCCATAGCTCATGTTCATGGGGGCGAGGCCACCGAGGCAGCAGTTGATGATTCTATTCGTCACGCCATCACAAAAATGGCGCGGCTACATTTTTGCGCAGCCGCCCCCTATGCGAAACGATTGCGGCAGATGGGTGAAGACCCCGCAAACATTCATATGGTTGGCGCCCCAGGACTAGATCATCTCGATACTCTTAAACGACTCAACAGAGAAAAATTAGCAGAAGACCTAGGGATTAAATTGTCATCGCCTCTGTTTGTCATCACACACCACCCGGTAACCTTGCATCTAGACCAGGGTGCAGCAGAAATTTCAGCCCTGACGAATGCACTCGATCATTTTGAATCGACGGCTATGGTTTTTACAGGCGTGAATTCAGACCCTGGTTATGCGTTCATACAGGGCGCACTCAACGTCTTTGCTGAAAAGGATACACAGAGACGGTGTGTCGTGACCTCTCTCGGATATCAACGCTACTTGAGCCTTCTCTCCATTGCAGACGTGGTGATCGGTAATTCATCGTCTGGTCTGATTGAAGCGCCGGCGATTGGCGTGCCCACTGTCAATATTGGCGACCGTCAAAAGGGTCGGCTGCGTGGACCGTTGGTAATCGATAGCGCCGCTGACACAACCGCCATTGTAGCTGCCATTAAACAGGCCATGGACTCATCGTTTAGAAAGCATGGTGAGGGAAAAGACCCTCCCTACGGTCGCGGTGGTGTAGGCTTAAAAATTGCAAAGGTTCTCGCCAAAACCGCCCTGGATAGCATTCAGGAGAAACGGTTTTATGATCTACCATGAATTTTCATCAATGAGGGGGATGAGGGTTCCATCACGGCATCGCTGCCCTTGCCCGCATTGGGGGCGCACGCCTATGATCGAGCGTCATTTTTTTTGGGCCCATTGGAACTTTCATGGCCAATAAAACTGCTCTTATTACCGGTGTAACCGGACAGGATGGCGCCTACCTCGCCGAGCTTTTGCTTGGTAAAGGCTATACGGTACATGGCGTAAAACGACGGTCGTCTTCGTTTAATACCGGACGCATTGATCACCTGTATCAGGATTTCCACAAATCAGGTGTTCAGTTCTTTTTGCATTACGGTGATCTCACGGACGCAACCAACCTTATTCGATTGGTGCAAGAGGTGCAGCCGGATGAAATTTACAATCTCGCGGCACAAAGCCATGTGAAGGTGTCTTTCGAGACTCCCGAATACACGGCCAATTCCGACGCGATTGGCACATTGCGACTGTTAGAGGCGATGCGCATTCTTGAAATGAACCAAACACGGTTTTACCAAGCATCGACATCTGAGCTTTACGGTAAAGTCCAAGAAACACCGCAAAAAGAAACCACGCCGTTTTACCCCCGGTCACCCTACGCGGTGGCCAAGCTTTATGCATACTGGATTACGGTTAACTACCGCGAAGCCTATGGCTTTCATGCATCAAACGGTATTCTCTTTAACCATGAGAGCCCGTTACGGGGTGAGACCTTTGTGACCCGGAAAATCACTCGAGCCGTTGCAGCGATAGAATTTGGCCTTCAGGAGAAAATTTATCTTGGCAACATTGATGCCAAACGAGACTGGGGACACGCCCGTGATTATGTAGAGGGAATGTGGAGGATCGTTCAGCAACCAGAGGGCGACGATTTTGTTCTGGCGACAGGCGAGACTCATACGGTTCGGTCTTTTGTTGAGCGTGCGTTTGCGGAAATTGGTCGAGGGATACAGTGGGAAGGTGAGGGCGTTGACGAAAAAGGTCTTGATGCCAAGACAGGTGATGTCCTTGTCGAAATTGATCCGCGCTATTTTCGACCGACGGAAGTTGAACTGCTGCTCGGCGATCCGACTAAAGCTCGCGAGAAACTGGGATGGCAACACACAACATCTTTCGCCGACATGGTGAAAGAGATGGTGGCTAGCGATCTGGAAGTTCTAAAAGACGAAAACCGTCGCTATCAACCTGACGACTGACCGAGCCAATGACAAAATTACACTACTCTCTCGCCGGAAAAAGAGTCTGGGTGGCGGGTCATAATGGCCTGGTTGGGGCTGCGCTGGTCCGTCAGCTAGAAACCATCGACTGCGAAACCATAACAGCAAGCCGTTCAATTCTTGATCTTACCCGACAGAGTGATGTCGAAGATTGGATGGCCGACACCAAACCCGATGCCATCTTTATAGCTGCGGCACGAGTTGGCGGTATCCTGGCCAACGACACCTACCCCGTTAATTTTCTCATGGACAATATAAGCATTGAGACCAACGTGTTTTCGGCAGCCCATGCGGTCGGCGTTAACCGTCTGGTTTTTCTGGGGTCGAGTTGCATTTATCCGCGACTGGCCGCCCAGCCCATGAATGAAAACGCCTTGCTTACGGGTCCCTTAGAACCAACCAACCAATGGTACGCCCTTGCAAAAATTGCCGGCGTCATGATGACCAAAGCCTATCGACAACAGCATGGGCGCGATTACGTTTCGTGCATGCCGACTAATCTATATGGCCCCGGTGATAGTTTTGATCTCAAGGAAAGCCACGTACTTTCCGCATTGATCGTCAAAGCCCATCAAGCGAAAGAAAGTGGAGCCGAAAATTTTGAGATTTGGGGCACTGGAACACCCAAACGAGAGTTTTTGTATGTCGATGACCTAGCGCAGGCCTGTGTTTTTCTTATGGAGAATTATTCGTCCTATGACGCCATCAATATTGGGTATGGGGAAGACATAGCCATCCGTGATGTTGCTCAGACCGTTGCAGATGTCGTCGGTTTCACCGGATCCATAACAAACGACCTGGGTAAACCTGACGGAATGCCACGCAAGCTGATGGATTCTGCACGGATCAATGCACTGGGCTGGAAAGCATCGACATCGTTGAAAGATGGTATTGCGAAGACCTACGCTTGGTACCTAGAGCAAGGTACATAACGCTTATCCAAATTAGGGCATCATGGTGAGTACAAAAAAAGGCCAGGAGATGTACGATATTGCCCGGCGACTCATTCCGGGTGGAACCCAGTTGCTCTCAAAACGCCCCGAGATGTTTCTGCCAGATGGCTGGCCGAGCTATTACGCGGCTGCCTCAGGCATCACCGTGACGGACCTAGACGGCAATACCTACCGTGATTTTGCCATCGGTGGCGTTGGAGCCACGGTGCTGGGCTACGCCGATCAATGCGTGGACAACGCCGTTAAAGCGGCCATTGAGCAAGGGAGCATGAGCACACTCAATGCACCTGAAGAAGTTGTTCTGGCCGAGCGTTTAACCGATCTCCATCCCTGGGCGGACATGGCTCGGTTTTCCCGAGCAGGCGGCGAGGCTATGGCGGTGGCTGTTCGCATTGCCCGTACCCATGCTCGTCGGGCTACGGTGGCTGTGTGTGGCTATCACGGTTGGCATGACTGGTACCTGTCGGCCAATCTGGCTAAGGACGATGCTCTAGATGGCCATCTTTTGCCGGGTCTTGACCCTGCAGGAGTTCCAAGGGGCTTAGAAGGTTTGACCCGGCCATTTCAGTATAACGACATCGACACATTGAACTCGATTGTGTCCGGATGTGGGGATGACCTTGCGGCCATTGTGATGGAACCGGCGAGTGACTCAGACCCTGACGCAGAGTTCGTCAAAGGTGTCCGCGAAATCGCCAACCAAACTGGCGCTGTGTTGATTTTTGATGAGATTACCAGCGGCTTTCGACTCACCACGGGTGGCCTTCACCTGACTCTTGGTGTTGACCCCGATATCGCCGTTTTTGCCAAAGCGCTCGGGAATGGATATCCGATTTCTGCGATCATTGGTCGACGCGAGATCATGCAAGCCGCCCAAAACACTTTTATCAGTTCAACCTCTTGGACCGAACGCATTGGACCAGCTGCGGCTCTGGCCGTGTTGAACAAGTTTGAAAAAGAAATGATCTCTGATCATCTGATCGAAATCGGCCAACGCGTTAAGCAAGTGTGGTTGGAGGCCGCCGACCATACCGGTTTAAAAGTTGCCGTGAGCGGACTCGACCCCTTGGCTCATCTAGAATTTTTAGGTGATAGCGCACCAGCGCAACGGACGTTGTTTACCCAAGAAATGCTGGGTCGTGGATTTTTGGCCGGCCCAGCGTTCTACGCCATGGCTGCGCACATGCCTGATGACGTTGCCGACTACGCCGATGCCTGCCGCGAGGTGTTTGGATTGATCGCCTCGGCGGCCTCGACCGGAAGTATTGAGGGTCGGCTACGGGGCCCTGTCGCCCATTCTGGCTTCAAGCGACTGACTTAGCTGGGACTTCTTATGAGGGTGTCCGGCTTTTCCCTTGATCAGGCGCGGCGCGGGCCGTACAAAGCCTTACACTAACTCACTTTTTTCGCCTGGAGAGGCCGGCTTACCGGCATGCAGATCTACCTCCCCATCGCCGAGATGTCGGTGAACATTTTCCTCATTCTGAGTATGGGTGGGGTGGTCGGCTTGTTGTCTGGACTGTTCGGCGTAGGTGGTGGATTTCTCATGACGCCCCTACTTTTCTTTATCGGTGTTCCGCCGGCAGTTGCCGTGGGCACGGAAGCCAACCAGATTGTCGCCAGTTCTGTATCAGGTGTGCTTGCCCATTGGCGCCGCGGCAATGTTGATCTTCGCATGGGTGCCGTTTTGACAGTTGGCGGCTTCATCGGGTCAACCTTCGGTGTTGCATTGTTCTCCGTGTTGCGTGGCCTTGGCCAAATCGAACTGGTGATCTCGTTGAGCTACGTCATTTTTCTGGGCGTTATCGGCGGGCTCATGTTCTACGAAAGCATGAAGGCGATCCTTCGGTTGCGGGCAGCGCCTGCTGGACGGGCACCACGATCCGCGCGAGGGCCAGGTCGGCATACCTGGATGCACGGCCTGCCGTTCAAAATGCGGTTCCGTAAATCAAAACTCTATATCTCTGCGCTGTTACCCCTCGGAATTGGATTTGTCGTTGGTGTGCTCGCAGCGATCATGGGCGTTGGCGGTGGCTTCGTCATGGTACCGGCAATGATTTATCTTCTCGGCATGCCGACCCAAGTGGTCATCGGGACGTCGCTCTTTCAGATTATATTCGTCACCGCAAATACGACCTTTCTCCAAGCGACAGTGAACCAAACCGTCGATGTCGTGCTTGCACTTCTTCTATTGGTTGGAGGAGTTGTTGGCGCACAAATCGGCGCGCGCATGGGCGCCAAGCTACGTGGCGAACAATTAAGGGTGTTGCTAGCACTGATCGTTCTTGGCGTATGTTTCAAACTTGCGTTTGATTTGATGGTTACACCGAGCGAGCCATTTTCATTTGGCGGTCTTGGCGAATGAGTGTTCGGGTCATCCTTGTCGCGCTTGCTATTGCCGTTGGATTGACTCGAACTGGGGTCGCACAAAGCGTTCCGCTCGTTGCTGATCTTTCAAATCACTTGGTTGCCATTACCACCGGTTTTACCGGCACAGATGTTTTGTTGTTTGGCGCGACGGATGGGCCTGGCGATGTTGTCATCGTTGTGCGTGGTCCAGCAACAGATGTCGTACTCCGCCGAAAAGATCGATTTGGTCCGATTTGGGCAAACGCAGAAGCGGTCGCGATGAGAGACGTACCATCTTTTTATAATGTGGCCAGCAATCGTGATATCGCGGAATTCACGTCGGAGAGGATCCGCGATTTATATGAGATAGGTCTTGAGAACCTTAAGTTGAAATTCGTTGACTCCCAGCTGTCAGAAGAAACGCGTCAGGCTTACGGAGACGCACTGATCCGACTCAACTCAGAGCGTGAACTCTACAACCCTGAGAACGGGAAGGTTTCTCTGCTGGCGAACCGATTGTTTCGAGCGGAACTTCATTTTCCAGCCAATGTTCCCACCGGAGCATACGAAGTAGGTATTTACCTGTTCAGAAACGGTGATGTTGTCAGTGGAGAATTTGTCCCGTTGATCATTTCAAAAACAGGCGTCGGAGCTGAGGTCTATGACTTTGCGCACAACTTGGCGCCCCTCTACGGATTGCTGGCGATTGTAATTGCCGTGCTGGCTGGCTGGGCCGCTGAAGCCGTTTTTAGGCGAACTTAGGAACGCGCGATGACGGATCAAGACCAATCAGCTTTGGATCGTCCCCGCACGTTTCTACTTGTTGTGGACTCGTCCTCAGAATTGAGTGCTGCACTTCGCTTCGCCTGCCGGCGCGCGCGGCATACAAATGGTAATGTCGCTCTCTTCCATGCCGTTGAACCTTCAGATTTTCACCACTTCTCCACAATTTCTGGTCTCATGGAGTCAGAAGCACGCTCTGAGGCTGAAAAACTGCTTCAGCGTGTTGCAGCCGACGTCCAGCGCCACACAGGACGGATGCCGACTCTCTATTTGCGTGAAGGCGACACCAATGAGCAACTTCTCTCGGTGATAGAAGAACAAGCGGATGTTTCTGTTCTGGTACTCGGCGCTGGCACCGGGGATGAGGGGCCGGGTCCTTTGGTGACAGCCCTTTCTGGCCGTTTAGCCGGTAAAATCACCCTGCCTGTCACCATTGTGCCAGGGAACCTCACGTCCGATGAAATCGACGCTTTAACCTAAGGGTAGCCGCCGGTATTGGCCTCGCCTTCGCTCTTGATACCTGACCGAATTAGTCCTAATTATCGGAGATACCCTTCAATATCGACCAGGATAGTTCTGATGTTTATTCAAACTGAACAGACCCCTAACCCAGCAACCTTGAAATTTCTTCCCGGTCGCCCGGTCATGGACAGTGGTGTCGCCGATTTTACGGCAGCAGAGGATGCCAAGCAGTCCCCCCTTGCGAGCCGCCTGTTTGACCTGGATGGGGTTACAGGTGTGTTTTTTGGCGCTGATTTTATAACTGTCACCAAAACCGACGATATGGATTGGCAGGTTATTAAGCCACTGGTCCTGGGTGCCATTATGGATCACTACACTTCAGGCCAAGCGTTGCTCCTTGATGGTGCTGGTAGCACGGATGAAACCGACACGTTTGCTGATGACGGTGCCGATCCAGAAGTCATTGATCAGATCAAAGAACTGATTGAGACCCGGGTTCGGCCCGCTGTTGCGCAAGATGGCGGCGATATCATCTATAAAGGGTTCAAGAGTGGCACGGTCTATTTGCATATGCGAGGCGCCTGCGCCGGTTGCCCAAGCTCGACCATGACGTTGAAGTCCGGAATTGAAAATATGTTGCGTCATTACGTGCCAGAAGTGACGCAAGTCGAAGCGGTAGCGTAAACAGTACTTTCGTAAACGCTGTTCTGAGTTTCACATTGCCGCACGTCATGACCTTTCTCAAATCTGTTGGGTTGGCAATTATTGGCGCCCTTCACGCGATGTACACACAAACACGCCTCCGACCACTCGAGGCACAGGCTCTCTTGGTTGTCTTGATTTTAAGTGTTGGTGCGCTGCGAACTGGGAATGAGCAAACCGACCTTGGCGATGGTCGCATCGTGATAACTGGCGATGACCTGTCTGTTGATACCTTGGGGGAGATATTCTCTACCTTTGGATACTCTCTAGACCGAGTCCGCGACGAAGGTATTGCCGTTCCACGACTGATCATTTCCGCTATGCCCGATGGATTAAAGGACATTCGCATTCTCGATCAGCGCAAGCGATTATTTTTCCGCTCTGTCCTTCCTCTGATACTGACAGCAAACGAAGAAATTGCGAAAGATCGTCAGCGCCTACTCATGATTGCTTCTAAAATAGGAAATGATGATGACAAGGAACTATCTCTCAGCGCAGATGATATCGCATGGATTGATATTCTTGCGACGCGATATGGCATCGACTGGGTCGAAGAAGAGGTCAGCCTAAGTGAATTGTTCGATGTCCTTAAGGCGCGTGTCGCTCCTATCCCCACTTCTCTTGCCCTCGCCCAGGCCGTAGAAGAAAGTGCCTGGGGAACGTCACGGTTTGCGCGGCAAGGCAATGCCCTGTTTGGTCAATGGGTGTGGAATGAAGACGCAGGAATCGTACCAACAGAACAACGCGAAGGTCAGGCCTACGCCGTTCGGGCATTTGAGACTCCCCTTCAATCAGTAAAGGCCTATGCTAAAAATCTAAATACCCACTGGGCCTACGCTATGTTTCGTGAGCAGCGGGCAGAAATGTTGGGAACGGAAGAAGAACTTGATGGCTGGGCATTGGCAGAGACTCTGACTCGATACTCGGAACGGGGTGAAGCATATGTGGAGTCCTTACAGGCCATTATGCGGTTCAATCTATTACGGCCCTTAGATAAAGCAAGCCTTGCGACACCAAGTGCCATGATAGAATTGGCAGCTGCCGAGTAGAAGAAGTGAGTCAGCGATATCGCGGATGAACCGCGACACCTTCAGACTCAAATCCAGAAATCATCTGCCACCCAAACCAATGCCAGCGTCCCTGGGTGGAACGATCGACGGATTGCAGCGTGCAATTCAAACGCACACGGCCTGTGGGAAATGAAGATATTGGATTTATCGATAGTGAATTCGTGTAAACGGAAGCCTGTAACGGATCGCCAGCGGGCCCAAAGCACGTTACGTCTTTTAAATTTTGAGGTGGCGAAACGAGATTCAAGGTAATGGTCGAGGGGTGGGACTGAAGAACTGGGTCTGCTGGTGAAATCGATTTCACCGGAAGGGGTAGCGTCCCGATCACAAGACGAAACCGATCAGCTGCGCCGTATTGTTCGTTCAGGGCAAAGCGCGGCAAATAGAAACGATTGGCGAGCGGTCCGACAGCACCGGAATGCTGGCCAAATCCAGCCTGGAAGCCTGCGGCACGCACGGCCGCCATGTCAGACAAGCCCGCCTCACCGTAGGGATAAGCAAACACCCTAGGGACAGTGCCCAAAGCCCGATCGAAAGCAGCAGCCATTTGCCCAAGGTCTTGCTCAAGTGACGTTGTGCTGAGCAACGGATAGTGACCGTGACCATGACTATGCGCCCCTATTTCAACACCTTCTTGCTGAAGCGCTCTAAGCTCGTCCCAGGTCAGGAAATCGCTGTAACCTGCGTTCACACTCTTTGTGGCAACAAAGAGGGTCACGGAATATCCAGCCGCCTTAAAACGGGGCCAGCCAGTCATCAGAAAAGATCGGTAGGCATCATCCACGGTAATAGCGACGGCCCGGGGCGGCAAACTGATCTCGCCATCTAATGCCGCAAGCACATCAGCTAAAGACACAACTGTGTAGCCACCATTCTGTAAAGCTGTGATGTGATCTTCAAGCTGCACCACCGTTGTATTGGTCAACGGCTGATCGCTTTCACCGAAGCGATGATACATGAGGATCACAGCGGAGCTTGCAGCTTGAGTAACGGACACAGTGCAGGTGCTAAAAAGTGCCGTGGCGAGACAAATTCTGATAAGCAGATGTTTCATATCAGCCATTCTATCAGATAGACGAAAGGGACGCGCAATGCCTCGCACTGCTCTTGATGACTCAGGCCTTAATTTACTTTTTCGTGACGCTAGAACACAAAACAGCTGGCACTCCGAGCCAGTTAGTGAAGATACGCTTCACAAGATATTTGATCTTATGAAAATGGCGCCAACATCGGCTAACTGCTCTCCAGCACGTTTCGTCTTTGTGACGACAGCAGAAGGGAAAGCAAAATTGAAGCCAGCCATTGCTGAGGGCAACATGGAACAAACCATGACCGCTCCCGCCATTGCTATTATTGCCCACGATATGAAGTTCTATGAGCATCTTCAGGACTTGTTTCCGCATACGGACGCAAAATCCTGGTTTACCGGGAACGACGACCTGATCACTGAAACTGCTTTTCGAAATGGGTCATTGCAAGGCGCCTACTTCATGATGGCAGCCCGCGCCCTCGGTCTCGATTGTGGCCCGATGTCAGGTTTCGACGTTGATATGGTCAATGAGACGTTTTTCCCTGACGGCCGATTCAAGGTGAATTTTCTGTGCAACATCGGCCAGGGCGACGACAAGAATGTAAACCCGCGCGCACCGCGGTTCAACTTCGACCAAGTTTGCGAGGTGATCTAGCGCTTTATCCCCTTTGAGAGAAGCCTATTGCCTCGTAGGCTTCAGCTAGAACTGGGTTGGCGATATCGTTGGCTTTATCAGCGCCACGCGCCAACAGACGATCAAGCTCCGCAGGATCAGCTAAAAGCTCGGTCATGCGCGAAGCGATTGGACTCAGAACAGACACCGCGAGATCGGTAAGCTTGGGCTTGAATGCACCGAATCCTTGGCCGGCAAACTCAGCTACAACATAATCAACTGACCGGTCGGCCAGGGCTGCATAGATATTGATGAGGTTGGAAGCCTCTGGCCGCTCCGCCAAGCCTGTTGCTTTGTCTGGTAAAACTTCAGGGTCTGTCTTAGCGCGTTTGATCTTGTCGGCAATCTCATCTGCCGTATCAGTCAAATTAATACGTGTCATGTCAGAGGCATCCGACTTTGACATTTTACGTTGACCGTCTCGCAAGCTCATGACCCTAGTACCTGGTCCCTGTATGACTGGGTTTGGGAGCGGGAATACTTCTTTGCCGGTATCGACATTAAATTTTTGGGCAATGTCGCGGGCCAATTCCAGGTGTTGCTTCTGATCTTCACCCGTTGGCACATGGCTGGCTTTGTAAACCAAAATATCGGCGGCCATGAGGTTTGGATACACCATCAATCCCGATGACGCTTTCTCTTTGTTCTTACCCGCCTTGTCTTTGAACTGAGTCATACGGTTGAGCCAACCCAACCGTGCGACACAATTAAAAACCCAAGCCAGTTGTGCATGCGCAGGGACGTGGCTTTGAATAAACAACGCACTTTGTTCAGGATCGATCCCCGACGCGATCATTCCGGCCGCTACTTCTCGTGACGACTGAGCGATTTCGCCAAGATCTGGCCAAACGGTAATGGCGTGTAAATCGACGATGCAAAATAAACACTCGTAGTCATTCTGCATGGCAACCCAATTCTTCATCGCCCCCAGATAATTACCGAGGTGCAAATTACCGGTGGGCTGAATACCGGACAGAATTCGATTGCTAGGAAATGACATAGACCACGCTGTTGGGTTGACTGTTTGTTAACGCGCGGGGATAGCCCAGCACTCTCATAGGGTCAAGCAGACTAGGCCAACTCGTCAGAAGACGAGGTCCGGCGGAGGCTTCTAAAATCACTTAACGCCGCACCACCAGATGCGAGCAAAACAGCGCCGTACACGCCGGCACCCAGGACAATGAGCACCACAAGGCCTAGAGCACGCGGTCCTTCAGCCCCCGCAGCTACACCCGGTTGACCGAAAAGCGGGCCATAGGTTTGGGTAATGACACCTAGACCAGTCCATACCGCCACGCCCATTATCACGCTGGCTAAACAGACACGGGGTAACCGTTTGGTGAGACTAGCGTCAACGGCGAGGTGACCTCGTCGCATCAACACTCCGCCAAGTAGTCCGGCATTCAACCATGCTGAAAGCGCAGTGGCCATTGCGATCCCGACATGACCAAAAGGCCCCATGAGAACAAGGTTAAGGGCAATATTCACGATCATCGCAAAGGCCGATATTTTCACAGGCGTTGCCGTATCTTGGCGACCGAAGAACCCAGGGGCCAACGCCTTAATCAGAACATACGCCGGCAGACCAGCCGCAAATGCACCCAACGCGGCACCAACAGCTTGTCGATCTGAGACAGTGAAGGCCCCACGTTCATACAAAGCCGCGGCAATAGGATGAGCTAATACCAATAGCCCGACAGCGGCGGGAAGCGTCAGCAAAAGACTGATCTCTATAGCCCGGTTCTGGGCGCTCAGCGCCTCTTCAGGATTATCGCTTTGAATAGAGCGGGAGAGCATTGGCAATAGAGCAACCCCAATACCAACACCAATGACACCTAGCGGTAGCTGATTGACCCGATCAGCGAAATAGAGCCAGGACACAGCCCCAACAGACACCAACGTTGCAATAATCTTATCGACGAGAAGATTGAGTTGATAAAGGCTAGCGCCAAAAACCACCGGCAGTATGCGTTTCAATAGTTGCCGCACTCTGGGCGATAGCCGTGGGCGCGCGAGGCCAAGCGGCATGCTGGCCGCTCGCACCCGCCAAGCCAACCAGGAAAACTGCACCACGCCAGCAAGAGCCACGCCCCAGGCCAGGGCGATAGAGGCGTCCATTCCAGATGACACCGCAAACAATACAGCGGTGATCAAAGTCAGATTCAGGAGAATTGGCGTCGCTGCAGCTGCTGCGAAACGGTCCAATGCGTTGAGCACCCCGGACTGCAGAGACACCAGAGAGATAAAGAATAAATATGGAAAGGCAATGCGAGCCAGTTCCGTCGCCCGTTCCATTTGGCCAGGAATGTCATTGAACCCGGGTGCAATGGCAAACAAGGCGACGGGCATCGCAATCATCATCAATAGAACAAACACGAACAAAAAGGTCGCAAGTACGGCGAAGGATTGCTCCGCAAAACGCAAGGCTTTGTCACGACCCTCTTTTTCCAGGATCTCAGAAAAGATCGGCACGAACCCAGCAGAAAAGGCCCCTTCAGCAAAAAGTCTGCGAAACAGATTTGGAAACTGAAAGGCAATCAGAAAGGCGTCAGCGGCCAGGCCGGCTCCGAGCACGCCTGCAATCAAAATATCGCGGACAAAGCCGGTCACACGGCTGATCAACGTCATGCCGCTTACGGTCGCAAAGGCGCGCAGAAGAGATTGGCGAGTGCTCATAGGTGAGGTTTATATCACCAAAGCGCCGCGGCATAGATATGGCTCTGCCATGGCACGAAAAAGACAAGATGTTATTCGGCGGCCGTGGACTGCATCACTGCACTTTTTGCGTCACGGACGGAAAACTCATCAGGCACACCGATCGCTTTGCCGAGCACTTCGCGGACCTGTCGAATCTTACTCTCATTCTCAATCTTCATGCCGAAAACATCTTTGACATAGAACACATCAACAACCCGTTCTCCATATGTTGAAATGTGCGCAGACCCAATTTGCAAGGCCAGGTCCGAAATCACTTGAGTAATATCGAACAAAAGACCAGGCCGGTCATGCCCGTTGATCTCGATGACGCTGTACACTTTTGAGGCTGAGTTATCGATGATCAGGCGGGGCGGAGCTTCAAGAGCTTGACTACGGCCTGGAAAATAGTCTTGTGCACTTTCAAATTCCCGGTCGAGCCGCAAACGTCCTTCTAACGCCGCGACAAGACGAGACCTGATCCGATTCAGTTTGGTTTCTGTCGTAATCGCCGTTCCATTGAAGTCCTGAACAGTAAATGTATCGAGAGCCATTCCGTTGGATAGGGTTACAATCTTGGCATCAACAATAGAGACGTTTGACAGGGCCAACGCACCGGCAATCTTTGCAAACAATCCAGGGTGGTCTGGGGTATATATCATCATTTCGGTAACGGCGCGCGACTTGTCGATATTGAACTCAATCGCAATGTCTTGATCACTCATCTCTGCAGAGCGAATGAATCGGGCGTGGCGCTCATGGGTTTCCGTATCATAAGTCACCCAATAGGCTGGGAAGCCAGACGTAACAAACTCTTCCCGATCTGCTGCAGGCCAATCTGATAGGCGATCTGCCAGAGCTTCGCGCGCTCGACTAATACGAGCATCCAAAGTTACGGTCGAATGTCCCCCAGACATCCGTTCTTCGGCACGATTGTATAGATCGCGCAGCAGCGTCGCTTTCCAGTCGTTCCAAACTTTCGGGCCAACCGCTCGAATGTCTGCACAGGTTAAGACCAACAAGAGCTTCAATCGCTCAGGCGATTGAACAACGCCACAGAAATCGATGATCGTTTTGGCATCATCAAGATCACGCTTAAACGCCGTATTGCTCATCAATAGGTGCTGGCGCACCAACCAACTTACGGTTTCTGTTTCTTCGTCTGTTAAGCCGAATCTTGGACACAGGGTGTGCGCGATCTGCGCACCAAGTTCTGAATGGTCTCCCCCGCGACCTTTTGCAATATCATGAAGAAGAACCGCTACGTACAAAGCTCGCCGTGATTGGACTTTGCCGACAACTTCAGACGCAATTGGCAACTCATTCTTGAGTGTTCCATTTTCGATGCGATGAAGAATACCTATTGCCCGGATTGTATGCTCGTCTGTGGTGTACACGTGGTACATATCGAACTGCATCTGCGCGACGACACGGCCAAAGTCTGGCACGAAGCGACCGAATACACCGGATTCATTCATCAAGCGTAATATTGATTCAGGGCCACCCTGGAACGTCATGATATCTACAAATAGGCGATTGGCTTCCGGGTCCTCTCGGATGTCGGAAACCATATATAGGCTACGTGTAATAACCTCGAGCGCGTGCGGATGAAGGCCTAGACCATTTTCTTGAGCGACATGAAAAATTCGAATCAAATTGATGGGATCTTTACTAAACGCGTCATCATCGAGGACAGTGATTCGACTGCCTTCAACATGAAACCCATTTAAAGTTTTGCGGCGAAGTACTGTTGGCAAACGCAGTATTGGCTTGCGGCGTTCTTTTTCTTCAAGAACCGCGGCAAATATCCGTGTTAAATCTCCAACATCTTTGGCGATTAAAAAATAGTGCTTCATGAAACGTTCAACGGCACTACCGCCAGCATGGTCCTTATAGCCCATGCGCTCTGCGAGGCGTGGTTGTAGATCAAAAGTCAGGCGATTATCAGCTCGACCGGTGAGATAGTGTATGTGACACCGAACGGTCCAAAGAAAATCATATGCCTTATGGAACCTGAGTGCAGCGTCATCGTGAATAAGATTACGATCAACCAAGCCCTGGATATCTGACGCGCCGTAAAGGTAACGAGCGATCCAGTACAGTGCGTGCAGATCTCTCAATCCGCCTTTGTCTTCTTTGATATTTGGCTCCAGCACATAACGACTATCACCAAGTCGTTCATGACGCTCATCGCGCTCTGACAGTTTTGCTTCGACAAAAGCCATCCCCGTACCTTCAACCACCTCGGCACGGAATCGCGTTTGAAGATCATGGGCAAGGTTTTGGTCACCCCATATCCAACGGGCTTCTAGAAGGGCTGTGCGGATCGTCATATCCGCCTGCGCCTGGTTGATGTTTTCATTTACCGTGCGAACCGCATGGCCGACTTTGAACCCTAGGTCCCACAAGACATAAAGCATGTACTCCACTAAGTTCTCGGTGAAGGGCGTTTTTTTGTACGGCAGTAAAAACAGAAGATCGAGATCAGAACCCGGTGCCAATTCGCCACGTCCATATCCACCGATCGCCATGAGACTTAGTTTCTCACCCATCGTGGGAACGCCGCGCTTGAAGACCCGCGCCACAGCAAAGTCAAACAGAATGCGAAGAATCTGATCTGTTAAGTACGAGAGTTCGACAACTGTATCTGAACCGGTGCTTTCGCCACTCTCCAGACGTCGCCTAACTTCGGTGAGCCCCGTTTCTAAAGCTGCCGTCAGTTCCTCCATTAGAATAGGACGAACCGCTAAGTCAGGGACGTCGTCCTTCAAACGGGCATTCAACTGTTCGTCCACCGCACGACGGCTAATCAAGCTGCGAGGAGAGCGGACTTTGGTCACTTGTATGCTTTCTAAAAACTGAATGAATAACCGATGTACTGTACCGGCAAAACCATGTGTGGTCGCCTATACTAGCGCGGCATAACTCCTGAACGACGTGCATCATCTGCTGAAATTTTCACCACGCGTTCCTTACGCTGCGCGATGTTTGGTGGACTATCGACTTGCTGCTTGTTGATTCGCTCAAGGCGCCAGAACCGGCCATGGCATAGATATCGTTGACCCACGGATATCCCGAGAACGCCAACATAATGCCACAGGCGCACTCAACGATACTCGTCCACCCCATAAAATTGAGAATCCGCGTAATAGCGGGTGAATTTGGTTTGTCATCATTAAATGAAAAGGCCATGCCGAGCCTCCTGAGTCAGTATTTAATTCAACTAATTACCACACGTCCGACTATAGCATTGATATGGGGTCAGGAGTCGCTCTCTGCCAGTAGAGCCCGCAAACGGTACAACTGGTCGAGGGCGTCCTTGGGCGTCATCTCATCAGGCGCCAACTCTAGCAAGGCCTGCTCTGCGGCAGAGGGACCAGTCTGAGCGGCACTTGGTGGTGTTGGAGCGGTCATGGCAAACAGTGGGAGGTCTTCTGCCAACCGTCCGGCTGTGCCGGCCGCTTCGCCGCTTTCTAATTTTTCGAGGACTTGTTTGGCGCGAGCAATGACCGGTGCGGGCAACCCGGCCAACTTGGCAACATGGATGCCGTAGGATCGATCTGCCGTTCCTGGGTCAACTTCGTGTAAGAATACGATATCCCCCTGCCAATCCCGCACTTTCATATGGTGGGGCGCAAGTCGATCCAATTTTGACGTGAGAGCCGTAAGCTCGTGATAGTGGGTCGCGAACAAGGCACGACATTGGTTGCCATCGTGGAGATATTCAAGCGTTGCCCAGGCGATAGACAATCCGTCAAAAGTTGCTGTACCGCGCCCAATCTCATCGAGGATCACAAGCGACCGGTCGGTTGCTTGATTAAGAATGGCCGCCGTTTCAACCATTTCGACCATGAAGGTTGAGCGGCCGCGTGCCAAATCATCAGCGGCGCCGACCCGCGAGAATAGACGATCGACTACACCAATATGAGCCGACCCAGCGGGAACGAAGGACCCCATTTGGGCCAGAATAGCGATCAACGCGTTCTGACGAAGAAAGGTCGACTTGCCTGCCATATTGGGGCCAGTGATCAACCAGAGATTACCACCGGTATCGACGCCGGATTCATCCAGGTCACATCCGTTAGGCACGAATGCGGCATCAGACGAGCGCGATAAAGCGGCTTCGACAACAGGGTGACGTCCGTTCTCAATCGCAAAAGCTGTACCCGAATCTACAGTTGGACGAGTGTAGCGGCGATCGACCGCGACTTGCGCCAATCCGGCTGCAACATCAATCTCCGCCAAAGCCTCAGCCGTCGTTGCTACGGCATCAATACGACTGGTCACTTCTTCGATCAACGTCTTGAAAACCTCAAGTTCTAGGGCAAGCGCCTTATCAGCCGCAGACCGAATTCGGTCTTCCAGGTCACCAAGTTCCACTGTCGAAAACCGAATCGCATTGGCCATGGTTTGCCGATGAATAAATGCGGTTTGCCCAACGTTCGCTTCAGCACCTGTTGCGGTCCGCCCGGTTGCCATCAAGCTATCGCCATGCCGTGCTGGCACCTCAACGTAGTAACCCAGCACATTGTTGTGGCGAACCTTGAGTGTTTGGATGCCTGTCTCTTCAACATAGCGGGTTTGCAATCCGGCTATGTTTTTACGGCTGTTGTCTCGAAGACTCCGAAGCTCATCGAGAGTTTCGTCATAGCCGCTTCGGATGAACCCTCCGTCGCGCGCTAGCATCGGTATCTCGTCATCCAGGGCGCGGGACAATCGATCAACCAAGACACCGTGTTCACCCAGTTTTTCAATACCGCTGGAAAATGGATCGGGTCGTGCGGTGTTGGCTGAACCGGCCACGGCTTCACCGACCTTCTCCTTCAATACTGGTATTTGTGTGAGGGCATCGCGGATCGCCGCCAGGTCGCGGGGGCCGCCTCGGTCTAGGGTGATCCTAATTAGCGCTCGTTCAATGTCTGGCGTCGACTTCAGCACATCTCGAATGGCCAAACGGCACGTAGGCGCCTCGACCAATAGGTCGACCTGGTCAAGGCGTGCTGCTATCTCGGCTGGGTCAGTGAGGGGAGCCGCGAGCCGAGACGCGAGCAATCGAGCGCCCGCGCCGGTTCGTGTCATATCAACCACACCGAGAAGGCTGCCCTTTCGCTCACCAGTTAAAGTACGTGTCAACTCAAGATTACGCCGTGTCGCGGCATCGATCTCCATAAGGGCGCCATCACTGAGACGGCGCGGCGCCTTAAGCCTGGGCATCCGCCCCTTTTGCGTGAGGTCGATATAGTCGGCCAAAGCCCCAGCTGCTGCGATCTCAGCTCGACCAAAAGACCCAAATGCGTCGAGACTTTTGACCGCGTATAGGGACTCCATGCGACGACGCGCATTGTCTGAATCGAACCGGACAGATGGCAACAGCGTGAGACACTCATCCCAGTCACGGAGTAACGGGCCGATGTCTGCATCGTCGGTTAGGTGATCAGAGACAAGTATCTCGCCGGGGTCGAGTCTGGCCAGGGCGGCGCTCAACCGCTCCACACCTATCTTCTGGAGTTCTAAGTCACCTGTAGAAACGTCAACCCAAGCCAAGCCGAGTTCTCCACCGACAATAGCGACAGCTGCTAGTGCGTTGTGCGCACGCGCATCTAACAGGGCATCTTCGGTGATGGTGCCAGGGGTGATAAGACGCACAACATCGCGTTTGACGACGGATTTAGAGCCCCGTTTCTTGGCTTCTGCGGGGTTTTCCATTTGCTCGCAAACAGCAACCTTGAAACCCTTGCGAATGAGCTTCGATAAATAATTTTCATGGGAGTGCACGGGAACACCACACATAGGGATGTCCTGCCCTTTGTGTTGCCCCCGTTTGGTCAACGCAATATCGAGTGCCTCGGCGGCGTTCTTGGCGTCGTCAAAGAACAGCTCGTAAAAATCTCCCATACGATAAAACAAGAGAGCTTCTGGATACTCGTCTTTGATTGAGAGGTATTGCGCCATCATAGGCGTTACGCCCGTTTTAGCGCGTGACGTTTTGGCACCTGCTTTTGACACAGGCTTAGAGGATTCAGGATCAGAAATGGGATGGGTTTCGTCAGGCACAGTGGAGATACATTACCTCAGTCCCAGGGCACAGAAAACGGTCCGAATCGCTTTGTATTCAAGCAATTAAGAGGGGTATTTAAAAGGCCTGGCCATATCTCGAGAGCAATCCCTGAACAGCCTTTGCTCCTAGTCTCAGCTCGATCACTATTGTGAGCAGGCTTTACCCCCCTGGAGAGAACTAATTGAGGATCTGCAATGATAGTCCAGAATAGTGACTCTGGCTCACACGCTTTGTCATGACGATGGAGCATCACACCGCTTTCGCCGATCAGCTGGCCAATGAATTTGGTAACAGCACATTTTCTGACATTGAAAATGCATCCGTCCGGTACGTTATCGCCAATCATGATTCTGGTTGGCAGTAAATTGACCCAGTCGTTCATATAAACCCGGAAACGGGCTTGCCCTATCACCTGGCAGAAACACCTTTTGAGCACACATCTCAAACGATGCGTTGGCGGGGCTTCTTTCCAGTATGTATACCGCTGGTTTGTTGAACGGTCGCTATGGGCTCGCGGCGCCGGGAATCTTGGCACGGTTTGAAGGTGATAAAAAAGTCTTCGCTGAAGGCGTTCTGGCTGACGAATTACAACGCCAAGATAGCCTCAAACCATCTGTCTATGTCAGTGAGGGTTTCGTCTGGGTCGCATATAAGCAACTGCAGTTTTTCGACATGCTGTCTTTATACTTCCACAGTAACGCTGCAGGGATACGGGGCACGGAAACCTTCCCAGACGTGCCGACAGTGGCCGGAAACGATGTCACTATTACGATTACTGAAGGCGAAGGTGAATCCTACACCCTCGATCCATTTCCCTTTGCCAAAAGTGGAATTGAGATTTCGTTCTCAGGGCGATGGATGGGGCCTGTCCAAGACGAAACACAAGGTGCCACCGCCTTCGAAACAACAGATATCTCACATCAAACCTTCTGCTTAATCGCCGCTTAACCGGGCTCCGTTTTCCGTGCCATTTCTGTGTGGGTGGGAAATCGTTTGATGAGATATAGCAGCAGCAGCACACTAGGTATTCCGGCTACGGTGGTAAGTACAAAGAACGTAAGCCAATCGACCTGATCTGCGAGCCAGCCTCCGCCAGACGCTAAGAATGTTCTCGCCACATTCATAAACGAACTCAACAGGGCGTACTGAGTCGCCGTATAGGCAAGATTACAGAGGCTCGACAGATAAGCGATGAACGCGGTACCACCGATTCCATTGGCGAGATTCTCAATCGAGATCACCGCCATCAGGACCGGGACAGACGGGCCGGTTAAGGCCAACCCAGCATACAGGAGGTTGGTTAGCGCCATGCTGACAGCGCCGAATAGGACAGACTTTAAAATGCCCAGCCGCAGCACCATCACCCCACCCAAGACACTGCCGATGATTGTCATCACCACACCGTAGGTTTTCGACACGACGCCTATTTCAGTGAGTGTAAACCCGAGCTCCAAATAGAACGGATTAGCCATCGCCGCCCAAATGCCATCGGCATATTTGTAGAAAACAACAAACAATAGAATGGCAATTGCACCAGGCCGGCTAAAGAATTCGACAAAGGGCGCAACGACTGACTCTTTGAGCCATAGGGTATAGCGAGCCATGCGGTTTAAATGATCGTCGTCTTGTGGAACGGGGTGCCGCGGCTCGGGGCTGAATAGTGTCGTCATCAACCCAATACCCATGAGTGCTGCCATCGCGATGTAAGTGATCATCCAACCCATCACATCAGCTAAAATAAGCGCACCCGCGCCCGCTGCAATCAAAGCAAGGCGGTAGCCCAATTGATACACGGCTGCACCAGCACCTTGCTCGTTCTCTGTTAAGGTTTCGATACGATAGGCATCGATGACGATATCCTGGGTGGCCGACGCAAACGCTAAAATCACTGTCCACCAGACCGTCGTTGCCAAACTCACGGCAGGGTCTGACAAAGCAATGCCAACCAAGCTCGACATGCAGACGACCTGGGCCACAACGAGCCAGCTTCGGCGTTGACCTAGTATTTTGGAGAGAACCGGTATGGGCAATCTGTCAACCAACGGCGCCCATAGAAATTTCAAGGTAAAGGCCGTGCCGGTCAGCACAAAAAGGCCAATAGATGTTTTGTCGATTCCCGCTTGAGACAACCACGCCGTCAACGTGCCGAACATCAACAGATACGGAAGGCCGGCGGCGAAGCCTAAGAGAAAAATGATGATCAGGCGGCGTTGTAAATAAACGCGACTTGCAGCTATCCAATCCGTTAAACGCAGGCCTGTCATTTGCCCAGATTACGCTGCGTCGGCGTTTCTGGCCATCTTCTTGCGATCATTGGGATCAAGGTAGCGTTTGCGCAGCCGGATGCTTGATGGCGTCACTTCAACCAATTCATCGTCTTGGATATAGGCCAGAGCCTGCTCCAAAGACATTATTCGCGGCGGCGAAAGTTTGATCGCATCGTCTTTTCCGGACGCCCGAATATTTGTGAGCTGCTTGCCTTTGATTGGATTCACTTCGAGATCATTGTCCCGCGTATGCTCGCCAATGATCATGCCGCGATACACTTTGACTCCGGACGGAATAAACTGCGGTCCGCGGTCCAGAAGGTTGAACAAGGCATAGGCCACTGACTCACCATCTGAGTTCGAGATCAAAACACCCTCACGCCTTGTCGCGATCGCCCCTTTGTAAGGGGCATAGCCATGGTAAAGGCGGTTCATAATCCCCGTGCCGCGGGTGTCAGTGAGAAACTGGCCGTGATAGCCGATTAAACCCCGTGATGGCGCTAGAAAACTAATGCGCACTTTGCCGGCGCCCGAGGGTTTCAATCCTTGCATTTCTGCCTTGCGCTCTGACATGGCTTCAACGACCGCGCCGGAGAATTCTTCGTCGACGTCAATAACAACATCTTCAATCGGTTCTTCGCGCTTACCGTCTTCACCTGTCCGATACAGAACGCGTGGGCGCGACACTGAAAGCTCAAACCCTTCACGACGCATGATCTCGATCAAAACGCCCAGCTGTAGTTCACCACGACCAGCGACTTCAAATGCATCGCGGCCTTCAGCTTGACGGATCTTGATCGCGACATTGCCTTCAGCTTCCGCAAAGAGACGATCACCGATTTGACGACTGGTGACTTTCTTGCCTTCACGTCCGGCCAGGGGTGAGTCATTCACGGAGAACGTCATGGCCAACGTTGGCGGATCGACAGGCCGAGATTCCAAAGGTTCGGTCACCTCTGGTGCACACAGAGTATGTGCCACCGTTGCTTCAGAAAGACCTGCAATTGCAACGATATCGCCGGCGTCAGCGCTTTCGACAGGAACCCGCTCCAACCCACGAAACGCGAGTAGTTTGGTCGCCCTCCCGTCCTCAAGTTTCTTGCCATCTATATCGAGGGCCTTGATCGCCATGTTGACTGTTGCACGACCGGTGGAAATGCGGCCGGTCAGAATACGGCCAAGATACGGGTCTGCTTCCAACGTGGTGGCCAACATGGTGAACGGTGCTTCTGTGTCGTGTTTTGGCGACGGCACATGAGAAACAATGAGATCAAACAAAGGCGTTAGGTTTACCCCTGTATCTTTCTCAAGATCTTCAACCGCCCAGCCATCCCGACCGACCGCGTACAAGACCGGAAAATCAAGTTGGTTTTCATCTGCACCCAAGGCATCAAACATGTCAAAAACTTCATTGAGCACGTCTTGAGGACGGGCGTCTCCACGATCGACTTTGTTGATGATCACAATTGGTCGCAAGCCCAATTCCAAAGCTTTGGACACAACGAATTTGGTTTGAGGTAGCGGGCCTTCGGCAGCATCCACCAAAAGAACAGCGCCGTCGACCATCGACAATATACGCTCCACTTCACCACCGAAGTCAGCGTGTCCTGGAGTATCGACGATATTGATCTTGGTGTTGCGCCACGTCACAGACGTACACTTGGCCAGAATTGTGATGCCGCGTTCGCGCTCAAGCTCACCAGAATCCATAGCCCGTTCTTCGACGCGCTGATTGTCGCGGACCATTCCCGACTGCCGGAAAAGAGCGTCAACCAGCGTGGTCTTGCCGTGGTCAACGTGAGCTATGATCGCAATGTTGCGAAGCGACATGAGAAAATTCCGAACTAAGTGCGTATTTGAATAAGTTTTTTAGTCGAGCTTTACATCAAGGTCTTTTAAAGAAACCTCGGGTCGCGCACCCAAATGACAAATCACTTCGCCAGCGGCGAGCGCCCCAAGATTAGCGCATGTTTTAAGGTCGTCGCCGCGGGTATACCCGAAGAGAAATCCTGCTGCATATAGGTCCCCCGCTCCGGTCGTATCGACGACCTTTCCGGCAGGCATGGCGGGTGTGTTTATGAGGGATTCTTTAGTCACCGTCACAGCTCCCTCGGCCCCACGTGTCAACGCAGCCACTTCGACGCGGCCTCCAACAGCCTCAACAGCCTCAACAGCTTCGTCGAAACTGTTGGACAAAAATAGGGTCGTAATTTCTTGTTCATTCGCGAAAACGATATCGACGTACTCGTTGACCAAATCAAACAAGTCATTGCGATGACGCTCTACTACAAACGGGTCAGACAGAGTTAGGGCGACTTTGCCGCCAGACTTGGTCGCTGTTTCGCACGCTCTGATGATAGCCTTTTTCGTCTCTGGTAAATCCCACTGATACCCTTCGATATACAGAACTTTGGAAGACGCGATGAGTTCTTCATCCATGTCTGCGGCAGATAATGATCCACTTGCGCCCAGATAGGTGAACATCGTGCGCTGGGCATCAGGCGTGACAAGAATAATGCAACGGGCGGTCGCCAAGCCGTCGGACAATGGTTCGGTATCGTAATGAACGCCGACGGCACGAATATCGTGGGCAAATATTCCGCCTAGTTGGTCATCCATGGTTTTACCAATAAAGGCGGGCTTGCCGCCAAAGGAGGCAATACCGGCCATCGTATTGGCTGCAGACCCACCAGAGGCCTCGATTGCCGGACCGATATCCTTGTATAAGGCTTCCGACTGATTCTCATCGACCATAAGCATGGTGCCTTTGGAGGCATCATGTTTGGACAGAAATACATCTTCGGCGTGGGCCAAAACATCTACAATCGCACTGCCGATTCCGACCACATCAAAACGGGCTTCGGACATGGGAACTCCAGGTCTTAGGTTAGACAGCCAAGCAAGCGGCGGCGCAGTATAGCGACGACGACTATGGACACAAGCAGCCAGGGCCGGGAGGCCAAAACCCTATGATTAGAGCCTTTGCCAAGGCCGTGGCTCAACTGCCCGACCTACGTATCCGGGGCATCATCGGCAAAAGCGTTGCCGGAACGATCTTAGTGTTCATTTTTCTGCTTTTGGGCGTTGGCTGAGGATTGGCCAACACCACCTTTTTCGAAATTGGCTGGGTTGAAACAACACTCGACGTGTTTGGCGGACTGGCAAGCCTAATTATAGCCCTGATTCTGTTCCCAGGCATTGTGAGTGCCTTGGCCTCCATATTCTTAGAAGATGTGGCTGAAGCCGTTGAGGCGCGCCACTACCCTGGTCTTGGTCCATCCCGAACACTGGGCTGGAGCGCTTTGCTTGTGGCCTCTGCGAGGCTTATTGGGCCTAACCATTATACTTAACCTTATGGCTTTACCGTTCTATCTGGTCCCAGGCCTTAATCTCGTCGTCTATTATGTACTAAACGGATATCTCCTCGGCCCCGAGTATTTTGAAGTTGTTGCCCTACGTCGACTTGATGAAAAATCTGCCTTGGCACTACGCCGCAAATATCGGGCTAAGGTTACTTTTGCTGGAGCGGGGACGGCATTGCTCCTTACAATTCCATTCATCAATATGGTCGCCGCTGTGCTGGGCACCGCAGCCATGGTACATTTGTTTCAATCGTTGAATAAGAAACAATAAAGTATGGATACACCGTCACTGAGCGCTATCAATGCTCAACATGAACCGCCTAAGACGGGCATGTGACGATTAATTGGGACTAGGGATACATGTTCGGCACTAAAAAGTCGAAATCACAAGATCAAGACAAGACTGGTCCGGCTGACGAAGCCGACGCCGAAGAGAGAGATGCAGCGTCACAAACAGATGAAATTGGTGCCTTACCGCTTGGCAATGAATCCTCATCCGTCACACCGCCGCGAAAACCGTTTAAAAAAAAGATCCCGTATAACCAATCCTTCAAGTTCTTCATACCGGCCGGAAATTCCTCGCAAGGTTGTCGACATTCTTAATCCGTCGCGTCTGCAGTCTGAGCGAGCCGAGTCATCGGGAGATGATGACGGTAAGCGACTTGTCGTTGGGAAATCGATTACTTTCACTGGCGATATTTCTGCCTGCGAAAATCTTGTGGTGCAGGGCACTATCGAAGCGAACGTATCCGATGCGACAACCATCGAAGTTTCAGAGAGTGGTCTCTTTAAAGGAGATGCAGAGGCCGATCACGCCTACATCGCCGGGATTTTTGATGGAACGCTACGCGCGCGACTGACTTTAGAGGTTGCAAAGTCAGGTCACGTTAAGGGCAGCATCAACTACAACAATATTACGATCGCTTCCGGTGGTCGCGTTCAAGGATCAATCGACGTTATTGATGCAGACAAGTCCTAATCAACTCTCACACCCGGCGTAGCTTATTTTGACCCTGAACGGGCTTTCTTTTTAGTGGGCTTGGTTGGCGTCTGATCTGGCGCCGGCGTTTTGGGTTTGAATTTGCACAAATCCGCAACCGGGCACCGCCAACAATCTGGCTTCCGCGCTTTGCACAAATAGCGGCCATGTAGAATGAGCCAGTGGTGCGCATGCCGCATGTATTCTGCAGGCGTACGTTTCTCAAGCTTAAGCTCGACTTCCAATGGCGTTTTGCCTGGGGCAATGCCCGTCCGATTACCTATGCGGAACAGATGGGTATCGACCGCAATCGTTGGGTGACCAAACGCAATGTTAAGGACAACGTTCGCCGTTTTGCGACCGACGCCCGGTAGGGTTTCGAGGGTTTCACGATCTTCAGGAATTGTACTGTTGTACTGCTCGACAAGAATTTTGGACAGGGCAATGACATTCTTGGCTTTTGAATTAAACAAGCCGATTGTTTTAATAAAATCTTTGAGCTTAGCTTCCCCGAGCGCGACCATCTTCTCTGGCGTGTCAACAACTTCGAACAGCGGGCCGGTGGCTTTGTTGACCCCAACATCCGTCGCTTGAGCGGACAAGACGACGGCCACGAGCAAAGTGTAAGGATTTACGTAGTTGAGTTCGCCTTTTGGTTCTGGATCTAGCGCTTGAAGACGCGCATAGAATTCAGGGATGTCTTTAACTCGCATCCTCAATCAAGACCAAGAACATCGGCCATTCCATATAGACCAGGTTTCTTGCCCTGTAGCCAAAGGGCGGCACGCACGGCGCCGCCTGCGAAAATTCCGCGCGAACTCGCCTTATGAGTCAATTCCAGTCGCTCAGCTTCGTTGGAAAACATAACGGTATGGTCTCCAATAACTCCGCCGCCGCGCAATGTCGCAAAACCGATTTCACCCGTGGTCCTTGGACCCGTCTGCCCTTCTCGGGCGTAGCGCGCAACGTCATCCAAAGGAACTGCACGGCCAACTGCTGCAGCTTGGCCAATGCCCAGCGCTGTTCCTGAGGGCGCATCAACTTTATGCCGGTGATGCATTTCAAGAATTTCAATGTCGTAATCAGGATTGAGCTTGGCGGCCACTTTTTTAGTCAAAGCAAAAAGCAGGTTTACTCCGATAGAAAAGTTAGGCGCTTGAACTATCGGCGCATTTTGTGCTGCAGACTCTATTGCGGTTTGATCTTCGGGCCCAAGACCCGTTGTCCCGACCACAAAGGCTGTCCCTGTTTCTTCTGCCGCAGATGCATGAATACGTGTAGCGGCTGGCACCGTAAAGTCGATGACTGCATCGGACGACGAAAACAACGCAATCGGATCATCGCCAATGGTCACGCCGATTGCATCTACACCGACCAGTGGCCCAAGATCAGATCCGACATGATCACCCGGTGCCTCTGTACCGCCGGCCAGGACACAGCCCTCCGTGGCAAGCACTTCTTGAATGGCCATGCGCCCCATTCGGCCGGCACAGCCAACAACTCCTATGGCGACAGTCATCTCAGTCAACACTCCAATTACAACGGGCTAGTGGCAGCCTAACATAAGTCTAAAGCCTTTTATCGGCTCTCCGCGCCTCTATACTAAACCGATGGAACAAAACAAAGCCTAGGGACCATCTACACAATATGGCTACAACACCCTGCTTGATGCCAACTTCGAGGCACGGTTGACTTCAGCCCGCGCCATTCTCAGCCCGCTATTTCAAATTGTATCGCCTACATCTGTTCTTGATGCCGGGTGTGGCCATGAGGCCTGGTCGCAGGTGAGCCGGGAACTGGGTGCCGACACGATACAGGTTGTCGACGGACCATGAATTGACACCGAAGCGTTGGCCATTCCGACATCACAGTTCATGGCACAGAGTTTAGATTCTCCCCTCGATCTTGGTCGAGCATTTGATCTGGTCATCAGCTTAGAAGTCGCCGAGCACCTCCCAGAGAGCGCGGCTGATGCCTTTATCGATAGTCTGGTTCGTCATGGCGATGTCATACTGTTTTCTGCTGCCATCCCCTTCCAGGGCGGACATAGACATATCAATGAACAACGGAGGACTGGCAAGACGTCGTTATTCAAACCTACGCTGCAATTGCAAAAGCTGTCGCGGATTATGCCAAAGCATACCCTGCCCTTATCGAACACCTGGATTCAGGACGTGTTGGTTGCAGATATCCTCGCATTGAGCGTGTTGACCCAGGCCAAGGATTTGAATGGCACGCCGACAACGCTGGGATGGATACCGCTGAACGCGCAGTTGCGTGCCTTCTTTATTTGTCTGACGTCAAAGAGGAGGGGTATACAGAATTCTATCACCAGAACTTAAAAGTTCGGCCCGAAGCAGGAAAAATTGTTGTATTCCCACCCTACTGGACACACCTCCATCGCGGCGTTAGCCCGGCGACAGAAACAAAGTACACCATGTCTTTTTTCTGGGCCTACTTAGATGGGAAAGACCCGCAGCCTGAGCGGCTGACTTGGTCGCAATGTCTTCGGGGACGGCTTTAGACAAAGTTAATCAGCTAAGTCTTCAAAGAAATCTTTGATTTTATCGAAGAACCCTTGAGCTTCTGGGCTGTAAGTCTTTTGGTCACTGTCTTTTTCAAATTCCCTGAGAAGCTCTTTCTGCTTTGACGTTAAGTTGACCGGCACTTCAACAGCCGCTTCCAAGAACATGTCGCCACGTGCGGTAGAGCGCAGCACATTCATACCTTTGCCCCGCAAACGGAATTGGTGTCCGTTCTGACATCCTTGCGGAATGGTGACGCGAACCTTTCCGCCTTCGATGGTAGGCACTTCAACCTCACCACCAAGAGCCGCAATGGTCATTGAAATCGGCACCCGCATATAGAGATTGGCGCCATCACGTTGAAACAGACGATGAGATTTGAGTCCGAGAAAAATATAGAGGTCTCCAGACGGAGCCCCGTTTAGGCCCGCCTCCCCCTCGCCAGCCAAACGAATGCGCGTGCCATCTTCCACACCTGGTGGAATAGTCACTTCAAGCGTTTTATCCTTACGGGTACGGCCGGTGCCGCGACATTCCCCACAAGGATTCTTGATCACACGACCAGCGCCGCCACAGGTTGGGCACGTACGTTCGACCGTGAAAAATCCTTGCTGCGTTCGAACTTTTCCCGCGCCGCCACATGACGAACACGTATCTGGCGCAGCGCCGTCTTTACCGCCTGAACCATCACAGGATTCACATGTCGAGGATGATGGGACCGTTATGGTTGCCTTTTTACCGTGATAGGCATCTTCAAGGCTGACCTCCATGTTGTAGCGAAGGTCTTGTCCACGAGACTGGCCGCGGCCTTTTCCGCCCCGACGACCGCCCATGATGTCACCGAACATGTCATCAAAAATGTCCGCAAAACCGCCGCCAAAGTCGAAACCGCCAGCGCCACCACCTCGTGGGCCGCCACCCTGGTCGAAGGCCGCATGTCCGAATTGGTCGTACGCCGCGCGTTTCTGCTCATCTTTGAGCACTTCATATGCTTCATTCAGCTCTTTGAAGTTTTGCTCAGCTTTTTTATCGCCCGGATTCCGATCCGGGTGATATTTCATCGCAAGCTTACGATAGGATTTCTTGAGCTCATCTCCGGACGCGCTCTTTCTGGCGCCAAGCACCTCATAGTAATCGCGCTTCGACATTCTACACGTCCTGTCCTTCGACACGTGCGTATGTCCGGCTCAAGGGAGCCGGAACACACCGCATCTTATGGAGTGAGCACATCATCGAACGACTATCGGGCATGCGCGACGATGAATGCGTTATGCCTTGTCTTCCTCGTCGACTTCTTCAAAGTCTGCATCGACAACTTCAGCATCATCAGCAGATGCGTCTTCAGCTCCTGATCCATCGCCAACGTCAGCATCACCTGCGGCAGCTTGCTCAGCTTCGTACATGGCTTGGCCAAGCTTCATGGAGACCTGCATCAGCGCTTCTGTTTTAGCCTTGATGTCGTCTGCATCTTCAGATTCCAGAACATCCTTAAGTTCTTGAACCTTTTCTTCTATTTCAGCCTTCTCGGCTTCTTCGACTTTATCGCCATGTTCACTGAGCGTTTTCTCCGTCGAGTGCACAAGGCCATCAGCCTGATTTCGGGCATCAACAAGTTCACGCTTCTTCTTGTCGTCTTCTGCGTGCGCTTCTGCGTCCTTAACCATTTGCTCGATATCATCGTCAGACAAACCACCAGACGCTTGAATGCGAATCTGCTGTTCTTTGCCTGTCGCCTTATCTTTGGCTGAAACGTTCACGATACCGTTGGCATCGATGTCGAAGGTGACCTCGATCTGAGGCACACCACGTGGCGCGGGTGGAATACCCATCAGATCAAACTGGCCTAGCAATTTGTTATCAGCTGCCATTTCACGTTCGCCCTGGAACACTCGAATGGTAACCGCTTGCTGGCTGTCCTCTGCCGTTGAGAACGTTTGGCTCTTACGGGTCGGTACTGTGGTGTTGCGATCGATCAAGCGCGTGAAGACACCACCAAGCGTTTCAATGCCAAGTGAGAGCGGCGTGACGTCGAGCAACAGCACATCTTTGACGTCACCCTTCAGAACACCCGCCTGAATAGCCGCGCCAAGAGCAACAACTTCATCAGGGTTTACACCCTTGTGCGGATCGCGGCCGAAGAATTCCTTCACCGTTTCCTGAACCTTTGGCATGCGAGTCATGCCGCCAACAAGAATGACTTCGTCAATCTCATTCGGCTTCAGACCAGCATCTTTGAGCGCCTTTTTGCAGGGCTCTACTGTGCGCTGCACAAGGTCATCGACAAGCGCTTCTAGTTTGGCACGCGTCAACTTTATGTTGAGGTGCTGAGGGCCGGAAGCATCAGCTGTAATGAAGGGAAGATTAACTTCTGTCTGACCAGAACTAGAAAGTTCAATTTTAGCTTTCTCAGCGCCTTCCTTTAGACGTTGCAGTGCGAGCTTATCTTCTCGCAAATCGATGCCGTTCTCTTTCTTAAATTCATCGGCCAAGTAATCAATGATACGTGCATCGAAATCTTCACCACCAAGGAACGTGTCACCATTAGTAGATTTTACTTCAAAGACGCCGTCACCAATTTCCAAGATGGAAACATCGAAAGTACCGCCGCCAAGGTCATAGACCGCGATAGTTCCGCTGGCCTCTTTATCCATGCCATAGGCAAGAGCGGCTGCGGTCGGTTCGTTGATAATACGTAAAACATCGAGCCCGGCGATTTTACCGGCGTCTTTTGTTGCCTGCCGTTGGCTGTCGTTGAAGTACGCTGGAACAGTGATAACCGCTTCGCTAACGGACTCGCCAAGATAACTCTCGGCGGTCTCTTTCATTTTCTGAAGAATGAAAGCAGACAGTTGAGACGGAGAATACTTGTCTTTGTTCGCTTCAACCCACGCATCACCATTGTCACCTTTGATGATGGAGTAGGGAACGAGACCTTGATCCTTCTTTACAGTAGGATCATCAAAGCGGCGACCGATGAGCCGCTTAATTGCAAAAAGTGTGTTCTCTGGATTTGTAACAGCTTGGCGTTTCGCAGCTTGACCGACGAGACGCTCGCCGGACTCCGTAAACGCAACCATTGATGGGGTCGTGCGAACACCCTCGGTGTTTTCGATCACCCGCGGATCAGATCCATCCATGACGGCCACACAAGAGTTGGTGGTCCCAAGATCGATACCTATAACTTTGCCCATAATTTTATTCCTTCTTTTTGAGGCGAACGTCCCGAGCCCAAATGCGGCGCTTTGGGGCATCCCCCAGTCATCTTTCTGAGCGGTCAAACCGGGTGATATTCAGAGCCCTTGATTTCCCGCCAGGGTCGAGGGGTATATAGGGGGTGGGCGAAAGCCCCGCAACAGGGAGAAAGACTCTTTTTTCAAGAGTTTGTGCGCCTTATGGGTCCGATAGCCGATTTATTCCCGGCCAATCTGCCAAGTGGCATCGTCCACCTAAAATCTATCCTGGCGAAAGACACCCAGGACGAGCTGGTTCGCGCGACCAAACAAGTCGCAAAAATAGCGGAATTCAGCCATGCACGAACCAAATCCGGCGGAATTTACTCCGCCGAAATGACCAATTGCGGAGAATTTGGCTGGTGGAGCGACGCCAAGGGCTACCGCTATACCGATGCCGACCCACGATCCGGCCAGCCATGGCCAAAAATGCCGAAATCCTTCTCAGACACCTTAACAAGGGTCTTGGCCGGAACAGACCGCTCCGATTTTGGGCCGGATGCCTGCCTGATTAACCATTACCCTGACGGTGCCAAAATGGGTCTTCACCAGGACAAGGATGAGGCGGATTTTTCCCAACCGATCGTTACCCTGAGCCTTGGAGCCTCAGCCGACTTTCTGATAGGTGGGTTTGACCGTTCCGACAAATCAATAAAACTGCTCGTAGAAAGTGGCGATGCTTTAATTATGGGTGGTGAGAGCCGTTTGCGATTTCACGGCATTCGTAAGATTTACCCAGGGACGAGCCCTCTGTCTGATTTAGATGGCCGTCTTAGTCTAACTTTTCGCAAAGCGACGTAGAAATGAGACAGGCATGACACGTAGGTCAACCACATCAGGCTCCCCCTATGAAGATTCGATTGGATTTTGTCGCGCTGTTCGAGTTGAACAAATGATTGCTGTTTCTGGTACAGGGCCAATCGGACCAGATGGTAAAACAGCCTCACCGGGTGATGCTTATGGTCAAGCTAAACGCTGCTTAGAAATTGTCACCCAGGCCATTGCTGACTTGGATGGTCAGATTGAGGATGTCATCCGTACCAGAATTTACCTCGTCAATGTCGACGACTGGGAGGCTGTGGGCCGAGCCCATGGTGAAGTTTTTGGCGCCATAAAACCTGCAGCCACCATGCTTGCGGTCGACAGACTGATCGGAGACGATTGGTTGGTAGAAATTGAAGCCGACTGCGTTGTCACAGACACCTAAAGATCAGCATCAGAGCACACGACTTTAAACTTCTCGACTGTGACGGGTATCTCGTCAGAGAAAGCCTTGCCATGTGACTTTAAGGCGTTAGTGAAAAAAGTGACGTGAATTGGCGTCCATACTTCTAGAGATCTGACCGCCGGACCATCTACGGCGGTTTCTTTTTCCGTGATGCGATTAAAAGGCAGAGTGAGGAGACCCGTTGTTTGTAAGACGGCGCGAGGGGCCGCTGTAGAATCTGTCAACACTGAGTAGGCCCCGACCTCAGGCGTGATGGAACGGTCCCCCTCATACATTAGAGGTGAGGTGAAGGTTCCTGTCTTATCGCCAGCGAGAATCAGATTGGTAATGATGTCGGTTGTTTCCAGTGTGCCGCCGATAGATCGCACACGATAAAAGCCATCCGCGGGTGGCGCTGACAATGAAGGTAAGCAGGCGTCCCAAAAATTCGAAACCGCATCCGCTTTGGCGGGAACGGCAAAAACCCAAGACAGAACGAGGGCTGTAAACACGAGGCGCATCTTCAAGCTTCCTTGAAGTAGACGACATCAAACGGCTCGACGATGATTGGCATGTCATCGGTGCAACTCTTGCCGTACTTAGACAATAAACCGTTCCAGTACTCACGGTGCAGAGGAATCCACACTTCAGGATCCTGTACTGGCGGACCATCGAGACCTGTCTCTTCTGGTCCGATTTCTCCAAAGGTGGTTTCGCGAGTCTGCGTGATCCGAATCACCGCTTGAGGGGAGCCGTCGTATCCCGTCAGGATGATTGGTGTGCCCGGCGCAGTTATGGGTTGGTCCTCCGCGTCCATCACCCACGGTAAACTGAACGTCGCAACTTTTGTGCGGGCGTTAATGAATTTGAGAATCAGACCTGTTGTTTCCTCATCAATACCGATTGACCGGACTTGATGATCCTCGCAGAGATCAGGAACAGCCTTTGTGACTTCCGCCCAAAACGCGTCTAGGTCAGCTTCCTTTGGGAGCGTTGGGCCTTCGCCAATAATGATGGTGCGGGTCATAGTGCATCTCCTGTTCTCAATGACGTGTCACGATGGATCAAGAACCACCATAGCGTAATCACCCACTCGAACGAACCCGAGAGATTCGTAAGCTTTTTGAGCCGCGATATTGTCCACCTCCGTAAACAAAATCGCATCCGTTACACCAGCTGCCCGAGCCTCAGTTAAGGAGCCTGCGACAACAGACCGTGCATATCCCCGGCCGCGATTCTCTTCAGGTGTAAAAACGCCACCCACTTGAACGGTATCCGGCAACACAGCATTAAAACTCGTCATCGCCACAGCACGCCCCTTGTCTTCAAGCACCCATAGTCTTCGATCCTCAATAGCTGCATTAAACATACGTTCGTTTCGCGCATCGTCGATGGCATGTTCGGGGAAACCCATAGTGATCCGGTCGTACACCCGGCGCCAAGCAACAAGAGTAGGGACATCGTCTAGAACAGCAAGGCGGTGCTGAACGGTTTCCGTCGTTAGTGTCTGCGGAACGTTGAGAGCATCCAGATCAAGCGTATAAAGATACTCAGGCACGACCTTGCCGAGGTGGCTACGGTCTAGGTCCATCTTGGGCTCAACCACTCTGACCTGCGACCAAGGCCCAATAACACCTGTTACAGGGCGTTGGGATTCGCGCGCGACGGCGGCAGCCAATTCAACAGGGGCCGTGGGAGCCTGCAAAATAATGTGCCCATTCCAATAATGAGCAGCAACATCCGTGAGAATGTCTCCATCAAATTGTCCGACGTACAAACCTTGATACCGGTCTGGTCCGTCTTGAAGACCCGCCTGATAGGCGTTCGATCGCAGAAACATCGACGACGCACGGTGCTTAAGAAGAAAAGCGTCCAGTGCCTCCCGGTCGGCAGGGCCAAGACGTCTGGTCGACTTCATCCCATTAGACCGTTGCGGGGTAAATCAAATCAAAGTGCTCGACCATGACGATCATATCTTGGCTGGGATCTATACCATGAGGCTTTAGGAGGTTGGTCCAATACGGCCAATGAATATCCTGCCACCGTTCGAGCTTACGGGCACCGGGTCCCTCAATGGTCAAGTGCTCTTCTTTGATGTCTTGATATGCCATTGGAGTCAGTTTCGTGGTTTTAACAATGGCATGTGATTCGCCATCCATATCAATCACGACAGCATCGCGGCCCACAACGGGTCCGGGTCCAGATTGACGATCAAGCAGATCTTTCAATCCAAATGTGCCGCATTTCTCGCCGTCGAGGACAAGCTTCAAAATGTTGTCGACTGTTTCTTTGTTGGCACCAATTCTTCGGACCCAATAATCATCGCCAACCGAGACTCCCGACGCCTTTGCGGAATCCCAAAACGCATCTGTTTTATCTGTCTTTTCCATTCCTCGGCTGAATCCTACTCGGAGTATATGAGTTTAAACTGCTCGACGACTACGATCATGTCTTCACTTGGTTCGAGCCCGAACGGTTCCAGCATTTGGGTCCAATAGGGCCAGTGAATCTTCTGCCAAACATCGATCTGCCGTGCGCCAGGGCCCTCAACAGCCAGGTGTTCTTCATTGATATCTTTGTAGGGCACTGGCGTGATTTTTACAGTTTGCACAGCACCACGTGGCGTGCCGTCAAAATCAACCAGTACCATGACGCCGCCCATTACTGGAACCTGCTCGGGCTGGCGATCCTGAAGGTGCTTTAGGCCAAAAAGACCGCACTTTTTTTCGGTAAGTATCAAGTCCATGATGATTGGCGCAAACTTAGGGTCGCCGCTGGCGCGTCGCACACGGTAGTCATCACCGACATCAGAGTTTATGTCTTTAACTCTCCCCCAGAACGCGTCGGTAATTGCGGTGTGATCCATCACCCCTTCCCTTCGTAGCTTACACGCCATATGGTTTGACTGACGTCATCGGCGATCAATAAGGCGCCGTCAGCGGCGACAGCAATACCACTTGGTCGCCCCCAGACCTGAGCGCGGTCTTCGCCACGCGCCCAAAAACCAGATGCAAACACTGTGTACTCATTCTTTGATTGACCGTTTTCAAACGGCACGTACACGACATTGTACCCGCGTGGCTGTGCGGCATTCCAAGAGCCATGCAGTGTGACGAAGGCGCCACCTTGATAAGCAGCGGGAAAATGTTTCGCTGTGTAGAAGGTCAGACCAATAGGCGCGGAATGCGAGCGAAACAAAGTATCTGGAACCAAAGCAGATGCTACCAACTCGGGTTTACGATCTGCAAAATTCGGCTGCGGATTGCTGCCGAGATAGCTATATGGCCATCCGTAGAAACCACCGTCCTGCACACGAGTCATATATTCCGGCACAAGCTCATCTTGGAGTCCGTCCCGCTCATTGACCACCGTATAGAGATCAGTCGTTCCCGGGTAAAACTCCGTACCGACTGGGTTGCGCAGCCCCGTCGCAAAGGTGCGCTGGCCTGACCCATCGATTTGGAATTCTTGAATCGTGGCGCGCGGTAGCGGTTCTTCAGCAATATTTCCGCGGCTACCAATAGCCACATAGAAACGTGTGCCATCTGGGTGCAGCACGACATTGCGCGTGGAATGACCGCTGGGATCACCAAGGGCACGGCGCGGCGTAACCTGACTCGGTTCGGCAGTAGCCTTGGTATCACCAGAAACAAAAGGCAATCGCCACACGGCGTTTAGATCACCAACCAAGATGAAGCCGTCACCAATAGCGATGCCGTGGGGATTACGGAATCCATCTGCAAAAGCCCTGATTGTTTCTGCACGACCATCGCCGTCTGCATCACGCAATAATGTTATTTGCCCGATACGAGGCTCACTGAGAAACACCGTACCATCGGGCGCGACTTTTAAATTTCGGGCATTCTTAAGTCCGTGAGCAAACTCGTTGACGGTGAAGCCTGGCAGAACTGTAGGCATTGCCCGCACTGGTTTAGGTATGGTGCGGGGTGGATTGGCCGGGCTGGCCGGTGAATACGGTTGTGGCAATACCGCAAAATCAATCGAGATCACAGTCCCCGGTATTTGTTCAAACAACTCATCTGCGTAGGCAGCCGTCGAAGCAAACAGGAGGCCACACGCCAACAGAGCGCGACAGCTAGCCCTCATAGGAGATTCTCCAAACAGTTTGACCAACGTCGTCTGAGAGAAGAAGGCTGCCATCGGTCAACATGACGACGCCCGCTGGACGGCCCCAAACTTGGCTGTTCTCAGCGTCACCGTTCCAAAACCCAGTGGCAAAAACTTCATAGGAGCCAGTGGGCTTGCCATTTCTAAAGGGAACATAAACCAATGTGTAGCCGCGCGGTCGATTAGCATTCCATGATCCGTGGAGGGTTACGAATGCACCGCGGCGATACTTTTCGGGAAACTTATCGGCCGTATAAAACGCAAAACTGATCGCCGCTGAGTGCGACAGAAATGGAACATCAGGGCGGATAGCCGTCTTTACAAGATCTGGTCTTTTGTCGGCGAAACCAGGTTGAGGGTTTGATCCCATATAGCTGTATGGCCAGCCAAAGAACGCCCCCTCAGGAACACGCGTGAAATAGTCTGGTACCAACTCGTCGCCTTGTCGGTCGCGTTCGTTCACAACCGTATAGAGGTCGGTCGTACCAGGATAAAACAATACGCCAGTTGGTACCCGCATGCCGGAGGCAAATGTTCGGCCCGGGCCACCGTTGATGGGGAATTCTTGTATGGTTGCGTGGGGCAGCGGATCTTCGCCGATGTTACTGGCTGACCCAATTCCAACATAAAATCGGGATCCGTCAGGATGAACGACGACGTTTCGCGCCCAATGGAACCGCATATCTGGTGGTCCCAACGCCCCAAGTGGTGTGAGCAATTGGCTGGAGGACGGCGAGTAATTGCCATCCGCGCTGTTCGGGTATTTGCGAACGCCAACTTTGTCGCCAATCAATACAGCATCGTCTGTAAATGCGATTCCGTGAGGCATATTTAGGTTATCGACGAAGGTAAATATGTCCTCTGCAACACCATCTCCGTCGGCATCACGCAGAACCGTTATGCGGCCCGCTGTCGGTTCAGCGATAAAGACATCACCATTGGGAGCGAGCACCATGTTGCGGGCATGGACAAGCCCCTCTGCAAAGAGGTCGATTGAAAAACCCTCTGGAACATTGGGTATGTCATCGGCTGTTCGGGGGCGCGGGCGAGAAAAATTCATCTCTCGCGGACGACGGTCCGTGTCAGGGTTAGGCGCGGCCAGTCGATCAATATCGATTCGAAGGACTTGCCCAACGGTCTGGTCTAGCGGTGCTGCACCTGAGGGCAGCGCCAGACTCAAACTAACCAAAACGCCAAAAAGTACTGGTATCAGACGAACGACCATAACGGCTCTCCTAAATCCTAAGCTGGAAGAGAGTCGTCGCACGGGCTTGGCATCAGTTCAAGCTGACCAAACTCCGTCACTCCAAAATGTGATCAGCTCTGCTGATCTAGGCTGATGTATCCACGCTGGCGTTTTCGTCCTTGGCGTCGGCCTCGACGGCTTCCCGTTTGGGACCACCCTTAGCAATGACCACCATCGCGGGCCGGAGCAAGCGGTCGGCCATCATATACCCTTCTTGAACCACCTGGACGATGGTTCCGGTCGGTACGTCTGTACGCTCAACTTCCTGCATGGCTTGGTGCTGGTTTGCGTCAAAGGGTTGATCAAGAGACACGAACTTTTTTACACCCTGATTTTCGAGCACTGTCTCCAGCTCTTTACCGGTCATCTCAACGCCGACAGCCAAGTTTTTGACGAGATCATTGTTGGCTCTCTTATCTTCCGGCGCAGCCAGTAAGGCTCGCTCCAGATTATCGGCGACCTGCAAAATTGCTTTGCAGATGTTCGACGTCGCATACTTCGCGTTGTCTGAAATTCGTTTGTCTGCCCGCTTTCCTGCATTTTCGGCTTCAGCCAGCGCCAATAGCCGGTTTCTGTGCGCATCGGCCAGAGCCGCTTCCAATTGAGCTATGCGCTCTTCCGGCGTTGGCGGATTTTCTTCAGCACTTTCCGCTTCGCTAGACGTTTCCGCCGCATCCGGGTCTTCCGTCATTACCTCTTCAACAACTGCTTCTTCCGCCTCAGGGGCTTCACCCTCTGGTATGGGGTCTTCGGATTTGGGATCAGTATCTGACATACAAAGCGTGTCCTGTGTCTTAGTGTTTAAGCTTGTCCGAGCAGGCGACCAACAACTTTGGCCGTGTAGTCCACCATCGGAATAATGCGCGCATAGTTGATACGCGTGGGGCCAATCACTCCCACGGCGCCAACGATTTGTTCTCTGCCGTTCTTAAACGGTGCGACCACCATTGAACAACCGGCTAAGTTGAACAATTCGTTTTGTGCGCCGATAAAAATCTGAACGCCTTCCGCATCTCCGACCAAATCGACCAGTCGGACCATTTGCTCGCGGGTTTCCAATACCTCAAACAGATGACGAACGCGTTCTAAGTCTTCGAGGGCGGTGACATCATTGAGAAGGTTAGCCTGTCCCCGGATGATCAACGATCCACCAGCTGTTTGATCCCCTGACCACGTCGCAAGCCCGGTCTCAACAAGGCGGGAGGTAATCTCGTCAAGCTGTGCCCGGCGTTGTTCAAGATCAGCCAGGATATTGCCTTTGGCTTCACCAAGAGTTTGGCCTCGGAGACGCGCCGACAAAAAATTGCCCGCTTCAATTAACGCAGAAGGCGGCAGCCCATCTGGAACCTCGATCACACGATTCTCGACCAAGCCTGATTCTGAGACCATCACCACCAACGCCCGACCAGGCGCCAGACTGACAAACTCGATATGTTTAAGCGCATCTTCCGATTTGGGCGCCATCACCAGACCCGCTTGGCTGGTCAACCCGGACAGCGTTGTAGACGCCCCTTCCAAGACTTCCTGGATAGACTTCCCAGAAGCCGCACACTGGGCTTCAATTTCTTGACGCTCGTCGGAATCAAGTCCGCCGACTTGAAGGAGTCCCGAGACAAACAATCTCAAACCCTCTTCCGTTGGCAAGCGCCCGGCAGAGGTATGCGGCGCGAACAACAGTCCTGCAATTTCAAGATCGGACATGACATTGCGGATGGTTGCAGGCGACAGACTGCCATCTAATTTGCGCGCAATGGTCCGGGACCCAATGGGCTCCCCGGTTTCCACATAAGCATCGACAATCTGTCGGAAGACCTCACGTGACCGGGCATTGAGCTCGAAAACAGGGTCCGTACCCGTGCCGCGTGGCTGATGCAAATGTGTAACCATGCCCGGCTATGTAAGGAAGGGGTGCTCAGCCGTCAATAAATCGGCGATGCCTGGTGCCCGAATTAGCCCTAATTCCGCCAGTTTATATTTACAAAGCTTGTTCCTGGGGCCCTTGACCGGGTATTGGAGACCCGACATTTGGTGCCGGAGCCCCGGCGCATAACAGGAGACCATCTATGCGCCCCTCAGGCCGCACCCCCAACGACTTACGACCCGTCACTTTTGAGCTCGGATTTGCAAAGCACGCCGAAGGCTCTTGCTTGGTTAAATTTGGCGATACGCATGTGCTTTGTGCCGCGAGCGTTGAAGAAAATGTACCGGGCTGGATGAGAGGCACGGGCAAAGGCTGGATTACCGCCGAGTACGGCATGCTGCCACGCTCAACCAACACCCGAACCGCGCGGGAGGCGGCCAAAGGCCGGCAGTCGGGCCGAACTCAAGAAATTCAAAGGCTAATTGGCCGCGCTTTACGGTCGGTGGTGAAGATGGATGGCTTTGGTGAGGTTCAGGTGCGTGTTGACTGTGACGTGCTGCAAGCTGACGGCGGCACTCGGACTGCCTCAATTACCGGAGCCTATCTGGCCCTGCATCAGGCTTTTACACGGATGATGGACCTTGGCGTCATGACAGTAATGCCCTTTTCGGAACCTGTCGCTGCTGTTTCTTGTGGGATTTACAACGGCACACCGGTCTTGGACTTGGACTACGCCGAAGATTCCAACGCGCAGGCAGATGCCAATTTTGTCCTCACCGGTTCGGGCCGGATTGTAGAGATACAAGGCACCGCCGAAGAGGACCCGTTCACCGCAGAAGAGTTCCAGGGTCTATTGGAGCTTGCGCAAGCAGGATGTGCGGATTTGGTGCGGATGCAACAAGCTGCTCTCGACGCCGTGACAGCGTCCGCGTAACCGAACATTACTGCGATGAGCCACCGACACTTTGAAGGCGGACGTCTGATTGTCGCCAGTCACAACCCCGGCAAGGTTCGTGAGATAAAAGAGCTACTGGCCCCATTTCAAGCAGATGTGGTCTCAGCTGGTGATCTAGACTTACCAGAACCCGAAGAAACGGGTTTGACTTTTATAGCCAATGCAGAACTCAAAGCGCTGGCATCAGCGCGGGCCGCAAATGCCGTCGCCTTGGCGGACGACTCTGGATTAGCCGTATCAGCACTGAACGGTGCGCCAGGAATTTACTCGGCGCGCTGGGCAGGACCAGACAAAGATTTCGATATGGCTATGCGCAAAATTGAATCGGAATTGGGAGACGCGGCAGACCGCTCAGCCAAATTTGTGTGTGCGCTCACGTTGGCCTGGCCAGACGGCCATTGCGAAACTTTCGAAGGCACGGTTTCGGGAGTTCTGACATTTCCCCAGCGCGGCGACAAAGGATTTGGCTATGACCCGATTTTTGTTCCCGATGGCTATGACATTACTTTTGCGGAAATGGATCCAGATAAGAAGCATGACATGAGTCATCGCGCCGACGCGTTTTCAAAATTGGTACCTGCCTGCTTCGCATGACGCAGTCTGACTCCAGTGTTTCAGAGGAAACGGATCTTGCTCTATATGTGCATTGGCCCTTTTGTATTTCAAAATGCCCTTACTGCGATTTCAATAGCCATGTAGTTGATAAAGTCGATCATGGTGAATGGCAGGACGCGCTCTTAAAAGAACTTGCGTTTGAAGCGCAGAGAAATTCAGGCGCAAAGCTACAATCGATTTTCTTCGGCGGCGGCACACCATCTCTGATGGATGCGTCAACAGCCAAGGCAGTGATCGACGCTGCGAAAACACACTGGCAGCCAGTTGATCGTTTAGAAGTCAATCTAGAAGCAAACCCAGGAACTGTTGATTCAGATCGATTCCTTGCGTTTCAAGAAGCTGGCATAAATCGTTTGTCTCTCGGCGTTCAAAGCCTAGATGATGAACAACTCAAATTTCTCGGTCGCCGGCACACAACTAAGGATGCACGTCTTGCTATTCAAAGAGCTGGGGATGTTTTTGATCGTCTGTCCTTTGATTTGATCTATGCCCGGCCAGGACAGACCGCTGACCAATGGAAAACTGAACTGTCTCAGGCCATAGAATTGCTAGACGGTGCAGGCGGCGGTCATTTGTCTTGTTATCAATTGACCATCGAAGAGCACACACCGTTTAAAACGGAATTTGATCGCGGCGCCTTCACGCTACCAGATGAAGATAGCGGTTCGGGTTTGTTTGACTTGACCCAAAATATTTTGTCAGCCGCAGGGTTGCCTGCGTACGAGGTGTCCAACCACGCGCGGGTCGGCGATGCATGCCGCCACAACGTTCATGTGTGGCAAGGTGGAGCGTATGCGGGTATCGGGCCCGGCGCCCATGGGCGGATCAATAACGAAGGCAACGTTCTCGCAACCCAGCGCTTGAAACCGCCTGCACAATGGCTGAAACGTGTGGCCGCCGACGGTCACGGCAGTCAGAGCCAAACGAAGCTAACGGCGCATCAGCGAGCTGAGGAAATGGTTATGCTGGCCTTGCGCCTCAATAGTGGACTTGATCTCGCGCACCTAGAACGCAGCACCGGCATTTCTCGTTACGACGTCGTCTCCAAAGACGCCATCACGTCTCTAGAAAATGAAGGCTTTCTGACCGTTACACCGGACGTCGTTCAAACCACACGGCGAGGACGATTGGTCCTGAACGGTATTGTAGAAGCGGTCTTACTTCACGCCTGAGATCATAAGCCAGGATCGGTGCACGCCTTTGGACGGACCACCGAATTCTGTGTTGCCGCGTTCAGCTTTCACAGTGGCATCTTGATAGCCGACAGCGATGTCATTGAAGTTAGCGTCTTTACACAACTTATCGAAGTCTGCCGTGATCGCGCCTTTCCAGAACGGTTCGTAGTTGTACTGGATTTCATAGTCGCCACGAATCCTGCTCCAGGTGTCCATCTCGTCATACCGCCCGGGCACTTCGAGATGCACCATGGCACCACCTGGCTTAAGCAGTCGGTGACTTTCATTCAGAATGTTCGGCAACGCCTTGCCAGATGTCTCATGCAGCATTGCGCTCGATGTAATGAGGTCAAAGCTTTCGTCTTCGAAGTCGGTACATTCAGCGTTTTGCTGCGAGAAGTGCACGGGAATATTCAAGCGCTCCGCTCGAGCGTGGGCATAGCGCATCATACCTGCGCCCACATCAATGGCATGAGTCTCCGCTTCGGGAAAATAGCTGGCGATGGCCAAGGTTGAGTGACCAACGGTACAGCCCATATCAAGGATGCGTAGAGGTTTGCCTTCTGGCCAGCGCGAGAAGTAGTGGGACACGATGGTATGACCGCGAATATCATTCATGTATCCGCCGTTACGGCCCATTTGATAGACCACGGCACCACGATCAAACACTGCGCCTTGGCGAACATCCCGTTCGCCATAGGTGCCGTGATAATTGCCCGGCATGCGATGAATATCTTGCGCGGAAATATAACGCGGTACTTCTAAATCTGGATTGACGCGAACCGACCCTTTTGGGTTTTCGATCTCAGCTAAATCCATCAGGTCATCGATCTGTCGATCGACGCAGGTGCCGACTGCATCCCACATCATATCTTGAGCGGTGGATACCATTGTCACGTACGCTTGGTACGCAGTTTCAGGTTCCATTTCCTTGCGTAATTCCTGATGATTGCGCGGTTCACGCCCATGTTTCTTTTCGAATTCTGGAAGAACTTTGTTTTCAAGCAATGTCCGTTGGCCACCGTCGAGCTTGGTGGCAAGAAACATTTTCATGTCGACGATCGCGAGTTGCTCAGCGATTTCATCGTGATTTGATTCGGGCATCATCGGGTGTGGGCGATGGGCATCCATAATTTCTTCCTTCTGATAAACAGCGGTCGACGGTCTTTTGGGTTAAACGTCGTCAAACTCTTTCATAATCTTATCGTAATCTTCGTCTTTCGTTTCAAGGCGAGCTGTTTCTTGACGAAGAATACGAAACACCTTGTGCATTATACGGCTGCGTAAACTTGAGCGTTCAGCATTGGCCTCAACGTCAGCATTATAAGCTTCAACATCGCCGGTTCCAAAACCACCTTTGGCCTCTGAAACCCTCTCATGGGTATCCAATCGTTCGCGAAGTATTGAAACCTCTACGGTCAACGCCATCACCATCGACATGAGTTGGTCGTTTGTTGGTCCATCATGGAAAGGCGACGGGCGTCCTTTTGGCATCCATACTTTTTCCGCCTTGCCGAACAAGCCTGGAAGGGCAACCATGAAGTTCTCCTTTGTATACGCGTTCAGGTCTTTGCGACTTTAATCACCAGTTTAGACCGTGCAATCCAATGACGTCATTGACGATTCGCAATCGTTCACCATGTAAACCATAAATGCGGGTACGCCAGATATACGCATTAGGATGATATTTGTACGGCTCGGTCAGTTGCATCCCCGGTCTCGATACAACGCAGGCCCTCAGCCGCAACGTCCGCCCGAGCAATTTTCCATGCGACCTTCTGCGGCGGTTTCTGGCCTTCCCACACTGTGTACCGCCCTGTTGCCGGCTTACTCACAAGCATTGGCGGCCGCAGAATTGTCCAGGCGAGACCAGCGTTTCGAATAACGGTTTCTTGCAGCGTTTTATCGGGAATGATGTGTTTCAGAATTACTTTTGCAACGAGGCGCACCCAAAAGGGTCCGATACCTGCACTCTCTGATGCTCCCATAGAGCTGACCGCAACCAGGCGAGACACACCGGCCGCCTTCATGCCATCAACCACCGCGCGTGAGACCCGCTCATGCTTGTTATCCGGTTCTTTGTTGGAGAACCCGTAAGCCGTAAAGACCGCCTCACAAACTGAAGTCACAGCCGCCTTAACAGCATCGGCATCGAATAAATCACCTTCGATAATCTTTAGGTTCGCACTGTGGTTTGCCAGTTTTGAGGGGTCGCGCACAAAAACCGTCACTTTATGCCCGTGCGCGAGGGCTTGTTCTACAAATGCCGCCCCTGTTCCGCCCGTGGCCCCAAAGACGAGAATATTTTTTGGTCTTGTCTCAGACATAACAATTTCACCGTTTACCTTTTTGCCACAAGTTCAGTGCGCTCACCGGCTGGTCCCAAGAAAGTTGCGGCTATGTATCCTTCATAGAGCGGCGCGGGTGGTGAAATAAAATCAACGTCTAGGCTATCCAATGACTCAACCTCAAATGTCGTTATAGCAATGCCGGGCGGCAACTGACCAGGAGTGACCGGGCGTTCACCAAATTGAGGTTCGTACTGGTCTAACTCCAATTTGTTGCCTCGTTCTGACCCCACCAAAACAGAGAGGTCGTAGACGTGGTCGGCAGGAAGTCCTTGAGCATCGGAGAGCACGCCGACTGGAAATGCGAGATCACCTTGGTCGCCAAGATTGAAGGTATCCATATAGAATTTTTTAAGGGCAGGTCGGTCGGGTCCAGCCAGCACCATGATAAAAATGCGATCGATGAGAGTTTTTGGGTCAGGGTGATTTGATGCGACGCGATCACCAATATTACCGGTGAGGTAGACAACCTCATCGGCTGGGCCAAGAACCTGCATGGCGCGAATGGGAGACGACGATGTCAATTCTCGCGGACGACCCAAAACCTTGAAGGGGGAACCTTTTAGTTTTTCCATAACCACATCGACATCGGAGACCGTGATCTCAACGGCCGCCCATCCCCAGGTGGTCAAGGTCTTGAAACCGGAGACCGGGTCAATTTCGACAGCACGGAGGTAGACATCTTCACCGCTGGCCGGACCGATGAGCGCAAACGGACGACCTTCGCTAGCCGGCGCTCCCCAAGACCTAGCCATATCGGCTGATACGACACCGCGCTCAACCACCCCATATTCGAGCCATTGGCCATACCACGCCTCGACTTTGGCCACATCTGACGCGCCCAAGGTCGCCATTTTGATGCGTTTTAAGGAGGATTCTGAGCCGATCATCGCGGAATTTCCTTGAGCCTGGGCCGTTGGCAGCAAGCCGGCACCCGCCATTACTTGGCTGGCCAAGACCCTCTTTAAAACGGCTCTTCTGCTAGGTTTTGAAGGATTTTGTTCCATAAGGGCTACGCTACCCGCCTCGGGCGATTTTGGCGACGAAGAACTGAAAACCAAGAAATGGCTGAAATCTGCCATTTCTTAAATTAAGAGGTCTTTTTAGAGTCTGGGGCCAACAGACTGACTCTTAACAATAAAACGGGCTTTGTTAACGCCGCGTTTACCTTTGCAGGCGACCCTGTGAAAGTGAGGTGAGCCGCCCTTTCTTGGGTCGGCTTTGGTCGATTGGGACGCACCGGCATTTGCCCGCTGGGCATTAGGTAAACCGGTGCACAGAGGGACGAAAGCCAGAATGTACAACAGCCGCCTCGATGGGCTGACTGACTATCCGTTTCAGCGCCTGAACGCGCTATTGGCGGATATTACCCCTCCGGAAGACGTTGCACCGTTGGCTATGTCCATCGGCGAACCTCAACACCCCGCACCCGACTTAATCCACGACGAGTTAGCGCGCCATGCAAAGGATTGGAACAAGTATCCGCCAACAGCCGGAACAAAAACCTATCGCACTGCTGTCGCCGAATGGCTGACGCAACGTTACGCCTTGCCGGCGGATTTTATCGACCCGGATAAAAACACTCTGCCGGTCGCCGGCACACGAGAAGCATTGTTCATGGCCGGTGAACTTGTGGTCCCGCCGGAGAAGAACGGACGGGTTCCAACGGTTCTAATGCCCAACCCCTTTTATCAGGTTTATTTGGGTGCTGCCGTCATGGCCGGCGCTGAACCAGTGTTTGTGCCTGCAACAAAAGACAATGGCTTCATCCCGAATTTTCAGGAGATCGAGTCTGACATACTGGATCGAACGACCCTTACTTACCTGTGCAGCCCGGCCAACCCTCAAGGGTCAGTTGCAACACTTGAACAACTTCAAAACGCGATCTCATTAGCGCGTAAACACGACTTCGTTTTGATTGGTGATGAGTGTTACTCAGAAATCTATTCGGACGCACCACCAACGGGTTTGATTGAAGCCTGTGCTAGCCTGGGTGATGGTCTGCAAAATGTTTTAGTTTTTAACTCTCTATCAAAGCGATCGAGTGCGCCGGGGCTAAGGGCAGGTTTTGTTGCTGGAGACTCAGGCCTGATCGAGAAATTCCGACGCCTGCGGTCTCATGCGGGTGCGGTGCAGCCCCTACCCGTGATGGCCGCGGCGACAGCTTTGTGGCGCGACGAATCTCATGTCGAAAAAAATCGCGCGCTGTACCAGCAAAAATTTGATGACGCCGAAAATATATTTGATGGCCGCTTTGGCTTCTCCAAACCCGCCGGCGGCTTTTTTCAATGGCTTGACGTCGGCGACAGTTGTGAAACGACAAAAACACTATGGCGTGAAGGCGGTATCAAAGTCTTGCCGGGTGCTTATCTAAGTCGCGCAGGCACCGACGGCGTTAGTCCTGGTGATCAATTTATTCGCGTCGCCTTGGTCCATGACCAAGAGACGACCAAGACCGGTTTAACTCGCATGTTTGAAATTCTGTCCAAAAAGGATTGAGCGTTATGGCTACATCAGCAACTCCAGTGGAATCCGGACCCTTTCTGCCGCCCTCGATGGTCGCTGCAATGAAGCGCACCGTTTGGGCGACGATGGGCCTTTGCATTGTTGGAATTGCGCTGGCCGCTCTTGTTGCTTTGATCTCCTACAATCCCGGTGATCCATCGTTGAACACAGCGACAGATGCTGAGGTGCAAAACTGGTTGGCGGAACCCGGTGCGATTTTTGCCGATGCCGTGCTTCAATCCTTAGGGCTTGCCGCGCTTGTACCTCTAATGATTGTCGTCGCCTGGGGTGGCCGTGTTGTGCGAGCGGAATCTGTTTCCTGGCTATGGCTCCGTACAGTCTTAATTCCTGCAGCCGTGCTTTTGCTTTCGATCGGTCTATCGGGTTTCACACAACCAGCAAGTTGGTCCTTGCCTGCCGGCTTAGGCGGATTTTCAGGACACATATTACTAGACCTCTTTGCCATCTCCTTAAGTGGCTTGGGTGCTGTGGAAAGCCTGCGCTGGGTCGCCGTGGTTGTTGGATTGATCGGTGGGCTGACACTGACCCATTGGATTACGACGGTTCCCATAGAAGCTTACGGCGACATTACACGCTGGGTTCAACGCGAAACTCTACGTACGACGTATTGGCTGCGCGGGTTGGTGCACCGCATTCGTGATGAATATGTTGACCGAAAGGCTGTGCGGCCCGCACGTCGAGAAGACACCCCCGTTCAACGCCGGGAACGCATTGAACCGGTCATGGCTGACGATGATGTTGATGACATTGCAGATTCTGGAGAAAACGTATCCACACCTGTGCCAGCCGTTACACGCGATGCAGATATTGTTGTCGCACGGAATAAACCGACCAAGCCGTCTAAGAAAGAACTCGCGGCACGCCAAGGGTCCCTGCTACCGGCAAAACCAGAAGGGTTTGAGTTGCCGCCGCTCGATATTCTTAGCATCCCGCGCGTAGAGACCGCGACCCAGATTGATACTCAAGCCTTGGAGGGTAATGCCAAGATGCTCGAAGGCGTTCTTCAAGATTTTGGGGTGAAAGGCGAGATTATAAAAGTAAGGCCTGGCCCAGTTGTAACGCTATACGAACTAGAGCCAGCGCCCGGCACAAAAACCGCGCGCGTTGTCTCTCTTGCTGACGACATTGCACGGTCCATGAGTGCCATTGCCGTGCGTATCGCCGTTGTGCCCGGCCGCAGTGTTATCGGGATTGAGTTGCCGAACGAACGACGCGAGACCGTCTACTTCCGCGAAATGTTGTCTTCAGAAGCCTGCGATAAATTTGACGGCAAGCTGACCCTGGCGCTCGGTAAAGATATCGGTGGTGCACCAATCTATGCCGACCTTGCACGTATGCCCCACTTATTGATTGCCGGGACAACAGGCTCCGGTAAATCAGTCGCCATCAACACCATGATTATGTCGCTGCTCTATCGTCACACGCCCGACGAAGTGCGCATCTTGATGATTGATCCCAAGATGCTGGAGCTTTCCATTTACGATGGTATTCCCCATTTGCTAGCGCCTGTGGTTACGGAGCCAGGCAAAGCGGTCGTGGCCTTGAAATGGGTCGTGCGGGAAATGGAAGATCGTTATCGTGCAATGAGCCAATTAAGCGTACGCAACATCGCAGGGTATAATCAGCGCTTAAAAGAGGCGTCCAAAAAAGGTACGACGCTGACCAAAACAGTTCAAACTGGGTTTGACCCTGAAACCGGGAAACCAGTTTACGAAGAGCAAGCTCTTGATCTCACTCCATTGCCATACATCGTCGTCATCATTGATGAGATGGCTGACCTCATGCTTGTGGCTGGTAAAGATGTCGAAGCCGCCGTTCAAAGATTGGCGCAAATGGCGCGTGCCGCAGGTATCCATGTCATCATGGCGACACAACGCCCATCAGTGGATGTCATCACAGGAACCATCAAAGCAAACTTCCCAACCCGCATTTCATTCCAGGTTACGTCAAAGATCGATAGCCGAACAATTTTGGGGGAACAGGGGGCAGAGCAACTTCTTGGCCAAGGTGACATGTTGTACATGGCCGCCGGTGGACGCATCACCCGGGTTCATGGACCATTCGTAACCGACGACGAAGTCGGAGAAATTGTCACGCACCTGAAAGACCAAGGACAGCCATCTTATCTAGACGAAGTTACAGATGAAGATGCGGCCGATGTATCCGACGTCCCGGGATTTGCCGGAGCAACAGGCGGCAACACGGATTCTGGCGATAGCCTTTTTGATCAAGCTGTTGCACTTGTTGCACGTGAACGCAAAGCGTCGACGAGCTTTGTGCAACGTCATCTGCAGATTGGTTACAACAGAGCAGCACGCATCATTGAAGAAATGGAAGCGCAGGGCATGATCGGTAAACCCAACCATGTCGGTAAACGTGAAGTGCTTTTGCCGGAAATGGCAGAAATGCGTTAACGCAAAGAGCTAGCTTGTGTGGTTGTCGTAATCCCGCCATAAGCTTTGACCATTATGCCCAACATGAAAAAGCTTTGTTTGGTTTTTGCTAGTCTACTTGTTGTTAGTAGCGCAGCCGCTGCTGATACGTCCGCTGAATCTGATGCTGATCTATTAAGTCGCGCGTCGTCCTACCTCAATAACATTGATACCTTGCAAGCTCGTTTTCTTCAGGTTGATGGACGCGGCGGACTAGCTGAAGGTGACTTATTTGTGGATCGGCCCGGCAGAATGCGGTTGGCCTATGATCCGCCAACACCAGTTCTTATCGTCGCGGACGGTTACTACGTCATCTATGTCGACCTAGAACTCGGTGAACCCAGCTATTTGGATATCAAGGATACACCTGCTGCGTTTCTTCTCGAGCCCGCTTGGTCCTTCACAGATGACACAGTCACGGTCAAAGACATTGTCCGCCAGCCCGGCTTGGTTGAAATCACCGCAACACAGGCCAATGACCCCACGTCTGGTGAGCTCACCTTCGTCTTTTCTGAAGCGCCATTTGAATTACGCCAATGGCGCGTTAAGGACGCTCAAAGCCAAGAGATCACCGTTACCCTATTCAAGACAAAAACAGGGCTAGACCTCGACTCGAGCCTCTTCGAATATGAGGACAAAGACGTCTTTGCAGACGATTGATCTGGGTTTTTAGGTCTCGCCGCGGGCGAATCTGAAAAATATTTCGCTTCCATTCCGGTCGGATGGCCTGTCTCTAAGTGCCTGTAAAAATGGCATAATATTGATCTACAACTTAACCGCGCAGGCTATGCATACCTGCCATGCAGCTTCGTCACTTTGAAATCAGGGTGTTCAGACCCCATACTTGGTCCCAATAGCGCTGCAACTGCAACGGTTCGCAGTGCGCTGGAAAGCCGGTTTCCCCTGCCGGACCAGCATGAAGACCAGGCGCCCGATGTTCCCCTAACGTCGGGCGCAGCTTTTCTTAAATCCCTAAATTTTCCGCTGTGTACGCCATGTCGCCATGCGCGTCCAAAACCCTCTATAACGCAGACATGCCGGTTCAGCCTCTCAGCCTTATATCGTGGAACGTCAATTCCGTCCGAAAACGCCTAGACCAACTGATACGAATGATTGATCGCTGGGACCCGGACATCATTTGCCTGCAGGAGTTAAAAGCCGATACGGACATGGTGCCTGCTGATGCCATCGCGGCATCTGGGTATGAACACCAAGCCATAGCGGCTCAGCCGGGATATAACGGCGTCGCTATTCTTTCCCGACTGCCCCTGTCAGACATAGAAAATTTTACTTGGGCGGAACGCCCAGACGCGCGTCATATTTTTGCGCGGGTCGCGAGTACAGGCATTGGCGTGCATTGTGTTTATGTGCCTGCTGGGGGCGACGTGCCTGACCGTGATGCCAACCCCAAGTTTGATTTTAAGCTACGCTATCTAGATGATTTGGCAGACCACTTTTCAGGAACCTATGGGTTTCGCGACCCTATGATTCTCGCAGGTGATCTCAATGTTGCCCCGTTACCAACAGATGTGTGGTCACACACAAAGTTGAAGAACGTCATCACCCACACGGAAATTGAAGTGGCAGCCCTTGAGCGCGTTAAACGTTCACTCAATTGGATTGATACCCAGCGCGAATTGGTCGGTGAAGACGACCCGGTATTTACGTGGTGGAGTTATCGTGCGGCTGACTGGGAGGCAACAAACAAAGGGCGGCGGCTAGACCACATATGGGTCACGCCGGGTCTGAAAGACGACATTACCGACGTAGAAGTTTTAACTGCAGTTCGGCATTGGTCGCCACCATCGGACCATGCTCCAGTTCGTTTGTTATTGGGTTCCAACTCTTGAAGTCTTGACCGGTGGGCCCCATCCTCTACATAGACGTTCTCTCTCCCGAAAGGAGTTACCATGTCCTCTGATGCTGCCGTATGGCACGGCACCACCATCTTGTCCGTGCGGAAAAACGGATCAGTCGTCATCGCCGGTGATGGCCAAGTGACCTTGGGGCAACAGGTCATCAAATCTAATGCTCGAAAGGTACGGCAACTTTCTGACGGGTCAGTGATTGCTGGATTTGCGGGTGCGACAGCAGATGCCTTTACGCTTTTTGAACGACTTGAAGCAAAGTTAGACCAGCATCCCGGTCAGCTGACTCGCGCCTGTGTCGAGCTAGCAAAAGATTGGCGAACGGATCGCTATCTTCGTCGCTTGGAAGCGATGATGGCTGTGGCCGACAAGGAAACATCTTTGGTTCTAACTGGTACAGGAGACGTACTTGAACCGGAAGATGGCTTAATCGGCATAGGTTCAGGTGGGTCCTATGCTCTTTCTGCCGCGCGCGCACTGATCGACAATGATGATCTAGATGCTGAAGCAATTGCCCGCAAAGCCATGGGCATCGCAGCAGACATTTGCGTTTACACTAATAATTCTTTGGTGATTGAAAGCCTTTAGACCTTATGACCTCGTTTTCACCTCGCGAAATTGTTTCTGAACTTGATCGATTTATCATTGGCCAAGGAGATGCCAAAGGTGCCGTTGCTATTGCCTTGCGCAATAGATGGCGACGGCAACAGTTGCCCGACGCACTTAAAGACGAAGTCTTGCCAAAAAATATTCTCATGATCGGTCCGACCGGTGTTGGAAAGACTGAGATTGCCCGGCGCCTCGCTAAGCTTGCCCAAGCCCCTTTCATAAAAGTTGAAGCCACCAAATTTACGGAGGTTGGCTATGTCGGACGCGATGTAGAAAGCATCGTTAGAGATCTGGTTGAAATTGCGATCAACATGAATCGGGAGCGCCTTCGCAAACAAGTGACCGCGAAGGCAGAATTGGCCGCTGAAGAACGCGTTTTGGATGCCCTTGTCGGAGATACAGCGAGTGACAGCACACGTGATAGCTTCCGTTCAAAGCTTCGCAATGGCGAACTAAACGACAAAGAAATCGAAATTGAAGTAAGTGAGTCCGGATCAGCAGGCATACCAACCATGGATATTCCTGGTATGCCGGGTGCTCAGGTCGGGATGGTTAATCTCAATGATATGCTTGGCGGCATGTTGGGTGGACAGACCAAGACCAAACGGCTCACCGTTCAGGATTCTTATGACGTTCTCATTCGTGAAGAGAGCGACAAACTACTAGACGAAGACTCCGTGATCCGAGACGCCATCGACGCCGTCGAAAATAACGGCATCGTTTTTTTGGATGAAATTGACAAAATCACGGCACGGAGTGATGCCCGTGGCGGCGATGTCTCACGCGAAGGTGTCCAACGTGACCTTCTTCCTTTAATCGAAGGCACAACAGTGGCCACGAAACATGGCACCGTAAAAACAGATCACATTCTATTTGTAGCGTCAGGGGCTTTCCATTTGGCTAAACCATCTGATCTGCTCCCGGAACTGCAGGGTCGTTTGCCTATCCGGGTCGAACTCAAAGCGCTCACACAGGCGGACTTTGTACGCATCCTTACAGAGACCGAAGCGAGCCTAATCACACAGTATGAAGCACTAATGGGAACAGAAGATGTGACTCTTGAGTTTGAGTCAGGTGCCATCGAGGCGATTGCTGTTCTGGCCGCTGAAATAAATCAGAACGTCGAAAACATTGGGGCTCGAAGACTTCACACCGTGCTTGAGAAGTTACTTGAAGATATCAGTTTTACGGCAACCGATCGGGCCGGCGAGACGATAATAATTACGCCGGACTTAGTGCAAAGTCAGGTTGGCGATCTGGCTAAGAAAGGCGATCTCAGTAAGTTTATTTTGTAAGGAGTAGGTTGGTGTTGTTTGTGTCTCACATCAACGCCATCGCTGTCCAGTAGGTCGCGCCGGCCGCAATATATGCTAGGGCGAACAAGTAGCCGAACATAAAAGCGGTCCATCCCCACGAGTTTGTTTCGCGGCGAGCAACAGCCAAGGTGGACAGGCATTGAGGCGCAAAAACGTACCACGCCAAGAACGCCAAAGCCGTTGGCAAAGACCAGGCTGATTGCAGAACTGTTGCCAAGCTTGATGCGACAGCATCCTCCGAACCACTCAAAGAGTACACCGTACCCAAAGCCCCAACGGCGACTTCCCTCGCGGCCATTCCCGGAACCAGCGCAACAGATATCTCCCAATTGAATCCAATGGGCGCAAAGACGACTTCTAGTGCGCGGCCGATCTGACCAGCTATACTGTAAAAAATATCAGGCTCTGTGGCGTTTGGGGAAGGTGCTGGAAAAGATGCAAGACCCCATAAAACAATCATACTGAAAAGGATGATTGTTCCGGCGCGCCGAATAAACAACCGGGCACGTTCTATTAGACCAAGTACAATGTCTCGAAAACGGGGCGCTTGATATTTTGGCAACTCCATCAACAAGCGAGAGGGAGCGCCTTTGTTCAGTGTCTTCTTAAGCACACCCGCCACAATCAACGCGCTGACTATACCAACAATATATAGTCCGAACATGACGAGGCCTTGGAGACGTACGCCTCCAAATACAACTGTATTCGGAATGAAGGCCGCAATAATCAATGTATAAACTGGTAGGCGCGCGGCGCAGGTCATCAGCGGCGCAACCATGATTGTAGTTAGCCGGTCTCTTGGATGGTCAATCGTGCGCGCTGCCATAATGCCAGGGATAGCGCAGGCAAAACTTGAGAGCAGTGGAATGAAAGCCCGTCCATTTAGCCCGGCCATGGTCATAATACGATCCATGAGGAAGGCGGCCCGAGCCATATAACCCGACGCTTCAAGCACAAGTATAAAAGCGAACAGGATGAGAATCTGCGGCAAGAAGATAACGACACTACCAACGCCCGCCAAGACTCCGTCGACAATGAGACTCTGAAAAAGACCTTCGGGTAGGGTCTCTAGCGAAAGACGTTGTAACGCCATGATGCTTTCATCGATCCAAGCCATCGGAGCTTCAGCCCATGAAAAAACAGCCTGAAACATGAGAAACAAAAGGCTTAACAAAATTATTGGGCCGGCAATTGGGTTTAAAACGATAGAGTCGAGAATGCGGGTAAGCTTGTGTTCCACGCCTTCATGGATGGTTACAGCGGCGGCAATACGGCGGGCTTCCTTTTGCAATTCGCGCACAGAAGGAGTCGAACCCTTTTTGGCCCCTGGCACAGAGTACTTAGTCCAAAGCGCTGCCCAAGATTTAGTGTCAAACGAGTCGACCAATTCCTGGATGCCAGACTTACGGACAGCCACGGTTGGAACAACCGGCATGCCAAGTTCTTCGGACAGACGATCTGAATCTATCTCAATCCCGTCTCGCGATGCTAAGTCCATCATGTTCAACGCGATGATGATTGGTTGACCGAGACTACGAAGTTCGAGGGCGAAGCGAACGTGAACCCTAAGATTCGTCGCATCGATTACACAAACGACAACATCGGGGAGATGTTCGAGAGTGCTCGTTCCCATCAAAACGTCGTGGGTCACCACTTCGTCAGGGCTATGTGGCGTCAGGCTATAGGTACCCGGAAGATCAACAATTTTTACAAGGCGGTCTTTTGGGACTTCAAATCGGCCAGCCCTTCGTTCAACCGTGACGCCTGGATAGTTGCCAACCTTTTGACGGTTACCTGTCAACGCATTGAATAAGGAGCTCTTTCCGCTGTTGGGGTTCCCAACCAGAGCTACGCGAAGAACGTCTTCCATTATCAGGCGCCCGTTCCAGAGTCTTGAGGCACCATTTCAGCTTCGACCAAAACTGCGGACGCATCTATGGGACGCAGAGCGATTAAGCGACCATCAACCTGAACAGCGAGGGGGCCACCCAAAGGGCCTTGATGTCGAATCTCAATTTCCGCTCCTTCCTCAAACCCCAAACCGAGCAGAAGTTCTTCAAGATTCGGCTTCGTACTAACTGGTTCAATCCGTCCCTCACCAATTTTAGAGATGCGGGCTGGTAATCCATGCGGGAGACGGTCCAAAGGTAAAATTTCAGTCGTAGGCATAATTTGGTACAAAGCGCTTTTTGATCTAATTGAGAATAATTTGCAGTCTTAATAGCAAGGCTTGGTCTACGTCTAGCTCTTTTTTGCGAACAATTCTCATTTACAGGAAATCGATAGGGGAAATCTAGGGCGATCGGCTTTGATGACGGTCAAACGGGCACCAGCACCAGACAGAAACTATGTGTTTAAAACCCCGATTCCAGGCCCTTTAAGATAGCGATCAAGCGATCGAGATCGGACTCAGATAAATTTGGCAGGCGACGGTCCAGCAAATTGACCAACTCTGTGGCACGGGGAGACAACCCGCCCGTATCTAAGACGACCTTGGGTTTTGAATGATCGGCAAGACGCTTGAGGTCTTCTGCCTCATCCCAAATCAGGTCGAGATGCCCACAAATCTCTAAAACCAATCCCGGGCCGGGTCGACCACGACGACCGTGTTCCAGGGCTGATAGATATGCCGGCGATACGTTCAAGCGATCAGCCAACGCTTTTTGGGTCATCCCGCGGTCCGCACGAAGGGCACGAAGGCGTGCACCGAAAGGCGTCATCTAAGATCCCCTATTTTATTTTTGGAGAACGTGCGATCACTTTTGCGCAATAAGACATATAGTGCACCATCACCTCCGTCTCTCTGTTGAGCATATGTTACCGAAAGCACTGATGGCCGAAAGGCGGCCTCGTTCAACCATTTAGGTACGATCGCTTTGAGTTTCCCACTTCCCGTTCTGGCTCGCCTGCCTTTCCCAGTGACAAGCAACACGCAACGTGCTCCAGAGTTGCGAGCTGCATTCAAGAATCCAAGTAATTGAGTGTACGCTTGCTCTTCTGTATATCCATGAAGATCAAGTCGCGCATCAATACGCATACGGCCTTTTTTAAGGCGGTTGGCTGTACGGCGATCAGTCCAACCGATCTGTCCGATTTCTATTGGCGGCAAGTCCGTTGTGCGGTTCGCACTTGACTGAATAGATTGCGGTACTGTCTGCTGAAGTCGTCGTCGAGGATACTCTGGGAACGTGATAGACCGTGGTTCAGAGTTAGAAGAATTAGAAAACAGATCGATATTTTGATCCGCTGAATCGCTATCCGCTATCAAGCCTTGAGGTCGAGCCACCGGTTGAACAGAAGCCATTGCTTTTGTCCACAATGAACTTTCTGCTTTTGTCGGTAGGCGTTTCCGATCACTTTTTGACACGAACAATTCCGATATGGATAGATCTGTGAGCGGTGCCTTAACCGAGGCTTTTACATATCAATGTTGTCGTCACGAACAACGTCTTTAAGGGAACCATCTGCCGGGGTCTTTTTAAACTCTGCATAAGTGTCTGTACCGTCAATATCCATTTCTGGAAGATACCGCGTACCAAATGCCCGTCAGTCTCCGTCAGGTGATCCACAGCGTGTCTCAGACTATAATTCAAGGTCAAAACGAGACCGCCCAATTTCCACAAAATATTCCAGTTGTGCAGATTGTCTGGGGCAGCATAAATGGCGCGTCGATAAACACGCTGCGATACCCAAGGGCGAACTAAGAATAAATAACTGATCACACCGAGAAGCATTGCCAGCGTGCCGATAAGCAAATCGATCAGCAACATCACAGCCATTGCAAGCAGCAGAATGATCAGCAACGGTGCAACATTTTCCCACGGACTAAAGACTGGGCTTGGTGGCGCGTTAAGCCGATCAAAGTCAATGAATATGCTGACGCGGTCTGCTTGATAGGATTCCATCAAACGGCCATAGAGAGAGCGATCTTTGCGTTTATGCCCAGCCGTTTCGGCCATATTCCCTCAGACTCTCTAAACCTGCGCACTGCTCTTAATGAAACAACGCAACAGTACCTTATCCATTCTTACTATAACGGTTTTTCGCCAATCTGTGAGGGGCCAGCAACGCTACGGGGTAAAAAAAGGTAGTAGCGACCACGAGAATTCATTCGCCCCGCTTTGGCAAAAGCGGCTGGACCCGCGCCCCAAAAATAGTCTCCACGCACAGCGCCGCGTATCGCAGAGCCAGTATCAAGCGCCACAACCAAACCATCGAGAGACTGGCCATCAGGATCATCGACATCCAGCCAGAGAGGTGATCCGTAGGGAATGTACCTTGGGTCAACAGCTAGGCTACGCCTCGGTTCCAAAGGAACCCCAAGTGCTCCGAGTGGTCCTGGTCCGTCGTTCCATCGAAAGAAAATGAACCGCGGATTATCTTCCATATAACGCTGGGCCTGTTCGGGGTTGTCCCGTAGCCAATTAGCCACTGAAGGCATTGAACCCTGTCCTGGACCTAATACGCCAGCACTCAACAATATGCCGCCGATGCCACGAAATCGCCGGCCATTGTTTCCAGCATATCCGATACGACGCTCCATCCCATCATCCATGGTGACCCGTCCAGATCCTTGGATATGCAGGAGGTGGGCGTCGACAGGGTCATCGACCCACACCAAAACCTCAGCACGTTCTGAAAAACTTTGGTCTCTTTCGATAACACGGCGCTCATCATAGGGCACTAGACGGCGGCCATTCACTTGGCCAACGAGGGACGGAATGTCCGCAGACAAATCAAAAGAGCGGGTGTCAAGTTCAACGATATCTTTCGGTAATCCATACAAGGGTACGAAGTACTTGTCTGTTCTAATGTTTGAACCGTTGAGTGACGCTTCATAGTAGCCCGTGAATTTTCCCGTCACTCCGCCTGAAGAAGAAACAGCGTAGGGGACAAACAAGTCACTCAGTATTGCTCTCAACCCGGTCGCATCATTGGAAACCAATTGGCCGAGTAAGACACAGGGCGTTCGCCAATCTGCGACGGTTCCGCCTATTCCATTTCGCCCAACTGCCTCCGTATCAGACCGGCCTTCAAGTGCGGAACAAGCGTTCCGCAAGGCGGGTAAAGCATCCGCCACAGAATCTGTTGTCCATCCTGGCAGTTGATCTACATCTACAGGGCTATATGAAACCTCTGGCTTAGCTTCGGGTTCGACAATAGGTGGTGGGGTTGGGGACGGAGCCGGTATTGTCTTTACTATTTCAACCCGTTCTATCTTGGTCGGGAAAAACTGGGCAGCAACAAGAAGTCCGACCGAAAACCCAAAAAAAGATGCGACAGCGTAAGCTGTGATTTGACTTTTCAGTAGCAGAGATAAGCGATTATTCTTCACCGCAGCTGGAGATCAATCCACGCTGCGTGTTGCAATGAGAAGCCAGTTGGGATCGGAGTTCGCTAAATTGCGCTCAAACGTCCAGATATCTGTGACGCTTTCTATATGCTCTGGGTCTCCATCAACAATTTGACCATCCGCATCTTTGATGATGTTGACCTGCTCACTTTCGAACCGGGCAGCTATTTTTGCTGTTCTCCCATCCACTGAAACGCTCTCTAATTTGATAGGCTTTATCACTATGAGTTCCGTTTCCATACGCTCTTCACGATCTTCGCGATCTTGAACTGCGGCTGCAAAATTCGAATACACTTCATCTGAGAGGAGTGGTTTTAGGGTGTCAGTATCGTGCTCAGCATAGGCAATCACGATCATCTCGAATGCTTTGCCCGCTCCGCCTAGAAAATCTTCCACGGAAAAGTTTGGGTCTGACAATGTGATCTGGGTCAGGCCCTCTTCAAAGAGTGTTCCGATGTAGGCTGGATCTATGTCGCCAACTACCACAGTTTCGGAGTCAGGGTTTGCGCGTGGCGAAAGTTCAACAACATTGTCTCGCCTGTAATTATCTTGCCCTTGTTCATGACCGGTACGACGCCCCAGGGTGCTGCGTAGTCTCAGAATCAAAAATCCTGCGACCATTGCGAGCAGAATAATATCGACGAATTGAAAGCCTTCCATGGGCTGATTAAATCGCTTTCCTGAGCATTTTTGCCGGTGAACCATTCCAATGCTTACTGGCTGGGATAACCAGCAAACATTGACCGAAGTTCATACGATCATTAAGTGATCATAGACTCGGCACCTGAGTCGAACATAGGCACTTCACTGAATAAGGGCAAGCATGCCCCTTCTGATCCTCTTTGGCTTTATAACACTACCCCTCTTGGAAATTGGGGTCTTTATATGGATCGGTGATGAAATTGGCATTCTGGCGACAGTCGCGACGACCGTGCTAACGGCAATACTCGGAACCGCATTGGTCCGCGCTCAGGGCTTAGCAACGTTAAGCAAAGTCAACGACAGCCTAAATCGAGGTGAAATGCCGGTCCGAGCCGTTTTTGATGGAGCCTGCCTATTGGTTGCCGGGGCCCTTCTACTTGCACCCGGATTTATAACCGACGCCATTGGCTTGATTTTGTTTATCCCATTTGTCCGGGCGATTTTACTTGCTCTTCTGATATCTAAGGCCGTGGTGACAGTTCATTCTTCAAATACGTCCACCTCATCACGACAAAACTATGACGTTGAGGGTGATTTTCAGGATATTACGCCAACTGATGTGCCAGAGTTGCCGGATAACAGTAAAAAAGAGTCCTAAAGACCTACACGCCTTTTCAAGGAGTCCGTGTGACACTCCTTGTCGCTAAAGGTTTTCCATGCTACCTCGCGCCGCGTTCTAGCTTAAGACGAAGGAGATATTATGAGCGACACGTCAACGGACGCTGGCGCATCTGCTGAAGATCAGCAGCCAGTAGCCCCGATCCAGTTTATTGGTCAGTACATCAAAGACCTATCCTTCGAGGCGCCTCACGCTCCCGACATCTTCCAGGACTTGCGCCAGACCTCTCCTGACATTCCAATCTCGATTGATTGCAGTGTTAGAGACCTTAAGGACAACCAGCATGAAGTGACGCTCACAGTCCACTTGGAAGCTACGGTTGGAGACAAACCGGCCTTTATCCTTGAGGTCGCTTATGCCTGTGTTGTGGTGTTAGGTGAAATTCCTGACGAGCATATTCGTCCTGTTCTAATGATTGAAGTGCCCCGGCAAATGTATCCCTTTGTCCGACAGATAGTCGCTGACGTGACCGTCCAAGGGGGTTTTCCTCCTTTGATGCTTCAGCTAGTTGATTTCACAGATCTATATCGCCGCAAATTTGCCGATGATGAAGAATTGCAGCGGGATGCGCAGGCACGAAGCATGGCGGCTATGACTGGCGGACCCGTATCAGGACAAAACCTCTAACTCTCTAAGTCTTCCAAAGAGGGTCTTGTATCTTTTCTAGAAATGACATGTGCGCAGCTATCTCTTCTGCGGACGCATCATGTTGTCTAGGTGTTCGAACAGGTCGATCAATCTTAATGGCTTTGGTTGATTTTGTTACTTTCTCATTGGCAGCCAAGCCTAATCCAGGTTCACGCCCGCCAATAAGCTCCAGATAAACTTCTGCCAACAACTCGGAATCAAGCAACGCGCCGTGTTTTACCCGGGCAGACAAATCAACGTTGAAACGACGACATAGCGCGTCGAGATTGACTTGCGCACCAGGAAACTTCCTCCGCGCCAAAGGAACCGTGTCGATGGCTCGGTCCATTGGCAATGGTAGCCGACCAGCCAATTCAAGCTCCGCATTCAAAAACCCAAGATCAAAGGGAGCATTGTGCGCAATCACAGGCGACGTACCGACGAACGCGAGAAATTCATCTGCTATGTCTGCGAATAGCGGTTTATCAGAAAGAAATTCAATACTGAGGCCGTGTACTCTTTCGGCTTCGGAAGGCATATCCCGTTCAGGGTTTAGGTACGTGTGATACGTCTCGCCGGTAGCCATATGATTCTGGAGTTCGACACATCCAATTTCAACGACACGGTCTCCAGTCTTAGGATCAAGCCCGGTTGTCTCCGTATCGAGAACAATTTCACGCATATGCATATAATGAGACTTTCTTATCAAACTATTGAGCGCGACGACTCAAAAAGTGTTTCAGCCTAACCCAGGTGTGCCGTTTTCCTAATCCGCTGTAAACCAAGGTTGATGCATGGCGGCGTTTGTCACAATCTGGAAGTTGTCGCGAAAGGATACTTGTGAGTTTTTCCTTTGTCATGCCTGTTCTGGAAAGAACACGTTGGTGCTGAAGAAATAGCGGTGCGGTCACAACTACAACCGCATCACAATTTTTTTCTTCCCCCGTTTCAAACAGAAGAGGAACGTCCATCGCAACATACCGCGTGCGACGCAAGGCATGAGTGCGCAAGAACAATTTTCGAATGCGACGGACCAAAGGGTGGAGAATATTCTCTAGGTCAGAGAGAGCGGCGAAATTCCCAAATACGAGGTCTCCCAACATTTGACGATCTACACCGTTGGGCCCAACAGCCTCCGGAAAACGACGCGATATTGCCTTAACGGCTTGTCCGCCAGGGGCCATTAGACGGTGAACAGCCTCATCAGCATCAAACACCGGAACGCCCATCGTCTTTATCATCATTGCCGCTGTCGACTTACCCATCCCGATTGACCCGGTTAAGCCAATTATTTTTATTGGCAAAGGAGGTCTGTCTCTACGAGTCAGCTTTCTTGAAAAAATGACGGCGTTCTTCTTCATGTGTCACTACGTAGACTTCAAAACAACGTCACGGAGTCCGTTCGTTACAACCGGGCGTATGCCAAACCAACCTTCAAAACCAGGAACTGCTTGATGGAGTAACATTCCAAGACCATCAACCGTCTGCAAACCCATCTGTCGGGCTGCACGGAGCAGCTCCGTTTCCAATGGCGAATAAACCAAATCGTTTACTATCGCTATTTTGGGCAACGCACTCAGCGAAATCTCAAGCTTCGGCTGGTTAACCATTCCAAGTGTTGTGGTGTTCACCAGGAGCATAGCGTTTTTTATCGCTTCATCGCGGTCACCCCAATCGACCACTTTAATCGAACCTCCGATTGCCTTTGCTAGTTGTTCCGCTTTCGCAACAGTACGGTTGAGCAATAAGACTTTGGGAACCTGTGCATCAATCAGTGCCGCTACAACAGCACGTGCAGCACCACCCGCTCCGAGAACAACCGCAGCACCATCGTTCTTTCGCCATGTCGGCGCGTTGAGCCGTAGGTTTTCAATAAACCCGTGTGCATCTGTATTTGTCCCGGATAACTCTCCTTCACCTGATACAAACACCGTATTTATTGCGCCAATGCGACGCGCAATATCTGATACGGAATCCATCAATGGTAATCCCGCCTCTTTATGAGGCACCGTCAAATTAACACCCCGAAAACCAAGGCTAGGAAGTGCTCTTAAGGCATGTTCAAGATTGCTTGGAGCAACTGGCAATGGAACATAGTCACCGTGGATATTATGTTCACGCAGCCAGTAACCATGAAGGCGCGGTGATAAAGAATGTGAAATCGGCCAGCCCATGACGCCAGCTAATAAAGCGCTGCCAGTAACACTCATGACACGACAACTTTATGTTCACGAAGAAATGACAATAGTGGCAAAATAGGCAAACCAAGAATAGAAAAGAAATCCCCCTCGATGTAGTCGAATAGTTGAACGCCCAGACTTTCTAGGTGGTACGCACCAACAGACGAAAGGATATCTGTACCTACAGCAGCCATATATTGATCAAGATAGGCGTCGGTAAAATTTCGCATTCTTAATGTCGGTTGATCGCGAAAATGCCAAATACGTGTTCCACCGAGAGCAACGACAACAGCCGTCGCCAGTGAATGTGTGCGACCTCGAAGTGTCATAAGATGGGCTTTCGCATGGTCTATATCTGTCGGTTTATCAAACCACACACCATCTAAATCAAGAATTGAGTCCGCCCCAATTATAAAAGCTTCAGGATGACTACGTGATATTTTTACAGCTTTTAACTCTGCCAGAGTCTCTGCGACGGACAATGCATCAGCGCCTTCGGCTTGTAATGACTCTTTGATAGGCCCTTCGTCTATGAAAGCTGGCTCAGTGGTATAAGGCACGCCCGCTTCTTTAAGAATATGCGCGCGGCTTTGGCTAGCAGACGCAAGTATAACTGAAGGGGCGGAAAGGTCTGCCGTCACGATGCATATCTTTCGTTATAAAGTTGAATAATAGACGCAGCCGTTTCTTCGATAGATTTCCGGGTGACGTCGATGACCGGCCACCCATGTTTGCGAAATAGCCTGCGGGACGCGGCAACTTCTTCCTTTACTAAATCAACGTCGGCGTAGTCCATTCCTCGATGTTCATTCATCAGCCGGAGGCGAGACTGGCGGATATCCGTTAGGCTTTTTGGCTCTCTCGTTAAACCAACAAACAGCGGATTTTTTGCTGCCACAACGTCGTCAGGAAGAACAATCCCTGGAACTAGGGGAATGTTTCCGGCTCGAAACCCCCTGTTCGCAAGATACATACACGTTGGTGTTTTGGATGTGCGAGAAACACCAATCAACACAATGTCCGCATCTTTAAGACCGTCTAGCGTTTGTCCATCATCATGGGCCAGTGCGTAGTGCATTGCTTCAATTCGATCGAAGTACTCATCATCCAGTGTATGTTGACGCCCAATTTCATGACCCCCTTGCTTATCAAAAACCTTTTCTAGGGCATCCATGACCGGATCCAGTGCAGACACACACGGGATCCCGAGATCTCGGCATGCCTGTTCGAGAGGCCCTCTTATGGCAGGATCTAGCAGCGTAAATATAACCAGGCCGGGTGACGCCTTGATGCCATCAATTACACGGCTCATCTGCCCTTTGGTCCGAACCAACCACCAAAAATGCTCAGTTACGGCTTCATCGTCGTATTGAACAAGACACGCACGTGCAATTCCGCTGACAGTTTCACCAGAGGAATCTGAAACGAGATGTAGATTAAAAGGTATTTCTGCCACCGACCGAGGCCGTTAATTCCGTCTAGTACTGGGGACAACTCAATAATAATAGGATCACTAGAATTATCCGTACCCATTCTTAACTTCTCGGCCACCTCTTTGCCAACGGCGGATAAGTCGTGATGTACAATATTAGATTTGTGGAGAAGGCATTTTTCCCCATTATTCCCAGTATTCAATCTAATGAAATAAACGGATAAACCCATGGATAAACATATTTCAGGCGATTTAGTCCTTGTTTTTACAAGTGTTGTTCATGTTTTTTCATAGAGACATTTAATGCGAATATGTCAGTGGATGACTTTTGATCCCCATTTCTAACCGCCCCATCAACTTCTACATCTTTAGTATTAGATTCTTATTTATGTAGGTTGAACTCTGGATAAGAGAATATTTACATCTGTGGAAATATAAATTGACAGACGAGCAATGAGTACGTTAACGGTTTCCATGTCTTTGGGGCATTCGTCCCATTTTTCCCTCCGTTCGTACAAAACGACACATCAGTTCACCATTACGGTCTTGTTCAGATAGTCGGATTGAATCTTCCTCCTCACCGTCGACGCTCTTGCGTCATTCCCCGTTACAATAGGTTTGGGAGCCTGTTTCTCCATGCATCTTCAAGAACTAAAACGCAAAACTCCGCCCGAACTTTTAGCCTTTGCTGAAGAGCTGGGTATTGAGAATGCTTCGAATTTGCGTAAGCAAGACATGCTGTTTTCAATTCTCAAGCAGCTCGCTGAGCAAGACCAGGCAATATCTGGGGAAGGCGTATTAGAAATACTGCAAGATGGTTTTGGTTTTCTTCGCTCACCAGAATCTAATTATCTTGCAGGACCAGATGATATTTATGTTTCTCCAAGTCAGGTCCGTCGCTTTGGCTTGCGTACGGGTGATACTGTTGAAGGAGAAATTAGAGGACCAAAAGATGGGGAACGATATTTCGCTCTTCTCAAAGTCAACACAATTAACTTTGAGCAACCGGATGCTGTTCGACATCGCATTAACTTCGACAACTTAACGCCGCTCTATCCAGAAGAAAAACTGAACATGGAGTTCGACGACCCAACAGGCAAAGAGCTTACGGGTCGTGTTATTGAGATTGTCTCACCTTTAGGTAAAGGCCAGCGGGCATTGCTAACAGCGCCACCGCGAGCTGGTAAGACAGTGATGTTGCAAAATGTCGCGAGTTCTATCGCGGCCAATCATCCAGAAGTATATTTGATTGTTCTTTTGATTGATGAACGGCCTGAAGAAGTCACTGACATGGACCGCACCGTAAAAGGTGAAGTGGTGAGTTCAACATTCGATGAGCCTGCATCCCGTCACGTGCAAGTTGCCGAAATGGTTATCGAGAAAGCTAAGCGTTTGGTTGAACACAAACGTGATGTAGTCATTTTGCTCGATTCTATCACCCGGTTAGCGCGGGCCTATAACACGGTGGTTCCGTCTTCAGGAAAGGTTTTGACGGGTGGCGTAGATGCAAACGCATTGCAACGCCCAAAGCGGTTCTTCGGTGCAGCACGTAACATCGAAGAGGGTGGATCTTTAACAATCATCGCAACGGCATTGATTGAAACAGGTAGCCGCATGGATGAGGTTATTTTTGAGGAGTTTAAAGGTACAGGTAACTCCGAGATTGTTATGGAGCGTAAGCTTGCAGATAAGCGCATCTTCCCGGCCATAGACATAACCAAATCAGGGACACGCAAAGAGGAACTCCTTGTCGATCAGAAAACGCTATCCAAGATGTGGGTCCTGCGTCGCATCCTCGATCCCATGGGAACTCAGGACGGCATGGAGTTTCTGCTCGATAAGCTGAGAGAATCAAAGAACAACGATGATTTCTTTGATCGTATGAATCATTGATCTCGACCGGTCAATTGAAACACCTCTACGAACAGTTTTTCGGCTGACAACAGATTTTCTTCTGGGCATAATTTTGCGTCTATTCGGTCTTGGGGAAGACCTTTGGGGAGCAAATTATGAGCCGTTTTCCAGTATTAATAGTCCCGTTTGTTTTAGTCGGCATGTCGCCGGTTTATGCGGAACAGGGTGAACCTGAAGCCGTATTTGGACAGTCTTTGATGTCTGCTGAAGAAGTGACAGCTCATAAATCAAAACTTGCCAATTGCCGCTCCGAACAAGAACGGCAACAGATCAGGAACGAGCATAAGGACCGAATGGTCCAGCGTGCACGATGGAAAGCACTGGTCTTAAGGGGCGAGACGACAACTGTCAGCCTTTCTGAGACCGGCTAATTTAAATCCAAGATACCGATTTTAGGTTTGCAAGATTGTAGACCCTGTCGTCTTGCGTGTTTCAAGATCACTATGTGCGTGTGCGGCTTGTTCAAGCCCATAAGACTGACCCACTTCAATTTTAACAGCACCAGAACCAACAACCTCGAATAAATCATCACAGCCCTGCACGAGTTGCTCTCTAGTACCGGTGTAATCAAACAATGTTGGTCTGGTTACAAAAAGTGAGCCCTTTGGACCTAAGCTTCCAATCTCAAGAGCGGGTGGTGGGCCCGATGCGTTACCGAAGGACACCATGAGACCGCGTTTCTGAAGACAGTCCAAAGACCCCATAAATGTATCCTTGCCCACACCGTCGTATACCACTGAGACTTTTTTACCGTCTGTGATGTCGTTGACGTTCGCCACAAAGTCTTCGCTCTTATAGAGAATTGTGTGATCGCAGCCGCTTTCTTTAGCCAACTCAGCTTTTTCTTCTGACCCCACAGTACCAATGACCGTTGCGCCAATATGTTTTGCCCACTGACAGAAGATGAGGCCTACGCCTCCTGCAGCGGCATGGAACAAGACCGTCTCGCCGGCCTTTAAATTGTGCAAGCTTCGCAGGAGATACCAAACCGTCAGACCGCGCAGCATCATACCGGCCACTTGTTCATCACCTAAAGCGCCCGGCACTTTAACCAGGGACCCTGTGGGCATGATGCGTTCTGAGGCATAGGATCCCATTGGGCCATTGCCGTAACACACCCGATCGCCTTCTTTCAGATCTGTTACACCTTCCCCGACCTCTTCAATTTCACCTACGGCTTCCATACCGGGGGTAAAGGGAAGACCTGCAACGGGATACAGACCTGAGCGATGGTAGGTATCAATAAAATTGACACCTATAGCGGTTTGTCTCAGCCGGACTTCGCCGGCGCTCGGAGATCCGATTTGTACATCGGTGCCAACCAAAACATCCGGTCCGCCCGTCTCTCTCACCACTATCGCTCGCGCCATGATTGCCCTCTGCCTGTATTCTTAAAGTCCTTGGAAGCCCTAGGAATAGTCCTATGGCTCTTCCAGTTTCAACAAAGTCTGCTTTGTAACCAAACCACCGTCGCCCGAATAGCCCCCAAGACCGCTAGCTGCCACTATGCGATGGCAAGGAATGATAATGGGTATCGGATTAGCACAGCAGGCCGTGCCAACAGCACGTGCCGCTGACCTGAGTTTCTTTGCTACCTGTCCGTAAGTCCGCGTCTCCCCATAAGGAATGTTTTGCATCGCAGCCCAGACCTTGTTTTGAAATAGTGTCCCAGCTGGCCTGAACGGTAGATCAAAAGTTCGGAGAGACCCGTCGAAATAAGCGATGAGTTGATCGCGTGCCTCTTTCAAGAGCATTGTTTGGGACTGGTCTTGACCCCAGCCCCAGTCAAGAGAGACCAGAATGCCGCCTTCTTCTGAAACCGTTAATTCACCAATTTGGGAATGAAAGGACAACTGCGGCATTTTTTGAAACTTATCCTGCTAGCGCCGATTTGAGATCATCTGCCGTCGTCACTGGGGCCTGACAGACAGGTCCTCGACAGATGTACGCCGCCGCCTTTCCATAAATTGCTGCTTTGCCGTGAGCTGCATGACCAGCAGGGAGAGCATCGGTGTCGTCAACCGTGGACAAAATCAAATTAGGCAGAGAGGTAAAAAGCGCCGCCTTCAATAAAGTTTTTACGTCCTTGTCCGCGCGATCGCCGACAATGACCACTTGGATTGCATCGGTAAAGAGTTCAAATCCGTTCAAAAAGGCACAAGTATGTGGAAAGTGCCGCATAGCATCTGCATCAAAAGCTTCAATCAAAGCTTCCGCACGTATACGAAAACGATCGTCACCTGTTAGGTAAAACAACCGCGCAAGGTTAGCGAGCATAACGCCGTTACCTGAAGGTGTAGCTGTATCTATCACCTGTGTAGTGCGAACAATCAGGTTTTCTGCATCAGCGGCCGTAAAGAAATAGCCGTGTCCGCCTTCATTCCAAAAAAGAGAATGAACTAAATCTGCCCAATCGACAGCCTGTTTCATTATGGCGGTATCACCGGTTACACTATGAAGCATGAGCGCGGCCGCAATTAGGTTGGCATAGTCATCCAACATATCAACAGGCTGTAGTCGTCCGCCGCACAGGGAATGGGCAATGCGATCGCGGCCATCACTGTCTTGCCATATCATCGTCGACAGTATCGCTTCGAATGTAGATTGGCTTAGCGCGATCCATTCAGGCTGATTAAAGACCATGCCAGCGCGGGCCAGCGCTTGAATTATTAGGCCATTCCAGTCGGCGAGTATCTTGTCATCTCGATCAGGCCGGATACGAGGTGCCCGAGCATCAAACAACTGCTTACGTCCTTGCTGCAGGATTTTTTCAGCATCTTTAGACGTGATACGATCACCGCTGTCGATCCGATTGAGAATGTTTTTGCCTTCCCAGTTTCCTTTCTCGGATATGTCGTATGCATCTTTGAAGAGAGGGGCGATTTTCTCATCGATTACGGCGTCGACTTCAGCGGCTGACCAAACGTAGAATTTTCCCTCTTCACCTTCTGAGTCTGCGTCGAGAGTTGCAGCAAACGCGCCGTTTTCGCCCGCCATTTCTCTGGTAAGCCAGTCGATGGTTTCTTCTATGCGGGTTTTGTACAACTCCGATCTAGTTTCCAGCCAAACCGAACTCATCATATCTATGAGCTGTGCGTTGTCGTAAAGCATCTTTTCAAAATGCGGTGCGAGCCATTTGCTATCTGTTGAGTAGCGAGAAAACCCACCGCCTAAGTGATCATATATTCCACCGTTACAGATTCTATTGAGTGTAAGAGTGGAAACGGTTTTGTATCGTGGCTCGCCTGTGCGCAGAAAGGCACGCCACATAAAATCAAGAACGTCTGTCATGGGAAACTTTGGTTGACCAGCAAGGCCACCATCTATGAGGTCGAAGTGATCAACAATGTGCTCTGCTGCTTCGTTTAGAGAGGTCAGCGACAGTGGTTCACGCAATTCACCTTCTTGTGTACGACCGATATGTGTTGTGAGTTTCCCTGCTTGATCTTCAACGGTTTTACGATCTTTGCCATACACCTCAGCAATTCGTTCAAGGACGTCTCGAAACCCCGGACGTCCATATCGCGCTTCAGGTGGAAAATAAGTCCCGCCGAAAAAAGGTTTTCCATTGGGAAGCACAAACATAGTGAGTGGCCACCCACCCTGCTCACCTGTTGCGGACAATGCTTTCTGATATATGGCGTCAACGTCAGGCCGTTCTTCACGATCAACTTTTATATTGATGAACAATCGATTCATGATTTCCGCGATAGCCGGTGCTTCAAAACTTTCGTGGGCCATCACATGGCACCAATGACAGGCGGCATATCCGACGGACAACAGAATCGGTTTGTCTTGTTCACGGGCTGCGGCAAAGGCATCATCGCCCCAGGCCCACCAGTGCACCGGATTATCGCGATGCTGTAACAGATAGGGGCTCGTTTCTTCCCCAAGACGGTTTTTCTCGCTTTGTTTCGAGGGCGTGTCGGTTGGCGTACTGGCCATAAACTTTCTTTCTCAAAGCTTTTGTTTCTTCTGAACCGTTTCTACTGTAGGCGGGGTAGATTCGAAATTAAATGAAACAGCGCTAACGAGGCCGTCATGAAAGTCAAAATTGATGTCGAATGCACGCCGGAGGAAGCGCGTGCGTTTCTTGGTCTCCCAGATGTTGCTCCGTTGCAGCAGGAAATGATGGCGGAACTTCAGGGTGAATTGGCCAAGGCCGCCAAGGCTATGAATCCAGAAGACATGATGAAAACCGTATTTCCGGCTGGGGCTGAAGGCTTGGTGGATATGCAGAAAGCCTTTTGGTCAGCTCTCGGTGGCACGGATACGTCCGAAAAGACCAAGTAATGCTTTAGGCGACTTATTCAATGTCGACGTCAGATACAATTTTCGCACCAGCGACCGCTCCAGGCCGGGCCGGGATCGCGGTCATTCGCATATCAGGAGCAAAAACCCTCAAAGCTCTTGATCGGCTGGGAGTTGGATCTCTGAAGCCGCGTGTGATGACCCGCGCCAAACTCAATGACCCGACCACGGCCGACACGTTGGATGATGCCTTGGTGGTTTGGTTTGAAACGCCAAATAGTTTTACGGGCGAAGATGTGGCTGAATTGCATATTCATGGCGGTCCCGCAGTGGTCGAGAGCGTGCTGTCGGCGCTCAATGGTGTTGGTGGCTTGCGGCCTGCGGAGCCCGGTGAATTTACGCGTCGCGCATTTGATGCTGGCAAACTGGACCTCACCCAGGCCGAAGCCCTTGCTGACCTGGTTGACGCGGACACCCGGGCCCAGGCCCGCCAAGCCCTTCGGCAAATGGGCGGCGCCCTGAAAACCACGTATGACGATTGGCGTGAACGTTTGGTCAAGGCTCTGGCTCACTTAGAGGCCGTTATTGATTTTCCCGATGAAGACCTACCCGATGATACGGCGCAGGCGTTGTGGGGCGCTGTGGAGGGCCTTGAGAAAGAACTAAGCAAGCACTTGGCAGATGATGGTCGTGGAGAACGTCTGCGCAATGGCATTCATGTTGCAATTATTGGTCCGCCAAACGCGGGCAAGTCGAGCCTGCTCAATTTGCTGGCGCAACGAGAGGCCGCAATTGTATCAGAAATAGCTGGAACGACCCGCGATGTCATAGATGTTCATCTCGACCTAGACGGATATCCGGTTCTGATTGCTGACACTGCGGGCCTGCGAAGTACGACGGACACGATTGAAGATGAGGGCGTCCGTCGCGCAAGAAACCGAGCAGAAAATTCTGACCTGGTCGTCGCCCTGTTCGATGGTGCGGTGTACCCGAACCGCGACCCAGCGACGGTTGAGTTGATCGACGACTCTACGCTGGTTGTTGTCAATAAATCTGACCTTTTGGATCAAGCCCGTGAACTGGAGCATGACATCGACGATGAATGGCGTGCGACACATTTCGTGTCGGTTAAAGATGGATTTGGCGTTGATATGTTGATCTCCACGTTGACTCGAAAGGTTGCTGAGTTATGTGATGAAGGGACTGAAGCGCCGATCACTCGCGCGCGTCATCGCCATGCGCTAACGGAATGTCAAACCGCAATGACTCGGGCGCGGTCAGCGAATTTACCAGAACTTGCGGCAGAGGATTTGCGTTTAGCAGTAAGAGCCCTTGGTCGATTGACGGGACATGTTGATGTCGAAGATTTGCTTGATGTTGTTTTCGGAGATTTTTGTATCGGTAAGTAAACAAAAGGGGTGTCTTGCTGCACACACAAGCGCCTGATATCAACGCGGCGCTTTCTTCTTATTGCCCGGACGAGTGGGCCGGGGCAAACCTATGACGCGCGCGATTTTTCTTTTGGCACTGCCTGTGTTTCTCGCGGCCGCCAGCTCTATGTTGGCGACGGATTTGTATTTACCCGCGATCCCCATATTACCTGACGTTCTCAATGGTGACGCCGTCGGCGCGCAATACACACTGGCTGTTTTCTTTGCGACTTTTGCCATCGGGCAATTGGTGTTTGGTGCAATGGCAGACCTGTATGACCGGCGCTTAATTCTGACTTGGGCGCTCGCCGCGTTTTCAGCAGCCTCAGCGGCCTGCGCGCTCGCAGAGACCATGGACACGCTAATTCTATTGCGCGCTGTTCAGGGATTTGCAGCAAGTGCCGGGACAGCGTTGGCTCCTGCTCTCTTAAGAGAAGCTGGCGCAGATCGTGTCGTTGTGCGTCTCACATCCATTGTGTCTTCCATGGAGGCTGTTCTGCCGGCCATGGCCCCCGTGCTTGGAGCGTGGTTGATCTCATTGTTTGGTTGGTCATCAACGTTTTGGTTCATGACGATCATCGCGTTGCTCACCATGCTTGCCTTTCAACGCCTGACTTTGCCAGCTGCCCCCGCCCCGGATGCGGATCGACCAAACGCGTCTGTAAGGTATTGGCGACTCTTAAAGGCCCGTCGGTTCATGGGATATCAAGTAAGTCATGCTCTGGCTTTTACCGGATTGATTATCTTCATCATGGCGTCGCCCTATTTGTTGGTGACTCATCTCGGTCATACCACCACTGCTTTCGTGGCTATGCAGGCGACATTAATCTTGGCTTTTGTGATTGTGGCAAATCTCGCTGGGAAGTTGACGGATCGCTTTGGTATTGATCGGGTGATCGTGACAGGTGCCGTGTTTCAAATGATCAGCGGAATCGCGTTTTTGGCTGTTGTGGTTCTCAAGACCGAATGGCTTGGTCCAGTGAGCTTTACGCTAACAATGCTGCCCATGGCCATTGGCCTCGGCTTTCGGGGTGGTCCTGGGTTCGCCCGCGCCATGACCTTTTGCGGCAAACACACCGGGTCTGCTGGAGGTTTGATGATGTTTACAGCAATGGGTATGTCGGCCATTGGTACTCAGCTCGTTGCGCCCTATCTGATCGATGGTGCGACTGCGCTGGCTATAGCCATCGTCGTGTTATGCGCGGTGTCGTTGGTGCTATTGCCGAATGCCATGAAACCCGATCCTGGTGACCCAACTCCTTAGATCGTCGAACCGGTGACGACTGAATAATAGTTCGTTATATAGGGCGCGAATTTTCAGGAGTTTGCGCGCCTTATGTCTTCGGACAACTCACGGTCCTATGACGTCATTGTCGTTGGCGGCGGTCACGCCGGCACCGAGGCCGCGGCTGCGGCCGCGCGCTTTGGAGCACGCACGCTGCTGTTGACCCATAAAGTAGAGACGATTGGCGAGATGTCCTGTAACCCGGCCATAGGTGGTTTGGCCAAGGGCCATCTCGTGCGGGAGATCGACGCCCTTGATGGCATCATGGGCCGAGCCATCGATGCAGGCGGAATTCAATTCCGAATGCTAAATCTGTCTAAGGGGCCCGCAGTGCGTGGTCCCCGTGCCCAGGCTGATCGCAAACTGTATCGACAAGCAGTTCAAGCGCTATTGGGGGACCAGGAAAACCTCACAATACTTGCCGGCGCGGCTGAAGACCTTGAGATTGATTCCAACGGCCAAAAGATTTCTGCAGTCATCACCGGTGACGGCGAGCGGATATCGTGTGGGGCTGTCGTTCTGACCACGGGTACCTTTTTGAGCGGTGTTATTCACCGCGGCGAAGACCGCATCCCAGCCGGACGGATTGGTGAAAAGGCCGCTTATGGCCTATCTAAGACATTGAAATCATTAGAGTTTTCACTGGACCGCTTGAAAACAGGAACGCCCCCGCGGCTAAACGGCAAGACCATCGCTTATGACCGTCTTACTGAACAGCCTGGTGACGCCCCGCCGGTCCCGTTCTCCTTTATGACGGATAAAATCACCACACCTCAGATTGCCTGCCACATCACGTCAACTACGCCAGAAACTCATGCCCTCATTTTAGAGAACAAAGACCGGGCACCGATGTACAACGGCCAGATTGAAAGCGTGGGCCCCCGGTACTGTCCCTCCATCGAAGATAAGGTCGTGCGTTTTTCAGAGCGCGAGGGACATCAAATCTTTCTTGAGCCCGAAGGTTTGGACGATGACACGGTCTATCCTAATGGTATTTCGACCAGTCTGCCTGAGGACGTTCAACTGGCCATGCTAAAAACCATTCCTGGCCTTGAACAGGCCAAGATGTTGCAAGCTGGATATGCCATTGAATACGATTTCGTAGATCCCAGGGAACTGAGGGCAACCCTTGAGACTCGCAAGGTTGAAGGTTTGTATTTTGCGGGTCAGATCAACGGCACCACTGGCTATGAAGAAGCAGGAGCGCAAGGGCTGCTTGCTGGCCTGAATGCAGCGCGTGCAGTCGCGGGATCAGACCCGTTTACGGTCGATCGGGCCGAGGGATATATGGGCGTCATGGTCGACGACCTGACCACCCGCGGCACCTTAGAGCCCTATAGAATGTTTACCTCTCGGGCTGAGTATCGCCTGAAACTTCGAGCTGACAATGCGGACTTGAGGCTAACGGAAAAAGGCATTGAAGCCGGGTGTGTCAGTGCTGGCCGCGCCGCTGCCTTCATGGAAAAGAAGAATGCTTTGACTCAAGCGCGAAGCCATCTTCAGAGCTTGGTGGCCACTCCCACGTCTCTTGCGGCCCGAGGATACAAGATCAATCAAGACGGGGTCCGGCGCTCTGGCTTCGATCTGTTGTCATACCCAGATATCGGCTGGTGGCAGCTGCAAGACTTATGGCCAGAGTTGGAGGGCGTGCGGTCTGACGTACGTGAACAGCTAGAGATAGAAGGGCGATACGCAGGGTATATGGAGCGCCAAGAGGCCGACATTCGTGCCTTTCGCAAGGATGAAGCCTTCTCTCTCCCAGACTCACTTGACTATGACGAAGTCGGTGGGCTTTCCAACGAAGTGCGGCAGAAACTCGCAGCCGCCCGTCCCGCCACCCTAGGTGCAGCAGCTCGCATTCCAGGCATAACCCCGGCGGGCCTGACAGCACTACTGCGCCACGTACGCAAGCCGTCAGCTCCCCAGGCCCAAGCTAGCTAACACGAAGCATCATGTCTGATATGAACCATCTCGCGTGATCGATACGTCAGCACTTCTGGCCGTTTATGCAGCGTTTATTGTTGGATTGATAAGCCCAGGACCAGATTTAATTCTGGTCACGGCTATCTCTCTTAAACATGGCAGGAAAGCTGCCATTCTCTCCTCCGTTGGTATTGGAATCGGGGTTGGTTTTTGGGCCTTGGCAGCGGCTATAGGGTTGGCTGAAGTCATAAATACCGTTCCGGAGGCATGGCAAGGAATGAGGCTGCTAGCGGGAGGCGCTTTGATTTACATGGGGGCTCGAGGAATATCGTCCTCTATGCGTGGCACCCAGCAGAAGAGCCTGGGAGAGCCGCTCAAGAATGAGGGTGCACCGATCCTTTCGGGACTGATTACGAATATTGCTAATCCTAAAGCGGCTATTGTGCTGATTGGCCTGACCACCGTTCTCAGCGATAACGCCGCTGACAGTCAAAGCGTTGTGGCCGCTGTGGTAGGCATGCCGTGTTTGACGGTGCTTTGGTTCACGGCTGTGTCTGTTTTCTTTACCGGCAGTCGGGTGATCGAGATTTTCTCGTCCAATCAACGAGTATTGGATATGGTGGGCGGGATAGCGTTGGCTGGCGTTGGCGCGATTCTGATCCAGACTGTTTAATCGCCATATGTTCACCCAGGACTGTTTCACGTGAAACAATCGGTTTTCACCGCAGATGATTTTCAGGCCGCCACAGGTGTTTCACGTGAAACATTGCAAGGCTTACAAACCTATGTGGACACCTTGATTGATTGGAACTGTCGGATGAGCTTGGTGGCCCGATCCACATTAGAGGACGTGTGGCACCGCCATGTGTTGGACTCTGCCCAGCTTTTTCCACTTATTCCGAAGGGCGCATCTGTTTTGGTTGATCTGGGATCTGGGGCCGGATTCCCTGGTCTGGTCCTAGCAATTATGGGTCTCCCTGAAGTCCACCTTATCGAATCGACAGGCAAAAAAGCGTCTTTTTTGGAGGCGGCAGCAGATGCGGCGGGCGTTTCTGTAAAAATTCACAATAGTAGAATTGAGGGGCTCGAGCCCTTCACAGCTGACGTGATTACCGCCAGAGCCTTGGCACCATTGGATAAATTGCTCTCCTACGCCCAACCCTTCACAGGTCCGAACACAATTCAATATTATCTGAAGGGTCAACATGTAGGTGATGAATTGACCAAAGCACACAAAATATGGAATATGAAGGTGGATCGGCAACCCAGCAGTACCGATCCGCGAGGTAGTGTGTTGAGCGTGTGCGAGGTGTCCCGTGTCCAGTCCCATCGAATCCATTCCCCCTCAAGCCCATCGGTCTGACCCGGACGCTTCGCCACGCGTCCTTGCTATTTCCAACCAGAAGGGTGGTGTTGGTAAAACCACCACGGCGGTCAATCTGGCCACAGCCTTGGCTGCTGTTGATAAGCGAGTTTTAATCGTCGATCTCGATCCTCAAGGCAATGCGTCCACCAGCCTGGGGATCCCTACGAAAGACCGCACCACCAACACCTATCATGTGTTGATGGGCGACGCGGAGCTCGATGAAGCCGCCGTCGTAACCACCGTGCCGAACCTTAGTATTGCGCCGTCGGGTGTTGACCTGGCCGGCGCAGAACTAGAGCTGATCGAGGTGGAGAATCGAGAAAAACGCCTACGTTCCGCCGTGTCTGGCGCTGCGTTGTCCTATGACTATGTCCTCATTGATTGTCCGCCATCCCTCGGGTTACTGACCCTGAATGCCTGGGTCGCTGCCGATGCGGTTCTGGTGCCGCTACAGGTAGAGTTTCTGGCTCTGGAAGGCGTTAGCCAGTTGGTTAAGGCCATTGAGCGTGTGCGAAAATCCCTTAACCCGACCCTTGAGATTCAAGGCATCGTTCTGACAATGGTCGACAAGCGCAATAACTTGTCAGATATGGTTGAATCCGACGTCCGAGGGTTTTTCGGCGATAAGGTCTATTCCACGGTCATTCCTAGAAACGTGCGTGTTTCAGAAGCCCCGTCTCATGGCAAGCCGGTGCTTCTATACGATTTCCACTCAAAGGGCGCGCAGGCTTATCTCAATCTAGCTGGTGAAGTTCTCAAGCGCGAACAAACCCTCTCGGCTCCGATAGCCGCATGAGTTACAATAAGCCACGCCAAAGCCTCGGTCGGGGGCTCGATGCCCTATTCGGTGAAGCCGCCGAGGATACCCCGATTTCAGCTACAGATCTGCCCTCCTCTGAGTCAGCCGCTTCTGACGCCAGTCGTCTAAAGACCAGCAAAGGACTAACAGAACTGCCGGTTGAGCATATGGCGCCATCCCGGTTTCAGCCTCGCCGCGTGTTTGATGACAAGCAGATTGCCGAACTGGCTGAGTCCATTCGAGACAAGGGGGTGCTGCAGCCCCTCCTGGTTCGCGCCGCCCCTGACGGAACCTATGAGATCATCGCCGGGGAGCGCCGCTGGCGGGCCGCTCAACGAGCAAAGGTTCATCAAGTCCCTGTAATAATTAAAGAATTTACGGATACCGAAGTTCTAGAAGTGGCTTTGGTGGAGAATTTGCAGCGCGCAGATTTGACCCCCATGGAAGAGGCTGAGGGCTATCAACGCCTGTCCGATGAATTTGGCCATACGCAAGAAGCATTGGCTGAGGCTCTGGGTAAAAGCCGTGCGCATGTTGCCAATATGATCCGTCTTTTGTCTTTGCCAGAGAGCGTAAAACAACTGTTGGACCAGGGGTCTCTGACAATGGGACATGCTCGCGCTCTTATTGGTGTTAATGATTCCGGCGCTTTGGCGAAACAAATCGTAGCCAAGGGCTTGTCAGTGCGGCAGGTCGAAAAACTGGTCAAGAAGCACGGCAAAGAAGGGCGCCCTCGAGCGACGAAAGTAAAATCTGCAGGCGCTACCAAAGATGCAGGTACCCGCGATCTTGAGGCCAGATTGGAAGAGGCGTTGGGTCTCAAGATCGACATCTCTTTTGATGGCCAAGGCGGGACACTGTCTCTTTCCTATACGGACCTCGAGCAGCTTGACGATGTGGTCAGCCGTTTAACCCGGTCCAAAGTCGTCCGCCCGCTAACGCCAGACCGAGATCCCAATGTGCTCGATATCGAAGAGGTCCTGGCCAAACGCAGTGGGGCCTTTAAGCTCGATCATAGCGAAGAGGCGCCGGCGACTGGTCTCCGCATTGACCCCAGCCAAGACGATACGGGCAGCGGCGGGTCGCAAGATCGCGAATAATGTAGCTCATAGCTAATTGTATTTATTCAATTAAATACATTGATATACACCTAAGTACCAATTTATGGCTCTTCAAGATGCGCTTACGGCAGTACCTCCCGTGCCGTTTATTTTTCTGCGTCATGGCGAGACCGACTGGAATAAAAACCGCTTAGCTCAGGGCCAAACTGATACTCTTCTAAACGCAAGTGGACGTGACCAAGCCTCCTCAGCGGTCCCATTGCTCAATGGGCATAAGCTGACACGAATTGTCTCTAGCCCGCTGAAGCGGGCTTATGAAACCGCGGAGATCGTCAATCGAAGTCTTGGGCTACCGATCACCCGACATTCAGGACTCGTTGAGCGTTCTTTTGGCCAACACGAAGGCAAGCCCTGGTTTTCGGGTTTTGTTGATGCCGAGCTCGAAACCATGGAATTGGTTTCAGACTTCTCGGTTCGCATTTTTAAAGCGCTTAGTGAGATATTGGATCGTTATCCGGAGCCTGTGCTGATTGTAAGTCACGGCGGTGTTTTTCGTGTGTTTACCCAGGCTCTATGTGGTTTAGAGGACGCTCGAGCCGCTAATTCTGTGCCCTTTCGGCTTGATCCTCCAGGAGAGTCCAGTAGCTGGTGGCACCTCACCCCCGTGGATCCTGTCCGCTAAGTTCTATGGCCGACCCCTTGACCTTCCAGCTTCTGGAACCCCCATATAGACGCCATGCCAGATACCTCCCTGCCTGCAGTAAATTTCGAATCCGTCCGTGTTCCTATTGAAGGTATGACGTGCGCTGCCTGTGCGACACGTTTGGAAAGGGCGTTATTGCAAGTGCCGGGAATTGAATCGGCCTCCGTAAACTTTGCCTTGGAACAAGCCGACGTTGAGGTCGACCCAGGTCAAGTTTCTTCAGTTGATCTTGCTGCCGCTGTGAAACGCACTGGATTCTCTGTTCCAGACGATGAGTTCGTATTTGCTCTCGATGGCATGACCTGTGCAGCCTGCGCGACCCGATCTGAAAAAGTGTTGTCTCGGGTGCCTGGTGTTTCCAAGGCGTCCGTCAACTTTGCTATCGAACGGGCGTTGGTCACGTCTCCCCGAGGCGCGGTGTCTTTTGACGCTCTCGCAGACGCTATTTCGAAAGCTGGATTTACAGCGCATAAAATTTCTGATGACGAAAAAGCGGATGTCGAAGACAAAAAACAAACGGCGTTACGTAAAGACTACCTGACACTTGCTGTCTCTCTGCTCTTAACACTTCCATTGGTGGCGCAAATGGGCGCGCATTTTACGGGTGCCGGTTTTCACCTTTCACCATGGACTGAGTTTGCGCTTGCGTTGCCGGTTCAAATTTTTGCTGGCGCCAGATTTTATCGGGGCGCTTGGAATGTTTTGCGTGCCAGTTCAGGCAATATGGATGTGCTTGTCGTCATGGGAACGACAGCAGCTTTTGGCTACAGCTTGTACCTCCTCGCCACTTTGGGAAACGCTGCGACTGGTCAACTCTATTTCGAAGCCTCTGCCGTCATCATTTCGTTGGTCCTGTTTGGCAAAGTTTTAGAATCTCGGGCCAAACGCGGCACCACAGCGGCAATACGTTCCCTCATGACGTTGAGGCCAGACGTCGCCCGTATTCGTCGGGACGATGAAGTTATCGACGTGCCCGTCGATCAAGTTGTCGAAGGTGACGTTGTTATTGTGCGTCCCGGCGAAAAAATTCCTGTTGATGGCGATGTCGAAGATGGCATGTCGGCGGTGGACGAGTCTTTGTTAACCGGAGAAAGTTTTCCGGTTGAAAAAGGTGTTGGCGATTCCGTGACCGGCGGTGCCATTAATGGTACGGGGCTTCTAACGATAAGAGCGACACGGGTCGGTGCTGACTCTACTCTTACCCGTATAATCAAATTGGTTGAGAACGCGCAGAGTGGTAAGGCGCCCGTGCAACGACTGGTCGACAAAGTGGCCGCTGTGTTTGTACCTGTCGTTATTGCTATTGCCACCATCACTTTTTTTAGCTGGCTTATGTCAGGTGGAACCTTTGAACAGGCTTTGGTCGCGGCTGTTTCTGTTCTGGTGATTGCCTGTCCGTGTGCCCTCGGGTTGGCAACCCCAACCGCCATTGTGACAGGTACCGGTGCAGCTGCTCGTGCTGGCATTCTTATAAAGGATGTTGAAGCCCTAGAACGCGCTCATCGTGTTGATACGGTGATCTTTGATAAGACCGGAACGTTGACGGAAGGGCACCCCGCTGTTGTTGATCAGCATATTGTCCAGGGAGATAAGTTTGACGTTCTCGCGCTTGCGGCTTCAGTGCAGAGTGGTAGCGAGCACCCATTAGCGAAAGCTATCCTATCTTTGGCCGAGCAAGAGAATGTGTCCTTGTCGGCGGTTGCTGATTTTCAGAGCGTCACTGGCCGGGGAATTTGTGGCGTGGTGGGCGGCCAAAATGTTCGTATTGGCAACCAAGCCTTCATGGCTGAGTCAGATGTGGACACGTCATCAGGCACGGCCTCGGCAGACGCATGGGAACAAGACGCCCGTACAATTATCTGGATGTCTGTCGACGGTTCCCTGGCCGCTCTGTTCGCCTTGGCAGACCCGGTGCGGGACGAAGCTAAGACTGCGGTGAGAGTCCTAAAACGCCTCGGTATCTCATCGCATTTGTTATCAGGCGATGCACACTCCGTCGCCGTTGCCGTGGCGAAAACCGTCGGCATTGAAAATGCTCGCGGTGGTGTCCGGCCCGACGACAAAGCTGCAGAGGTTTCGGCTTTGCACGCGGGCAATCATGTTGTTGCTATGGTCGGTGATGGAATAAATGATGCGCCTGCGTTGGCTGCTGCAGACGTAGGTGTTGCCATCGGTACGGGCACGGACGTTGCCATGGAAACGGCAGCGATTACTTTGATGCGGCCTGACCCACGACTGGTCGCTGGTGCGTTTAGAATCAGCCGGGCCACGTGGCGTAAAATTCAACAAAATTTGTTTTGGGCTTTTATCTACAACATCATTGGCATACCTCTGGCTGCCCTAGGTTACTTAAGTCCTGCGATCGCCGGGGCGGCGATGGCTGCGTCGAGTGTGAGTGTGGTGACCAATGCTTTGTTTTTGCGTCGCTGGCGACCGGTTATAGACTAAGACAACCGAATTATTCTCAAGGAGCGTACCCCATGGAAAAGATACTTATTCCTGTTGAAGGCATGACCTGCGGCGGTTGCACGTCAAGTGTTGAAAAGGCGCTTTGTGCGCGTGACGGCATCAACACAGCGACTCCCTCACTGGAAGGGGCCAATGTGGAAGTGGAATTTGATCCTGCAATTATCATCCAGGGTCAGATTGAAGAAGCCATCCGCGATGCAGGGTTCGACGTTCCGGGGTAACTCAGAGCACTTATCTTACTTACCGCGTATTGCTTGTGTTTCCTCAAGCGGTGGTTCTGCCACCCGTCGCAGATAAAACTCGAACGCATCATCTTTGCGATCGGCAAAATGAGGCACGCGATACAAAGCTGACATGCCTTCCAAGACACGTGAGATTCGGATTGGCCCCACATCGATGGCATCAAATCCGAAATCTCTAACCAGATCCATCACCCACGCTTTTGCCTCTTTATCATTTCCGGCAACAGGCACACTCACGCGCCCACCAGCACGATCTGGATTCGCCACAACATGGAAACCAACCGTGTTGAAGGATTTCACAACACGGGAGGTAGGCAACATCTCCTGAACCATTTCACCCATAGATGGTCCGTCGATGTATTGCGGCAATCCGTCATCACCCATTTTAACTGAATTTCCAAGATCCAGAACAAGCTTGTCACTCAGATGGGGTTTCAGTTGAGAGACAACATCCTCTGCGGCGGCGCGTGGCACAGCGAGTACAACAATCTCAGCTATCCGAGCGGCTTCTGGCTGCGATACCACGCTCGCGTTGGGACCTGAGCGTTTGACCAGGGCCTGAACTCGTTCATTGCTTATTGAGCGCGACCCGTACACCACAGTGTGACCAAGCTCTGCCAGGCGCACGCCCATAGAGCTGCCCATCATCCCTGTGCCGATGACGGCAATGGTCTCGGCCCGCAGTGGAGTGATGTTCAGGAGAATAAGGACCGCGGCGGTTATCAAAGACTGGAGGGTCGATCGCATAGGGGTTCTCCTACGTCTAAAAGAGAGATTCAGTCTAGAAAGGTTTGTACCAAAGTGGCCTTGGCAACAATTTTACCATCGAATTCACGAGATAGGCTAGCCTCTGCAAAAGCTTGGCGTATACCTTGACCGGTCACCGTCGACTCTCCGATCAAAGGCTCTCCAAGTTTCGCGCCGCGCAAAAAGGATGTCGACATTTGTGCAGTGGCGAACAGGCGTTTGCCCCCGGCGTACCAAGTGGCCAGCCCAGCTACATCGTCTAACATAGCCGATAGGCATCCACCGAGGACTGTACCCGCTGGATTCATCAAACTCTCATCGGGCACGTACCGTACTTTTCCCACACCCGTGTTTTCGTCAAAGCCAATGGCCTCTCCGCCAAGGAGTTCACGGGCTTTAATGGGTGGGGGTTTTTCTATCAAGGTTTAGCTCGGGCTTTGTCGTACTCAGTCCTGAGCTGAGTCACCAATGTCGAAACAGGCTGCACTTTATCTACTGCACGCACGCCCTGCCCAGCTGACCAAATATCTTTCCACGCTTTGTTGTTCTCAGGACCTTCATGCCGACTGTCGAAGCTTTTGTCTTTGCGGGGGTTAAGGGTGTCCGGGTCAAGACCCGCCGCGATGATTGAGGTTTTTAAGTAGTTTGCCGGTACGCCCGTAAAGTGTGCGCTCTGAATTATGTCTTCTTCAGTCGCGTCTACTAGCATCTCGCGATAGCTGTCCGGGGCCATGCTTTCTTCAGTCGCGATAAACCGGGTGCCGAGATAACCAAAGTCGGCCCCCAACACCTCGGCTGCGCGAATGCCAGCGCCATCAACAATGCCGCCACCAAGAATAATGGGACCATCAAAAAAGGAACGGATCGCGGGGACAAATGCGAAGCCAGTGACAAAACCTGTATGGCCACCCGCGCCAGCAGATACCAACACCAGGCCGTCGGCACCGGCATCCACAGCTTTTTTGGCATATGTCACGGAGTTAACGTCCGCAAAGACCAGTCCTCCATAGTCGTGCACTTCTTTGATAACCCGCTTAGGCGAGCCAAGAGCGGTAATCACAATTTCAGGCTTGTACTGTTGTAGCAGTGCGAAATCTTCGTCGAAGCGCTTCGACGTGGAATGGCAAATGATATTCGCCGCCCAGGGTGCTGTCGTTCCAGGATTGTTGCTTTCCGCTTCTGCGAGCTCTTTGGTGATTCTTTCAAACCATTCTTCCAACGTAGAAATCGGCCGCGCGTTCATAGTTGGAAAAGACCCTATGACTCCGGCTTTGCACGCGGCGATCACCAAGTCAGGGCCGGAAACCAAAAACATAGGCGCTGCGAATGCTGGAACGGCGAGGCGTTCCTTAATGGCTGCGATTTTTTCAGCGACGCTTGAGGGGGCTACGGCGTTATCAGGCATAGGTCTCTTTGAGTTCTTTTTTCTGAATCTTGCCTTGGGCACTGCGCGGTAGGCTCTCAGCAAAGGATATGTGTTTCGGCACTTTGTATCGTGCGAGATGTTCAGAGCAACGTTCGCGCACGGTTGTTTTGTCGAGAGGCTGAGAGTCTTTGAGCACTATAACAGCGTGACCAACTTCACCCCATTGTTCGTCAGGCACACCGATCACGGCCGCTTCTGCTATTTCAGGAAACTGGGCCAGGACATTCTCGACTTCGGCTGGATAAACATTTTCTCCGCCTGAGATAAACATATCCTTCTTGCGATCGACCACATAAAGAGCGCCTTCGTCATCAAGACGTCCCATGTCTCCGGTTCTAAACCAGCCATCGGCTGAGCGGGTGGAGGCTGTCAATTCAGGGGCCTGCCAGTATCCGGGCGTGACACCTTCACTTTGAATTTGTATCTCACCGACCACATTACTCGGCAAGGGAGTATCATCTTCGTCAGCAATTCGAATGTCCGTTCCGACCACCGGCCATCCCACGCACCCCAGTTTTTTCTGGGCTTTCTCCGGGGGAAGTGTCGCAACACCAAAGACTTCAGTCATACCATAGGAGTTGCACAACATTAGGCCTTTCTCCTGGTACTGCGTTAACAACTCTTCTGTCACCGGTGCGCCCCCAACACCGGCTCGTTGTACTGTTGGAAAAGTTGCCGAAGCAAAGCCGTCGCATTGCGTCATCATTTGAAACTGAACGGGAACGCCGAGCGTGTGTGTGATGCCTAGCTCAGGGTCAGATAAATAGGACAACGCGGCGGGGGCATCCCAGTGCCGCATGATGTGAACCTTGCCACCGTAATAGAACAACGGAAGAGCAAAAGAATTTAGACCGGCCGTGTGAAACATTGGCGCGGCAGTTAGTGTGCGTGTCGCGCTGCCAAGAATGACATGCGCTGCTTGATCGACGGCCATGGCTTGCATGCGCCATGTACTGATTACGCCTTTGGGTCGCCCAGTTGTGCCAGATGTGTACAGCAGGTTGGTGGTCGCATCGAGATCCGGTTCGACGAAGCTATCCCAAGGGGCTGCTGCAGCAATCGTCGTCTCGTAGGGGTTCTCGTCTGTCTCGGTGCGCCACAACACCGGCAAATCCAAACTACCAACAGTGTTTTCAAAAGCGCGATCCGAAATCATCATGGTTGGCGTGGCATCATCAACAATGGCCGCGATCTCCGGCGCGGCTAGGCGCCAGTTAACTGGCATGTAAATGGCCCCGATACGCCAACATGCAAACAATATTTCGTATAGATCCGTCGAATTGTAAGCGACGACCATGACTCGATCGCCCGGATCAACGCCGAACTGATTGACCATCAAAGACGCGATGCGCCGAGACCGGTCATACATTTCGCTGTAAGTGGTTTTGCGCCCGGTTGCTAAATCGAAGAGTGCCAGCGCATCTGGCGCGGCCTCGGCCTGGTTGGCGAGCCAGTCACAGAGATAGGGTTTTAGATGATCGTCTTGACTGGGCATCGGCCTGTTAGGCTCTCCCGCGGCCGATTGTTATGAACTTAGAAACGTAAGACAGCGGAGCTGATTAAGCCCATATCGTTGAACTCAGGTCCGCCCGCTGGCTCTTGGCCGACCCAAAACCCTGTCATGCCAAGTTTAACACCGCGCACCAAAACATAAGAAGCTTCCAGCTTGCCCTGGTCAATTTTGTCCTTAACGATTGCGTTCGGTATGGAGTCCGCACGAACCCTAAAATAAGACGCGCCCACACCCCAGGGACCAATTTCATAGGTCGTGGCGATTCCAAGGGTAGATGAATCGAGGTCATCGTCCGGTGTCGAGCGTATGAAACTGCCGCCAATCGTGAAGCCGCCAATCTCCGCCTGTGCACTGACGTTCCACGCGGTCTCACCATCATTCCCACCGGCGCGGGATTGACTGTCAAAGTATCCGCCAACCAAACCTATCTTCCCGCCCCGCACGCGACCTTCCCAGGCACCACTGACCTCCCAGGCATTGTTGTCGATTGAGCTCTTATCGAAAAATCCGTCTTCGCCTTGCGTGGTGGTTGGGAAGTAGTTTGCTCCGACCGTAAATCCAGCAATGGTAGGAGACTCATATCCTATTTGAAACGCATCGCCAGTGAAGCGTTCAAACGTCATAATCTCTTTGACACCAATCGACGTGCGCCTTGGCACAACACGGCCGACGATCTCATCATCTTCGTAAGCGACGTAAGGTGTTTCGTAGCTGAAGTTGTGATTGAAGCCTTCGGTTTCCCCGACACGGAGACGACCAAACGCTGTTTTAACATCGATGAATTGTTCATCAACTTCGCCGCTGTTCTTGTTTTCCGCTTCCATTTCAATCTTGGCGGAAATCTCTATGCCGTTGTCCAGCACGGTTTTGCCGGAGAAATACACTTCGACATCAGATAGCGCTCCAGATGAGTTTAAGGACTCGCCGGGAAGTTCGTCCGCATCCATAAGGAAGAAGTACTGTTCCATCTTTCCGCCGAGGGAGAGTCTGATTTGCTCCGCTGCGAGGCTCGGGTGGGCGAGAAGAAAGGCAAGCCCAATACCTAAAGTGCCAATCTGGCCGCGGCGAACTCGGGATCCCATTTGGTCGTTGCTCCGTAACAAAAAATGCGGTGTCTCAGATGAAGGGGAAAAATAGGTCATATCTGAGACAGTGCAATATGATTTCCTGGACTATTCATTCTGGGCATCATTTAACATCATAATCTCTGGAACCCTTGGTTCATCTCAGTTTGCGGCGCTGTAGACGATCCATCTCAGCGCTGGTATTCGATAGAGCAGCTATATTGCTGAACAGGGGGCGTTCTTGCCATTGTGGCCAGTGCCCGTGATTGGCTATAAAGCGCGGTCCTTGAGAGCATCTTAGCTCAATCAGCTTAAACCGGCCCTTCAGCCGGTTCACTTAGGAGATCAACGGCATGGCGTTTTCGTCTTCTCTCGCCACTTTGTGCAAGGTGAGTGCGGCCTGTGTTCTGGCCCTGACCGTTTCGGCGTGCTCCGGCGACGACAATGATGGGTCGACTTTTAGGACCTCGCCTGAATTTCGTTCAGATGCTCCACCAGAATCCGGCTTGGGTATTACGCTGTTTGGAGACTCAGATTCACAGGGCACCGAAGGTGCTGTCGCAGTGAACGCTTTTCTGTGGCGTGCCTCTCTCGACACAATTTCTTTTATGCCGCTGGCCTCTGCGGACCCATTTGGCGGTGTGATCATCACAGATTGGTATGCACCACCAGAGACTCCTGGCGAGCGATTCAAGGTTAACATGTATATCCTTGGCCGGTCTTTGCGGGCTGACGGTCTGAAGGTGTCGGTCTTCCGGCAACAAGATGATGGGACGGGCCGCTGGACCGATGCGCCGGTTGGTGCCGACGTTCCCGGTGAATTCGAAGAAGCAGTACTTACCCGAGCTCGCCAACTTCGAATGCAAGCTGTTGCAGAAGAAGGCTAAGCGCCCAACGCGCACGGCTGCAGTTTGAACGTCAATACTCGTTCCCCATTTTTTTAAGACTCTCCTTCCATGTCTGACGCCCGATACAATTTCAAAGAGGTAGAGCCCAAGTGGCAAAAAGCATGGGCTGACGCTGACTGTTTTGTGGCGTCCGGTGACGGGTCCAAGCCTAAGTGCTATGTCCTAGAAATGTTTCCCTATCCGTCAGGGCGGCTGCACATGGGGCATGTGCGCAACTATACGTTAGGCGATGTTGTTGCGCGTTTCCGAAAAGCTCAAGGCTGCGACGTTCATCATCCTATGGGGTGGGATTCATTTGGGCTACCTGCTGAGAATGCAGCGCTCGAACGCGGCGTGCATCCAGGCGCGTGGACGCGAGAAAACATTGCCGACATGCGTAAGCAATTTGGTCCTCTGGGTTTGTCTTTGGACTGGAGCCGGGAAATCTCGACCTGCGAGCCTGAGTACTATCGCCACGAGCAAAAGATGTTCCTGGATTTCATCAAAGCGGGATTGGCGTACAGAAAAGAGTCTTGGGTCAATTGGGATCCGGTGGAAAATACCGTGTTGGCCAATGAGCAGGTCGTCGACGGAAAAGGATGGCGATCAGGCGTTCCGGTGGAACGCCGCAAACTGAACCAGTGGTTTTTAAAAATCACGGACTTTGCGGAAGATCTTTTGGCGGGTATCGAAACGTTAGAGCGGTGGCCTGACAAAGTGCGATTGATGCAGCACAACTGGATCGGCCGGTCTGAAGGTGCGCGCCTGCAGTGGTCGGTGTTACAGCCCGATGGCGTCGAATTGCCTGAAAAGCTTGAGGTTTTCACCACACGGCCCGACACGTTGTTCGGGGCATCTTTTTGCGCCATCTCTCCTAATCATCCGTTGGCCGCGCAGTTGGCTGAAACCAAAGCTGAGCTGGCGTCATTTGTTGCCGATTGCAATCGGCTGGGGACGTCTGAAGAGGCTATCGAAAAGGCGGAGAAAAAAGGTTTCGATACCGGCTTAACCGCGCAGCATCCCTTTGACCCGGATTGGGAAGTGCCTGTTTATGTGGCGAACTTCGTCCTGATGGATTACGGCACGGGCGCCATCTTTGGCTGTCCGGCGCACGATCAACGGGACATGGACTTTGCTCGTAAGTACGGCCTACCAGTCCTCTGCGTTGTTGCACCTAAGGATGCTGATACAGAATCCTTCATAACCGAACTTGAAGCCGGCAACGACGCGTTCACAGGCGACGGCGTTGCAGTCAAATCAGAATTTATGAACGGCATGTCCGTTGACGATGCAAAGCGCACCGCCATTAAAAAGATAGAAACAGATGGCGCCGGTGAAGGGGTTGTTCAGTACCGTCTGCAAGACTGGGGAGTCTCAAGGCAGCGCTATTGGGGCTGCCCCGTTCCGATCATTCATTGTGATGATTGCGGTGCAGTCCCCGTGCCCGATGCCGACCTTCCCGTGACACTGCCTGATGATGTCACGTTTGATCAGCCAGGCAATCCGTTGGCGCGCCACCCAACCTGGAAAAACGTTTCTTGCCCGAGTTGCGGAAAAGATGCCGAGCGCGAAACTGACACCTTCGATACGTTTTTCGAAAGCTCGTGGTACTTCGCGCGGTTCTGCGATCCTAAGAATGAGTCTCTTGGCTTTGACAAAGCGGCTGCAAATCAGTGGCTGCCGGTTGATCAATACATCGGCGGGGTTGAACACGCGGTGCTGCATTTGTTGTATGCGCGCTTCTTTACCCGCGCCTTAAAGGCCTGTGGTTACCTTGATGTCGCTGAACCCTTCGACGGCTTGTTCACACAAGGCATGGTCGGACACGAGACCTATAAGAACGTTGAAGGTGCATGGCTTTCACCGGATCAAGTGACTATCAATGACAATGGTGATGCGGTGCATAGCGAAGACGGTACGGCTGTTACGATTGGGCGGTCGGAGAAGATGTCGAAGTCGAAAAAGAATACCGTCGACCCGGCCCACATTATTGACACCTATGGCGCTGACGCCGCCCGCCTGTTCATGTTGTCGGATTCCCCGCCAGAGCGGGACATGGAATGGACTGATTCCGGAATTGAAGGGGCGTGGCGTTACTTGAATCGTTTGTGGCGGATGGTGAGCGACACACCAACTGACGCAGGACCGCTTCCTGCTCTTGATCAGATTGATGATGCGGCCGCAGCCATTGTTAAGACCGCTCACAAAGCCATCGCCCAAGTCACGGAAGCTCTCGAGACCTTCCGCTATAATGCTGCAGTGGCGCATATCCGCGAATTTTCTAACGCTATTGGTGAGTTGGATGGTGGGTTAAACGGTGCCGCCCCGGTCCGTCGGTTCGCCGTCGAAACGCTCGCCCGCTTAGCCAACCCCTTGATGCCGCATATCACAGAGGAAATGTGGGCCGCGCTCGGCGGTTCCGGGCTGTTAGCCGATCAACCCTGGCCAGACCATGATCCTGACCTGTTGGTTGAGGACACCGTTACTCTGGCCGTGCAGGTCAACGGCAAGATGCGTGGCACCATTGATGTTGCAGCCGACGCCGACAAAGACTTCTGCGAAACAGCCGCCCTGGGCTTGCCGACAGTTCAAGCAAAGATGGACGGCAAGCAGGTGCGAAAGGTCATTGTGATCCCGGGCAAGATCGTCAATATCGTTGTCGGCTAACGATAATTTGACCGGTCCGCCGGTTGGGCGTAGACCACCGCACAGAAAAACCTCTGGGCTCTAAGACTATGGCACCGACAGTATTTATTGATGGTGAGGCAGGCACAACAGGCCTGCAAATCCGGGAGCGGCTGACCGACCGGTCCGATGTGGCTTTACTGCATCTGGATGATGCTGTGCGCAAAGACACAACCGCGCGGAAAGAGGCGCTCAACAGCTGCGATCTTGCTGTCTTGTGTTTGCCTGACGCCGCTGCGCGTGAAGCCGTCGCGTTGATCGAGGACAACAACGTCAAAGTCATCGACGCAAGCACTGCTCACCGCACAGCCGACGGTTGGGTCTATGGTTTTCCCGAGTTAAATCAAGATCAGGCCGCACGCATTGCCGCCGCCGGGCGGGTCAGCAACCCCGGGTGCTATCCAACTGGCGCCATATCTCTGCTGCACCCGTTGATTGCGACTGGACTCGTCCCAGCAGATAGTCCGATTTCCATCAACGCCGTGTCCGGATACTCAGGCGGCGGGCGGCAAAATATTGAGAACTATGAAGATCCGAGTACGCCTAATCCGGTGACCACGCCGCTAAGGTCCTATGGCCTGGCGCTCATGCACAAACATGTTCCGGAAATGCGTAAGTATACCGGTCTGCAGCACGACCCGATCTTCTTTCCCCAGGAAGGTCGGTACAGCCAGGGCATGCTGGTCCAGATACCTCTAAACCTTTGGTCTTTACCTAAGCCGGTAAAGCCGACAGATCTGCATAACTGTCTTTCGGCATGGTACGCGAACCGGCCGTTCGTCACGGTTGCACCTCTTGAAGAGACGTCAGAGAGGACTCACCTAGGACCAGAAGGGCTCAACGGCACCAACCAGATGACGCTCTATGTATTCGGCAATGAAGACCGGGAGCAGGTCGTCCTGGTCGCGCTCCTCGACAATCTTGGCAAGGGTGCATCGGGACAAGCCGTGCAATGCCTCAACTTAATGCTTGGTTTGGACGAGACCGCAGGGCTTTAAACTGCAACCGGCTAAATTGCCTCTTCAAACACTTCGATCATGAATCCGTTGGGCGCCAAAAACGTTGCTGCACGGTGCTGCCCTAAACTTGGTGATGAATAGGTCTGGGGTGCGGTGTGTACGGGTACGTTGGCCGCGTTTGCCCGATCGAGAATGCCATCCAAATCTTTTACTTTATAACTCCAAATCGCCATGCCTCGATTCGGCGGACGTGGTGCAGCCCCCGTACCGGGAATTTCATGTTCGTCTTCGTACTCCACCAGTGGGGTATGGCCGGTTTGAGATCCTTTGGCGTGAATCAGAGAGAAGCGGAACGGAATTTCATATTCACGCCACATCCGGTCGGAGCGCACTTCCATGTCCAGTACCGTGGTGAAGAAATCGATCATGGCGTCGGCGTCTGGTACGATTTGAGTGGCATAGACGGGACCACCGCGTCCGGTTGCTTGGTTGTATGAACCGACTTGCGGGCGACCGCCGCCTCGGCCGATAGCAATGATGCGTAAATATTCCGGACCGTAAAACGGCGCTTCCGTCACCGGGTAGCTATCACCGTTGGGGGCACTGACCTGAAACACTTCTACTTCCGGTACTGCGCGTTCAAACCCTAATGCACGCAGTTCTTCGTCGGCTTCGTAAACATCAAGTGTGGGAAACCCCATGCCGTAGGGACCAATCTGTTGCCGGTTCCACCCGCTGCGCATATGCGGTGTCGCGTTGTCCGTGACCAACACGCGCATTTGTATGGTGCCTTCAACACCGGGGCGGCGGAACAGATAGATGTCATATTTCAAATCATTGGGCATGCCCCACAAGCGTTGCTGTGCCGCACGGGTTTCATCTGAAATAACGTGGGGTCCGGTAACTGTAAGGCCCAGGCCCGTTTCGTATAGCTTGCGTAACGCAGCCAGGTCGGGCGTGATGATCGTTACTGTATGCAAAGGTCCGGTGTTGGCATTCGCACCGTCATCAGTCGCGGCCATGACGTCTTGATTGTTTTGCGCGACAGCGACTGGCGCAATAGCGCCTAATACCAAACTAAACAAAAGTCCGGCAAACCGGCGAACAGAAAGAGTCATTGTGTGTTTCTCCTGGCTGGTAAAACGGGATCAAAACTATGACATGGCGGTCCTGGTCTTGACAGGGTCGCGTGGGTGCGGTCCAAACGGACCATGCGTTTGTTCGTGACATTAGGGCTTTGTTTCAGTCTCGCGGCCTGTGGCTTTACGCCCATGTATGGGTCACAGGGTGTGGCCAATTCGCCCTCTGTGGCCGCTAGTCTTGCTCAAGTCGATATCCGGCCCATTGCCGAGCGGCGTGGCATGGTACTGCGCCAGCAACTCACCGAAAAGCTTCGGCCCAGCGGTTTGTCCGGGTCCCGTTATGAATTGCAGGTGCGCCTTGCGGCGCAAACTCAGGAGGTTGGTGTGCGCAAAGACTCCACAACGTCCCGTGCAAATTTGATTCTAACCGCGAATTATACCCTGTGGGACGGGACCACCCGTCTCAGCCGCGACCGCATACGCGCGGTGGTGTCGTACAACATCCTCGATGATCAATACTCCACGATCACCTCAGAGCGCGATGCTGAAAGCCGAGCGCTCCGGCAAATCAGCGACGAAATCCGCACCCGTCTTGCGGTCTATTTTGAACGCGCGTCTAAACAACAAGCTGCGCAGTAAGTCTCTAGTGATGGCGAAGCGGAGCACGGTTGAATGGTAAAGGTTCAAGCGGGTCGCGCGGATGCCTTCGCTCGTTCACCGGATACACAAACACAGGCGATCTTGGTGTACGGCCCTGATTCTGGCTTGGTGCGGGAGAGGGTCGAAGCTCTACAGAAGTCTGTACTAAAAGACGACGCAGACCCCTTTCGTTTGGCTGACCTGGATTCTGCGTCTTTGAAGGCTGATCCAGCCCGCCTTGCAGATGAAGCCGCGTCTATGTCTCTCACCGGTGGGCGGCGGTTCGTTAAGGTCCGAGATGCGACCGATGGCATTAGTAAAACCGTCGAGGGGTTTTTAGACGATGTCGTTGGCGACGCGCTTGTGGTTTTTGTTGGCGGTGATTTAGGGCCACGGTCTTCGCTGCGTAAACTCTTCGAAGGGGCTGATAACGCTGCCGCTCTTCCGTGTTATTCCGACGACGCCCGAGCATTGGACCAGGTGGTGCGCGATGGTCTCAAAGAGGCAGGCCTCACAGCTGAGCCAGACGCCTTAACCTGGTTGGTCTCTCACATGGGTGGTGACCGTGCTCTCAGTCGCCGGGAGATAGAGAAACTTGTGTTGTTCAAAGGCTGCGATGGCGGCAAGACCATCACCCTCGATGACGCGATGGCCTGCGTCGGTGACACCGCTGCATTTGATTTGGATGATCTGGTTTATGCCATGGCCAATGGCGATCAACCGACAGTGCAGCGCGTCTATGGGCGCATGATGGCAGAAGGCACCAGCCCCATATCTGTTCTCACTGCGGCATCGCGCCACCTTATGCGATTGCATCAGGTTCAAGGGTCCGGCGGGTCCATTGATCAAGCGATGATGAAACTGCGCCCGCCCGTATTTTTTAAGCGCAAGGGTCAGTTCAAATCTCAAGCTGGCCGATGGACGCCCAGGTTATTGGCGCGGGGCTTAGAAGTTCTGACGACGGCGGAATTGCAAGCCAAGTCGACGGATATGCCGGGTCAGGCCTTGATCGAGCGTGCGTTAATGCAAATTGCAACAGCAGCCAAGAGTGCACGACGATAATCGCAACATGCCCAACCCTTAGTCGGGAGACGGAATGTGTGACGGTTTAAGACCGTGAGTGCCCGAGAAACTCTCCGGGTCCATACCGTCAGGTGCAGCGGCTTTAACGGCTTCAAAATGTTGCTCCTCTAGGGTGAGGCTTTCCCCGGTCGTTCCCGCGATAGCCGTCCAATCCTCGTCCGTGAATAAGGTGTTGGTGTAGGGCTCATAGGGGTTTTTGCGCGGCGTCATCATCGCCTGCATTTCTCCATGGAAATGACGTACGGCCGTGTCGAAGGCAGCAAATCTTTCTCGCGAGCTGTCGCGATAACCCTGTAAGGCTTCGGCCATGGTTTTTGTTTCTGATCGTGCACGTGCCTGACGCGCTTCGAGATCAACCAGACCTTGATGAGCATCCGTGTGGTCTTTGGGAATGCGCGTTTTTAGTCGGACAAGTATCGCGATGTCTTGAGCGTCGAGCCGCGTTAACGATGTGACCATGTACTCGATGGCGGCCTCTAATAAAGCTGCGTGTGACGATTGACCGGGCATAGAGGCCTCGAGCGCGGCGATGAGCGATTGGCGCACCTGCATTTGGCGGCGGCGTTCGAAACCGATTTCGGCCCTTGGGTGGGGGTCAGTTTTTTCGGTCATGGCAGATGCCTCTCGGTGCAAAACCAGTATATCTTACGACCTATAGGACCAACCGCAACGCCCGTGAAGTTTCTTTAATGTCCGCATCTGCCCTCACCATCCCTGCCCATATCGCTGAAGCCTGTTGGTGTGATCAGCGCTCAGACCAAGAACGCAATCGTGACAGTGGTCGCAAGCCGGATCAGGTCTTAGCGTTCTTCGGCGTGGAGCTAGGTATGGCCGTTGGTGAAATACAGGCAGGTGGCGGTTATTTCTCAGGTCTACTCTCTGCAGCGGTGGGTGAGTCGGGTTACGTTTATGCCCATAACGCTCCGGCAAGCATTGCCCGGCGTAAAGGCGTTAATCCAATCGAGGAACGCATCAAAGACTATGGCCTGTCCAACATGGCGCCGCTGGTTGGCCCAGTTGAGAGCCCGGGGTTTCCCGATAGCCTTGATGCCGTGTTCATGATCATGACGTATCACGACGCCTGCTATTCAGAGGTCGACCGCGCGGTTCTGAACAAAACTGTGTTCGACGCACTCAAGCCCGGCGGTGTATTCGGCATCCTTGATCACGCCGCTCGACCCGGCAAAGGGTTTGACGACGCCCATGAATGCCATCGTATTGAGAAATGCAAGTTGATTGATGAAGTCACGAGCTACGGGTTTGTGCTCGATGGTGAAACGGATTGCCTAGAGAATGAATCAGATACGCGCGATAAGATTCCTTTCGAGAAAGGTCTGCGCGATCACACCTGTCGGTTTGTCGTGAAGTTCACGCGCCCATAGGCGCTCTGTTTAAGAAACCGAGCTGACCCACTTCATCATTCTGCCGCTTGTCGTATCGGCTCGCCTTCGGGGGAAAGGCGCGGGACCTCGGGGAGGACCCAACCTTTTGGGTCAAGGCGCCGCGCCGGGCTAGGAATCACTGCCGCTTTACGCTCACCAAATTCATCTTGGTAGGTTTGCAAGTCGACACCCCAACCTCGGGCATACAATTCCTGTCGCTTTTTTCTGAAGGCGACCATCAGGGCATCGGACTCAACAGAAAACTCTTCACGTAAACCTGGCGGCAACTCGACAGGATTAAGATGGTTTAAGACGGCGTGGTCTTCATTGAATATTTGTAGTGCACGTCTCGTGGTATCGCTGTCAAAAAACTTTTGCGTAAAGAAATTCCGCGATAACTGCCAATAGGTCATGGTGGTGTTTTCATCGATCGGCGTGTTGCAATCGAACAAGGCATTGTTCCAGCCTCGATTCATGTGCAGGCGTAACACCACAGTCATTCCACCGATGTGCCACTCTGGCTCGGAAATGACATCGACTTTTTCACGGCGGCCGCGAACAAGTCCCCAGAAGCCTTTGTCTGGCGGCGTTGGCATGGTGAGGCGCGCGCCATAAGACCAATCACCAGGAAACGTTTCGTACTTTTTAATCTCCGGCCAATCACGATTTCCAAAAGACGGATGGACGAAAGCTGCATGGGCAAAGTCACAACCATTCTCCAAAACCCGACCGTAATTGGCATTCCACTTGAATGTGCCACGCACATTACGTCGACCTGGCGCGTCGTATTCGGGAAACTCGGGGATCGGTGGGCGTTCTTCTTCGGGAATATCACCGAGAAACACCCAGACAAAACCATATCGTTCTTGCACGGGGTAACTGTCAACGCGCACACGTTTGGGAATGCGCACATCTGGGTGAGCGGGAATCTCTGAGCCGGACCCATCACCGCGATAGCGCCAGCCGTGATAGGGACACTCAATGCAGCCGTTGTGCACGCGACCGCGTGACAATGAAGCGCCACGGTGAATGCAGATATCAGACAGACAATTTAAAGTGCTGTTCTCATCGCGGAACAACACATAATCTTGAGCCAACATGCGCACATGCTTGGGCTCGACTGTGATCTCGTCGGCAAATCCCGCCACGTACCAATTGTTCATTAGCATGGTGATTCTTCCCCCTGCAAAACCGTCAACGAGTCAGACTGTATGTCGATCGGCTTTTTTATCTTGCCACTGTGTACGGATTGGCGGCCACATAAGATTGCTATCGCGGCAAATGACCGCAGCTTGGATGCGATCGAGTGGACCGAAGTCAGTTAGACAAGAAGGTCCAAGCGCCCACCGCGGGCTTTCATCACTTCGGTATGGGCCAACGTATCGTCAGACTCATAGGTTTCTGTGTTGCTCAGATTTGCGCGTGCTTCATCAATGCCTGGGGCCCCGGTGACGGTTTTGGCCAGTCGGTTATGCTCGTTGCGCACAGCCTCAGCATGTCGCGCTGGCGGCGACGGCTTTGTTGGCTGAAAAAATCGAGGCCTTGCGTGTGGCAGAGGAAATACCTGATATGCTGGTCATGAATACACTATAAGCACTGCATTATTCCATAAGCACACGTTATAGGGGTAATCGAGGTCTGGCCATGCCAGTACAGGGGAATCTTTGATGAAATCGAACGTGTTTAGCCTCTTTTCCATAGTCTTTTTAGGCCTGTTGATAGTGCCAGAAGACGGTCACGCCGACGCTCTGTCCTGCAAAGATTTGGCGAGCCTCAGTCTGTCGGCCCTGGCCGACGCGCCGACGCAAATTACTGGCACTCGTTTTGTTGCCGCTGCTAACGGGTTGCCAGCTTACTGTGAGGTTATTGGCTATACCGCGCCGCAAGTAGGCCTCCATATCCGACTGCCAGAAGACTGGAATGGCCGGTTTCATATGGAAGGCTGCGGCACCATGTGTGGCGTGCGCATCATCGAAAACGCTGATGACCCGTTGTCACGGGGCACCGCGGTGGCAACAACTGATATGGGCCGCTCGGCGCCCGTCGCGACAGCAGAGTGGACAGGCGATCGACCCGGTTACAACACAATCATGCGTTCGGGAGAGTGGGCCTATAACAACACGGAACAAGAATTAGATTTTGCTTATCGCGGCACCCACAAAGCTGTGTTGGCTTCAAAAGCAATCGTTGCTGCTTATTACGGAGCCGGTATTGATTACGCCTATTGGCGGGGCTGCTCTACCGGTGGGCGGCAAGGTCTTATGTTGGCGCAACGGTTTCCCTGGCACTTTGACGGAATTGTCGCAGGTGCTCCGGCGGGAATCCAACCGGCCTATATCAATATCTTCTGGCGTACGCTAACCAACATTGCTGATGACGGTCACGCCATACTTGGCCAAAGCCAAGTTCCCACCGTTCATGATGAGGTGATGAAACAATGCGACGGTGCGGATGGGCTTGTAGATGGTGTTATTGATGATCCGTTTGCTTGTGCGCCAGATCTTTCAGTTCTGAAATGCACGAGTAGCGCTTCGTCAAGTCAGTGCCTATCCGATGATCAGATTGCTGTGGTGGAGCGACTCTATAACGGGGCTTTCTTATCCGAAGGTCTGCGTGTCAGTTGGGGGGTTCCCAAGGGCGGCGAGTTGGGTCTCATGCGTTACATTCTCAACGAAGCGGGTGAGGTTGGGACATTCGAGCCCATGGCTCAAGACCGTCTACGCTATACCTGGTTTGATTATGATCCTGGTCCTACCTATGACGCCCGCACTTTTGATCTTGACCGTGACTACCCGCGCCTGTTCACGCGAGGGTTTCTGCCGGCGCCAAACAATCCCGACGTCACAGATTTTAAACGCCGCCGTGGAAAACTGATCACCTATCAAGGTCTCAATGACATGCTCAATGCCGAGCCCCTTATTGAGTACTTCAAAAAAGTTGAACGGGTTGTTGGTGGAGAAAAAGAAGCGGATGAATTTTTGCGGTTGTACCTCGTACCGGGCATGAACCATTGCCGAGGTGGGCCTGGTGTCGATACTTTTGATTGGGTTTCAGAAATACTAGCTTGGGTTGAAGAGGGCAAAGCCCCCGGAACTGTGATTGGTTACCGTCGCGATGGTGATATTTCTATGCCAGGCGCGAAGGCGTGGCCCCCAAAAGCCAACACCGTCATTAAGACTCGCCCTGTGTACGATTATCCTTACTCGGCCCGCTACACAGGACAGGGTGATGTCACGGACGCCGCAAACTTTGAACCTAAGCCGCTGAGTTTCAAGGCGCAGCCATGATTCGAATATTTTCTCTTTTAACAGCCGTTATCGTTTATTGGAGTGCTCCTGCCATGACTCAAGAACCAGATTTTCCTGATGGCTTTATTCTGTCGCCGCTCATGCGTTCGACACATTTCGTGCGCGACTTGGATGAGTCACTAAAGCTCTATCAGGATATTCTTGGACTACGGCCCCGCGTTGAACGCACTTTGGAAGGAGACCGAACGGACGAGGTTCTTGGTACTAAGGGAAAGCCGGTTCGGGTTTCTATTCTACAATCGGGCGATTTGGTTTACGCCAATATAGGTCTATTTCAATTCGTCGAAGATGATCCTCCCACGCGCCCTGAGCCACGGACGTATGCTCGAACCGGTGATGCGGCCGTTGTCTTTCTAACCGGCGATATTTTTGGCATTTATGAGAAGGTCAAAGCAGCCGGTTACCCAATTGTTTCGCCGCCCATGATCCTGTTCCCCCAAGAGGACTCAGACACGCAGTCATACGAAATGTTATTTTTTGACCATGACGGCATAGGTGTGAATTTGATCCAGCGGAACGTTCCAACACCACAGTAAGTTTGGTTGGCTTCAATGTCTAAGTCCGATGACTCACTAGAGAGCAGGCGCAAGAAAAAGAAGAACGCCCTCCTTCCCTTGATCGGGTGGCGAGAGTGGGTCGCGCTACCTGAACTGAATATTGATAAAATTAAGGTGAAAGTTGACACCGGGGCGCGGACGTCTGCGCTTCATGCCCACCGCATTACAAAGTTTACGAAAGACAACGCCACGTACGTCCGCTTTTTCGTCCACCCCCAACAGCGCAAGAAACACCCTGAGATTGAATGCACAGCCTTGGTTGTTGATGAGCGGGAAGTGACGAATTCTGGAGGGGATACGTCAAAACGCTATGTGATCCAGACAACCATCCAGGCTGGCGACGACAGTTGGCCCATCGAACTGACCCTTACGAACCGCGACGAAATGGGGTTTCGTATGTTGTTGGGTCGTCAAGCGGTACGCCGCCGGTTCGTCGTGGACCCCGGTGGCTCTTACCTTGCATCAAGTAAAAAGAAGTAGGCAGTGATGACCACTGATGCTAGGTGGCGTGTTTCGATCCGATAGCGGCTGAGAGGGCGCCTCGATGAATCTCCTAATGATGGCTCGTAATCCTGATCTCTATTCACATAGGAGAATAGCGGAGGCAGCTGAGCAGCGCGGGCATGATTTCCGGGTTGTGGACACCTTGAAATGCTACATGAACATCGCGTCACACCGGCCAGACGTTCGCTATCGAGGGGAGGTCCTAAAGGACATTGATGCCGTCATTCCTAGAATCGGCGCGTCGATCACTTTTTATGGTCTTGCTGTTTTAAGGCAGTTCGAAATGATGGGCGTGTACCCCTTGAATGAGTCCGTCTCTATCGGTCGGTCGCGAGACAAACTGCGCAGCATGCAAATCCTATCGCGCAGAGGAATTGGATTGCCCGTTACGGCTTTCGCGCATTCGACGGGACAAGCTGATGACCTCATTGACCTGGTTGGCGGTGCACCCTGCGTCATCAAATTGTTGGAAGGCACTCAGGGCATAGGTGTTGTCCTTGGTGAAACGAAAGGTGCAGCCAAGTCGATGATCGAGGCGTTTGGTGGTTTGAAAGCCAATATTCTTGTTCAAGAATTCATAAAAGAAGCCGGAGGAACCGACATTCGTGCCTTTGTCATAGGCGGCAAAGTTATTGCGGCCATGCAGCGTACCGGTGCAGAAGGCGACTTCCGCTCAAATATTCACCGCGGCGGATCAGCCAAGACCATTCGTATCACACCGGAAGAACGTGCAACCGCTGTACGTGCGGCTAAAGCGCTGGGCCTAAATGTATGTGGCGTCGACATGCTGCGCGCTAATCATGGACCGGTGGTGATGGAAGTTAATTCATCTCCAGGTCTAGAGGGTATTGAAGGCGCAACCGGCAAAGATATTGCGGGCATGATTATTGAGTTTATCGAAAAGAATGCCCGGCCAAATAAGACAAAAACCAAGGGTAAAGGCTAGAACGGTATACAATGCCACGTCCCGCTTTCGAATTTAACGGAGAGACTATTAAGCCCGGCGCACGAGCATCACTTAGTCTCGCGCTTCCCAATCTTTCCACCTACACCCCAATGACGATGCCCGTTCATATCGTCCATGGTCGCAAAGATGGTCCGGTTTTATTTTTGTCTGCTGCTATTCATGGCGATGAAATCAATGGCGTCGAAATCATTCGCCGCGTTCTCAAAAGCTCAGCGCTTAAAAGTTTACGTGGCACGTTGATCGCGGTTCCCATCGTCAATGTCTATGGGTTCGTCACGCACTCACGCTATTTGCCAGATCGGCGTGATCTCAATCGGTCTTTTCCAGGGTCTGAACATGGGTCTTTGACCGCACGCCTGGCACACACCTTCACCGACGAAATCTTAAGCCGTGCGGAGTTTGGGATCGACCTTCATACCGGTGGCCTTCATAGATTTAACCACCCTCATATCCGAGCTAATCTGGATGACATTGAGACAGACCGCCTAGCTAAAGCGTTTGGCACGCCCGTTATCATTAACGCTAATTTACGAGACGGTTCTTTGCGCCAAATGGCTGCGGAAAAAGGAATTCCTATTCTTCTTTACGAAGCGGGTGAAGCCTTAAGATTTGATCAGTTGGCTATTCAAGCCGGGGTGCGAGGTATTCGTAACGTCATGCAGGCCGTCGGCATGTTGCCGGAGCGCACCCGGACCACAAAGCGTGAAAAAGTTCCAGCGGTTGAAGCTAAAGGGTCTACTTGGGTCCGCGCGCCGCAAGCTGGATTGTTTCGGTCCATTGCCAAGGTCGGCGCTCGGGTTGTTAAGGACGAAATAATTGGAACCGTGTCCGATGCGTTTGGCGACAATGAATCATCAGTTGTTGCACCCGCTACTGGCATCGTGATTGGGCGAGCGCATCTACCTATCGTCAATGAGGGAGACGCGCTGTATCACATTGCTCGATTTGAAGAGTCGACACCGGTTGCTGACGCCATTGAGAGCTTCACCAGTGACCATCTGGAAGGCCTAGGTCCGGCTGATTACGGGTCCAGCGGTCCCATTTAATTGAAGACTGATCGAGCGGCGCCGAGTCGAAAAAGACCCTACTTTCGTCCAGGGCTGAATCTAGAGGCGTTGCACTCCCGCCCAAATATGGTTTTTGGGTCACACTCGCGCCCTGAAATCTATGGTTATGTGGGCCAAATGTCACAACCGGACCACATCGCAAATCTTTAATATTCAAAGACTTGACCCACCCTGACCCTGAGGCGCATTTTCACTAAGGTTAATAGATTAAGGCTTCAGGCATTTTGCTATGAGCAGGTTTCGGACAGCAGGGAACAGATTTCTCGCGCCCGCCGCATTTGCGGTGGGGGTCATGCTTGCCGTGACGCCAGTCCGTGCCACCGACTTTTTCATGGGCGGGGCCTGGGATGCGCTTGATGAAAACGGACGTGTTCCGACTGAGATTTTTTCGCAAACCGACACTGAAGGCCAAGAATTACCGGTGTCCTTTACGGCCGGTGTGGATGTTGTCACCGATACGGATTTAACCATCGGATACACACTGCCGACGCTCGGCATATTCGGTCTCGATCTTGAGGCGTCTAGTGAAACTTGGACGGACAGCTCAATGTCACTGGCCCAAAGGGTGGCTGATGATGCCTATGGCAGCTACGCAGCGTCATTTAAGGGTGGCCAGTTTGGCGTTTTCGGTGGCGTCAAAGATGAGCAAAGCGCCTTTGCCATGGAACTCACCACGTCACGTACAGTTGGGGCGTCAGTTGGCTACGCTGGTTTCTACGTGCGCGGTGCCTATCAAGATAGCGGACCCGACGGTTTACTGGATGGACGGCGCGCGTGGCAGGCGGGTTTAGGTTACGGCTCAAGCGACTTTGACGTTCGTTTGACCTACGTCGAATCTGCGTTTGTCCAAGGCAGCCCAACCGAGCTAGAGGGCAAACAGTGGATGATCGGTGGCCTCGTACAAATCACGCCCTCGATCTTGCTAAATGCCAACGCCTATATCGTTGATCGTGAATTGGCGATGCCAACTGTTGAACCTCCTGGCACCGGCGCCAGGGTTGGAGTTCAACTCCGCTTCTAAAAGTTTTCTTGGACCAATCTGATGCCTGCGATACCTGCCGCGCCAAGGGAGTGCAGGCGTTGGGCATCTGAGTTTGTGACACCCCCTAACGCATAGACAGGGACTAGGCTTTGTCGTGCGATGGCGCCAAAGGGAAAAACACCCAAGGGCAGCGCGCCTGCGTGGCTCTTCGTCGGTTTTACTGGGGATAAAAAGACACCGTCTGCGCCTAAGGCTGTGGCAAGCCGTATCCCTGTCGGTCCGTGAGCAGATGTGGTGAGCAGCCTGGTGCGGGTGGCGTTTAGCAGAGGTGACACGGTCTCGTGACGTAGCTGGCCCTCAGGCATGTGTACGCCATCAGCTTTGGTCTCACAGGCGAGACGCCAATCACCGGCAATTAGAAGCACTAACCCCCGTGATTTGCAGACGGCGCTGAGCACGTGGGCCAATTGGTGCCGACCTGGCGCCTCATAGTGTCGGAAAATAAGGCCCCAGTCTGGCGGCAGATTTTGGGCAACGGCGACGGGATCAGGTAGGCGGGTTTCGTCGGTCATTACAAAAACCGATGGCATTGCGGGACGCTTCGTCATCGCTGAACACCGGTGTCGACTTGAATGGGCTGCGATTTTTGTGCTTGGTGTCATTGTTCTATCTTATGCGAGGTTACCCTGCTGTGTCTGTCCCACTCGATCCGGACCAATCTGCATGCATTGCAGATAATTTAGAGACAATTCAACAACGCATAGCCAAAGCCGCGTTGCGGGCGGGTCGCGACGCGAAAGATGTGAGCCTGATCGCCGTCTCAAAAATACATCTTGTAGATACCGTTCGTGCAGCTCTAGAGGCTGGCCATTGTGTCTATGGCGAAAACAGGGTGCAGGAGGCGGCGCAGAAATGGCCGACACTCAAGGCAGATTTTCCTGATGTCAGTCTTCATCTCATAGGCCCACTGCAAACTAATAAAGTGAGCGATGCCGTCGCTTTGTTTGATGTTATTGAAACTGTCGACCGCCCCAAACTTGCCGCTGCTCTGGCCGAAGAGATGACAAAGCAGTCCAGGCACTTACCTTGTTTCATTCAGATCAATACAGGGGAAGAACCACAGAAAGCAGGCGTCATGCCGGCGGAGAGCGACAATTTTATTGCGGATTGTCGCAATACCTACGGACTCACTGTTTCCGGTCTTATGTGTATCCCGCCTCAAGATGAAGAGCCCGCGCTGCACTTCGCATTCTTGCGCGAGATCGCAAATCGCAATGGGGTGGCTGGACTAAGTATGGGTATGTCCGCTGACTTTGAAACAGCTGTTGAACTCGGCGCCACTCACATTCGCCTCGGAACAGCGGTGTTTGGCGAGCGTCCTGTAATCAACTAGGTGGCTGGATTTCAATCACGCTGTCAGGCGTACAGGTCTTTAAAACAGTCAAGAGATCACCACATTCCATGGCGACACAGCCTTCCGTGGGACGAAAATCTTCTGCGGCCACGTGGAGAAAAATAGCACTCCCTTCACCCGGTACGATGGGGTCGTCATTGTGGCCGAGCACAACAAGGATGTCGTAGCGGTTGTCATCTCGCCACAGTTCTTCGGCGCTTGCGCCGTATGGGTGTTCAACCATCTGATTGTATCGGTGGTCTTCAGGGGCATCACACCAGCCATCGTTTGGTTTGATGGTACGCAACGGTAATGTTGTCTCTGGCGTTTGAACTCTGTCTGCGCGGTACAACACACGCCGCAGCACAAATCGACCGATAGGTGTTGTTCCGTCACCTTCTACTTTGGCAGCGCTTAGACCGTTTCGACCTAAAGCACACGCATAGGAAACGTCGCCAATGTGAACGTATCCGCGCGTATTGTCTGCGTCGTCAGGAATAACAATCAAAGTCATAGGTAGAGTTTAGATCAGGAGCCCGCGTTCTGCATGGCCTGATATTTTCCCATGGCATCCATCATGGTTTTGTCGAACCAGGCTGGCACCATGACGGGGTCAGTTTCCGCAGCGAGCATGCGGGCTGCAGCTGCTGCAGCGGCGATAGCCGCGTCGGTTTGCTGATCCGATTGCGCGGCTTCTCTGGTCTCGTCATTCTTTGTTTCGACGGTCAAGAGAGAGACCGGCAAGGCCCGGGCCGACGAAACAGCGCTAAGGCGTGCCGGGATAAAATTACGAGCGCTTGTTGCTGCACTCTGTTGGACCGCGGCCATTGCATTGGCACCACTGGCAACTGTAGCTGCGTCAGGCGTCGTATTGTCATTCTAGCCTTCGCTATCGCCCCTGAACATTGCCATGGTATGGCCGCCAAGGTCTTTGCCCGTCGTGTCTTCTATAGCGGAGTCGACCATCGCAACGGCAAGGCCGACAGGCCCACCAATGATCGCGCTGCCAATCATTTTGGCGGGCGCTTTGATCTCATCACCAGTCATTTCTCGGTAAATGGTGTTAACGACGGGAATGTGTTGGAGCGGTTTTATGACATCAAGGAAGCCCCAGAACGTGAGGTCCTCTTCTTCCGCCTTCTTACCCTTTACGATCACCTCTTCGATCGCCCCTTCGGGGCGGGCGCCAACTGGATATGCAGACAAAGACTGAAGGTCGTTCATTGGGCACAGGTCCTTTCCTCCTTATCGAAGCAAATCCCATGCCAACCACAGGTCGTTTAGGGTCAATGACTTAGGCAGTTTGAAAAGGAAAAGGACGGTTTACCGGGAAAATTTTGCCGAGCTGAAATGGCCACACACGGCTTGGGTAATCAGATGCCCTAGAACAGGTGCCCAGAACGTTTGGCCTTGGTATCGAGATATGACCAGTTGTGCTGGTTGGACGGAAACACGTGCGGCACTCGCGCCGTTACCGCAACACCATGGCGCGCCAAGGCGCCCACTTTTGCGGGGTTGTTGGTCAACAGTTTTACTTGATCAACACCCAGGCGTCTCAACATCTGAACAGCCGGGAGGTATATTCGCTCGTCGTCATCGAAGCCCAGCTGTTCATTTGCGTCGACTGTGTCGAACCCTTTCTCTTGGAGTTCGTAAGCCCGCAATTTGTTGACCAAACCAATGCCACGACCTTCTTGAGCTAGATAAAACAACAAACCGCCCCCGCCATCAGCGATGGCTGTAATGGCGCCACGCAGTTGATCACCACAATCGCACTTCAGTGATCCGAGAAGGTCTCCTGTGAAACATTCAGAGTGCAGTCGGGTCAGCACCGGCTTTGTGGTGTCGGGTTTACCAATGACAATAGCCAGGTGCTCAACGCCACCATCGCGCGGCCGGAAGGCGATGATCTTAGTGTCTTCACATCCACCGAGCGGGACTCGCGCTTCCGAAACGGGGACCAAGGCATCTGCTTGAAGCCTGTCGTAGGCCAACACAGCTGTCGCCGAAACGACTGTCCGTCCATTGGTGCTGGCCCAGGCGATGGGATCCTCTGCAGTGATGGTTGCAATGACAACGGCGGGCAGCAGCCGGGCGATTTTTGTCATGCGCACCGCCATAAATGCGGCGGAGGTTTCATCAACCATTTTACCGGTTACACCCGCAGGCGGTATGGCATCTGGTGGGTCTACTTTTGGGTCGATCAAGGTGCGTATCGACGTCCCGCTAAATCCATCTACTTGCCGAAGAATTACCGCCGGTGCGGCAGGATCAGCTAAGCCCAAAATGGCAGCCCGACGCCCCGTAACGGCGACAGTAATCTCATCCAAATCTTGCCGGTTGAAAAACGGCAACGGACCAGCGCCGACAGTTTCCGCTGGTCGCGCAAGAACGGCCGCATCATCAGAAATGATAACAACTGCGGAGCCACGCCGCAGTTCCGCTACGGCGCGATCAACTGTTTCCAGGACAGCGACCACTTCCACGCTAGGGTCTTTTTGGGTCTCAACACTCATATATGATTTATAGCTTGTTTTTCTGGATTGTGCAGGGTGACGATTTGGCCCTTTCGGCACACAAAAACAACCCTCTGGAGTGTTTTCCATCCACCAATCGGGCGGACAGGCTACATTTAAAGCTGAATTTCTTCATGACACTGCTGGTGTCTCGCCCCGTTTCTCGTAATATCCGCCAGCACCCACACCACCCCTACCGGAGACCTCAATGGCTTCAGGAAAATCACTCCTCCTTGTCGACGACGACGATATGTTGCGCCACTCCCTGGTGGAGCAACTGCAAGAGCAAGAAGATTTTGAAGCTATTGTTCAAGCATCGGCTGGCGCAGAAGCGGTAGATTTCGCCAAGGGGCAAGTCTTCGATGTCATCATTCTTGATCTTGGTTTACCGGATATGGACGGTCGCGATGTTTGCCGGGCCATGCGTGAGGCTGGAGTTCGGTCCCCGATCATTATGTTGACAGCAGCAGATAGCGAAGACGACACAGTCACGGGATTAGATGCAGGGGCCAATGACTACGTGACGAAACCATTCCGTCTGACTCTGTTACTGGCGCGCGTACGTGCACACCTCAGGCAGCACAATAAATCTGACGATGCAATATTTGTGGTTGGGCCTTACAAGTTCCAGCCTGCGGCCAAAATGTTGGTGCATGAAGAGACAGAGAAGAAGATCCGTCTGACTGAAAAAGAAACCGCTATCCTGAAATACTTATTTCGTGTCGGAGACAAGACAGTCCAACGTGAAACATTGCTCGATGAGGTATGGGGTTATAACGCAGGCGTCACGACGCATACGTTGGAAACCCACGTCTATCGATTACGTCAAAAAATCGAACCTGATCCGTCGAATGCTCAGCTTCTCATCACTAAACCTGGCGGCTATCGCCTCAAACCCTGATTCACCTGAGTTTTTCTTTCGCGGCGGCCCCTGGTTGATCCACCGCGAAAAGGATCATTTCAAGCCCATGCAATGGGCCCCGACTACTCTTGTTTTGACATGTTGACGAGCAGGTCGAGCACGATGCGACGCGACTCTCCCCCATGCAATCGCCAATAGGCCCTTACGAGCTCGAGAGTTTCTGTTCTTTGCATCGGGTCGTCGTCAAAGCCCGCTTGAGAGCCAGACAAGCCTTCGCCTGTTCTAGGTTCCGGTGTCGCCCGTTCTGTCCTGACGTCATCACCGATGTCTTCAAAGAAGTAAGAAATGGGGCAATCGAGAACACGGGAAATATCGTACAAACGCGATGCGCTTACACGGTTATGTCCGCTCTCATATTTTTGCACCTGCTGGAAAGTTACCCCGATGTCACCGGCCAGTTGCTCTTGGCTGATGCGTAGTAGAGTTCTTCGGAGTTTGACACGCCGCCCGACATGGATGTCTATGGGGTCAGGAGACCCTGCTCGAGCTCCGGGCGGTCTACCTCTTCGGTTTGCTGCCATATTGTTCACTGCTGTTAGTTCCATTTATTATTATTTGTATCATTAGTTTGTTCTTTTATTTCAGCCTACGTCATAGACCTATAACCATTGTAACTTCTCGCCTTCTGCGTGTCCCGGCCTAATAAGTAGGAAGTCGCTCAATTGCTGGTTACATGGCGCCCTTAGAACAAGTTTCCAGTCGCGCCCACCGAAGGACCGGCTCTGTGGCTTTGTAGAAGCTGACCTGCTAAAAGGTCGCGGAATCAATGGAAAAAGGCATCGCCATGCGTACGGCAACGATCACCCGAAGCACCAAGGAAACGGATATCTCCGTCACCGTGAATCTCGACGGTAGCGGTCAGTATACGGTCGCAACCGGTGTTGGTTTCTTGGATCACATGCTTGAGCAGCTGTCACGGCACAGCCTGATCGACCTCACCGTCGAGGCGAAGGGCGATTTGCACATCGATTTTCACCACACCACGGAAGACGTCGGCATTTGCATCGGCGAGGCTGTGGCCGAAGCCCTTGGGGATCGCACCGGCATAACCCGATATGGCTCGGCGGTCATTCCGATGGATGAGACCCTGACAGAAGTGGCGCTGGATTTGTCCAATCGCCCGTATTTGATTTGGAAAGTCGATTTCTCTAAGCCGAAACTCGGCGATATGGATACTGAACTGTTCAAGGAATGGTTCCAGGCCTTTGCTCAGGCAGCCGGAGTCACGCTGCATGTGTGGAATAAGTACGGTGAAAATAACCACCATATTGTCGAATCCTGTTTCAAAGGATTGGCGCGATCACTTCGCACGGCTATCGAAATTGATGACCGCAAAGCCGACGCTGTTCCCTCGACCAAGGGTAAGCTTTAGGCGTTCCCCAATAGGCAGCGATGCTAGACCTTAGAGAAGATCGCTGAAAGTCTGATGATGCAGATTGTTATCGTAGATTATGGATCAGGTAACTTGCGCTCAGCAGCGAAAGCATTTGAGCGTGCAGCGCTGGATTCAGACGCCAGTGCATCGGTATCAGTAACTTCTGATGCCGATGAGGTTGCCACGGCTGACCGCGTTGTTTTGCCGGGAGTCGGCGCATTCGCTGATTGCAAAGCAGGCTTAGAGAATCTGTCGGGCATGGTTGATGCTTTGCAGCAGGCGGTGATTACAAAGGGCCGACCGTTCTTTGGCATTTGCGTTGGCATGCAGTTGATGGCGACGATTGGCTTGGAGCACGGAGAGACTGACGGCTTTGATTGGATACCGGGAAAGGTTGAAGCTTTGTCGCCGTCGGAAGAGGCAGGGCCGGGCGGGACCGGTCCGCGTATACCGCATATGGGATGGAATCGTTTGAACTTAGAGATGTCCCACCCGGTTCTGAAAGAATTGGGTTATGATCCCTTCGCTTATTTTGTCCACAGCTACCACGTTGTTTGCGATGATCCGGAAACGGTTTGCGCCACCGTTGACTATGGCCAAACGGTTACCGCGGCAATTGGCAGAGACACATTGTTCGGTACGCAGTTTCATCCGGAGAAGAGTCAGGCTCTAGGCTTGCGTTTGATTGGTAATTTTCTGAAGTGGGCACCGTAACAATGCGCGAAGTAATTCTTTACCCAGCCATTGACCTAAAGGACGGCCAGTGCGTGCGGTTGGCACAGGGCGATATGGAACGGGCCACAGTGTTTAGCGATGATCCCGCAGCTCAGGCACGTAGTTTCGTCGATGCTGGTGCTTCATGGATTCATGTGGTCGATCTCAATGGCGCGTTTGCAGGCAAGCCTATTAATGCGGCTGCAGTAGAATCTATTGTGACTGCCGTTGATCGGCCTGTGCAGTTGGGAGGCGGCATTCGTGATATGGCGATGGTGTCCCATTGGCTATCGTCGGGTGTTGATCGGGTTGTTCTCGGCACCGCTGCGGTCAAAAACCCTGAGTTAGTTCGTGAGTCCTGTGCTACATTTCCCGGCCGCGTCGCTGTTGGTATCGATGCGCGCGGCGGCCGTGTCGCCGTCGAGGGATGGGCGGAAACGTCGGATATCACCGCCGTAGACCTTGCAATGAGATTTGAAGATGCTGGTGTTGCGGCCATAGTCCACACGGACATTGACCGTGATGGCGTGCTTGGTGGGCCAAATGTTGAGGCCTCTGCTGCCCTCGCTGATGCAGTCGGGATTCCGGTGATCGTGTCTGGCGGCGTGGCGACACTGGACGATCTTTCAGAGATCAAAAGAAAGGCGATTTCCTCTCCAGGGATCACAGGTGTGATTTCGGGCCGGGCTCTTTATGATGGACGGATCAACTTATCCGAAGCCATCACCCTGTTGGCGGAGTAAGCCGGACTATGCTGACCGTTCGCGTCATACCTTGTCTCGATGTCAAAGACGGTCGGGTCGTGAAAGGCGTCAATTTTGTTGGCTTACGTGATGCCGGCGACCCCGTTGAACAGGCGCAAGTGTATGATGCAGCGGGCGCGGATGAATTATGCTTTCTTGATATTACAGCGAGCCATGAGAGGCGCGATCCGTTCTACGATGTTGTTACGCGCACCGCTGAGCATTGTTTTATGCCGGTAACGGTAGGCGGCGGCGTTCGCACGGTAGAAGATATCCGCAAACTTCTGCTGGCCGGCGCAGACAAAGTGTCGATTAACACTGCCGCAGTAGAGCGCCCGGAGTTCGTGCGGGAAGCGGCGGAAAAGTTTGGCAGCCAATGCATTGTGGTGGCTGTTGATCCGAAATCTGTTAGTTCAGGTAAATATGAGATTTTCACACACGGCGGTCGCACTCCTACCGGTCTTGATGCTGTGGAGTGGGTGCAGCGTATGGCCGACTATGGCGCCGGTGAAATTCTACTAACGTCGATGGATCGCGATGGAACGCGGGACGGCTATGATATCCCATTAACCCGTGCGGTTGCCGATGCTGTTTCGATTCCGGTTGTCGCATCTGGCGGTGTTGGTACGCTTGATCACATGGTTGCCGGTGTGCGAGACGGCCATGCGACGGCTGTGCTAGCAGCGTCTATTTTTCACTTCGGTGATTATTCAATTGAACAGGCGAAAGCCCATCTTGCCGGCGCTGGTTTACCCGTGCGACCGGTCGACCCAGACCGTGCGGAGGCAGCATGAGTAAGAAAAAAGAGTCCGCTAAAAAGGTAGACGCGGCGGTGCTTGAGCGCCTGTACGACGTGTTGGTGAGCCGTAAAGATGCTGACCCAGCAACATCTTATACGGCAAAAATGTATGCCAAGGGCTTGACGAAGATCGCTCAGAAAGTGGGCGAAGAAGGCGTCGAAACGGCCCTTGCCGCGGTCGCGGAAGGCCGCGACGAGCTGCTCAACGAAAGCGCTGACTTACTTTACATGCTGTTGCTATTGTGGGCAGAGAAGGGCGTTAAGCCACAAGAGGTGTTTGCCATACTTGACCAACGGTTTGGAACATCTGGCATTCGGGAGCCGTCCGGAGAAAAATCATGACGGCTTATGACGACGAAAATATCTTCGCTAAAATTCTTCGTGGTGAAATTCCCAATACCACCATCTATGAAGACGATCACGTGCTTGCTTTTGATGATATTGCACCGCAAGCCCCCGTCCATGTCATGGTAATTCCGAAGGGCCGATATGTTTCGATGACTGATTTTGCAGAGAAAGCATCGGATACGGAAATTGCTGCTCTTAATCGCGCCGTTCTCAAAGTGGTCGATGCCAAAGGACTTAGAGTGTCTGGGTACCGTACGATGGTGAATAGCGGAGCTGACGGCGGACAAGAAATTCCGCATCTTCATATTCATGTGTGCGGTGGAAAACCGCTCGGTCCGCTGCTTAACAATTAGACAGGGCAACCCTTATTGATTGGGTTGGCAGGGGTGGTCGCTTGAATTTGGCACGCATACCTTTGCCGTGGTGAGAAAGGCAACACCGTCGTTGATGGATTGTGCGGATAGAGCGGGTCCATCCTGACCGAATGCCGCGGTGCGCCATAGGCGACTTAATATATACAGAGATGTCTCACCTTGAATCGCTTTGGTGTATTGGGTTTCGCCAATGCCTTCACCAGCGCTCTTGTTGAGATATCGACAGCCCAAGGTCCAGAAAGCACTGGGATAGCCGTTGTTCAATCCCGATTGAAGCAACCCCTCGATTACACCAGTGCATCGGTTGCGATTAAGTCCCTGCATGCGACGTTGGATAGCGTCCAACGGCAGTTCGTTCAATTCGTTGTAGACCTGCAGCTGGATTTTATCCAGCCAGTTATTGACTGACTGACCCTCAGGTAAGTACTCCACCACTTCGACAGCGCCATTATCGCGATAGACCTCTGTCCAACCTGCTGGAAATAACGGCATGACAAGCCGTTCAGGCGCCAATGGCTTGCGTGTAGGTGGCTCTGACGTCGGGTTTTGGGCGAAGACCGGCGCCAGAGACAGGCCGCAAATTAAAACAGTGATGGTGGAAGACATTTTGATCATAAATCAGACTTACCTATCAGTGAGCAATACGGCAAGGGTCCTCTTGCTGCTCTCGCGCTCACGGCTTAGTTTGCCGCGACGGCAAAGGAGCAAGCGATGCGCGACCTATCAGTTTTAGTTATCGGAGCCGGCATGGGAGGCCTTACTGCGGCTTTGGCGCTGCAGAAGTTAGGATTCAAAGTTAAAGTCTATGAACAGGCTCCCGCGCTCAGTGAAGTCGGTGCCGGCCTCACTATCAGTCCAAATGCCACCCGTGCTCTAGAATTTGTCGGCCTTGGTCCATTCATGGCGAAGCATGCTGATAAACCCGCCGCCGGTGCGTTGGTGCATTACCGCACGGGTGAAGCGCTTACAAAAACACAGCGCGACGGTAGTTTCTTAGAGCAGTTTGGTGCGGAGTATTACCAAATTCATCGGGCTGATTTGCATGATGCCCTTGCTGCCGCAGTTCGTGCCAATGATAAAGACGCTATTATTCTTAACCACGCCTTTGCGAACCTGACGCAAGACGAGAATGGCGTTACAGCTCAGTTTGAGAACGGCGAGACTGCGACAGGCTATATGCTCATTGGTGCAGACGGTTCCCGATCCGCCGTCCGGGGATCCATCATTGATACGGTCGCGCCGAAGTTTACCGGTCAAGCTGCGTTTCGCGGCATGGTCCCGGCCGAGGCCGTAGCCCCCTATATGACTATTGCCAACTCGACCACTACCATGGGACCTGGTCATATTTTCACGCGCTACTATCTCCGTCACGAAACTATGGTCAATGTGGTCGGTATCGCCAAAACAGAAGCATGGAAAGAAGAAGGGTGGTCGATCCGCGCCACCCATGAGGAGTTTCTTGCTGAGTACCAAGGGTGGAATGAAAACGTCATAGGTATCATCAAGGCTATTCCTGAAGACAAATTGTATAAGTGGGCGTTGTTCGATCGGGATCCCATACCGGAGTGGACTTTCGGCCGCGCGACTCTCCTTGGCGATGCCGCACATCCTATGTTGCCATTTCTTGGAATGGGAGCCGCAATGGCTTTGGAAGACGGTGTTGTGCTTGCCCGGTGCATAGAAAAATATGACACGCCTCAAGGTGCTTTCACGGCCTATGAAGATGCTCGCAAAGAACGCACAAAGGGCGTGTTGTTGGATTCCCGAAAGCAAGGTGTCTGGTATCAAACGTCTGACCCCGACAATTTTAAGGGCTTTGCCAGCACCGGTGAGATGCGGGTGCCGTTGATGGGATATGATCCAGGTTCTATCCCCGTCTAAAGATCTAAAAGTCACTCACAGGGCTGGATTACCGCTGACCCCAGTGCTTTAAAGGCGTCTTTTCCGTCTTGAATAGCGTCGTAGATCATGTCGGCTTGTCCACCGATGCGAGCCACCATTGATTGATGTGCAGGCATCACGGCCGCTTTCCATACCTCTTCTTGTTCAGCTGTAAGTGTCCGGATGGTGATGCCGCGCTCGCGCAAGGTGCTATAGGACTCACACGTCTGCCGACGGGTATCGGCACGCAGCACAGAAGAAGGTGCATAGGCTTGTTTCACTGCGCGCTGGTTATCTGGTGACAGGGAGTCAAACCACTGGGCATTGGCAACGATAGTACCCGGATTCAAAGCATGGCGTGTCAGGGTGAGTTCACTCGCGTGCTCATAGAGCCCGCCGGTCAGAAACATAAAGGGGCTGGTCGCACCACCGTCAATCAAGCCGGTTTGTAGTGCGGGAATAATGTCAGCAAAGGTTAGCGGTATGACATCTGCGTTCACGGCTTCTAGGAACGCCTGGGCAGTGAGTGCTGACGCCGCGCGCATGCGGTACCCCACCACATCCTCCGGCAAGACGATGGGTTTGCGGCCATAAATCACCGCCCATCCAGAATCCAGCCAACGAATTAGGGTTAAACCCTTCTTTGCAAATAGGGTCTGAAACGGCCCAAAGACAAAGTTGTCGAGTACAAAGTCGGCCTCTTCGTCGCTGTCAAAAAGATATGGCATCATCAAGACCGAAAGTTCTGGAACGGCTGTCGCCGCTGCGGCCACCGATACCGCGCTGAAATGAACACGGCCACGGCGCAAGCCGGCCAAAGATGTTTCTTCCGATCCGGCTTCGCCATCCACAAGTAAAGTGATGGCGATATCGCCCCCAAAAGTTTCTTTCAGGGTTTTTTCGAAAGCCAAGAAATGATCTTTGATGGTGCTTCCCGGTGACGCAGATGACGCGGCGATCAACGGGGTTGTTTGCGCATAAGACGCCACTGGCAGAAGCCAGAGCAGTGCCACACACCACAATGTGCGTTTCGTCAAGTGTGTGAATCCAGGAAGGTGTTAATGCGTTTCGCTTTTTTTGACACGTACTCGATTGGCGCGCTAACGGCCTCACGAAATGGCATGTCTAGGAGTGTTGCCCCCGGTACAAGCTCGGCTTCTTCCGCTGTGGCTAAAGTCGGCATATCGATCTGTTTCAAAGCTGTCCGTAAATCATGCCGAAAAACTGCGGCAAATATCACCGGGATGCTGTCTTTGCCTTTGAGAACTTCCATCGTTTTACGGAACAAAACCTCTGCCTCGGGCAAATTCATATTGCGCCAGTGATCTTTATCTCGTTTGTACCAGGGAAAATAAATGTACTGATCCCGCACCCATTGGAACAGCCGGGAGAACTGATGGCCATGAGTATCGATAGAAAGATCAGGCACATAGTTAGCAACAAGATCGGGAATATCTTCGTCCGGAATCAATCCTGCTTCATCAAGCACCAGAGCATTGATGGCGTCGTTGTGGGCAAGGGCAAGTTCCGTCGCAATATGACCACCTGTATAGGTGCCGTATAAATCGAAATCATCACACCCAAGCACAGTGATTGCAGAGAAAGTTATTTCTGCAAGGTCAGTGACTTCCAATGAGTCAACATGAAGTGAGGACGAGTCACCGGTACCAAGCGTATCAGGTGCATACACTGGCCGTGATTCTCCTAAAGCCGCAATCGTTGGCTCCAAAATGTAGGAGGATGCCGGCTCACCATGAATCATGATCAACGGGCGTTTATCCATGTGCTCCAAACCGGCACAACGGTAGTGAATTTGACCCTCTGGAATATCGACAAAGCCACGGCGGATCGCGGAAGGCATAGAATATCTCTTTCTTAGAGGGGTCTAAACATAACAAGCGTCACTAGTTTAGGTCCGGACAAAAACCACGCAAGGGTGCGGCGGCCCAGTATTTTCGGATTCTTTGGGCAGTCAAACCGTGACCACCAGGTCGACACGTCTTACCAGTTCGCTGTATTCTATGAATAGATGCACGTGAGAGCGCAGGAGCACCCTGATCATGATCAACCGACGAACTCTTTTGACCGGGAGCGCGGCTATTGCCACTGTGGCCACGGCTGCGGCAACGACCCCGTCTTTTGCGGCACACAGCAAATCGGCATTTCGGCTTGATGCGCCACGCGGCCGCGAAGGTATTTTCCGCCGTCTGCCGAGCCTAGATGTGCAAAGCAATCAGGAATTTCTGACCAACATTCGGGCCTTTGCCCAAGGTGGGCGCGGCAACATGACTCAAGCCGCGCGTATTCGTGTGCGAGAGCTTCTCAAGGAAGCCGGGTATGGTCCACGTGCTGAACTCCCCATGGGTGAAGTGATTGCCCTTGTTGAAAACGACCCAACCGTCATGGCCAGCGCAAGGCTCTGGCTCGCCAACCAGCAGCTCACTTGGAAAGGCGTAAAAGACCTCTTTGATGCCAACATGGATCAATGTCTGACAGAACTAAATGCTGCGGAGAAGGCTGGGCCCGGATCCCTCGAGTTGAATCCAAACCTCGACATCCCTGACTACGCAAAGCATGAAATTCACATTATGCCCGGTGGTTACGTCGGCGACCCGCTTGGTGGTTACGTATATCACTACGGCACGGTGAATTTCTTCCTTGGCCACAACAAGCAGGACGAAAATCAAATTGGCGTTGCCAACGCAGCCCCAACGCCGAAGAACGGTAAAGTAAAGCGTATTCTGGAAATCGGTTGTAGTGTTGGCCAAATGACCACGGCTTTAAAGCGCCGCTTCCCCGATGCCGAAGTCTGGGGTCTCGACGTCGGCGGACCGATGGTTCACTACGCCCACATGCGCACGGCCGACCTTGGTATGGAGGTTAATTACCGACAGGCTCTCGCAGAAGACACCGGCTTCCCCGATGACTACTTCGACATGGTCGTCTCTTACATCATTCTCCATGAGGTCCCGAACTCGGAGAACACCAAAATCATGCAAGAAGTATCCCGCGTTTTACGCGGCGGAGGCATTTATTATCCGGTGGACTTCTACACTTCATTTGCCCCACCCAAAGACGCCTTCGGTAAGTTCCGTCGCTGGTGGGATCATCGCTGGAATGGCGAGCCATGGGCGCTTGAACACATGGATTATGATCTGGCCGGTGATCTCGAATCCGCAGGCATGACGGTCAATAAAGAGGGTGCCGCGGCTGTTATCTACAACACGGGCGCGACCCGCGGACGGCCAAACTTGGTCGCTGTTAAAGCGTAAGGAAGGGAACCCTAGGCATGGCTACTGAAAAAACAGCTCTTCATGGCGCGGAAACGGATTTCGTCAAACACGATGCCGATAACATGGTGTTGCTCGGCAATGCCCATATCGACAATCTGATGCATATGGTCGTCGCGCTTGGAGCGGAAGTGTGGACAGGCCAACAGAGGGTCAAGATCATTGAGACGCTGCTCAGCAAACACGGCAAGGTCACCACTGAGATGATTGAGCAGTATAAGCCAACCCCTGAAGAAACTGAGGCGTGGGCGGCAGAACGCAAAGCGATGGTCGACCGAGTTTATAGCGTTATGGCGCGCAATACTGACGAAGCTTTGGCCTTTGGCTCATCTGAACCAAACCAAGACCGGCGCTAGATAGTACAGTTACGAAGACTGCTGCTCCCATTGTTATACCACCTTAGCTTCGTCCTGGCGCGATCCGTCTAAAGCTTAGCGCCTCGGCAATGTGTAGGCGTTTGATGTCGGCTACCCCTTCGAGATCGGCTAATGTCCGGGCGACGCGAAGAATGCGATGGTAGCCCCGCGCAGACAAATGCATCTTTTCAGCAGCTTGGGTCAGTAGGGTGCGTCCGTCGTAATCAGGAGAAGCGACCTCTTCCAGGGCTTCACCATCTACCTGAGCATTGCAGGTAACATTGTCCAACGTCATCGCCTCATAGCGTTCACGTTGTACTGAACGAGCGGCGGCCACCCGCGCAGCAACTGTGGCGGAATCCTCTCCCGGTGGCGGTGTCGCTAAATCCAAAGGATCAACGGCGGGAACATCCCCATGCAAGTCGATGCGATCTTTGGTTTAGACCTTCAAAAGTGTTTCACCAAAGATGCGGCCAAAGGTAAGTGCGGGCGTCACCATCATGCCGCCGACGGCTGTGTTCCCCATAAGCTGACCTGAACCGAGGAGCTCGCCAGCTGCGTAGAGACCTTCAATCGCCCGACCATCTTGCCGCACGACACGCAGCTGGTTGTCGGCAGCGACACCGACTGTCGATGAGATTGAAAACCCTTGTTGGCGAATGGCATAGAACGGCGCTTGTTGAATCGGCAAGGGCATGTGAGTGCGTCCGAAAGCCGAATCATTACCAATGGCTTGGCCACGGTTATATTGCCCAACCGTTGCGACCAGCCCCTTCTCATCGACACCACTCTTCTCCGCCAGCTCACCTATGGATTGCGCTTTGAAGAACATGGGATGGGAATCAAATGCTTCATCAAAATCTGATTTGTCCCAGCCCTCAATACCACTTGGCGCCTGGTCTAGAATGGCCCGGTCAAATACTAGCCATGTACGCAGGTCTGGCTGACGCAGCAGGGCATGTTCGCGCACGTCAACGCTGGCATTGTCCTCCGCGACATAGCGTTCGCCATTCACATTGACTTGGATTTCCCATGGTTGCCGCACTTCCGGATAGATAAGGAATCTAGTGTCTGGCACGGCGGGTTCATCCGCACTCGCCATGATCTGCGGCGAACCACACCTGTAGTTCTCTTTGCCGCGGGTGTGCCCACCGGCGGCGAGCGCCATCAAATACCCGTCACCCTGGCTATAGGGATAAGACCCTTTGCCATACTGTTTGTAACCGCTGAGTTCGTAAAACAGTTCGGGGTTCGAAGCGTAGCCGCCACTGGCCAGTAGAGTCGACTGACCGAACACATCAGTCATTTTGCCGCTATCATTTTCAGCTCGCACGCCGATGACGACACCATCGCGTATCAGGAGTTCGCGAGCCCGTTGACCGCGCCAAATTGTCAGACGGCCAGCTTGTTCTTCTGCCAACGCCAAGGGTTCGATGGCATCGAGAATTGAGATGCCACCCTCAGGACCCCATGCGTATCGCTCAACACTGTAAGGCTCGTGGGCTAGACCCAGAACCGGATGCTCATCTGGCGGTGCCAGGCCACTGTCCATCAACCAATCAAAGGTGTCTGCCGCATGCGTAACCGCCAATCGCACCAATTCAGGATCGGCCGTGTTCTGGCTGATGCGCATCACATCATCGAAGTGTAATTGAGGGGTATCAACAATGCCCTTTTGTTTTTGTAGGCGTGTTCCAGCTGCGCTCATTTGTCCTGTCGATAAGAACAATGTGCCACCAAGTTGAAACGAAGCTTCAATGATAAGAACACGAGCGCCGCGCCGTGCCGCGAAGATCGCTGCAGGTAGACCCGCTGTGCCTCCCCCGACGATGATAAGGTCCCAGGGGTCAGCTGCTTGGACTGTGGATCGTCCGCCCGGTGTCACGGCGAGCCCGACGGTTGCGGAGGACGCCCCAATCAATATTTGGCGACGGCTCAAAGCCTCAGGTGAATAAGGATGATGTGTGGTGGTAACTCTCTTAGTCATGATTTAGACCAACGACTGTTTGCGGAATTCAATACATGTCGATTCATAGAAAACTAACGCTGCATCATCCCGAGTGTATCAGCAAATTTGCGAGTTCAGGCCCTAAAAATCAGCTGCAATTGAAAACTCAACTCTTCGTTTTTCAAAAGGCCGTGCTTGACTTGAAGCATTGGGGGTAAAGCTATTCTCGTTTGTCAGATTACGGCCTTGAAGGCTGAACCGAACCGGTACGCCCGACAACTCTGTTGTGTATCGCACGCCGGCATCGAAGGTAATAACGCCCGACACCCGACGAGAATTACTTACGTCTATAAAACGGGATGAAACGCTTTCTACCTTCGCATCAAATGCCAATCCTTGAATTGCTTCGGGCCGATACTGCACGTTTACACGTACCAATCGGGGGATCGGTCCGATCGCGGTCAGGTTCCCCGTGTTTGCGTTTGCTGACGTGTCAATAATGCGTGGTTGCAATAATATTGTTCCGGCGACCACGGTCAGCGACTCTGTTACAGAGCCAGCCAACGAGAACTCAACGCCACGATGACGAATGTCACCCAGGCGCTGAAATACGTTTACGAGATCCAATCCGTAATAGGGTTTATCGATTTGAAAAACACCCGCAACCATCTGCAGGCCAGGTCTAATTTGATAACGTAGACCTGCGTCAATCTGTTGCGTCAGTTCTGCTGGCACTGCTTCGTCTCGGTTAACGGCGTTGCCCGGAGCTGAACCTAACTCTTCAAAGCCACGAGCGTAGCTGGCGTAGGCAGCGAGTTTGCTCGACATATAGACGGCCCCACCGGCGTTATATAGCCAGGGTGCGGTGTTCCCTTCTACAGGCGCGGCACCCAGGCGCGTACGCGTGCGTTTGTAGTCGGATTTTTGTATCGCCAGACTTAACTGTCCGAAGTTTTGCCACACTCCTTCATAGGCGAGTCCGCCGGTGATTTGTTTGGTCTCGGTCTTGGTTGGATCGGTGGTTTGGAATGAAGGCTCATCCAGGTCGGGGAAAGCGCCGAGCGTCACAGGACCAAAAAACCGCAGGTCACCGCCACCAAAGGTGCTGGTGCGATCGCGGGCACGGGAGGTGATGTAAAACGTGTGACGACGCGTATTCTCGACAAAAGATTTGGACAAACGAACTTCACCCGATGTCGAATGGTTGAATCGAGGAGGTGATTGAGAAATAGCGTAATCGCCTATGCCCAATTCATTTGTGTTGAGTACAAAAGCTGTAAACGACTGGGGCGTGTTGCTCTCTGACCGAAAAGCACCAATTTCCAGTTTCCATGTACCGGGTAGGTCAGCAGATGCGACGACCCCGTAGTTATAGTTTCTGAACCCAAAGAACAGCCAATCGGGGCTAGTCAAATCTTCGGCGCGGAAGTCTGGTGGATCATTGTCGCCAAGAAAAAGGCGAGGCCTATCTCCATCAACCGCACTGGTTTTCGCGTAGCTGAAAAACGGAATGATGGAGACGGCGTCGTTGGGCCGCCAGTGCGCGATCAGACCAGCGTCGTATCCTTCATCACCTACAGCAAACTGATGGGCTGTGTTGCGTTTATAGCTCAAGCCAGTGCCGATACTCAGAACACCTTTAACAATCGGGATTTGCGTATCGAGTTCTGCTGTATGACGTGCGTAAGAAAACAACGCTCCCTCTGTTGCGACAACGCTGGTGACATACTCATCGCCAGGTAGACGAAGTTTGTAGTCAACGACACCGGTTGGTGCGGGTAAGGGATAGCCCTGGGCGCTAATGCCCACATGAATTGTTGAACCGCGGCGAATACGGAGATTCGGCGCTGTCGCTTGATCAAAAAATAAGCCGTTGATGCGTAAGTTGCCCGCTTGGCTCGGACTAAATCCCCGCGCACTGGTCGAGGAATACAGCCCAATCTCCTCGCTGCCCACAACGGTACCGAAGGCGTCATCCGCTTCAGCAACGGCATTTTCATCGGCGCGCTGCGCCTGCACGAATCCAGAATTGAACAGTGTGATCAAACACACCAGAGCGGCCCACAGGTGTCCCGAGATTTTCCAGTTAATCAAGCGGAGCCTCCCCCTACCCGTCACATTCAGCGAAATCATCCATCACAAAGTAACAGTACACGCTTATGGCAAGAAGCAGACTTAGTTCAAAAGCGATGACAGCAGAGTGGACGCGGAGGTATCTCATCCCGCGCCACAAACTCGCTTTTGTTCGTTCTAGCTCTGGTCGTTGACGTGATGCACCACTGTTTGTGGAAATGGAATATCGATTCCTTCGCGGTCGAAAGCTTCTTTGAACGCTTTGGTGAGGTCGAACTTTACACCCCAGTAATCGGGTGCGTTGGTCCACACCCGTACGATGATATTGACTGAACTGTCTGCCAATTCACCGACAGCGAAGAATGGTTCCGGGTCCCCATGTACTCGGCTATCAGCGTTGACAATTTCCGTCATCGTTTTGATCGCGTGATCAATGTTGGACCCGTAGCCAATCCCCATTAACAAATCGACCCGGCGTGTCGTGTTGCCAGAGAAGTTCTTAATGGTACCGCCCCATATAGCGCCATTAGGCACTATGACTTTAACGTTATCACCAGTGGACATTTCAGTCGTAAATAGGGTGATCGCTTTTACTGTTCCCGATACACCTGCGGTATCGACAAAGTCTCCAACTTTAAAAGGCCGGAACATAATCAGCATTACGCCGCTGGCGACGTTCGACAGAGTGTTTTGCAGGGACAGACCAATGGCCAGACCGAGCGCCCCCATCACCGCTACGAAACTGGTGGTCTCTACGCCGAACCGGGACAACACAGCTATAAAGGTAAAAGCGAGAATCGCGTACTTGGCCATGGACGCAAAGAACGACCCGAGCGTTGTGTCTATTTTTTCAGATTTTGCTGATGCCCGCCGTATGGTGCCGGCAACCCAGCAAGCGACAATCCAACCGACGATTAGGGTGACGATGGCACCTATAACTGACAATCCGTAAGTGGTTAGAATTGCCATGACTGCTTCAATAGTTTCAGCCATTTGTTCTTCGAGTTCCATTTGAGTTCCCCGCTATAGGTTTGTGCGGTGTGTCCTATACTGCAGTCAAATATTTCTACCTCTGCTTACTTGAGTTTGCCTTCGATGGCATCCCATATTTGAGCTTCCAAACAGGCATCATCAAAGCGGTTAATCTCTTGGAGACCCGTTGGCGATGTAACGTTGATCTCTGTGAGATAATTGCCGATCACATCGATGCCCACGAATATCAACCCCTGGTCCTTGAGTGATGGTCCTATGGCCTCACAAATCTCTTCTTCGCAGGTCGTGAGCACGGATTTTTCAGGCCGACCGCCCACATGCATATTCGAGCGTGCTTCGCCAGCGGCGGGCACTCGGTTAATCGCACCTACAACTTCGCCGTCTACAAGTATGATGCGTTTATCGCCTTCACGCACGGCAGACACATACTTTTGGACGATCATTGGTTCGCGAAAATTTTCTGTGAACATTTCTACTAGAGATCCAAGGTTTTCATCTCCAGGTTGAAGATGAAAAACACCAGCCCCGCCGTTTCCATAAAGAGGCTTGATGATGATATCCAAATGTTCAGCGCGGAACGCCTTTATCTCATCTGGGTCTGACGTAATCAGAGTTGGCGGCATGACGCCGTCAAAATGTGTGACAAATAGTTTCTCAGGTGCATTGCGCACGCTGACCGGGTCATTGACCACCAAAGTACTGTCGGCGATGTGTTCTAAAATATGTGTTGCGGTAATGTAGGCCATGTCAAACGGGGGGTCTTGACGCATCAGAATCACATCCATGAGCGACAAGTCGATTTCTTGAGTCTCACCAAAAGAAAAATGATTTCCAGCTTCGCGCCGTACTTCCATGGGGTTGGCTTTCGCAATGACCCGCCCATCCCGAAAAGACAAACGGTTGGGTAAGTAATGGAACAGACCAAAGCCACGCTTCTGAGCCTCAAGGGCCAGGACAAACGTGGAATCGCCATCGATGTCGATCCCGTCCATCGGGTCCATTTGAATAGCTATGGCGAGCGTCATTTTTTTATCGTCCTTTTTATCTCACACGCATCAATGAATGCGTTGTTTTAGGTCTTTGACCACCGTGTCGATGCGAGATCGTTCAGGGCCTTGTGGGGCACGGTTAAGATAATCTTCGAGCGCGCTCAAGGCCTCGGATACCTGCCCCAACCGCAAATGCAAAAATCCAGTTTCTCGGCATAGGGCTGAGCTATCCGGCATCAGAAGCTGCATCGATTTTAGAGTCTCTAGAGCTTCTTCCATTTGTCCGAGATCGAGCCGCCGTGTCTTAACGTTGTTCTGTAAACGGACCAAAATGTCTCGATCACTAACCGGGCTATAGTGCCGAGATTCCAACTCTTCGGTTGGGCCGGTCACAACTTTGAGTAAATCGCGCAATGCCGGTGTCTCGAGTATTTGTCCTTCGTGAAAAGGGTCGATGATGACACGGTTGCCATCCAAACTTTCTAGGCGCACGAGAAAATGCCCTGGAAAATTTAGCCCGGCCACATTCCAACCCTGCGACCGAGCGGCCGCGATATAGAGAATACCAAGAGCTACGGGCAGGCCTTTACGTCGGTCGATGACTCGCATGAGGTTGGCGTTATCGAGGTCGTCATAATTCTCTTCATCGCCACGGTATCTGAACGTGCCCGCAATCACCTTAGATAATGCTTCTGCCATATCGCTTGGTGCCGGATTAGTGTCGTCCAGCGTCATTTGGCCGGCTGTTTCTTCTACTGCGTCGTACAAACTTTTGAGATGTGTTCTGTAGGAATTTAAGTCCGTATTGGGTGTGTCATGCGCCGCCAGAACGAGAGCCACGTCTGCGAGATCAAAAGTGCCGTCGCTAGGGGTCAATAAGTCCACAAGCGTGTCGGCTATCGAGTTCGATGAGGCTGTTTTCTTACTCATGAATATAGGGGGTCGCTTTGAACACGGACCATTGAACCTGTTCCGTCACGGGCAGCGGGTGTTTCTGTTCTAGGTACATTTTGCATGTGGCACATGATCGCTACCCTAGTGATTCGCAGGCAGGGGTCAATTGCCTCAGCACTTATGAATATAGCCGCCAAACGTCTGTAATATGTATCGGCCAGCGCCAAGGCCTCACAATCATGAGGTCAAAGCGCATGTCGAGTGCGGTTAGATCAAGATGTTGTGCAATATACCGTTCTGCGCCTCGCGTAATCCGAGCCTGTTGATCTGCTGAAACCGCATCCAAGCCTTTGGTGAGGTTCGGCTTCGTTTTCACCTCGATAAACGCCAGAATGTGGCCCCGGCGGGCAATAAGGTCAATTTCACCGGCACCACTGCCAGTCCTGCTTGAGTAGCTGTGATGCAGGATAGACCAGCCGGTCAGGATGAGGGCCAATTTGCAGCGCCACTCTCCCGCTAGTCCGCGTTTTTGTGCCTGTTTTTTGTGCTTGGTCGTTTTAGAGGTCATCCGCATCTGCGGTCTTCAAAGCCAGCGCCCGGGCGTAGAGTTGTCGGCGGGGCTGACCGGATGTTTCTGCAACGGCTGCTGCGGCGTCGCGGACGCTTAGGGTGTCCAGAGCATCTTTAAGCGCGGCATCAATTTCAGCGGTTGTCATGGACTCAGTTTCCAAAGGGGGTCCGACGACGATGACGATTTCCCCTTTGATCTGAGAGCCTTTCCCATAAAAACCAACTAGATCTTCAAGAGTGCCGCGTCTGACTTCTTCGTAGAGTTTGGTGAGTTCCCGCCCAACGACTGCTGGTCGTGGCCCAAGGTACTCTGCCATATCAGTCAAGGTTGACCCTAAGCGTGGGCCAGTTTCGTAAAATACAATTGTCGCGTTCACTTGTGCCAAGGAACTGATACTGCTTTGTCGCGCTTTTTGTTTTGGTGGCAGGAAACCCGCAAACATCACGCGGTCCGTGGGTAGAGCCGCTGCAACAAGTCCAGCCAGCAAAGCAGATGCCCCTGGAACGGGTATCACTTTCACGCCTTTGTCGGCACATGCCCCAACAAGTTTATAACCTGGGTCGGAAATTAGTGGTGTCCCCGCATCGGAGACCAAAGCGATACTTTTTCCGGCATTGATCTCAGCTAACAGCTGCGGGCGCACTTTTGCACCGTTGTGATCGTTGTAAGCCAACATGTCTGTTTTGATGCCAAAGTGCCTCAAAAGCTTGCCGGTTACCCTGGTATCTTCGCAGGCAATCAAATCCACTTGCTGCAGCACGTCGACGGCCCGAAATGTCATGTCCATCAGATTGCCGATCGGTGTCGCAACCACATAAAGGCCACACTCCAGCGCTTGACTAGTAAAAGCCACAGGCGGCAGGCCTGGTTGCGTTCCGTCAGGGTGAGCGGTACCGTTGACAACGTCGCGGTTAGATGTGCCGCGCGCTTCAAGAGGTGTTTTAGATGACTGTTTGGCGTGTTTTGCCATTATTTGTGTTGGCCGGGTTTGTTGTGGGGTGCGAGAGTACCGATGTACCACGCCAGACCCGTCAGGCAAATCCAGCGCCAGTTCAGTCGGCTTCGCCTCCTCCAGCGGTTTCTGCACCAGCCCTACCGGCCTTAAGTCGCACGCAGTTGATTCCCGGTCTTGATGTCGCTGCTGAATCAACAGTACCTACCCCGCCCCGTGATCCTTACGGTCTGAAGAGAGTCGGTCTTTTGCTACCTCTGACGGGCCCTGCGGCGGATGTTGGCCAATCCTTCCTTAATGCCGCGCAGATGGCCCTGTTTGATGTTGGTGACGACCGGTTTGTTTTACAGCCTTACGACACCGCGGGAACTCCCGACGGTGCGGTGGACGCCGCTGCGCTAGCTGTTGCCCATGGTGCTCAAGTTCTGTTGGGTCCCGTTTTCTCTGCATCGGCGAAGGCGGTGATGCCCCAAGCGCAAGCAGCTGGCATCAATATGATTCCATTTACGACAGATCCCACAGTGGCGGCACCGGGTGTGTTTGTTATGGGGTTCTTAGCTCACGAACAAGTTCGCCGTATCATCACCTTTAGCCGCGCCCAGGGCATTGAAAGATTTGCCGTGTTGGCTCCGGCCACGCCCTATGGCGAGACCGTCGTCGATGCGATGTCACAAGTGGTTGCTCAAACAGGTGGGTCATTGAATCGGGTGGCTTATTACAATCAGTCGGGTGACGATCTCAACGATGTGGTTCGGTCTTTCGCCGACTACGATCGACGACACAACGCGCTTTTGGCGCAGCGGGCTGCCTTAGAATCTCGAACAGACACCGTATCCAGGGTCGCATTGCGCCGCCTCGAACGCTTAGACACAATTGGTGAGGTTCCTTTTGACGCGGTGTTGATTCCTGCACAGGGCGGCCGCCTGACTGAAGTTGCAGCACTATTACCGTTTTATGATATCGATCCGGGCCGTGTTCAGTTACTCGGGACAATGGTGTGGCATGGTCCAAGTCTCGGCAAAGAGCCTGCGCTTGTGGGAGGGTGGTATCCAGCCCCATCACCAGAAGGGAACGCGGGTTTTTATAACCGGTACAGAACGTTATACGGCGCGACTCCACCTGCTATTGCGACTCATGGATATGATGCTGTTGCTCTCGCCGCAGTGTTAGGACGGACGAGGCCAGACCGACCGTTTACCTCTGATGCATTAGCCTCACCGAGTGGATTTTCAGGTGTCGATGGGGTGTTTCGTTTGCTGCCGACCGGTTTATCAGAGCGTGGATTTGCGGTCATGGAAATTACCCGCGACGGATCGGACGCAATAGGCCCCGCTCCGACGACTTTTGAGGCAAGCCAGTTTTAGGAGTGGCCTTTAGATCTCAGTCCCAAATCGCTGGGCAATAATACTGAGAAGCACATTGCCTTCGCCGATAATGCGGACAAAAACCACAACTATGAGTACGACACCTAACACGGATACGGCCGACAAGGCCCATTTAAGACCAACATAAAAAACGCTTGCGGACCTCAGGCGGACCCGAAGTATCAGCGGCACATACCACAAAAAAGCTCCGATTAGACCGCTCAAGCGAAGCGGGACATCATCACGTAGAGATCGACCATTTCTGGTTTTCTGGCTGCATTAGGTAGTACCGAAAAGCAGGTGATCAATGCCGTGCCGAAAGCGATAGCTATAATTAAAAAAACCCGCGAGAGCAGAGCGATCGTCTGTTCAACGGCAAGATTCGGCTCGTTTGATGTGTCCGTCACGAGTTGGCGTGTCAGTTTGCTTGAGACTGCTCAACAGCAAGACCTGATACCAACGTCTGTTTTAGTTCATCCGCATACAGCAACTGGCTGCGTCGAACGATTCCATCTGGGCCAGCAAGATCGATTCCGTATACAGCGGCGTTCCAATCTTTGCGTGGTTTGATCACGCTGCCTTCGAAGCTGCCGCCAGCAAACAAACCTGTGTTGCGGGAATAGGCGACGATGTCGTTGCCAACGTTGGTCGTCGTTGCAGCTTCTGCGCCAGCGCCAACGGCCCCAATACTAATGCCAACATTGGCCCCAATCTTAAATTCATCATCCAATACCGCCTGCATGCCCTTATCGGTCAGGATAATAAAAATGATCTCCGCTGATTGCATGCCCGCCTGCAAACCAATGGACCCTGATGTCATCCGATAAAACGCGGGGTCACCGAAATTTCCATTCTCATTGCGGCGTAGAAGCACACCATCCCCAAAGCTTCCACCGAGAATAAAGCTTGCCTTGTAATACGAGGGTATGACGAGCACGCCTTTCGCCCGCCTCAATAGGGAATTCAGTTGCTCCGCAGGCCGGTGTTCGTCTCTGACCCGTTCGACGGCGATCTTTGCATTATCAATCACATGCTTCGCATCCATCGCTTCGTCAGCCAAAGTCGGTGGGGACAGGGTGAAAGCCAGAGCAGCCAGAGTGGCGATAAGGGCACGGGACAGAGAAAGGTGACTCAGCATGATTAGCCTCTTGGGTCGGGGTTTAGAGGAGTGGGACTCGGAATCAATATGGGCTCCGGACTCGTTATCCAGGTTCAAAAAAACAGACCAGATCAGTGTCTGGCAAAAGTGAGTCGATTTTGTGACCGCGTTATTGCGCTTTATGCGTCTGCCGCGGTGCGTCCGATTGATTGAGCTTTTTAGCAGTAAACCCGGGCTTTGGGCAACGGAGAAGTCGAGATGATAGTTAGTACCGTTCTCTCATCAGGCCATCAACATAGCGGCCCTGGAATAACGTAATTCCCAACTGGCGACCGGCGCGAATGGCTGCTTCAGAATCACAACGCGCTAATATTTTGCGGCCTCGCTTGCGCATCATGATCATTGCTTTAAGCTCTTCGCCTCGTTCGGTGCCAATCAAACCGGCAATCTCATTTGACCAACTGAGCTTGCCGTAGGTGACGCCCATGCGAATGGGGTCAGCGTATGAAAAAGTGTCAAGGGTCAGCCCGTCTACACAAATCTGGTAACCGCGTTCGTTGAGAAAATATCGGGCCATAGCCATGGCCATCGCGGAATCAACTTCTAGGTCATACCAGCTTACAAAATGATCATCGCCGTTGGCATCTTCAGAATAGGTGTGTGGCTCGTCGTCGAAAAGAGTTCGAATGCGGTTACAGCTCCTGTTGACATCGCGCTGCGAACCCGCGTTGACGGTCATGACCAGGTCCTGGTTGATCATCGGGAAAATCTGCACATGCATGGCACTTTCCAGATTCCCAAACATGCGGGACACGATCTTTGATTTCACGGGCGTTCTGTTGCCCGGCAACAACTTAGAAAGATGCAAATGAACAACCTTCCGCCCTTCCGGATTGCGCCGCATCCGATCAAGCGTGTCACACAGCAGATTTTCCTGATATGCGGTGGTTTGTTTTATAAATCGAAGAGGCGAAAAGACGCCGCTTTCCTTTGTTGCTTTTTCGACCAGATGGCCCTGTATGGCCCAATTACCGGCGCTTTTATAGTCGCGATGGGTGATATATCCGACGAGCAATACCACCAAAAGGCGGCATCATGGTAACCATTTGGAAAAGGTTAAGGAATACAGTGAGTTTAAGATCGAACGGCCTTCGGAGCGGTTCGAATTTGTTGTGGGCGAGGGGAGTCCTAGTGAAACGTATTTTGGTAACTGGTGGAGCAGGCTTCATCGGCTCTCATCTCTGTGAGCGCTTGATAGCTGAGAATCATGAGATTCTCTGCGTCGACAACTATTTTACAGGGCGGCGCCACAACGTTGCTCATCTGATGAATCAATCTGGGTTTGAGCTTATGCGTCACGATGTGACGTTCCCGCTCTATTTGGAAACCGACGAGATATACAATCTCGCCTGCCCGGCGTCCCCTGTGCACTATCAGTTCGATCCCGTTCAGACGACGAAAACCAGCGTTCATGGCGCTATCAATTTGCTAGGCCTTGCCAAACGCACCCGAGCTAAAATTCTACAGGCGTCGACCAGCGAGGTGTATGGCGATCCAGATATTCACCCCCAGGTCGAGGGCTATAACGGTAATGTCAATCCGATCGGGCCGCGCGCCTGTTACGACGAAGGCAAGCGTTGTGCCGAAACATTGTTCTTCGACTATTACCGTCAGCACGAGCTACGGATAAAAGTTGGGCGCATCTTCAATACCTATGGTCCACGCATGCTGCCCAATGATGGCCGTGTGGTGTCTAATTTCATTGTCCAAGCGCTGAATGGCGAAGACATCACGATCTACGGTGATGGCAGTCAAACGCGGTCGTTTTGTTATGTCGATGATTTGGTTGATGCTCTGATTCGTTTAATGGGGTCAGGTGACAATTTCACCGGACCGGTCAATCTTGGGAATCCCGAAGAGTCTACAATTCTTGAATTGGCCGAAATGATTATCGGGATGACAAAGTCATCATCGAAGATAGTCAACAAGCCCCTCCCTCAAGATGATCCTGTTCGACGTCGACCGGATATCTCTCTCGCAAAGGACGCGCTTGGGTGGCAGCCCACCGTGCCGCTAGAGCATGGGTTGGAAAAGACGGTGCATTTTTTCAGAACTCTTTTGGCCGCCTAAGGTATGGCGCGGACATGACAAACACAGCTGCCGATCTTACGAGTCACCTAGGTCGTTTCAAAGAGCGTCGCTTGGTCTGTGTTGGCGATGTTATGGTTGATCGCTTTATCTATGGTGATGTCCGTCGAATATCGCCGGAAGCGCCTGTCCCGGTCGTTCGCATTACAGGTGAATCCTCACAGCTTGGAGGCGCTGGTAACGTTGCCCGTAACGCCGCAGCTCTAGGAACATCAATAGCATTCTTTTCTGTCATTGGTTCGGATCGTGCTGGTCGTGAAGTCACCAGCCTGTTGAGTGAAGTTGAACACATTGAGCCCTTTCTTCGGGTCAACGCGGATCGAGAAACAACTATCAAGAACAGGTTCTTCTCTGCCAACGGCCATCATCTCTTGCGGGCCGACCGTGAAACTGCGGCCCCGCTCACGTCTGCTGATGAAGAAGACCTCAGTAAGTCCCTAGCCAATGAGATAGCGACAGCTGATGCGGTTTTGGTGTCCGATTATGGCAAAGGCGTGATTACAGAAAGCTTCGCCCGTATTGCGATTGATGCCGCTATGAAGGCCGGTAAACCTGTCATTATCGATCCAAAAGGCTCGGATTATGCGCGATACGCGGGGGCGACGGTTGTCACCCCAAACCGTGTCGAACTGGCGCTTGCTTCCGGCAAGGCTGTTGAGTCAGATGACGATCTCGTTGCTGCTGCCCAACATTTGTTGGCGGCGGCTGACCTTGGGGCGGTTCTGGTCACGCGTTCAGCCGATGGCATGACGTTGGTGCAAAAAAACGGTCAGGTGGATCACCTCAGCGCTGAAAGCCATGAGGTTGCAGATGTCACCGGCGCGGGCGATACGGTTGTTGCAACACTGGGCGCAGCTCTGGCCGGTGGTGTTGGGTTGTTAGAGAGTGCGCGTCTTGCCAATGCAGCTGCTGGACTTGTCGTACAGCGGCGCGGAACAGCTGTGGTGTCTGCGCGAGAGCTTGCGGCGGCGCTGCTTCGTCGAGACTTAACGTCGGTGGAAGCTAAGGTCACAGATGCTTCGACTGCGTCGGCCCGGGCATCGTTGTGGCGCAGCGAGGGCAATGTCATTGGTTTTACCAACGGGTGTTTTGATCTTCTTCACCCTGGTCATGTCTCTTTACTGGATCAGGCTAAGTCCGCTTGCGATAAACTTGTTGTTGGCTTGAACTCAGATGTCTCCGTATCTCGACTCAAAGGCCCTGATCGACCAGTGCAGCCTGAAACATCAAGAGCAACGGTTCTTGCATCTATGAAAAATGTCGATTTGGTTGTCGTCTTTTCCGAAGACACACCTCTCGCATTAATCGAGTCACTCAGGCCCGACGTTTTGGTTAAGGGTGCCGACTACGCGAAGGCGGATATTGTCGGCGCTGATGTGGTTGAGGCCTACGGTGGTAAAATAATCCGTGCCGATTTGGTTGACTCTGTCTCGACAACAGCGACAATTGCTGCGCTCCGGGAGGGATAATTATGCACCGCACTTTCATAATGCTCACAGTTGCAGCGGCCTTGGCCGGTTGCGGCGCGATGGGAGAATTTTTTCCAGACTTTGATTCTTTTGGTGGTGGCTCTGGATCATTTATGCCGATGGACCGGACGTCTTCTTCCATAGGCTCAGGAACTTCAATTCGGCCAGAAACATTGGTTGGGTGTCGGGGCCATGTTCTTGTTCCGGCTATGGGCATGACTTTTGTCCCATATGGCCGTCCAGCCCCGGGCAGTGGTCAATTCCTTCGTGAGGAAAGCCTCACACCGCCCTATCGCGTGTTACCCCCAGGCGCAGCAGCGACCATGGACAACGTGCCCTCGCGGTTAAACATTGACGTCGATCGCAACAATCGCATCGTCAATATTCGCTGCGGTTAATCACCGCCTCTCAAATTCCTGACCACTATATGCGGGGATCGGTCATCGCCATAAGGCGCTGACCAGCCCCATGGGCGAAGCGCAACGTTAACGCCTTACGTCTCGCCGGATGAAGGCGGTGCATAACTGCAGGACGCACAACCGTAGTTGTGTGGCGGTCTGCGACCAATATTCCACAGGTCTCCGGCAGGATGTTTAGGGGGAACTCCTCAGGTACGGCGAACGAGAAGCCATCGCAGTAGGGCACATAATCGAGCCATTTATCATCGGCACGAAAATCGGCCACTGTGCTCTTGACCTCAACCATGACAATGGTGCCATCAGGGGCCAATCCAGCGACGTCGGCTCGTCGTCCATTGCCTAACTTAAACTCCGTCAAGGCAGCGTAGCCTATTTCGCCCAGCCACCGGCAGACTCCGCGGGTGACGCCGGCCGTCACTGCGGCCGCGTCGGTGTAGCGGATTGCCTGTGATTTGCGTCGGACGAGAGGCGTGTTCATCATATGTTCCCCTCGGTACTGTAGGCATATGACCGAAGTCTGACAAGGTGCGCCTCTCGTCACGCACTTTTAGTTGGGTTTGTTTGTGTTTCAGTGGCGCATAGGTTCGGTCTTCGCAAAAAAGATCATTTTTCTTTTTTGCGCGATCCTTTTTCTCAACATCCGCTTCCACTTGTTCTGACCAAGAAAAGGTTTATGGTGCGCCGCGTTTGACGCTCCAAGAAGGACTTCAGCTATGGTTAGAGTGTTGCGTGCCAAGCTGCATGGCATTCGAGTAACGGGAGCCGACCTGCACTATCACGGGTCGATTACTCTTGATCCTGAACATTGTGAAAAGGCCGGCTTACATCCGACCGAGTTTGTTGACGTCTGGAATAAAAACTCAGGCGCCCGGCTTACAACGTATGTGATTTACGGAGAGCCAGGATCTCGGTGCTGCATCCTCAACGGCGCTGCAGCGCGCACGTGCCAGCAGGGAGACGAGCTTATTCTTGCAGCCAGTTGCGATATGAAACCCGATCAACTTTACGATCACCATCCGCGCATTTTGACCTTTACACCCGGTAATGAAGTTGACCAGGTTCTCCAATACGACGTCTTCAAGAGTGACGCCTTTGAACACGACTTCAGGATCACAGACCTTAGCGCCACGGAGCAGCCGGTCAGTGTACACAATTACGCCAATGTTGATCTTCGCGCCATTCGCGCCGACCTCGAAGCACAGGGCTGGAGCCTCCAAGACATTGACGCATTTGTCTCCAAACACCTCACTCGGTAACTGATCAAACTTTCCGACGACTGCAGCTTCAAAATTGCCTGATGCGGCATGGGCGCCTTACTCTACGACCGTGAGCGACACCACCAGAGATCTACCTAGCCCACCGCTTCCGCTGACAACTCGTCGTCTGACGATCCGGGAATATACGGATGAAGACTGGCCCGCAGTCTATGCCTATGTGAAGGACGACTCTTTTTGGAAACACCAAGCGGGAGGGCCACCTATTGAAGAGCGGGTAAAAGCCCTCATAGAATGGGCGGCCCGCGAGCAAAATTTTTCCCCGCGAGTGAATTACTATCTCGCCGTTACAGAAACCAAGTCTGGGGATATCGTTGGTGAAGCTTTGATGAAGGTTATTCCGCCGGGTCATGGCCAAGGCGAGATCGGGTTTGGCATCGTGCCGTCTCAGTGGCGTAAGGGATATGCGACAGAAGTTTCTCGGGCGCTCATTGATGCGGGATTTACGACGCTGAACCTTCATCGTATTTCGGCCCAATGTGCGCCTGAAAATAAAGTCAGCATTCGCGTGATGCAGAAGCTGGACATGGCCCGTGAAGGCCTAATGCGAGAGCATTATCGGGCAGGCGGGAAATACTGGTCGAGCGTGGTTTATGCGCTGCTGGCTCGCGAATACGAAAAGATCAAAACGAACACAAGCCGTTAGGCTTTTACCTCAATTCTCGATTCACTTGAGCCGCTGCTATTGGCCTGTTGTGATGCGTTCAACCAGCTGCTTCACGGTGGGAACAAACCCATCCTTGTACCAAGGGTCTTGAGAAAACCGGTAGGCGTTGTGTCCGGCAAACATCAACTCATTATCAACCGCACCGTCGTGCACAATGTTTTGCAGCGTCTTTTGAATGCAGAAAGAACGAGGGTCAGCTTTGCGCCCGGTCGATCCCTTCTCATTTTCTGACCAGTTTGAGAATTGGCACGACGATAAACATCCCATGCAAGCAATCTGATCAGCCCGAATTTCTTCGGCTTTTTCAGGTGTCACATAAATCAATGTAGAATCTGGCGTTTTAAGTGTGTCGGTTCGCCCCGAAGCAACCCAGCTTTCCGCTAACGCTTTATCATCTGCAGTAACAAATACTTCCCGTTTGCGTGCTCCGATTCCTAGTGCGGTATCATGGGCGCGGACGGGTTCTGGTGAGAATGCAATCTGGTGTTCTGACCGAGCGACCAATTCATCGATAAAATTATTTTTTACAGCCGATGAATAGAATCCGGTTGGGCTAAATTTGTGCAAAAGAACGTCGCCGGGATCAAGAGTGAGAAGTCTCTGCTTCCATTCGTCAGAAATTTCACTTTCTTGTGTCAGCAACGGTCGAGTGCCGAACTGAAAACACACGGGTCCGACTTCAGGGTTGTCGAGCCAGTGATCCCATTCGCTGAGCCACCAAACGCCCCCCGCCATCACGATAGGGACATCATTTAACCCGGCTCCATTCATTACGGAGCGCAAGGCGACGACCCGAGGGTACGGGTCTTCAGGTGCCTTAGGGTCTTCTGAATTTGATAGCCCATTATGGCCGCCAGCCAGCCAAGGGTCTTCGTATACGACACCACCCAAAAACTCAGAGCACTTGTGGTAGGCTCGTTTCCATAATGCTCGGAAGGCCCGGGCGGAAGAAATAATTGGGTAATAGTAAATGCCGTATTGGGTTGCGATCTCAGCCAGTCGATAAGGCATGCCTGCGCCACAGGTCACGCCGTGCACCATATCGCGACACTTTTCCATAATGCCGTGAAGCACGCGTTCAGCTCCACCCATTTCCCAAAGAATATTCACATGGAGCCGGCCTTCACCGTTACGCAGTTCATGCGCAATTTGGGCTTGGGCAATACCACCATCAATGGCGTATTTGACCAGTTCTTCGTGCCGTTCTTTGCGGGTCCGGCCACTGTATGTCTGAGGCAAAATATTGCCGTCGTCTTTAAAGGAGTCGGCGTTGACGCCAGAAAACGTGCCGATACCGCCTGCACCGGCCCAAGCGCCAGAACTCATACCGGTCGAAACAGCAACACCCTTGCCGCCTTCAATGAGAGGCAAAGCTTCGGCGCCGGAAATCATAAATGGTTTGAGTGTTTTCACGCGGTTCCCTCTCGCTTCAGCCGTCTTAAATTGCGTGCGGCCTCTGCCCCTCTTTTGGCTGAAATATAAAGGTTTCTTGCCGTTAAACCAAATCGCCTTTAGCGAAGGCGGTCCTCAATTGTTGCGGTACATCGGTGCACAAACTACTGACCCCCCATTGCAGTAGTTTGCTTGCTTGGTCTACGTCATTCACAGTCCAAGCCATCACTTCGAGACCGGCAGCGATCAAAGTCGCTGCTTGGTCACCAGTCAATCGATCTGCATTGGGGCATGCCATAGATGCATCGAGTGAACCGATGGCCTCACTCCAGTCGTCGGGCAGGAGATCAAAGCAAAGTCCGCGGGGCCATTGGGGCGCAGCTTCCTTGGCGGCTGCAAGTGCAACCCTCGAGAAACTTGTGATGACCGGTGGTTGTTTTCCCGTTGGCCAACACTCCTGAGCTACCCCTAAGGCTATCTTAGCTGTTTCGACTTCGCGACCCGGGTCAGGCTTCAGTTCGATATCTGCGCCTAGCTCTAACGTTTCAAGGAGGTCGATCACCTCTTCTAGTGTTGGAACAACCTCGCCCGCAAAAGATGGATCAAACCAACCGCCCGCATCCAAACCACTTATGGCTTCTAAAGTATTCTCGGCCAGCAATCCGGTCCCGTCTGTGGTCCGCTCGAGGCTGGTGTCGTGGATCACCACTGGTCTGGCGTCGAAGGTCAACGCGACATCGAACTCTACGGCCGTAGCACCGGCCGCAGCGGCTGCCCGAAACGACGCCAGAGTGTTCTCTGGTGCCATTTGGGGCGCGCCACGATGTCCGACAATGCGAGGCAGCAGGCTCATAGCATACGTCCGCGCTTTTGCTGTACTTGAGAGCGTTTTACTTCTCTGCAGGTGCGTCTTTCTTTTCTTGACCGTCGATGTCTTCACCAGTCTCCTGATCGACCCGCTTCATCGACAGCTTAACCTTGCCGCGATCATCGACAGCTAGGCATTTTACTTTGACGATATCGCCCTCGTTGACGACGTCTGAAACTTTCTCAACACGCCGCGGGGCGAGTTCAGAAATGTGGACCAGACCGTCACGTTTTCCGAGGAAGTTCACGAAGGCGCCAAAGTCCATCAGCTTGACGACTTTACCGGTGTAGATCACGCCGACTTCAGCTTCCGCAATAATGTCACGGATACGACCGACTGCGTCGTCTGTAGCGGCTTGATCCGCTGACGCCACTTTGACCGTGCCGTCATCATCAATGTCGATCTTACAACCTGTCTCTTCCTGAATTTCGCGAATGACCTTACCGCCGGTACCAATGATGTCACGAATCTTGTCCTTCGGAACAGTCAACGTGGTGATGCGAGGGGCATGACCAGAAACCTGTTCGCGTGAGGAGGTAAGCGCCTTAGCCATTTCACCAAGAATATGAAGCCGCCCGCCTTTGGCTTGGTTGAGGGCGATTTCCATAATGTCTTTGGTGATGGACGTGATCTTGATGTCCATCTGCAATGAGGTGACACCTTCTTCCGTCCCGGCAACTTTAAAGTCCATATCACCAAGGTGATCTTCATCACCAAGGATGTCGGACAGCACGGCAAAGTCATCGCCCTCTTTGATCAAGCCCATGGCAATACCCGCGACCGGACGGCTTAAGGGAACGCCCGCATCCATTAGCGCCAATGACGTGCCGCATACGGTAGCCATCGAGGAAGATCCATTTGATTCTGTGATTTCAGAAACCACACGCAAGGTGTAAGGGAAGTCTTCTTTAGAGGGGAGAAGAGGGTGAACAGCACGCCAGGCTAGCTTGCCATGACCCACTTCACGACGTCCTGCACCGCCCATCCGGCCCGTTTCTCCGACGGAGTAAGGCGGGAAGTTGTAATGCAGCATAAAGCTTTCGCGGAACTCGCCTTCCAGCGCGTCTATGATTTGTTCGTCGCGTCCAGTTCCCAAAGTCGCTGTGACCAGAGCCTGTGTTTCCCCACGGGTAAACAATGCAGATCCGTGTGCCCGTGATAGAACGCCCACTTCAGATTCAATTTGCCTAACATCAACGGTGGACCGGGCATCAATCCGCTTGCCAGTTTTGAGAATGCTGCCGCGGACAATGTCCTGCTCCATTTTCTTTAGGACTTTTCCGGCAACTGCGAGTTCAGCATCGTTATCGCCCAGGCTTGCAATCGCTTTGTCTTTAGCAGCGGCAATGGCTTCCTGACGGTCTTGCTTAACTTGCAATTGATATGCAGCTTCGATATCTCCAGCGAAGGCGGAAAATTTATCTTTAACGATCGCCAACTCGGCTGGCGGTTCGGCGATATCAAACGGTTCCTTGGCGCACAATTCGGCCAATTCGATAATACCGTTAATCACTGTCTGCATCTGTTCGTGACCGTAATTCACGGCGCCGAGCATAATATCTTCAGACAGCTCTTTGGCTTCACTCTCCACCATCAAGACGCCTTCGCGTGTGCCGGCAAGAACCAGATCAAGGGCGGATTCAGGCACATCTGCCATCAGCGGATTGAGAACGTAATTGCCGTCTTTGTAGCCGACACGGGCGGCCCCGATGGGACCGAGAAACGGAATGCCAGAAATGGTCAGTGCGGCAGACGCACCGATCATGGCAATGACGTCAGGGTCGTTTTCTAAGTCGTGGGAGAGCACCGTGCAAACCACTTGGGTTTCATTGCGATAGCTCTCATGGAATAGCGGCCGAAGAGGCCGGTCGATCAAACGTGAAACCAGCGTTTCTTTTTCTGTTGGCCGACCTTCGCGTTTGAAAAAGCCGCCCGGAATCTTACCGGCGGCATATGTTTTTTCTTGGTAGTTAACCGTCAGCGGGAAAAAGTCGATGCCAGGCTTCGGTTGGCGCTGGCCGACGGCTGTACACAGTACAGATGTTTCTCCATAGGTCGCGATCACAGCCCCGTTGGCTTGGCGCGCTACTTTTCCGGTTTCTAAAACGAGTGTGCGTCCGCCCCATTCGATTTCTTTGCGGTACGTTGTAAACATAGACATATAAGGACTTCCTTTTCCTACAGGCTGGCACCAAACGTGCGAACCACATAGTCTCCCTGACCAGTGGTTATCGGCCCCCTACATACAGCGGTTTTTTGTATTGTTCATGTAGCCCGACAGTCCGCTGCGCGTCGGTAAACAGCGTCAACCAAACCCGGCTCATCCGGGTCTGACCGCTGGTTATTCCAACTCTGGCAGGCCAGTACATTCAATATGTCGGTTTGCGCGACCGCGACTGCTTAGCGCCTGAGTCCCAGGCGACCAATCAGTGTCTTGTAGCGCTGCTGTGATTTCTTTTTTGTGTAGTCGAGCAAGCGGCGACGCTGACCAACCATCATGAGAAGGCCACGGCGGGAGTGGTTGTCTTTGCCATGGGTTTTCAGGTGATCGGTAAGGTTGTTGATCCGCTCGCTCAGAATTGCTACCTGGACTTCCGGAGAACCGGTATCGCCCTCTTTGGTGGCATATTCCTTGATGAGTTCTTGTTTGCGTTCAGCAGTAATCGACATCGGGTACTCCTTAAAAGCTAACTAGCTGTTCAAAACACGCACGGGCTTTACAAGTCCGTCCGCAACGGTGGCCACCGCAATCAACCGATCCCCGCATACAGCCTGCACGGCTGCGCCTGGCGTTAGTCCGCTTGTGGGGGTGCGGTTGGCCACGGCAAAAAGTGAAACGGATTGGCCGTGGCTCATACGGCGGGCCTCTTCCTTGGTCAGGGCCAGTGCCGGGATGTCGTCCAGCACGGTCGCGACAGGGAGAAGAATCCCAGAGCCGGCGGCTTTATGCCCTAAAGCCTCCAGTTTATCCAGGGAAATCGCTATCTTTTCGTCAAAGGGGCCGCAGCGGATGCGGCGTAGCGCGGCAAGGTGGCCAAAGGTCCCAAGTGCTATGGCTAAGTCCCGCACCAGCGCGCGGATGTAGGTGCCTTTGCCGCAGTCCACCTCAAAAGTCGCCTGATCCGGACCCAAATCAGCGTCTATCTGCTCGAATCTGTCGATCCTGACAGTGCGGGGCTTTAGATCAACCTTCTGATTATCTCGCGCCAGATCGTAGGCGCGTTGCCCATTCACCTTAATCGCCGAGTATTGGGGTGGGATTTGTTCAATCTGGCCGATAAAACTGGTTAGAGCGCCATCGATGTCCTCAGGCGTTGGTCGGACTTCCGATGTTTCGGTGATCTCGCCCTCGAGATCGTGGGTCGTGGTTGCGGCACCCCAATTGACGTCAAAACGGTAGGTTTTCTGGGAATCTATTGCAAAGGATACGGTTTTAGTGGCCTCGCCAAAGGCGATCGGCAAAATGCCTGTCGCCAACGGATCAAGAGTCCCGCCGTGACCCGCTTTTGCCGCATCCAAGAACCGACGGGCTTTGCCTAAAGCCTGCGTTGATGTCAGACCATGAGGTTTGTCGAGGGCCAGCCACCCTGATATCGCTTGGCCGCGCCGTTTACGGGCCACTGTCACCGTCCGTAGTGTCTGCGGATTTTTCTTCCGCACTATGTTCGGGCATGAGGTCGCGTGCGACATCAGGACGATTCAGCAACGTGTCGATGTGTTCTGCCTGATCGAAGGTTGTGTCGGCTGCGAAGTGGAGGTCCGGCACTTGCCGCAGACGGACACGCTTCGCCAATTGCCTGCGGAGGAACGATTTCACCCGGCCAAGCCCCGCTAACACGGGAGACATGTCTCCTCCACCCAGGCGCATCACATATACGGTGGCGTGCTTGAGGTCTGGGCTGGAATCCACTTGTGTGAAGGTCAGCGTGACGTCAAATAAGTCTGGGTCTTGAAAGGTTTCCCGCTCAAAGATTTCAGCCAGCATGTGCCGTAGAGTTTCCCCCACGCGCAATTGCCGCTGACTTGGCGGTCGTGTTCGGCCTCGTGCCATGTGAATTCCTAATGCCCGGCGGATTACCGCCGGGGTTGTCTAAAGCTCGACGGCGACTTGCTCGAGCTCAAAACACTCGATCCGATCGCCCACTTGGATGTCTTGGTAATTGGCGAACGCAGCGCCACACTCTGTCCCCTCGCGCACGTCCTTAACATCGTCCTTAAAGCGCTTGAGCTGAGATAGGTCGCCTTCGTGGATGACCACATCGTCGCGCAACAGGCGAACTTTGCAGCCCTTCTTGATGGTTCCCTCTGTCACGATACAACCGGCCACTTTACCGACTTTGGATACAGCAAAGACCTCTTTGATTTCTGCGTAACCTAAGAAGTTCTCGCGATACTTCGGTGACAACTGTCCAGAGAACACACCCTTAATGTCGTCTGCGACGTTATAAATAATCGAGTAATACCGGACGTCGACGTTGTCGCGTTTAGCGATCTCGCGGGCTTGAGAATTTGCCCGGACGTTGAAGCCGATAATCACCGCTTTGGATGCGGTTGCCAGTGTCACATCGGATTCATTAATGGGGCCGACGGCTCCGTGAATGACTTTAACTTGTGACTCTTCGGTGCTGATTTTCTCTAGCGTGCTTGTCAATGCTTCGACGGAACCTTGAACGTCAGCCTTGATCACCACGGGAAGATCTTCACTATCGCCAGCTTGAGCCCTGGCAAACATTTGTTCCATGGTGCTTACGCCGCCCGCTGCCGTGGCATTGCGTGTTTTGCGGGCCCTGAAATCTGCAACTTCACGCGCACGTGCTTCTTCGTCGACAACGATGAAGTCGTCGCCGGCGTGTGGTGTGCCGTTAAAGCCAAGCACCTCGACAGGCGCAGACGGTAGAGCAGATTTAATCTGTTTGCCTTGGTCATTGACCAATGCGCGTACGCGGCCCCACTCAGACCCGGAAACAAATATATCGCCAACCTTAAGTGTGCCCCGCTGGACAAGAACGGTCGCAACAGACCCTTTGCCCTTTTCCATTTTGGCTTCAATAACCACACCTTCAGCGGCACGATCCGGATTAGCCTTAAGGTCCAGAAGTTCGGCTTGCAGCTGAATTGATTCCAGCAGTTTGTCTAGGTTTGTCTTCTGGGTTGCAGACACTTCAACGGTCAAAACTTCGCCGCCCATTTCCTCGACCACAACTTCATGGCTGAGCAACTCTTGGCGGACCCGATCCGGTGATGCCTCTGGCTTGTCCATTTTATTGATGGCCACAATCATCGGCACGTCAGCGGATTTGGCGTGCTTAATCGCCTCAATTGTTTGCGGCATAATGCCGTCGTCTGATGCGACGACAAGCACCACAATGTCGGTTGCTTGAGCACCGCGCGCGCGCATAGCTGTAAAGGCTTCGTGACCCGGCGTATCCAGGAAGGTCAGCTTTTTGTTTTCCGGCAACCGCACTTGATAAGCGCCAATGTGTTGGGTAATGCCGCCTGCTTCTCCGGAGACCACATCAGCTTGACGTAGCGCATCAAGCAAGGAGGTTTTGCCGTGATCAACATGGCCCATAACAGTAACCACAGCGGGCCGTGTCTCTGTCGCATCCGAGTCATCTTGGCCGGCGCTTAGCCCAGTCAACACGTCATCTTCGGACACCCTTTTAATCGTGTGGCCAAATTCTTGCGCAACAAGTTCGGCGGTATCTGCATCAATCACTTCATTGATTGTTGCCATGATGCCCAGCTTCATAAGAGCCTTGATAACATTGCCTGATCGTTCCGCCATCCGGTTTGAGAATTCTTGAACCGTGATTTTTTCTGGCACCGTAACTTCACGCACAATCTTTTCAGACGGCATAGCCGTCTTCTGTTGCTGCATTTGTTTGCGGCGTTCTTTTTCTTGGGCGCGTCGCAAAGCCGCCATTGAGCGGCCGCGTTCGATTTGATCATCACCCTCAAGGGCTGCGGAAATTGTTAACTTGCCAGATCGGCGGCGTTGCTCTCCGCCCTTTTTGGCTGGCTGCTTACCCGGTTTTGCTTGCTTCCGTGCTTGGCTCTCGCTGCCATCGTCTTTGGCAGCAGGGCGTCTTGTGCGCTCTACCGGCTTATCAGGGTCTGGCGGAATAACCGGCTCAATCGGTACATCGACAACAGCTTCGGCTTCTCCAGACTCGCCTTCTGAATCTGCGGCTGTTTTCGCCTCGGCTTGCGCCTCTTCTTCTTGAGCGTTCGCGAGACGCTCTGCTTCCAGAGCTCGGCGTTCATCTTCTTCTTTACGGTCTTCGTCGTCCGCGCGCTTGGCGTCCTGTAAAACCTTAAGGCGATGAGCGGTTTCTTCAGCGCTGAGTTTGCGTTGAACGGCGTCAGCGGCTTCTTCAGCGCTTGCCTTTTTCAGCGTACCCGGTGCTTGAGACTTAACCTCTTGGACTTTGCCGTCGGCGCCCATCTCAAACTGGCGTTTGCGCTTACGCTCAACCTGCACCACTTTCGTACGGCCATGCGAAAAGCTCTGACGGACCTGACCAGTCTCGACAGTCTTTTTCAGTTCAAGCTTGCCTCGACCTAAGGTCAAAGGCTTCTTTGCTTCGTTCGCCATACCGTCCTGTACCATTCTGTTTTGGGAGCCCATGCTCCCCTTAACTCTTTATTTTTCTAAGGCGCTAGCGCCTTATGAAGCCGCACTCCTTGCGACACCCGTATAACGTTTTGCCTCGACCATCAGCGTATCGGTCAATCGATCAGCTCGCAGACTGACATGCACAGCATGGTATCTGCCTAAAGCTTGACCCAATTCCTCGCCGGTGAATGCATCTATCACCAACGCATCAGGGGCGAGGCCCATGATTTTACGCCGCCCATCCGCTGCACCGTCCGCCGCTTCTAAAATCAACACGGTTTGACCAGTGCCGACCTGAGCGCGGACCTTTTCAAAACCGACTGCCACCAACCCAGCGCGACGGGCCAGTCCAAGACGGTCAAGGCAACGGCGTTTGAGGCCTGCTGCGACCAGTGTCACAAGATCGTCCGGTGTCATTACAGATTGCCGGGCGGCCTTAGAAAACAAACGCTTAGACGCAGCGGTGTCTATCATATCCCGCTCAGCCTTCAACCACAAACCCCGACCTGGCAGACGCTCGGCAACATCAAAAACAACGGTTTCGCCTGGTCCGACCACAAAGCGGAGCAGCTCATTTTTCGGCTTCTGCTCACCGCTGACCAAGCAGCGCCGCAGCGGCCCCTTGTCCGACACAGACAGAGATTCTGCACTGTCGGCCAGGGGCACGCCCGGATTCTCCGTGTCCTGCGATGTTGCGGTAAAGGTCACGTTGGCTCCGCTTCCTCCGCCGCTGCTGAGGCTTCACCCTCACCGTCTTCAGCCGCGCCCTCTTCGGGTTCATCGTCAAACCAGTGGGCACGTGCGGCCATAATCATGGTGTTGGCCTCTTCCATGGACATTGACCCAACCCCGAGGATGTCGATGAGCTCGTCTGACGCAAGATCAGCTAAGTCATCACGGGATTTGACGTCTTTTTCACCGAGAGTCACCATCATCTCGACATCTAATCCGTCAATACCTGCATTGAGCAGATCTTCTGTAACGCCGAGCTCTGTCAGCTTGGTTATCAGAGCTTGGTTTTGTTCTTCAAGATGGGCTTGGGCCCGGGCTTTTAGTTCGCCGGCGATCTCTTCATCAAACCCTTCAATTGCTGACAACTCATCGTCCGGAACAAAGGCCACTTCTTCAATAGAGGTGAAGCCTTCGGTGACAAGAAGGTGAGCAATCACGTCGTCAACATCGAGTCCATCAATGAACGCTTGGCTACGGCTGTGGAACTCTTCTTGGCGGCGCGCGCTTTCTTCATCTTCAGTTAGAATATCAATTGTCCAGCCGGTCAAATGTGAGGCCAAACGCACATTTTGACCACGGCGTCCGATCGCCAATGACAATTGATCGTCAGGCACCACCACTTCAATACGACCAGAGTCTTCATCAAGAACAACTTTGCTCACTTCTGCAGGAGCGAGACCATTCACGACGAAAGTTGCAGGGTCTTCATTCCATTGGATGATATCGATTTTCTCACCCTGCAGTTCGGCAACAACAGCCTGGACGCGGCTACCGCGCATCCCGACACAAGCCCCTACAGGATCGATGGAATTGTCTTTGGAAATAACCGCAATCTTGGCGCGGCTGCCTGGATCACGCGCAACAGCTTTGATCTCGATGATGCCATCGTAAATCTCAGGCACTTCTTGGGCGAACAACATGGCCATGAATTCTGGGCATGTACGCGAGAGGAAGATTTGTGGGCCTCTCGGCTCTTCGCGAACATCAATAATGTATGCGCGGACGCGATCACCATTCTTGAAGTGCTCCCGCGGAATCAGCTCATCACGGCGCAGCAGGCCTTCCGCTCGCCCCAGGTCGACGATGACGTTGCCAAATTCAACCCGTTTGACCAGACCGTTGACGACTTCGCCCATGCGATCTTTGTATTCTTCAAATTGGCGCGCCCGCTCAGCTTCGCGCACACCCTGCACGATAACTTGTTTGGCCATTTGCGAAGAAATTCGGCCAAAGTCGATTGGCGGCAATGGATCGACAAGAAACTCACCAACTTCTGCTTCCTTCTTTTTGCCTTTTGCTTGGTCAAGTGTGAGTTGGATGTTTTCGTCTTCGACGGCCTCTTCGTTCTCTACAACTTCAAGATAGCGGGCTAAACGGATCTCGCCGGTCTTGCGGTCGATGGTCGCCCGGATGTCCTTTTCCTGCCCGTACTTGGAGCGGCCCGCTTTCTGGAGGGCTTGTTCCATGATCATGAACACTTCCTCGCGCTCAATCGACTTATCGCGGGCGACGGTGTCAGCGACCTGGATAAGTTCTGGCCGGGGCATGGCTATGCTTTGGGACATTGTCTTCTACTCACTCTGTGCGTTTATGTTTTGATGTTGCTGATGGCTTTTTGAATTTTCTGTTGCTGCAATTAGTTCGTCGGTCAGCACCAGCTGAGCGCGATCAAGTTCAGATAAGGGTAACGAGACAGACTCACCATCAACGACGAGGTTCACGGTGTCGTCTGAGGTAAGACCTTCAAGAATACCGCGGTATTTTTTGCGGCCGTTGATGGGGCGTCGGGTTTGGAGTTTTGCCTCAAACCCGGCGTAGGCGTCAAAGTCTTTTGGACGCGTTAAAGGTCGGTCGATACCTGCTGAGCTAACTTCAAGATTATACGCCCCGTCTAGCGGGTCGTCGGCCTCAAAGACGTCATTCAGGGTGACGCTGATCGCGGTGCAATCGTCGATGTTGATCAAGCTGCCGTCAGCTCTATCGGCCATGATTTGCAATGCGCGCACGCCGCCCTCGCCGGTTACGGCAACGCGCACGACCTCAAAGCCCATTGCTTCAAGGGTCGGCGAAATCTTTTCTTCGAGCCAGGTCAGTCGTTCCATCGTGCTCGCGCTCTATCTGTCGACGACTCAAGAAGCCTATTCCACAAACAAAAAAAGTGGGCCACCGGCCCACTCCTCAGGTCAGTCGACATGTGAAGTTGAGAGGCTCGTATAGTCGGAAAACCGCCTGCAAGCAAGGGTTTAGCCAGAGGCCCTAAAGAAGTTTAGGTACATAGGCGTCCGCTCTTCCCGGATCGCTTTTTTCTCATATCGGGTAGAAATCATATCTTCTGGCCGGTGTCGCCAGCTGGCTGGACCGCTGACATCCCAGTGAAACGCTGGGTGGATGGGGATTTGGCGCAGGCACCAGCGGGCATATTCCGGATGATCCGTGGCAATTCTCAGTTCCGCACCTGGGGTCATAACTCGAGCCAGGAGGTCCAACGTCACCTGATTTACAAAACGTCGTTTGGCGTGTTTGGCCTTGGGCCAGGGGTCCGGATATAGCAAAAAGACTCGATCTAGGCAGTTTTCTGCCAATTTTGGCATGAATTCGCGGGCGTCGCTGTCCAGAATCCGGATATTTTCGAAACCCGCATCTGTCCGTTGTTTGAGCAAAGCGGCGATCCCATTCTCGAAGATTTCGGCACCGATGAAGCCAACGTCAGGATTTGATTGAGCTTGTTTGGCCAGGTGTTCGCCGCCGCCAAAGCCGATTTCGAGCCAGATTCGAGTGATGTCCTCAGAAAAAAGGGTTCTGGGATCGCAAGGCTGCTCAACGACATCAGGATCTATCCGCACCAACGGCAGGTCGTGAGTCAGTGCGTTTCGCAGCCTGGTGCGGAGGCGCTTTCCCTTGCGCCGTCCGTAGAGGTGAGTGCGATGGATCTCGGTGTCTGGTTTTGGGTCAGGCACCGAACGCAGATTCGAGTGATTCAACCAGGTCCAGGCGTTCCCATGAAAAACCGCCACCACCGTCAGCTTCCCGACCAAAATGGCCGTATGCCGCGGTGCGGCCATAAATCGGTTTGTTCAAGCCAAGGTGTTCGCGAATGCCGCGCGGGCTGAGGTCCATCAAATCCTGCAGAACAGCTGCAAGCTTCTCTTCTTCCACTTCACCGGTGCCCTGAGTGTCCACGTAGACAGACAGTGGTTTTGACACGCCGATGGCATAGGACAATTGGATCAAGCAACGCTGTGCCAAACCGGCGCCAACGACATTCTTTGCCAGATAGCGTGATGCATAGGCCGCAGATCTATCTACCTTGGTGGGATCTTTACCGGAGAACGCGCCGCCACCATGGGGTGCCGCACCACCATAAGTATCGACGATAATCTTGCGGCCGGTGAGGCCGCAGTCGCCATCAGGGCCACCGATGACAAATCGGCCTGTTGGATTAACGTAAAATGCGTCGTCCGGGCACATCCATCCTTCTGGCAACACGTCTTCGACATGTTGGCGGACAATTGTTCGAATGGTGTCTTGGTCAATATCTGCGCTATGCTGGGTAGAAACCACGACAGAAGTCGTACCTACTGGCTTGCCATCGCGATACTGCAGACTCACTTGGCTTTTTGAATCTGGTCCGAGGAATGGTGCATCACCGGCGTGGCGGGCGTCGGCCAGGGATTTGAGAATTTGATGAGAATAATGAACCGGGGCCGGCATCAATTCAGGTGTTTCGGTTACAGCGTAACCGAACATGATGCCTTGGTCGCCTGCGCCTTCGTCTTTGTTGCCAGCGGAATCCACGCCTACGGCAATGTCTGCAGATTGAGAGTGAACATGGCAGTCCACCGTCATATTCTCCCAATGAAACCCTTCTTGCTCATAGCCTATGTCTTTCACTGCTTCTCGTGCAGCGGCGATCATCGCGTCGGCATTCACAGAATCTGGACCGCGGACCTCGCCGGCCAAAACAACCAGATTAGTCGTGCACAAGGTCTCCACCGCCACCCTGGCCTGAGGGTCTGCACCTAAGAACAAATCGACAATTTCGTCTGAGACCCGGTCACTAACCTTATCCGGGTGGCCTTCGGACACGGACTCACTTGTAAAAACATAGTTGGACAGAGACACAAACAGGCTCCTTCAATTCACGGATATCAACGCGACTCTGCGTCAAATGTGCATCGGAGGTACCGGAACGTCTGGTGTTTTGCAAGTAGGCATGTCGAGCTCTGACGCGAGATCGGCACGTAAAAAAACACCCCGCTTTCTATGGCGGGGTGTCTTGTTGCTGCTGACTCTAAATTTGGCTGGCTAAAGCCGCACGGTTTTTAATCGTCGTCGAGAATGGCGCCCTCGGCTGCAGCCAATGACTTCGCTAGCTCGTAAATACGTCGCCGCACCTGGGGGTCAGTGATTTTGTAATAGGCGCGAACGAGTTCCAAAGTTTCCCGCTTGGTCATCGGGTCAGACTCTTTCTGTTCAGGCTCAGCCGTGCGTTCAGTAAGATTGCGCGGGCTCGCCGCTTGCACATCGTCTTCCATATCTTCAAAGAAATAGGACACCGGGCAATCAAGCACGCGGCTGAGATCCCACAACCGGCTGGCTCCAATTCGATTTGCGCCACCCTCGTATTTTTGAACTTGCTGAAATGTCAGGCCAATCGTTTCGCCCAATTTTTTTTGGCTTAGACCGAGCAGTGTGCGCCTCAGCCTTACGCGGCTACCAACATAAACATCTACTGGGTTCGGTTTCCCAGATGGCATCCGCCCCCGAGAAGACCGGCCAGGCGCCCCGTCGAGATCTTGATGTTCTGCAAAACCCACCGCTCTGTTCCTTGTTTATTAGACTGGGCGAGAGTGATTTAACAACCACGCTATTCTTCAGCCGCTTCACCCTAATATTACCAACTAAACGTTGTAATACTATACTATGAAAACTACTTTAACTCAAAACCTAAAAACACCAGATTATAGAATAACTTACCCCATAAACGCTTAAGTATTGGTGTTGGTTCAGTTGTCTATAGCGCATTTTCGGCCCAACCCTGCGCCAGTCAGGGCCATGATGAGCGCGATCAAAAGAAACGGCCAATGGCCGAACCTAGAAAATAGGGTCGCTGGAAGATGACCTGGCAATCGACTGTCCAAAATACCTTTTTCTCCAAGGGCAATTCGGCCAATAATCCGTCCAAAGCTATCAACGACAGCGCTGATACCCGTGTTTGCCACCCGCACAACAGGCAAGCCCTCTTCGACGGCGCGCAGTTGGGCGGCGGCTAAATGTTGGTGTGGACCGCTCGACTCTCCAAACCACGCGTCATTGGTGAGATTAAAGAGCCAAGCAGGTCGCTGGTCACTGTCTGTGACGGCCCCTGGGAAAATCACCTCGTAGCAGATCAGCGGACTAAAGGCCGGAAGTCCTGGCAGAGTAATAGAGGTTAGGCCGGGTCCTGCCGTAAAGCCCGTGCCGCCGGTCAGCTGCGGCAGCGGGATTATATTCTGTAGCGGCATATACTCACCGAAAGGGACCAGATGCGTTTTGTCATAGACCGCATCAATGGCGGCGTTTGGGGAGACCGCAAAAAAACTATTGAACGCTTTCCGGTCAATCCGGTTTCCCATAATACGGGCCGCTCCAGTGAGAACGTACCCATTCTCTGGTGCGGCCTGCGCCGTCGCTGCCAAAGCGCCAGGTGCTTGGTTTAAAGGAAAAGGAACGGCTGTTTCAGCCCACAACACGTGAGTCACTTTGGTTGCATCTTCCGTGCTCATGCGAACCTGTTCGAGCACATGACCTTCACGCATACCCGGCCGCCATTTATCGACTTGGGCAATGTTTGGTTGAACTAAACGCAGGACAACACCAGGTACGTTAGTCGTCTCGTCGGCGGAAATGCGCGTTGCCCCCCAAACCGTGACGCCGATCAGCGGCAGATGACAAATCGCGATAACGACGAAAGAAATGCGTCTAGAGTCACTGAAGAAGAGAATTGCGCTTGCGCAGGCAGCGAGGACTGTAAAAAGAGACAGTCCGTAGACGCCGATAAGACTTGCGCCCTGAAGAACATCGAGAAAGGCAACCCAAACACTGCCAATGGGGTTCCAAGGTAGGCCGGTTAAGAACCAACCCCGCCACCATTCGACAAAAGCCCAAACGGCTGCAAAAACAATCACCAGACAAATCGAACGCACAGTTTTTGTTGCGGGCCAGTCATCGTCAGGCCGCGGCAGCAACACACGTATGATCAGAGCAACACAACCGATGTAGAGAGCAAAGCCAGCAGCCAGCCCCCCAATCGCCGGTACGGCGAGGGCCGCAAAAGTTTCACTATCAACAAAAAAAGCGTTGCCGATCCACGCAAAGCTCGTTGCGAAGTGACCGAACCCAAAGGCCCAGCCAGTAAAAAACACGGTGCGTTTTGTTTCGGCGGTCTCGAGGAGCAAAAGAAGAGCGGGGAGTGTAATCCACAAAATTGGCCAAAGGTGCCAGGGCGGCATAGCCGTGGTCGTCATCGCGCCGAAACTGAATGCCATGATTGCTCTGCTAAGCGTGGTCGTTTGCTGTGCTGCGTTTAGCACCCGCGATATGTTCAGTTTCATTCGTCTTCAGATGGTTTTGGTAAATTGCGCAAACGAAGACGACGAATGCGCCTTGGGTCAGCGTCAACAATCTCGAACTCTAATCCGTTCTCATGGGTGACAAGTTCTCCCCGACTGGGGACGCGCCCTGTTAGGCGAATTACAAGTCCGCCAAGAGTGTCATGTTCACTCATGTCGTCCTCAGAGAACACGTCTCCATAACGCGCGACAAACTCACTCAACGTCACGCGAGCATCCGCCATTATGGATCCATCGGCGCGATCTATAAGTTCAGGGTCTTCATCTTCATCATGTTCGTCAGCGATCTCGCCGACAATCTGTTCCACCAAGTCTTCAATAGTGACCAGACCATCGATGCCGCCATATTCATCGATAACCATTGCCATGTGAGTGCGCTTCAAACGCATATCCAAGAGCAGGTCTAAGACTCGCGCTGTCGGGGCGACAAAAATAACTGGCCGCATGGCATTGGATAAATCCGTGAAAACGTTGTCTGATGATTTTTGTTCGATTAGCGCGTTAGCCAAGTCCTTGATGTGAACCATGCCAACCACTTCGTCGAGCGATCCACGAAAGACGGGAACGCGGGAATGGCCTTCCTCTACAAGCAGCGCCACAACATCGACGATCGCGGTTTCAAGGTCGACGGAAACGATATCTGCCCGTGGCACCATAATTTTTTCGACGGTAACGTCTCGTTGGCTCAAGACATTCGACAGTAGTATTCGCTCATGTGCATCGATTGCGTCGTCGGTGTCGGGCTGATCCTCAATCAGCTCTTCAATGACGTCCCGGACCGAGCCTGTATCGCTACCGCCCCAACTAAACCACGCGCGAATGCTATCCATGATGGTTAGGTCAGAGTCGGTTCTAGCTCGATCTAATTCAGATTGGGAGGTCTCAGTCATGACATCAATCGCCAGTGGTATAGGGATCTGACAGGCCGAGGCTGGCCATACAGTTCACTTCCAATTGTTCCATCACGGCGGCGTCTTCCTCACATTCATGATCATACCCCAAAAGATGCAGAACACCATGTAAGACCAAATGCATCATATGGTCGGCCACAGGTTTATCGTCTCGCTGGGCTTCTTTGGTGACGGTTTGCCAAGCCAGAATTATATCTCCGAGCAGCACTTCCGCGCCTGGAAACGACATTTCGGTCTCTCCAGGAAAAGACAGCACATTCGTTGCTTTGTCTTTATTGCGGTGGTCGCGATTTAGGGCGCGGACCGTTTTATCATCGCTGAGCAAAACGCTTACCTCTATAGGCCCCGGAAGTTTTCCCGATAAGACGTGAGAAGAGTCCAGCGCTTTCCGTCCCATAGCCCAGGCTTTACGCACGGCTTTGCGACTTAATTTTTCCGCGTCGGGAATGGCCGCTCGCCAGCTTTCGTGGTCCATACGCACGTCAGTGCGCAGTCTTGCTGCGCTCATGACTTCTTTTTCGTCTCCGGCTTTTTATTCGTGTGTAGCCGCGCGTCATGGGCGTCATAAGCTGTCACAATCCGGGTCACAAGATCATGTCGGACAACATCGCGATGGCTAAAGGTAACGCGGCCAATTTCCTCAATAGGTTCGAGGATGTCGAGTGAATCGCGTAGACCAGACTTAACACCCAGCGGTAGATCGACTTGGCTCATATCACCGGTCACCACCATGCGCGAATTCTCACCCATTCGAGTGAGGAACATCTTCATCTGAACGGGTGTTGTATTTTGCGCTTCGTCTAAGATGACGAAGGCGTTTGAAAGTGTCCGTCCGCGCATGAACGCCAATGGCGCGACTTCGATTTCGCCGGATTCCAATAGTTTAACAACCAACTCACCGGGCATCATATCGTACAAGGCGTCGTAAAGTGGGCGCAGGTAGGGATCGATTTTATCCCGCATGTCGCCGGGTAAGAATCCTAATCGCTCGCCAGCTTCAACAGCGGGCCGAGAAAGAATGATGCGATCAACCTGTCCGGAGAGTTTCATCTCAACGGCTTTGGCGACAGCAATATATGTTTTCCCAGTGCCGGCGGGTCCGAGAGCAAAGACCATAGGCTTGGTGTTCAAGGCGTCGAAAAAAGCGGCCTGTCCGGATGATCTCGGTCGAACATGTCGTTTGCTGGTTCGAATGATCAACCCATCTTGATTGGCCGCTGTGGGCTGTCCACCCTCTGCCAAACGGGCTGCACCATCAACATCGCCATTCTCTATCACGTGCCCCGCCTCCAGGCGTCCATAAAGGCTAACCAATGCTTGTCGAGCCGTCTCAGCCGGTCCACTCGGCCCTTCTATTGTGACCGTATTGCCCCGCGTATGGAGCGTGACACCAAGGCGATTTTCGATTTGATCGAGATGAGAGTTGTTTGGACCATAGAGCTGCTGAATAAGTCCGTTGTCGTCGAACTCACATGTCACCTGTGCGGTTGAGTCTGTCAATGCGCGTCCACTCGTGTTGCCACTGGTTGAGTTTCCGACTCCTGTGTTGAGTCAATGGCGACAGCTGACAAGCTGTTTGAGATTGCAGCCGTGATCTCAGTCATCACAATCATACCATAATCTGTCGCAGGCGCATCCAAATGAACAGGTTGCAAGTAGGGGCTCCGTCCAACCATCTGGCCGTCATGGCGCCCTGGTCCGGTTAGGAGAACTGGCAAATGCTGCCCAACGCTGGCCGCATTAAAGGATTTTTGCTGTTGCGACAGAAGCGATTGAAGTGCTGATAACCGAGCGGCTTTTACATCATCAGGCACCTGATCAGAATTCTCAGCCGCTGGCGTGCCGGGACGGGCGCTATACTTGAAGGAATAGGCCTGAGCAAAAGTTATGTCTTCGATGAGTTTCATTGTATCTGCAAAATCATCATCAGTTTCGCCGGGAAACCCAACAATGAAATCTGATGATAGCGCAATGTCCGGGCGGCCAGCACGCAAGCGTTCGATAATGCGATAGTACGTATCGCGCGTATGGCCACGGTTCATGGCGTCGAGAATGCGATCTGAACCGGATTGCACCGGCAGGTGTAGATACGGCATGAGCGCTGGAACCGTGGCGTGGGTTTCAATCAGATCATCATCCATATCTCGGGGGTGCGACGTGGTGTAGCGAATGCGGTCGAGCCCGTCGATCTCCGCGAGCGCACGGATCAGGCGCCCCAGAGACCATGTGCCTGTGCCGCCAATGGCGTCGCCGTGATAGGCGTTAACGTTCTGGCCGAGCAGCGTGATTTCTCTAACGCCGTCGCTGACCAATCCACGTGCTTCTTCAACAATGGTTTTGGCAGACCGCGAGTATTCAGCGCCTCTGGTGTAGGGCACCACACAAAAGGTGCAGAATTTGTCACACCCTTCTTGCACGGATAGGAACGCTGTTGGTCCATCGGCGCGCGGCGGTGGCAGATGATCGAATTTTGTGTCGGTGGGAAAATCCGTATCAAGCACGGCTCCAGCACTGCGGTGGGCGCGGGCAATCAGTTCGGGTAAGCGGTGTGTGGTTTGAGGCCCCATAACAATATCGACGAACGGAGCTCGTGCGACCAAGGCGTCGCCTTCGGCCTGGGCGACGCAACCAGCAACGGCGATCAGCATCGGATCCTGATCTTTTGGACGTGCGGTCTTAAAGGGCTTAAGGCGTCCTAGGTCGGAGAAAACTTTCTCAGCTGCTTTCTCACGAATGTGACAGGTATTCAGGACCACGAGATCGGCATCGTCAGCCTGTTCACTTGTCTCATAGCCAAGCGGTGCCAAGACGTCCGCCATACGCGCGGAGTCATAGACATTCATTTGGCAGCCGTAGGTCTTGATGAACAGCTTCTTGCGGCGAACCGACCCGCTAGCAGGGGTCTCAACTTGTTCTCGAGGCATAGCTTGGGTCTATACCGCCTTGTGCCGGTGAACGCAAAGCATCAAGTGATCTGTATGAGCGTTATTGGTGCGGGGGCTGGCCCGAAAGGAGTTGGTTAAAACCGATCTGAACAGCTTGTTTGGTGGCGACCGCCAAGTCTTTGCGATCCATTTCACCGGCGTTGTCGAGCGGCGGCAATAACGCGATTTCCACGGTTGTTTGACCAAGCTGTAAGAATCGCCATGCGTGGCTCATGAGCGGCATGTCGCCATACCAAGCAAAGAAGGCGCGCCAGCCAAAACCCACGGGCAGACCGTTCAATCGCGTATAGGCAATCGTCGCCGGCTGGACGGTTACGCCGTCCATGGCATGCGCCACGGTAAACAAGGCGCTTTTGAAGGGTAGGAGTCGGTTGCCGTCCCCGGACGTGGCTTCAGGGAAAAAGAGCAGAGTTCGGTTTTTGCCAAGACGGGCCGCCATATACTGACCGGCCTTTAATGTCCGCGTCCGTAGGCGTTCGATAAAAACGGTGTCGCCTAGTTTTGCTAGGAGGCCGATAACCGGCCAGGACGCAACTTCCGCTTTAGAGACGAACTCAAGTTCAGCAACGGCGCCGAATGCAAGGATGTCGAGGTAAGAGATGTGATTGCTGGCGATAAGCAGCGGGCGCGATCTATGTGGTTCGCCATGAACAACAACGGTGATGCCGAAAATTCGACATAAACCGCGATACAGAATGACACGCATTCCTGCTGAGTCTGCGCGGCAGATGGACAAGACGAAACACGCTGTCGCTCCGACCGTTGTCCAAAGAACCGCCAGCACAACGCGCGTCGTTGCCAATCCCAGACCAGCGAGCCCGCCGGACATCGTTGCGATGCCAACGTTGGTCAAGAGGCTTGCCTACGCAGGGATGGCGGTGCTTGCGTCATTGGTTTGTTGTCGCCGAGTTCATAGTGTTTTGCATAACGGCTGGTGACCAAATCTGTTTTGACAATGATGCATACGTCGGTTGTATTGAATTGACGGTCAATCACGGCCCCATCCCCGACAAACGCACCAGCGCGCAAATATCCTTTGATCAGCGGCGGCAGCAAGGACAATGCCTGTCGACGATCTACGTCGGCGGACGGCTGCAGGTGCATGCTTGAGTAACGGTCTTCAAGTGCTCGTGCACGGAGATGTTCCAGCGCGAGATGATTGTGATGAAGGTAGGACAACGGCTGAGCTAGGTCGTGCGGGCTGGTTCCTGGAAAACTAGCGCAGCCAAACATTAGATCTATGTCGTTGGTTGATACATATGCCGCGATTCCGCGCCACAATAATTGCATGGTGCTGCGGTTGCGGAAATCGGCAGCCACGCAACTGCGCCCCAACTCCATAATTTGTCCGCCATTTGTTTGCAGAGGCGCGACATCATACTCGTGCGCAGAATAAAACCCTCCCAACTGCTCTGCGTGAGAAGAGAGAATAAACCGATATGTCCCGACAACAGTCGGCCGCCCGCCTTGGGCAAGATCTAAAACGACCAAATGATCACAAGCGTCATCAAATTCGTTGATGTCGCACTTCTCAGCCATCGTGCGAGGTAAAGGGAGGGCGCCCATCTTTTCATAGAACACCCGATACCGCAAACGCTGAGCGGCTTCGATTTCAGCATCGCTTTCCGCCAAACGAATGATTTGATTTCCAGCGGTGATGGGGGTGAATGCACTCATTGTGCTTTCTCGATCATCCGTTGAGACAGGGCAACGACCATGCCCAATGCCACTTGAGGCGTTAGCTTTCATTTTTGGTATCGTCGACAACGGCATACAATTCCAGCCGGTGGTCGACGAGACGGTACCCATGAGTTTTGGCGACTTCAGCTTGAAGCCGCTCAATTTCTTCATTGCGAAACTCAATCACCTGGCCGGACTTTATGTCAATCAAATGATCATGATGGGTCGATGATGCTTCCTCATACCGGGCTCTACCATCTCCGAAATCATGGCGTGCGACGATTCCTGCGTCCTCAAAAAGACGCATGGTGCGGTATACCGTGGCAATGCTGATGCGTGAGTCCACTTCTGCAGATCGCCGATGAACTTCTTCGACGTCGGGGTGATCATCAGCCCCAGACAACACCCGGGCGATTACCCGTCGTTGCTCGGTCATCTTCATGCCCTGGTCAATGCAGCGGCGTTCTAAAGGTGAAATCTCAGTGGTCATCGATGGGTCGTGACGTTTCCTATTGTTTGCTTGGTCTAGTTTAACGGCCTAACCAACACCTGGGAAGTAAAGCTCGGCGCCAACCGCTCAGCACTGCGTTTGTCTGTGCCATCTAGGGACATAAAGACTTGGTCATCAGAATGGCATCCACGGCTTCACCTGTCTTGGAGTAATAGTTCGGGCGACGCCCAGATGGCGCAAACCCGGCGCCCTGGTACAGGGCAATTGCCGCTGTGTTAACCTCCGCAACTTCAAGATGAAAGATAGCAACTGAGGCGTCTCGGCTTTCTGATAATGCTTGCGCAACAAGCTTACGCGCAATGCCGCACCGGCGATGGGAAGACGCAACAGCCAAGGTCAGAATTTCTGATTCCTCAGCGGCGGTCTGTATCAGAATAAAGCCGACCGGCTCACTTTTACCTGCGATCCATCCCGTCACGGTTTCCTGTGAGAGCAGGTCAACAAACGCTTGAGCAGTCCACGGAGAGTCAAAGCCGTCTTGATGTAGGGCAGCGAGGACATGGGCGTGTGACGGGTTTATCCGCACAAGTTCAATGTCGCTAACTTTTATTGTCCTAGACGGCGATGTCACGGTCTTAGGCGTCCACCATCTTTGGGGGCAATAGCGTCAGGTGGTCTAACATAAATTGGACGTGGTGGAGTTTGCGGTATGGGTCGTGTTGCTGCCAATTTGGCAAGTACTGCCGCGTTGGGGACGGTGATCTTGCCAGTCATAACAGCTGGGTCGGCATGTGGTTGAACCCGCACTGCGCCATCTCCGACCAAAACCCAGGGATGATCACCTAAAACGTCCGCAGCAGCTTCAGGTAAAAAACAAGCTGGGCCAGTGGTTGCTATTCCGTTTGCGTCAAAGCACTGCAGATAAACGTCTGCTCGCCGAGCATCAATGGCGACAGCGGTAGATTGGCCGGCCCTTATCTGGCTTTCCGCAGCAATCACCTCCGTCGTCAGAAGGCCAATCACCGGATGTCCTGTCGCAACGCCAATCCCACGTGCGGTGGCTAATCCCACCCGTACCCCGGTAAAAGATCCAGGTCCCACAGTGACAGCAATACGATCAAGATCCGCATAGGTGACGCCGGCTTCTTTCATTGTGTTTTCTATGGCCGGGATCAACGCTTCCGCTTGGCCATGAACCATCGGATCATGAAACTGGGCTTTGGTCTCGTCGTCCTTGCATACCGCGACGGAGCAAGCGCTGGTCGTGGTATCAAAAGCGAGAACGCGCATATTGGTGACCTAAGGCGATAGAATACGAAGCACCGGGTACGCTACCATACCCGTTCTGATGGACCGGAGAGTCATACTGAATGCTTGTTGAGATTGCCTCACTTAAATTCGACGTCGATTTCGACATCGTCTATGCCACAGCGAACAATTTTACCGGTAAGCCCGTTTATGCCCGGCCGGGGTGTTATCTTCATACCGATGCGGCTGACCTCCTCCAGCGGGCGATCTTGCTGGCCAAGCCACTTGGGTTGAGACTCAAAGTGTTCGATGCTTTTCGTCCCTCCGAGGCCCAATGGGTTTTGTGGGATCACACGCCAGACCCAGACTTCCTGGCCCACCCGGAACGTGGGTCGCCTCACTCCATGGGTGCGGCGGTAGATTTAACATTGGTCGATGGTGACGGCACGGAACTGGATATGGGCACTGGCTTTGATGATTTTACGCCGCGCGCCTTTCATGGCGACCTCGACATATCTCCGGCAGCGCAACGCAATCGCGCGATCTTGCTCGGTATCATGACGGCGGCTGGATGGGATTTTTTCCGCAACGAGTGGTGGCACTATCAACTGTTCAGTCCGCGGGACCGGTACCCCGTTCTCAGCGATAGCGATTTACCAGCACCCATGATGGGCTAGTGCGGTTCGCCCGTGTCGCTACCCCAACTGCGACAACAAACCTGCGAGTGACGTCGGTACGGGCAAGTCCTTGTTAGAGCTTCGACCTTCCAACGCAATAACAAGACATTGCGTTGCGGCTTTGGTATCGCCGCTCTCACCAATTTCCACTTGAGCCATCAATGCTGCTGCTTTGGACCGGGTCGAAGCTGCTATGCCTTTATCGAGAAGCGGTTCTAGTCGGCTCCGGGCCTGCCCCCAAAGCTCCGCGCTTAACGCGCTTTCACCTTGTGCCAGTCGGCTTTCAGGATGGTCTGGATTACCTGCAACTAATTTCTCTATCCGACCAGCGCGCGCCAATGTGGCCTCGCCAGGCGCTAACTGTAAGTAGGCGGACAGCAGGCTGGGATGTGGATTGGCGGCCCAGGCTTTTTCCAACTCCGCAGATGCCTTCTTTGCCTTCCCATCGGCGGCTATTGCGCGCGCTAAAATTGCCGATGCATCAGCGCGCGTCGGCTCAGCAGTTATCGCTTTGCGCGCCCATTTGGCAGCTGCGGTCGGGTCATGATCCGCCAGATATATCGTGGCGGCTCGGACACAAGCTTCAGCTTTAAGCTTCGCTTGATCAGCAACGCTGACGATGCTTGGGACATCCTTGCGTTCCAAGGTTGTCACCAGGGCCTCCCATTTACCCAAAGCCGTTTGCAGGTCGAGGACATTGGTGAGTGCCCAGCGCGGTGACGCTTTCCGGTCAAGGGCTCGCACCGCATGAACCAATGCGCCTTCGAGATCGCCCGATGCTTTCGCTACTTCAGTTAAGTCACGCAAAGCGGCCAACTCTGTTGTTGAGTCGGCTAATAGTTCTCGCGCATCAGCTGAGGCGGTTTTCATATCGCCGAGTATCCGCGCGGTTTGTTGTTCAAGAAGCCGAACAACAGCGTGGTCTGGAAAGGTGCTCTTTGCTTCCCGTGTCCCTTTTTGTGCGGCCGTCGCGTCGCCGCCGTGAACAGCGGCATATCCAGCAGCCAAACTCTTTAATCCGCGGTCGGTGCGCTTGTCTTTGCGTGCGTCTCGGTAAGCCCGACCGGCGCCGACAAGCGTGCTCCATACGCGAACCAAGAAAGTTCCGATTACCAAAAGACCAGCTACCAAAACGAACAGCATCGCGACAGAAGTCTCAATACGATACCCCAGCCACTCGAGGGTCATGCGTCCAGGTTCGTCGGCCAGCCAAACAGAAACCGTGACCAACACCACCAGGCTAACCACATACAGAATGATTTTGACCATGGCTTAGTCGTCCGTCTCTGACGTCGCCGGTTCGAAGTCTCGCCCCGCATTCATTTGCGCAATGGCTTGAGTCGACAGAGTTGTTACGGCCCGTTCTACAGATGCCGTAGCCTGGGCTTTGGCAAGCCAAGGTGAAAGTGCTTCACTAGCAAGCCCACCCAAGCTCTCCGCCGCCGCGATGGCGGCTTCTAAGTCGCCGATATCCAGCGCGCGCTCTATGCGATTCACAACCGCTCCAACGGCTGCGCTGCCATCATCATCGAGACGCCTGAAAACTATCACGGCGAAAAGGCTATCCAATGTGCGTTGTAACCAAGACGCTGTGTCACTGGGCAGCAGTCCTGCTCGCACGACCGCTGGCGCAAAACGGTCAAACTGTTGTCGCAAAGCTGCCCGGGTCGGCACACCGGCGCTCTGATGGACAGCAAGGTCTTTCGTGTCAATCGACAGTCGCTCTTGCTTAGCTGCAAATGCGAGGACTATCTCTAGTTCGAGCGCATATGGCCGACCGTTAGAGATAGCATCTTGCAATTGTGACGCGGCCAGTAAGAGTCCAATGGCACCTGGCTGTTCATTCATCAAAGAGTTTGCTGCTGCTTCCTCTGTCGCAATTCTGGCCGTAACCAATGCCAGTTGTTGCGCTTGATTGGCGGCCGCATTTCCGAGGGCCGTAACGGCGTCGCCGTTGATGGTGGATGGGACTCCTGTTGCACCGCTTTGAGCGGGCCTAGCTTCAACAGCTGCGAGGCGTTGCTGCAAAGCACTCAGCGTAGTTGCGAGGGCTTGAGTGTTTGGTCCTTCAGATTGTGTCGAGGATTGTAGCGCTTGGCGCAAGGCCTCGACCTCAGTTTCGGTTGCGGCTAGTCTTTGCTGCAACGACGTTATGTCGGCGACGACAGTGCTGGGCATCTGAGCTGCCGGTGGCCGCAATGTTTCTGGGATCCAATTTTGAACCATCGGCGGCATACGGGTGTACCACCACGGCATGGTGCCAAAGGCGGCGGCCAGTAAAATAATGAGCAGAACCACATAGGTTACAAATCGACCAAAGCCATTGGATTTCTTTGCGCGCGCTGCGGCTTTTTGTTGTTGTTGTCCAGCTGAAGACTGATTGCCGGGCAAAGGCGCGTCAGTAATGGGATCCGGCTCCAGATCGTCAGTGCCACGTTCTTTTTTTCTGGTTTGGCCGCGTTTCGATTGAGACCGCTGGTCGGCGGCATCTTCGGCCATAAGCCGTACCGTGCGACCGGTGGTGAGCGGTTCTAACTTGGATCGATCAGGTTGGTCAGGATCGATTTGGTCAGGTTCAGGTTTATCGGACAATTCTGGCTCCGGCTCTGGTTCGGGTTCTGGTTCCGGTTCCGGCCCGGGTTCTGGTTCGGGCTCAGGTTCCGGTGGTTTCGCCAAGTCTTCGTCAAAGGCCGTCAGTAGTGTGGCCACATCAGGATTGGGGGCGACAACTGTGCGGCTAACCGCGAGGGCGCGCATCGGTGCGGAAGCTGCAGTAGATGTTGCGTACAACGCCCAATCTTTTACCAGGTGCTCTAGATCTGCCCGTTGCAATAGTGTTGTGAAGGCGCGCGCTTCATCGGCACTTAAAACGATGGACCCGTCGAACACCCCCGCTTTCAAGTCGGTCTCGAATGCCCTTGGCAGGGCATCGGCCCGCTTTAGGGTGTAGAGTTTGAGCGGTCGAACAGCGTAGCCCATATTGACCAGCATGCCGGTCACGGCTGTGCTTTCGTTGGTATGACACGCGTGCACAAGGGCACCTGCGTCTGCATTGACTGTTTCTTCAATCATAGTCGCAAAGTCAGATGCGTCTCCCCGCCCGACATTCACTTTTGTAAAACCAGCGTCTTCAGCGGCTTTGGCTGCTTCCGCGTTCTCTGCAAAAACAGGGAAGAACCGATCAGAAATAGCGTCCGCTAACGCTCTGACACCTTCGGCCGAGGTCACCAAAAACCCTTGTGCGCCCTCGAGTTTTATGTCGGGTGCTTCAATGCGCTCAGGTGTGATCAAAGGCACGGACGTCACTTCGTGTCCGCGCTCGGACAACGCTGCTACTATATTGGCTGCTTCGGGCCCCGAACTGGTTATCAATATGCGCATCGGTTCGACACTACCGTACCATGGTCCTGCGGTGGCGCTAGATCATGTAGAGCTCTAGGCAGGGCGGCCCGCGTGTTGTAGAGGCTGGCTAGAGTCAAAACAAGGAAAGCGACCCAATGCGCGTACTCGGTATTGAAACCAGTTGCGATGAGACCGCAGTCGCCATTGTGGAAGAGCGCCAGGGCGGCCGACGGTGTCTGGCCCACGCGCTCTCGTCCCAGATTGAAGAGCACCGGCCTTACGGCGGTGTTGTGCCCGAAATAGCCGCGCGGTCCCATCTGGACCGGTTGGATCAACTGGTCGAGCGCGCGATGTCAGATGCGGGTGTTGATTACGATAGTTTAGATGGCATTGCGGCGACTGCGGGCCCGGGCTTAATCGGTGGCGTGATTGTCGGAGTTATGACGGCCAAGGCTCTGTCTTCGGTTCACCGGAAACCTTTTATTGCGGTCAATCACCTTGAGGGACATGCCCTGACGGCGCGGTTCACCGACGACGTGGCATATCCCTATCTTCTTCTTTTGGTGTCTGGGGGGCATTGTCAACTGCTTGAGGTAAAGGGTGTCGGTCACTACCAGCGTCTTGGTACAACGCTGGATGATGCTGCCGGCGAATGTTTTGACAAAGCGGCCAAGATGCTTGGTCTGGGGTTTCCCGGCGGACCTGCAGTTGAGCGGGCAGCGCAATCGGGACAGGCTGATCGATTTAAATTGCCCCGTCCACTGAAGGGGCGCGAAGGGTGTGACTTTTCATTCTCGGGGATGAAGACGGCTGTCCGTCATACGATTGAGGCGTTGCCTGCTGGTTCGCTGCAAAAGCACGATGCATCTGATCTCGCGGCTTCGCTACAGGCGGCGGTCGTGGCCCACATCGTCGATCGCTGTTCCAACGGTTTTGAGATGCTGGAGAATACGCCAACTGCTTTTGTGGCTGCTGGTGGTGTTGCGGCAAACATTGCTTTGCGTACGGCGCTGGATCAAGTGGCAGGCGAATATGGCGTGCCGTTTGTCGTTCCACCTGTCGAGTTGTGTACGGATAACGCGGTGATGATCGCGTGGGCTGGGCTTGAGCGATTGAATCTTGGTCTGACAGATCCATTGGACTTTAAGCCAAAGCCACGTTGGCCGCTCGATGCGGCCAGCGCCTGAGGAGATCTGGGCCGCTCGATGCGGCCAACGCTTAATCACACTTTATAAAAGTCGCGATACCAGTCGACGAACTTGGCGACGCCGTCTTTCAATTCGACGGTCGGACGATAACCAACAGCTTTTTCAAGTTCTGTGACATCACACCACGTTTGTTCCACGTCACCCGGTTGCATAGGCTGAAAGTCGATGATCGCCTTTTTCCCCAACGCCTCTTCTAAAGTGGCAATAAAGTCCAACAGTTTAACCGGACTGCCGAAGCCGATATTAAATATCCGGTGAGGTGCCACACCGCTGGTCGCGGGGTCTGTTTGACTATGAGCCCAGGCCTCGTTTTTGGTTGCCGGACTCGCCAGCACGCGGACCAAACCTTCAACAACATCGTCAATGTAGGTGAAGTCACGGGCCAGTTTGCCGTCGTTGAACACAGGGATGGATTTACCGGCAAGGATGGCTTTAGAGAACATAAATAGGGCCATGTCAGGTCGCCCCCATGGTCCATACACCGTAAAAAACCGCAACCCTGTGGCGGGAAAGCCATACAAATGGGCATAGGCATGGGCCATCGCTTCACTTGCTTGTTTAGTTGCAGCGTAAAGAGAGACCGGGTGCGCTGTACTGTGGTGCTCTGAAAATGGCAGTGCCAGATTGGCACCATAGACCGAGCTCGTTGAGGCATAAATCAAATGCTCGATGTCACTGTGTCGGCAGCTTTCTAGAATATTGAGCATTCCAACCAGATTGGCATTCGCGTAATCGTGGGGGTGATCAACGCCGTGCCGCACGCCGGCTTGGGCGGCGAGGTGGATCACCTTCGTGGGCTTGGTGTCGTTGAAAAAGTTTTCTAGCGTTGGGCGATCTGCAATGTCCAGCCGAGTGCCTTCAAATCGCTCAGACTCTTTGAGAATCGACCACCGTGATTCTTTTAAGTCTGTGTCGTAGTAGGTGTTGAAGTTGTCGATCCCGACGACAGTTTTCCCGTCGGCCAGCAAACGCCGAGCCGCATGAAAGCCGATAAAGCCGGCCGCTCCTGTCACCAGAACAGTCATAAGATCGGTTGTGGCGGACTGCCTCGCGCATTGCAAGAGCGTTGCTGGTCAGGACCGTGTCAGACTTTGTCAGTCGGCATGGACTCAGTCTGGCCGGTCGTGTCACACAAGTGAGCTGAATGAGCGTCGTGGAGGTGAGAATGCAACGGATCGGAGTAATTGGAGCGGGCGCCTGGGGCACAGCTCTCGCGGCGATGGCGCGCCGAGCCGGGCGAGATGTCACCCTTTGGGCCCGTGAAGATGCGGTCGTTGAAAGCATCAATACGCGCCATGTGAATGATGTTTTTTTGCCAGACGTTGATCTCGACCCAGGAATCCGCGCCACCAACAGCTATGCCGAGACTATCAATGCCGACCTTGTGTTGCTGGTTGCCCCGGCGCAGCACTTGCGCAGCGTCTGCGCAGATTTGTCACAGTCTTGGCAAGACGGCGTGCCGGCAGTCATTTGTTCCAAAGGTATTGAGCGCGGTTCTCAGGCTTTGATGACCCAGGTGATTTCCGAGGCGCTTCCCGCCGCACCGCCGATGGTGCTATCCGGGCCGACCTTTGCCAAAGAAGTGGCGGCTGGCCTTCCGACTGCGGTTACCTTGGCCTGTGAGGATAGTGCCATCGGAGAACGGGCAGCCGCTGCGATCGGGACAGCCACGTTCCGGCCGTACCTGTCGACAGACTTGGTTGGAGCAGCAATTGGCGGAGCCGTTAAGAATGTGCTCGCGATCGCGTGTGGTCTGGTCGGGGGTAAGGAATTAGGGGACAACGCTCGGGCGGCCTTGATTACCCGAGGCCTCGTAGAGGTCGTGCGTTTGGCTTTATCGCTGGGCGGGCAGTCCCAAACCCTGATGGGGCTTTGCGGCTTGGGTGATCTTTTACTGACGGCCACCTCTATGCAGTCGCGTAACTATTCTCTTGGCGCCGCACTCGGTCAGGGGCGCGCCTTGGATGACGTCTTGGGTGAGCGCCGGGCCGTCACAGAGGGGGTGTATACGGCTGAAGCTGTGGTCGCATTAGCCGAGGCCAAAGGGGTCGATATGCCTATTTGCCGGGCTATGGACCAGATCCTCAATAAAGGCATTTCTGTCGATGTGGCGATCGCTGAACTCCTGGACCGTCCGATCAAAGAAGAGCTGGATTTCGGTTAGCCAGGCGGCCGATATGCTGTCCCCAATACCGTTACTGGCCTGACACCGCCTCTTTGCGCTATGACCGTGGATGAGTGCTCAGTGCTGCTGGGCTTGGTATCGGGGAAATCGACGTGGCTTCATCGCCGACCATCTATCCTGTCATTCTGTCCGGCGGCTCCGGCTCGCGGCTGTGGCCGTTGTCGCGGGAGCAATTCCCCAAGCAGCTCCAGGCACTAACGGGCGACCATACTCTTATTCAAGACACGGCGCTGCGGCTCGGCCCTGACACAACGCAGAAGGTCGCCGCACCTATTGTCGTTTGCAACGACGCGCATCGTTTTATTGTTGCGGAGCAATTGCGTGCGGTTGGTGTTGAACCCAAAGCGCTCATTATCGAGCCGCAAGGCCGCAACACCGCCCCGGCTATTGCAGTCGCTGCACAAGTTGTCGCGGATGATCCAACCGCATTACTTCTGGTGATGCCGTCGGATCATTTGATCCGTCAGCCAGAGGCGTTTCGGATCGCTGTTGCGACAGCTGTGCCGTTGGCCAAAGACGGAAAGTTGGTGACGTTTGGGATCGCGCCCTCCGAACCGTCTTCAGCTTACGGATACATCAAACAGGGCGGGTCTCTTCACGGCGGAGCTTTTGAGGTCGCGGCGTTTGTCGAGAAACCGGATGTCAAAACCGCACAGAAATTTTTGGACTCAGGAGGGTATTCGTGGAACGGCGGAATTTTTCTTTTTCCCGCCCAGGTGTTTCTCGAAGAGCTCACCCGCTTCGAACCGGATATCGCACCACGTTGCCAAGCGGCGCTCGACAAAGGGTCAAATGATCTCTTCTTTTTCCGTCTCGATGCGGACACCTTTGCCACTGTTCCTAGTCAGTCCATTGACTACGGTGTGATGGAGCGGACCGATAAAGCGGCGGTCGTCCCTGTTGATATGGGGTGGTCCGATGTTGGGTCTTGGTCGGCGTTGCACGACGAAAGCGAGCAGAACAACGATGGCAACACCTTAATCGGAGATGTTGTGTCCGTTGATAACAAGAACACTTATGTGCGTTCTGAAAAACAAACCACCGCTGTTGTCGGGCTAGACGGTGCTATCGTTGTCGTCACGGATGATGCCGTGTTGGTGACAGACCGCGCCCATCACCAAAAGGTCAAAGATGTCGTCACCCTACTGAAAGAGGCTGGAAACGACGTTGCCACGGCCCATGCCAAAACCTATCGGCCGTGGGGATGGTTTCAAACGGTCGATGAGGGTGAGCGTTTTAAGGTGAAACGTATCGGCGTAAAACCCGGCGCAAAGCTCTCTCTACAAAAACACTGGCACCGGTCGGAGCATTGGGTGGTGGTCAAAGGGGCAGCCCAGGTCGTCAACGGTGACCAAGAGATTGTGTTAGGCGAAAATGAATCCACTTTTATTCCCGCTGGCACGACCCATCGTCTCGAGAATCCTGGCAAGGTCACCTTAGAAATGATCGAAGTGCAATCAGGCGAGCACATCGGTGAAGATGATATTGTTCGTTTGGATGATGATTATGGCCGGGAAAATTAACGGAGCGTGTTGAGTGATGTTGAAGAGTATTTTGGTTGTGTGTGGTTTGCTGTTTGCCACATCTGCGAGCGGTAAGGATCTTGATATGAATGAGTTTGCGCCTGCTGAATCAAATCTCAAACCATTCGAGACAGGTGATGTTTTTCTCGGCGCGACACTGCTCAACAAACCTGACGACGATCACGCCGGTCGCGGTCGAATTCTACAGTTTGACAAAGATCTGAATTTCAAAGGCGCCCAGTGGGTTGATGACACCACCCACCTGATCGGCGGTTTGAACTTCGCCCCCGATAATACGTTATGGGCGTTTGATTCCTTCGCCTGGAAAGTCGTTCGGGTCAAGCCCGACGCAACTCTTTTGCCGACGAAGAAATTTGCAGAGCGACCCTTCGGTTCGGTTCAGTTTTTGCCCAATGGAAATTATGCCCTCATCGAATACCTTAAGGGCAGTGCTCAGCCCGAGAATTTGACCACTCGCTACCCCCACCTACCCGACGATCCGGAAAACGTTGGTCAAGGGAAGGTGTATATCTACGACCAAGCGGATGCCTTGGTGCAAACGTATGAGCCCGATGTGCACGGTGGTGTTAGCGGCAGCATGGGGGCGACCCACACTGCGCTCGGGTCAGATGGTAAGACTTTGATCTATACCTCTGAAACCGGTCCCCGCTTGATGCAGTTCGACCTCGAGTCCGGAACGCAGGGTGAGGACCTTATGACCTTGCCGCCTGGATCAGGTGGTGGTCCACCACCCATGGTGTTCGACGTGAAGAGCATGGACGACAAACTCGTCATGCCATTGGGCACCAAGCTTTCAGTCCTGACGGAGTACGGTGAAATTATTAAAGATGTCCCGTTGCCAGGATTTGGCTGGGCGCTGGCGGCAGCTGGGACCGACCAAACCTATGCCTATGCGGCAAATTGGTTTACCGGAGACATCGCTAAGGTTTCCCTCGAGACCGGTGAGGTTTTGGCGCAAGTCACCATCGCGCCCACCAGTTTGTCGGGGCTCATTCAATTCCACGGTTAATTCTCGCTCTTCAAAATAGGATCCCGCCATGCTTGTCGCCATCATGTGTCTCGATAAACCAAATCACCTCGACTTACGCATGGCGACACGACCGGCTCATCTTGAGTGGTTGAAGACTAACTTACCCGACGGAGCCTATGTCGGTCCGTTGTTTGATGATGATGGCGAGACCTTTAAAGGCAGTCTCTATATTCTCGAATTTGAAGATATCGCTGCTGCGCGGGCGTGGATTGCCAATGAGCCCTATTACAAAGCGGATTTGTTTGAATCCGTGACCATGCGTCTCAGCAAAAACATACTGCCGCTCACCTAAACGCAACCCATGACTCCTGATCCAGAAGACCTGGTGGGCACGGTGCTGTGTCAGGTCGGTGACTTAGCCGCGACCAAAGCTAAAGACGTCATCATCAAGAATGGCGACGAGCAACACTCCATCATGGTTGTTGAATGGCAGGGCGATATCCATGCCTATGTGAATTCATGCCCTCATGCTCGGGTTCCACTCAACATGCTCGGTGACACGTTTTTCGATCTCACGGGAAAGTACCTTTTGTGCACCATGCACGGAGCGCACTTTAGGCCCAGTGATGGCTATTGCACACGCGGACCCTGCCGTGGGAAGAGCCTGCGCCCCTTCCCCATCAAAGTGGAGGGCGACAATATTGTCGTCGTGCAAGGGGGTGACTAGGTTGCATCGCCTGACAAGTGACACGGATCAAAGTCCGCCGCTATAATCACTGATAAAACGAAGACCCGTAAAATTAATCGGACACACTTATGACTGACGCGACCGTAATTCCTGTACCGGACGATTGGACAAAAACATCCCTGGTCTCTGATGGTCAGTACCAAGAGATGTACGAACAGTCTGTCAAAGATCCGGAGGGGTTCTGGCGTGAGCACGGGAAGATCGTTGATTGGATCACGCCCTATCGAACTGTGAAATCGGTTTCCTATGGCAAGGATGATCTTTCCATCAAGTGGTTCGAAGATGGCACGCTGAACGCATGTTACAACTGTCTCGATCGCCACCTTGATGACCTCGGAACTGAAACAGCAATTATTTGGGAAGGGGATGACCCAACCGAGCACAAGCACGTCACCTATCGCCAGCTATACGAAGACGTAAATAAACTTGGCAACGCGTTGCGGATGCTAGGAGTCAAAAAAGGTGACCGCATTTGCATTTACATGCCGATGATCATCGAAGCATCAGTTGCGATGCTCGCCTGTGCCCGCATTGGCGCCGTGCATTCGGTGGTCTTTGGTGGCTTTGCCCCTCAGTCCCTGGCAGACCGCATCAACGATTGTGGCGCGTCTGTCGTTATTACCGCCGATGAAGGTGTGCGCGCCGGCAAAACCGTACCACTTAAGGCTAATGTGGATAAAGCTCTTGAGTCATGCGACACCGTTGAACATGTCGTCGTGGTCGAGCGTACAGATGCTGGTGTGCCGATACAGTCGTCGCGCGATCACTGGTATCACGTTATCACGGAAGATCAGGGCAGTTGGTGTGAACCTGAAGAGATGAATGCGGAGGACCCGCTTTTTATTCTCTACACATCAGGATCAACCGGTAAGCCGAAAGGCGTGTTGCATACCACCGGCGGCTACATGGTCTATGCCGCCATGACCCACAAATACGTGTTCGATTACGATGGGCGTCAGGTGTACTGGTGCACTGCTGACGTCGGGTGGATCACGGGTCACACCTACATTGTGTATGGTCCGCTAGCCAATGGGGCGATCACCTTGATGTTTGAGGGTGTCCCCAATTATCCCAACGCCGGGCGATTCTGGGATGTGATCGACAAGCATGGTGTAAACACGTTCTATACAGCGCCAACGGCTCTCCGGGCGTTGATGCGTGAGAGCGACGACCCGGTCAAACAAGCGTCACGCGCCACCCTGCGTTTGCTAGGCTCGGTCGGAGAACCGATCAACCCCGAAGCCTGGCTGTGGTACCACCGGGTGGTTGGGGACAGCCGTTGCCCCATTGTTGATACCTGGTGGCAGACGGAAACCGGCGGCATCATGATAGCGCCGCTGCCGGGTGCGACAGATCTTAAACCCGGCTCAGCGACGCGGCCGTTCTTTGGTGTACAACCATGTTTGGTTGATGCCGAAGGCAACGAGCTCGATGGCGCCGCCGAAGGGTATTTATGTCTCAAGGACTCATGGCCAGGACAAATGCGTACGGTCTATGGCGATCATAAACGCTTCATAGACACATACTTTATTCAGTACCCTGGAAAATACTTCACAGGTGACGGCTGTCGTCGCGACGAAGATGGCTATTACTGGATCACCGGCCGCGTGGACGACGTTCTCAATGTCTCGGGTCATCGCATGGGGACGGCTGAGATCGAGAGTTCTTTGGTCGCCCATAAAGCTGTGGCCGAAGCAGCCGTGGTTGGGTTCCCCCACGACATCAAAGGACAGGGCATTTACGCCTATGTCACCTTGATGGAGGGTGTCGACTCAACATCGGAGTTGCATGACGAATTGATTCAATGGGTGCGTAACGATATTGGGGCTATCGCTAAGCCGGATCATCTGCAATGGGCACCGGGTCTTCCAAAAACGCGCTCCGGTAAAATCATGCGGCGTATCTTGCGTAAGATCGCTGAAAATGAGGTAGACGCTGTGGGCGATACATCAACTTTAGCCGACCCCAGTGTTATTGATGACCTGGTCAACAATCGGGCCGGAGCATGACGGCACTAGCTTAGAAATCGGAACATCGACCTTTTTGTTCCCAATCCCCAAACCGGGTGGGCTCGGGTCCTTTCGGGCCCCCAACTTCTTTTCCGGTTTGGCCCTTAGATTCACCTGATTCGTTGTTCGAAACTGGTTGCTCCGCTGGCTTGGGCTTAGCCGGCGGAGGTGTGGCGGCGTCATCTGACATTTAGGGAGCTTTCGGACCCAACAAAAACCATAGGATCAATCCAAGGAGCGGCAACAGAAGAATCAAAACGATCCACAAAACCTTGGTGCCTGTCGATGCGGTGCTCTGGATGATTTTAACGATCGCATACACATTGGCGATGAGAATTAGCAGGCCGAATAGACCGCCGACTTCAATCCCCATTGTAGAACTCCCTGTTTATTGAGTGTCTAGGACCTAAGTCTACTCACTACACTGACAATGTCACTCGGCGGCTTGGGCGGTTGCACCCAAAGGCAACAAACTTTGTCCGAGCATACGCCCGAATGTCAGCGCCGGTGTGACGAGCATGCCACCGCAAAAGGAACTACCCATCATCGCGCCTTGGCCCAAAGATTCTCCTGCGGCATAGAGCCCCGGAATGGGCGTCCCGTCATCTTTGATCACTTGTAGGCCGGTGTTGACCTTTAAGCCAACGGTGCTGGACACCGACATGGCTTGAGAGCGGATGGCATAGAACGGCCTGTCAGTAATTGGGCGAGGCATGTTTTGCCGACCACCGAGAGCATCCTGTCCTGAAGCTTGGCTTTCGTTAAAAGTGTTCACCGTATTCTCTAACGCGTCAGTTGGTAGACCGGCTTTTTCAGCCAAGTCGGCAATACTGTCCGCGACATAAAACATCGGTTCACCTTTTTCAGCGGCAGCTTGAATATCGGCTGCACTAAAATCCGCAAACAAGGGCGGCGCGTCTTTCAGCGTTGTCGAATCAAACACGATCCAATGACGCAGATCGGGTTGGTCCTGAATGGTATGTTCGCGAACGTCGACGCTGGGCTCATCTTCTCGCATAAACCGTTGGCCGTGGACGTTGACATAAATTTCCCAAGGCATACGACGTTCGGGCCAATGGATTTGACGACACCGGACTTTGCTGGGCACATCGTATGTCTGCATAATCACACCAAAGCTGGTCAGATAATTTTCATGACCCCAGGCCGTACCACCTGCGCTCAATCCCAGATTCAGTCCGTCGCCTACGCAAGTTGGATAGGAGTGATCGCCGTATGCCGGATGACCACTAAGCTCTTTGTACATCGCACCATTGGCGACATAACCACCAGCCGCAATAACCACCGCACCAGCCGTATAGGACTCTTCGTCACCGTCATCAGTTTTGGCGCTCACGCCTGTGACCGCGCCACTTTCGGATTGAATAAGCTTGGTCACCCGCGTGTTGAGCTTGAGGGTAACCTTGCCGCTGGAGACCACCTCTTCAAAAGGAGGCTTAAGAACAGCCAAGATCGACTTACCCAAATCTTCACCCCACACATAGCGGTTTACACTATAGGGCTCGTGGGCCTGACCTTTGACCGGATGGTCGGGCAGTGGCTTAAAGTTGATGGTCTCCAGCCAATCTAAAGTCTCAGCAGCATTGTCCACGGCTAAACCGGCAATCTCGCGGTCGGCGGTGTTTTTGGAGATGCGCATAATGTCGTCGATGTGCATCGCCGGGGTGTCTTCAATGCCCTTCTCTTTTTGGAGCCGGGTTCCGGCAGCGCTCATTTGACCTGAGCTGAGATGCAGCGTGCCGCCAATCTCCGGCGCTGAATCGAGCACCAGAACCTTGTCACTTCGCTCCGCCGCAAAAATCGCCGCCGGCATACCTGCCGTGCCTCCGCCGATGATAATGACGTCCCAGTTTTGGTTCATCTTTGTCTCCTGATCTTTATTTGTCAGCCATCATAGAGACGGAATTTTATCCGTCACGTATTTGCCTGCCGATAGTCCCTGTCCGAACAATGGCGGGCACCTCCTGTTTGTGCTTGACCAATCCGCGCTGCCGACCGACCGTCGTTCTATGACAACACCTCAAGCGGTTCGCCGCCAATATGTTGATGGCCGGTTTGGCCAAATTCACCTTCGGGTGGCGAAGCCGGACTCTGACTCAGAGCGACTCCCTCTCGTCTGCTTTCACATGAGTCCCAACTCCAGTCGTATTTATCAGACCTTCTTGGGTCATATGGGATGCGATAGAGTTGCGGTCGCGCCGGACACACCTGGTTTTGGTGAGTCAGACCCCCCGCCCTCAAAGCCATCAATTGCAGATTATGCCGCGGCGATGACGGACTTTTTGGATGCACTCGGTCTCAACCAGGTTGATGTGATGGGCTACCATACGGGATCAGAAATCTGTGTCGCACTGGCCTTACAGCAGCCGCAACGTGTGCGTAAACTGGTGCTTACGTCAGCGCCAATCTTTAGTGACGAAGAATTGGATGAATTTCGCAATCACTACGCTAAGCCTGAGATTAGCGAAGACGGCAGCCACGTAGCCGAAAAATGGAGATCCCATTTGTATTGGGCCGGTCCTGGTTGGACTATGGACCATATCGGTGTGCAGTTTGCCGATGCCATGCGCCGACCCGACATTTCTTGGTGGGGGCACAGCGCCGCATTTGATTTTCCCACGAAAGATAAGTTGGCGCAGGTGCCCCAGCCGGTCCTGGTGCTCAATCCCAATGATGACCTGGTTGAGCATTCACGACGGGCAGACGGCATCATGCAGAATGGCCGCATTCATGAATTGCCTGATTGGGGCCACGGTTATCTGGATTTACATACAGATAAAGCCTGTATGCTTGTGCGCGAATTCCTCGATGGGGAGGGCGGTGTATGACCGGTGTTCCCATTCGAAAAGGATATGTTGATGGTCGTTTCGGTCAGATTCATTATCGCATTGCGCAACCGGAAACAGAGACGACCGCGCGACCGTTGATCTGTTTTCACATGAGCCCCTACTCGAGCATTATCTACGAGTGCTTTCTCGGAGAGATTGGACGCGACCGTGTGGCCATTGCCATGGACACACCCGGATTCGGTGAATCTGATCCGCCGCCTAAGCCACCAGAGATTTCTGACTATGCCGGTGCGGCCGCTGACCTTTTGTCAGCCCTAGACCTCACCTCAGTTGACCTCATGGGCTATCACACCGGCTCAAAGGTGGCGGTCGAAACGGCGATCCAAAACCCAGATCGTATCCATCGTGTCGTTATGGTCTCAGCTCCCATGTACACGGATGAAGAATTGGCAGAGGCCAAGCGACTCTATGGGCCGGAGCCCCTCAAGGAGGATGGCTCACACGTCCAGGCCTGGTGGCAGTCGGCTGTCCGATGGAGCATGGATGGTCGCTCACTCGATGATATTGGCCGGGTGTTTTGGGCTAGGTTGCTCAATCCATCTATTTCTTGGTGGGGGCACAATGCTGCCTTTGCCTATGACAGTCCGGCGAGTATTCCCAGGGTTCAGCAGCCGATTCTGGTTTTAAGACCCGAAGATGACGTGTGGGAGCGCACAGCCCGCGCCAAAGGGTCGTTGACCCATCCGGATAGTCGTATCCATGACCTCCCGGGATGGAGTCACGGTTTCCTCGACCTCAAGACAAAAGAAACCGCTGTCATCGTGCGGGACTTCCTTGATCAAGATTAAAGGCTTACAACCCTTCTCACCCAGAAGAACACGTGGAGACCACAATGAGACTGCTTGTCGTCACGACCATGATTTTACTCGCCCCATTTGTGGCGCAGGCTAAACAGGCCTCCATCGGCGAAGAGGCGTTGGCCAACCTTCAGGGTAAGACTATCCTGCTCGCTGGAGCGACGGGCAATAACGGGCGTTACATTCTTAAGCGCCTAGATGAGCTGGACCTGACCGTAAGGCCTATGAGCCGTGATATTGAAGATGCGACTGAGGAATTCGGAAGCCAATATGATTGGGTGGAAGCTGACGTCACCAAACCCGACACACTCACCAAAGCGGTAGAGGGTGTTGATGTTGTTATCTCAGCTGTTGCGACGGACTGGCCTATTGGCAGCAACCGATCTGAAAAAGTTGACTACGAAGGCACAATAAATCTGTCCAAAGCGGCTAAAGCGGCTGGGGCAACGCGTTTCGTTATCATTACGTCGTCCTGGTCCGGTGTGAAGGATCACTTTCTCAATACCATCGGCGGCGATGTTTTGATTTGGAAGGGTAAGGCCGAACAGGTGCTGGTTGATTCCGGTCTTGAATATGTTGTTGTCGGGCCGGCTCGCATTGATGATCGCCCGGGTGGTGTAGAGGCTATCAGCCTCATTCCCCGCAGTGAGTACGTCACCGGTATGTTTATCGGCCGTGAAGATTTGGCGGCGGTGATAATCGCTGCTGCTGGACGTGCAGATGCCAGCGGGCGTGTGTTCACAGCTACCAATGCCGAAGGTGCGGCATCCGACGCTTGGCTTGACCGTTTCGCTGTGTTGCCGACAGATCTCAACCTGCCCGCCAATTAGACCGGTGGCATGAGTCAACGCCACGCCGATTCCGAAGATAAGACCGACACCCTCGCCTCACGTGCCGCAGCCTTAACTCTGCTGACCGGCGCGGTGCGTGAAGGTAAATCCGTTGATAAGCGGTTTCAAAAAATCACCGGCAAACTAGAGCCACGGGATCGAGCGTTCGTGCGTCATTTGGTGGCGACCACGTTGCGTCGTCTTGGCCAAATCGATGCCGTTCTAAAAACCTTCACAACGCGCACGCCACCTGCGCAAGTCGAAGACATTCTTCGGTTAGGGGCCGCGCAGATACTTTTTCTCGAAACAGCACCGCATGCTGCTGTCGATACATCTGTGGGCATGGTCAGACGGGTCCGTCAGCCGCGTTTAACCGGACTAACAAACGCTGTGCTGCGCAAGGTTGTCTCGAAGGGACAAGACATCATCGCCGACCAAAATTGGCCACGATTGAATACACCTGGCTGGCTATGGGACGGTTGGACCAAGGCCTATAGCGAAACAACAGCACACCGTATCGGGGAAGCGCATTTGGCGGGGGCGCCCCTTGATCTCACCGTGAAGGACCCCGCATCCGCCGAAGCATGGGCGGCGGACTTAGATGCAGAGTTGCTCTCAACAGGGACTTTGCGGCGGACTACGTCGGGTCTTGTGCAAGAGCTCCCTGGGTTTGCGGATGGCGCGTGGTGGGTACAAGATGCCGCCGCAGCCCTCCCCGCCCGTATCTTGATAAACGCGCTGGACAGTCAGGCAAATCGGCGGGTGGCTGATTTGTGTTCAGCACCCGGCGGCAAGACCCTTCAATTGGTCGCTGGGGGATGCGACGTCACGTCCCTTGATTCCTCCGAGGTCCGGCTGGCGCGGGTCCAAGAAAATCTCGATCGTACGTCCCTTAAGGCTGACGTTGTTCACGCTGACGTGATGCAGTGGACTCCGCCTAAGCCGTTTGATGCGGTGTTGCTTGACGCGCCGTGTTCTGCAACAGGAACGCTCCGCCGACATCCCGATCTCGGATACCTCAAGAAGCGGCGTGATGTTGTCTCCTATCCTGAAACGCAACGGTCCTTGCTTAAGCGCGCGGCGGAGTTTCTCGCTCCGGGTGGTGTGTTGGCATACGCCGTCTGTTCTTTAGAGCCTGAAGAAGGTCAAGGCGTCGTAGATGCGCTTCTGAAAACGTCAAAACTATCGCGTGTGCCCATTGACCCAGCGCCATTGGGGATCGATCCAAATTGGATCGACGGTGCGGGGGCACTGCGGACGCTGCCGTACTACTGGCAAAAACGTGGAGGTCTTGACGGGTTTTATGCGGCTCTGTTGAAAAAGAACGCCTAAGCCTGTTCGACAAATCGGTGTTTCAATGCGTCGCGAGACTCATTTGTTAAACCCAATGTCTTGTTTAGATATTTGTCGGCTGATCCGGTAATATCCTTTATCTCATCGAGGGCTGCCGCAATTTTCTCCACTTGAACCGTAAACAGGCGGCGGACATCTTCCTCTGTACAGTTGGGGGCCGCGCCCTCATATGAAACGTGGGCGGCCCAATACTGGTCGACATAAAATTGAGTATGTTCGATCGCACCGTTCCCGTCTGCTGATAGCAAATAGTCTTTGATGACATCGTCAAGGGGTACACCCAGGGCGGTCAATAGTAATGCGCTTGCGATTCCCGTGCGGTCCTTTCCTCCAGAGCAATGCAACAAAACGGCACCACCTACGTTTCCTAATATGGCTTGAAACATACTGGCAAAATGCGCGGATTGGTCTCGAACAAACTCTCGATAACCGTCGGCTTGGTCTTCCAACGCATTTTTTATCGTTGCGTCACCACGCAGAAACCGGGCAACTGTGGTGTCGACCCCGGGCGTCCGCACAGGCCAGATTAGCAGCGAAACCACTTTCGGTGTGTGCCCATCGGCGTATGTTGTAGGGGAGTCTTGTCGTTCCTCGTCCGTGCGAAAATCACACATCAGTCT
>JAURPI010000015.1 GCA_030835385.1 Alphaproteobacteria bacterium | reverse complement strand
TTCTGCTCAAGCATGGCAGACCTGAGTATATCCGCTCCGATAACGGTAAGGAGTTCACAGCACAAGCCTTGCAGGACTGGCTCACCAGGGCTGGCATTATACCCATACAGATCTATCCGGGTTCACCGTGGGAGCCTGTAGAAGAGATGAAGGCGTAAACTAACTAAATTTTCCGGAACATCGGTTAATGGATAGCTTTTTTGCCAGCTTCAATTGCGGATTATTGAGGGATTTCATAAGTGATTATTATGTTATCTTCTATATCTATGTAAGCCGTATAGTTAAGGACAGTTTCGTCTAAATCTGACCACATTGCTCTACCTTGACATTCAAGCCTATCTTCTTTGGAAGAGAGGGTCTGTGGTTCGTATATTTGAACTAATGCGAACCCTGCGGTTGCTCGATTTTTTTCGGACAGAGCGATTATATCGGGTCTCAAGGAGGTGCAATCATAACCGACGCTACGTTCTAGTTGCTCGTAGCGTTCTAGTTGCTCGTAGCCTGTGTATAAATCCAACCCATCAAGACTCTTGTAAAACGCGACGGGTATAGTCGCTCCATTAGAGAGTTGAACGTCTGCTTGACAGTTAATGGTGACCTTCCCCGGAACCACGTCCTGGTCTGGAATCGCCATGATCCCGTTTTCATCAGTCATATATTCGTGATTGAAAAACGCGGATACCTGTACGTCGTTTTCTTTCATTAATTCTATAATTTCTGGCTCTAAATTTTTACAAGCTATGTTTGGATCCCTCGGTCCATCGTCACACGCATATAAGAGTGCGATCGATGGGGTCAGCAACAAGAGGCCTCGTTTTAAGTTTTTCATGATCAATTCAATCCACTCTCTACTTCTCGAATTTTTTAGAGCTCAGGGCAACACGCATAACTATGATTCTAAGCTTAAACCAAATCTTTTCCCCTCACTATTTTTTAAACGCTCCTACAATCTCAAAATCCAATTACTTGCCTGCTACTTTGTTTGCCCGTGCGAGAATTCTATGTTTAGCGTTAACTAGTTGAATTAATTCTTCAAAACCTTCCCGTATGCTGTTCGGTTTACTTAGAATCCAGGGCTGTGATCCTTACGACCAAGGACTGTCTTGCCGACGCCGCGTATGACATCGAGAGCATCTATCACTAGTTTTCGCTTAGAATGTAGTCCCAGTCCCAAGATAATACCGTTCTGTCCAGTCCATCGTCGTGCAGTGTCACCATAAAAAATATTCCTCTAAGTCCGTATGATAAATAAGCACGAATGCGCTATCATTTATCGGAAACCCAATATTTAGATTAAAGCCCGAACAAAGCTTTCGCATTTTCACCTGCCATGCGCTTTGCCGCACCGGGGGGCAGGTCAGTACGCTCTATTATGAGGCGATGGGCGTCCAGTTCGGTGGACGTGTCGGCGTGACCATAGTCAGTGCCGATGACCAAATTACTGTCGCCAGCCCATTTTAGAATCGTCGGTAAATCTTCATGGGATTCGCAGGCTACAAACATTCGGTTGTCGGCAAGGGCTGACTCTACATTGCGTTTTAGGTCATAGGTTTTCGCGAACCGATCTGCTTTGTTAAGAACAAAAGGCAGCCACATCGACCCGCCTTCAAGAAAGCCAAATCGCAATGATGAATACCGCTGCGGGATATCGCTCATCATCAATGCGTTAAATGCAATAACCATCGGCATAATAAAGGCGACTATGTTACCCTTTTTGCCAGAGGTGTTTTTCACTTCGTCAAAGCTCGGGCTACCGTTGCCAATGTGCAAAGCAATTGCCATATCCAGCTCCGCTGCTTTAGCAAAGAGCGGATCATACCGCGGGTCATCGATTGTGCTGTTGCCCTCGTAGCCCCTTAGCATCAACCCGCACGCCCCTGCTTTACGGCCTTTCTCCATCATGGCGCAGGTGGCCTCGATATTTTTGAGAGAGGGCACCACCAGCCAGCGCAATCGGTCGGTGCGGGTGTGGCAAACGTCTGCCATCCACCGGTTGTAACTTTTGGCCATGGCCAGTTCAGCGTCGGCATGTTCAATAATCGATCCAAGAAAAAAGCTCGGAATCAGAATCTGCGTGTCGACGCCTAGGTCATTCATATGAGCAATGCGAGCATCGGGGTTGGTCAGGTCGCGGGTGCCATCGGGATACCGTGAAGAGGCTTGTCCGCCCTTCATATACATCCGGCCATCGGCTAGCCAAAACTCTTGGCCGGCCATGGGGGATTCCCGCTTGTGGGTCACGGGTGTGTCTGACTTTACGATCTTAGGTCGCAACGCCTCATCCGCTTTATCGAAGTATGCCCACGTCTGGTCGCATTCAATGACGTGCGTGTCTGCGTCAATAACGGCCATAAAGAGTCCTCATAGAAGAACAGACGAGCGCTTTACCCAAACCTTATTCAACATCGCCACTTAGCTCGACCAAGTCATAGGTCTGGCTGAGCAAGTCCCAGCGCAGCCGGGCGGGGACGCAATCATTGCCAATCGCCCAAATGTCTATAGGCGGATAATCGGCGACAAGAAATTGAAAGCGCTCTGTTTTAAACGTGCCTGCGGGAACGGTGATTTCCTCTTCACCGACGTACTCGTGACGAGTGACCGTGTCAGAGACTTCTAGGTTGGGGCCGGACCCACCATTGGGCAAATGAGACGACGAAAACGCCATGCCGAGTGTACTTGGGTCTTTGTCTTTGTCGCGTTTCCAACGAGCTAAGCCCCAGGCATCTCCGTGGACGGGGTGAGCTCCAAATGTGCGGATGCGGTTTTCTGACTCAAAACTTTGGCGAAAACGCCCTTCCGCCGCAGTAAACCCTTCGCACTCTGCGGTGTGTTCGGTGAAGCGGTACCAGGTGCTGCCAACCAATGTTTCGTTGATGGTCAGGCGGACAAACGCATCGACCGGATGCCATTGCTCGTCCACAGACAACACGCAGTCCCGCAACAATCGGTCATCGTCCATCTCGCAGGTGGCGCGCATAGTGCGGGTGCCGTCGGGTTGAACAGTGACGTAGAACATTTCACGCCCCATCTCACCTTTTACATCCGTGAGGTACAGGACCTTTCCTTGGTAGCTGCGGTGTTTCACAGAATGGCGCTCCAGCTATAAATCGAGGAAATCACGAACCAATGCCGCGACTTCACCAGTGTGTGCATCAAGAAAACCATGAGTCCACCCCGGTAAATCGTGGACACGTCCGTGCTTCATCAATGGTGCGGCCCGAGGCGTATAGGTCCACAAATCATCTTCTGGATTGAGCACCAGAATGGGAACATTGGCGGCTTCGAGTGCGCCTGCCATATCAAAGTTAAAAGCTGCGCGATGTCCCCAATGCATCACCGCATGATTACGCTGACCTTCGATAAAAATTTGCCACCGGCGTGCATCGTCGGGTTCGTCTCGCCAGAATTCTTTAATGAACTCCCAGCGGTCCGATAATCCCTTACCTTTTTCGTCAACCGTTTGCGGGGTGTATTGCGCCCGAAAGTCGTCGCGCTCTTCTTCGGTGAACACGGTTGCCGAAATCATTACCACTTTGCCCACCAAGTTTGGGTAGAGGCGGGCTATCTCGAGGGCGGTCAGCGATCCCGTGTGGTAGCCCATAATGTCGACTTTGGTCAGCCCCATCTTCTCGACAAAGACCGCCATCGCTTTTGCGTAGTCGGCAATTTCCGGCGCGCTTTGTGGTGGCACAGATTCTCCAAAGCCGGGCGTGTCTGGCGCGACTGCTATGCGGTCGGATCCCATTTCAGCAATAAAGCCATCCCACACCACACCGGACAACGGGCTGGGGTGAAGCAACAACAACGGGGTGTGAGCTGATGAGTCGCCACAGCTTCGATAGTGAATTTGTCCAAATGGACCGTCCACATACCCTCGGCGCATAGCGTTGTTTGCCTTTGACATAACGTTTCTTTCTCCGGTCAGGGCTATGCCGCTCGGTGTGCGGCTGCGCCGTTGTTTTCTATGACCAACCCGTGGATTGGAAACAGATTCCATAGGACTCCGACCTATGCCGCTTCCTAATCTAAGGCCACAGACAAACGCACGACAATGCTGAAAAGGATTTTGTTATGTCGGCATCAAATCCCAGTCACATCCCAACCCGTGACGAGGTTGTCCAAGCCGCTCAAGACCTTGTGCCCACGCTTCGGGACCGCGCCCAAGAGACGGAAGACTTGCGTCGCCTCCCTGATGAAACAATTACTGACCTGCGTAAAGCCGGTATCCACAAATTGTTTACGCCGAAGCATTTTGGCGGGTTTGAAATGCCGTGGGGCACTCATGTGGATGTTTCGCGCATTCTTGGCCAAGGCTGCGGTTCGACCGGCTGGGTATCCTCTGTTGTGTTCACTCACACCTTTTTGTTTGGCCGGTTTGAGATGGAGGTCCAGGAAGAAATTTGGGGGGAAGACCCGGACGTTATTATTTCAACAGGGTTCGCTGGCGGTGGCCTGGCGACGCCTACCGATGGCGGGTTCACCGTAAGCGGGCGTTGGAAGTTTGCCAGTGGTGTTGATCACGCTGGTGCCATGCTTGTCGGTGCCAAATTGCCCAACTCCACCGCTGCTTTTAATGACCTGTGGATCGTGCTCAAGAAAGAAGATTTCGAAATTCTCGATACCTGGCAGTCAGAAGGGCTGAGAGGAACGGGCTCAAAAGACATCAGGGTCGAGAACGCGTTTATTCCGACCCACCGCACTCTCGATATGAAAACAATGTCCGACAATCCGCCCGGTGCAAAGAGTCACGACTACTATCTCTATGGCGTCGAGTTCCATAGCTACTTCATAACGCTTCTTGCAGGACCGATCCTTGGGGCGGCGCGCGGGGCGTACAATGAATATATTGATCAAACGATGACCCGAGTTGGATCCATGATGGGGGAAACTATTATTGATCAACCTGCCGTCCAGGTTCATGTGGCGGAATCGCTCACCGAATTAGAAACCGCCGACATGCTGATCGACAACTTGTGCGATCGCCTACACACCCTCGGCATGAACCGGCAGGACATAGATGGAGAATTCAAGCTCCGGGCTTATCGTGATCTTGTTATGGCCGGTAAGCTCGCCCACTCATCGGCGGACAGATTGTCACGGATGATGGGTGTAACGGCGCAAACCGGACGCAATGCGGTCCAGCGGCTGTATCGTGATGTCCGCACCATGTCGACACACTCCGCCTTGCACTGGGAAGCAAGCATGCAACGCAGCGGACGGCGCGCCTTTGGACTGCCAACCGGCGACCCAAAGATTGACGGTGACGTCAAAGTGAAACAGGCCGCTGAATAGGGACTGACCTGATGCCAGTTGATGTTGATCGCGCCTTCGTTAGGCTGGACGAAGGTCTTGTTCACTACCGTCACGCAGGTGAAACAGCAGAGGGTGTCTGCCCCATCTACGCTGCGCACGCCGGGCCGGGGTCATCGGCTGGGTATGAACCGCTCATTGGAGTGTTAGGGGAGTCCCGTCATGTGATCGCGCCAGACACCCTTGGTAACGGGGATTCTGCGCCCCCCGCCCCAAAGGTTCCCGACATAGAGTATTACGCTGACAGCGTGTGCCGTGTCCTAGATGCCCTCGGCATTGACCATGTCGACTATTTTGGCAGCCACACAGGGGCCCATATCGGCTGTGAGTTGGCAATCTTGCGGCCAGACCGGGTGCGCAAAATTATCTTTGACGGTATTGGCGTATTCGAAGAGGAGTTTCGCCGCAAGCTATTGGAGAGCTATGCGCCGGAAATGAAGCCCGATGAGTTCGGCACCCAATTTACCTGGGCCTGGCACTTTCTCCGCGATCAAATGATACATTTTCCCTATTTCATGCGTGATCCTGAACACCGCATGGAAAACGACATGCCGCCGGCTGAGTTTTTGCACATCCATGTCACAGATGTCTTGAAAGCGTTAAACACCTACCACAAGGGGTATCGCGCCGTGTTCCAGCACGAAGTGGACAAACGCCTGCCCCTGGTCGAAGTGCCGTCATTGTTTATGTCGTCAGAAGCAGACCCTCTGCACAAATATCTTGATGATGCGGCCGCGCGGGTGCCGGGGTCAGAGAAGCGATTGGTCACAAAAGCAGAAGGCATAGATGGAATGGCGGCGGCTATTCTGACCTTCTTTGCTTAATTTAATTTTCGTTCGCATACTTCCTGTTTGGCAAAAAAAGCTTCCATGCGCGCAACTGCATTAACCCGTATGTTCTCGTAGAACAAGTCGAAGTCATGCATATGGAGGTTGCCTCCAGCGAATAGAGTGAGATCAAAGTCGTCACCCGTCGGCTGGTCTGTATAGAGAGACCCATTCTTGCATTCCGCGCCAAAGCCGGACGTTAAGTTGGGCAAATCGCCGAGCGCGGCTGTACCTGGTAGTGCGCCTAGGTTGGCTGATGCCGGTGCGTCACTCCCACCCAAGGTCCAACCGATCGGATTCCAGCAGGCGATGTCCTGGCCCTCTTCGGTGCCAAACCGCTCGCGATACTGAGCTTGCAGGCGCGCGACACCCGGCGCCGGGTCCCCATCCCGGCTAAAGGTGTTCCACGAAATGATGCACCCGGTATCCGTTGCGCCAGTGCAAAGCGGCATATTTTTAAGAGTGCGATCAAAGAGTCCTTCGTTGAGTCCGATGCCAATAATGTAGGCAGCGATCATGCGATCCGCCATCGGGCTATTGTGTAGTTCTTCCTCTAGCAATCGTCTGGCATGAAAAGTGCCCTGGCTATGACTGACAATCATGAAGGGTCGGTCGTTGTTCCAGTTTTCAGCGTAATGCCGCCAGGCACGCAATACGTCTTCGTAGGCAAACGCATAGGCGCGCATTCCGCTATCGTCTGGAGCACCGAGAGCTGCAATGGTCGCTTGCCGATAGCGAGGGGCATAAATTTTACAGCAGCCGTTAAAGGCGCTGGCCTGGCGTGCAACCACACTGATGTCGGTCCAGGTATTCACATCAGCCATTGCGATGTCTTGATTCCAGTTTTCAGCGCCGCGATATGTTGTGGGGTGAATATAAAATACATCCGCCTGCGCCGTTCGTTGTGCTTCGGGGACGGACGTGTTGGATGGAAAAACATCTGCGGCATCGTCTTGGTCGGGCAGCGCAGCCCATGACTCACGATCAGAATAGTCCGGGGTAGGCGGTCGCTCGTAATCATCGAACGTACCCTTGGGAACGCCACCAAACTGCGCATGAGAACTGTTCGCCCCGATGGTTAGGGTAACCAAGACAATAAACAGTGAGCGGAGGCTAAGTGATGCCATAGTGAACCGATCCCAATTGAAGTTGTGTCTAAACATGTCTGCAATGGTACTGTTCCCCATAAGAATTTGCCATGCGGGAGAAAAACAATGTCGCTAGCCGGACGGTTCGGATTTGTTATCGGAGCGCTTCTCATTGTCGCCGCAGCCTGGGCTTTCAACGATCGAGTGTTCTGGATTCGATGGTTCTCGCAGCCGCCCGGCGACACGGTTCTTCTTAATTGGCAGTGGTATCAACCCGTTGACGTCATTAAGGACGAACCCAGCATGCCGCTGCCAATTGCCAGTGATGCCGAAAGAACGATCAGCGATGACGCACTCGCGGAGGCTCAAGCCTACGCGGAAGAATTTGACAGCCTCGCGTTTTTGGTTGCGCGCAATGGTGTGCTGGAGTTGGAATACTACGGCCCTGGACAAGATCGAACCACGATCATTGACTCTCAATCCATGCATAAGGGTCTGCTTGGCGTCGTCGCAACGGTGGCGTTGGACCAAGGCTTTATTCCGTCCGTTGATACGCCGGTCGCGAATTACATCCCGGCCTGGGCGGAGGATGAGCGCAGTGCTATCACTGTTGGTCAACTTCTCGAGATGGCCAGTGGATTGGCGCAGGTTGAGTTTGGAACATCAGCATTTGCACCCGGCCAGCGGTTGTTTTTTGGCGACGATCTCGACGGCCCGGTTAACGGTATTCCGCTCGCCCTTGAGCCAGGCACGGCGTTCGATTTCAATCATGTAAACAGCCAAGCTCTGCATGCGGTGCTCACCGGTACGACGGGTATGAGCTATGCCGCTTTTGTGCGCGAATATTTATGGGATTCCATCGGAGCCGGCTTTGCCCAGGTCCGACTTGATCACGAAGATGGTACCGCACGTATTTTTTGCTGCGTCCAGACCCGCCCCATGGATTGGATGCGTCTTGGTGTGATGTTGGCCAATGGCGGCCGGATGGATGACACCCAAGTTATCTCAAAGGAGTGGGTGACCCGGCTTATGACAGGCACGGCGCTTAATCCAAACTTCGGTTTTCATGTTTGGTTGGGGTCGCCCTATAGCGGCAGCCGTTTGGTAAGCGAGCCACAGAATCGCCGCGCACCGGTGTCCGCTCCATTTTTGGCGGACGACGTGATGTATGTCGAAGGGCGTGGCGGTCAGCGTCTTTATGTTGTGCCGTCTACGGGGCTGGTGGCTTATCGTGCGGGGCGAATTGATTTCGCCTGGGATGACGCCAAGATCATGAATATTCTGTTGGCAGGCATACAAACGAGTGAAGCAACAACAGGGGACCCCGACAATGATTAGCCATGATCGCGACTATGGAGCCCACGGCCGTGTCGGCGTCGCTTTGCCGCAGGCCAACCCGACTGTAGAGCCAGAAATTTGGGCGTTCATGCCGGCGCACACCTCGGTGTTGGCGTCTCGTCTCACCAGCACCGAGGTAGAACCAAAGGACCGGTACCGGGAATATTTCACTGGCTTGGAAAATACGCTTGCTACCTATGACACGCTTAAACTTGATGTTTGTGGCTTTGCCTGTACGGCGTCGACTTATTTGATCGGCCGCGAAGAGGAAGACAAGGAGCTGAATCGATTATCCGATCTCAAAGGATATCCTGTTCTTTCTGCCGGTTTGGCAATTGAACGCGCCCTAAAAGCGCTCAAGGTTGAAAAATTGGCCATTGGCGCACCGTACCCAGAATGGTCTGTTGAAATGAGCCGTGATTATTGGATCGGTCGTGGCTTTGATGTGGTCAACACCACGCGTATTGCCATTGCATCAGACGACACGCGGGCAATCTATGAGCTCAGTGCAAAAGATGCGCTCGCGACATTGAGTTCCATCGATTTTAGTGCGGCCGATGCCATTTTGCTCACCGGAACGGGGATGCCAAGTTTAGTCGCCATCATCGAACTCATGAAAAGTACGGGTAAGCCGGTTGTGTCGTCGAACCTCTGCCTCAGCTGGGCGATGCGGTTGGTTCTCGGTCTGGCAGATGAGGGCAGTCCTGGTGACGCACCGCGTCACCCACTGCTCAATGGATGGCAAGGTCGGATCGGCGCACTTTAAAAAAAAGAGAATCGATTTAGCTCTCTGCCGTGTCCTCTGCTTTGGCGCTCCGTATCCGCACCACATAGATGAGGCCCAGCACCGGCACCATTGATGCAATGCTATAGACGTATGGCGCATAGATGCTGATCTGACCAAACAAGGTGCCTGAGTAGATTGGACCCATGCCCCGGCCCAAGCTCCCGACAGATTGGTAAAGACCCATCGCCACACCACGCTCTGTATCGGCACATTCTTTTGAGACAAGGCTGGCAAGACTTGGGTTCACGATACTGATCCCAATGGGCAGAAAGATTTGCGCGATGAGCAGCTGCGGCAATCCCCCAGCCGTCGCGACAAGGGCGAGACCCGCGGCGTATATGAAACAGCCAGTGGTGATGAGGTTCAATTCACCGAACCGTTTTGAGAGCGGGCCAATGGCTTTCATTTGCATGATCACCATGACCACACCCGCGAAGGACAGGATAAGCCCCACCTCACGCGGCCCCAGTCCAAGACTATCGTTGGCGAACAAGGGGAAGGTGGTGGTGAACACGCTTTCGGCCGCGGCAAAAATCAATGCGGCCCCAAATAGGGTGAGCAGCGCACCGCGTGCGCTTACGACTTTGAACTGCGCCACACGCGACATCTTTGGGCGTTGAGCGATCTTTTCCCGCAGTTCATCAGAAAGTGATTCAGGTAAGAAGAATATTGTGCCGATAAGCGCGAGGAAGCTCGTGCCGCCGGCGACAAAAGCAACCAAAGAGAGGTTTGCATTTTCTGGATCACCGCCCGCAAGCAAGCCACCAATAGCGGGGCCAAGAATGAATCCTAGGCTCAGCGCGCCACCGATCATGCCCATGCCCTTGGCGCGATTCTCAGGTGTCGTGATGTCAGTAATGTAGGCAAAGGCAGCGGCGAGGTTACCAGCAGAAATGCCGCCAACAATGCGCGATAGCATGAGCATCCAAACCGTATCAGCAAATCCAAGGATGCCGTAGGACGCGACGGCTCCAACCATACTGATCATTAGGATTGGGCGGCGGCCATGCTTATCTGACAAACGGCCCCAAATGGGACCGGCAAAGAATTGCGCGATGGGATAGATGGCCAGAACAGCAGTGATGGACTCCGGTGTCAGACCGATATCCAAGGCGATGAACGGAAACAGAGGCAGGATCAGGCCGATACCCATAAGGTCGAGCAAGATAATGATGAAAACCAGGCGCATAACAGAACTCGACCTCATTCAATAAATATCGGGTGAGGCAAACTAAGGGTTTGCCGCGCCGGACCTGCCCTCGCAGCAAATATTGTCCAATCTGTGGACACGCCTTGGCAGCGGTCCGAACCGAAATGTGCCACCCTGTACAAAGAGAAACACGGCAACGCCGTCGCGTTTGCCAGGGGAAGTTGAATGAAGGCTCTCAAATTCGTTGGCTGGGTCATATTGGCTTTAGCGCTTGTTGTGAACGTCGTCTATTGGCAGGACGCCTGGTTGTGGCGGCGTTATGTCATGTTATTCGACCCAACGCCGCCAGAGGGCTTGAAGCCTTTTGAGTTGGTTCAAGGGGATGAACGCTTCATCATTCCAGTCGCTTCGGCGGAAAATAGAACGGTTGCGCAAGCCGCATTGGACGAAGCGGTGGCCTACGCCAAGGAGTTCAACTCCTATTCCGTTATCGCCATCCACAATGGAGAAATTCAGCTTGAATGGTATGCGGAGGGGCGGGGTCCTGATGACCTCACAGAATCTCAATCCATGCATAAAACTCTAATGGGGCTGTTTATTGGCATTGCCATTGAAGATGGCTTCATCGGCTCTGTCGAAGACCCGGTTAGTAAGTACATCGAAGAGTGGCGCGGTGACCCACGCGGAGACGTCACACTCAAGAACCTGATGCAAATGTCCTCGGGCCTAGGGCAGTATCCATTTGGGCTCAATCCGTTCAGCGGCGATATGAACTGGCTCTATTCGGGCAACACCACAGGCCCGCTGCTGAACATGCCAAATGCGGATTGGGACCAGGGTACACGCTACGAATACAACAATCTCAATTCTGAATTGTTGGGGCTCATTCTCGAGCGAGCTTCTGGCAAGCGCTATGCCGCGTATTTGGAAGAGAAACTATGGCGCCCCATGGGTGGTGACCGCGCGCAAGTGTGGCTTGATAGCCCGGGTGGTGCGGCCCACACCTCCTGTTGCCTCGCGACATCCGCGATGGACTGGGCCCGCTTCGGTATGGTGCTCTTGGGTAAGGGCGAAGTGAATGGCAACCGTATCGTGTCAGAAGGCTGGATTGACGAAATGACCACCCGGTCGCCGTCGGCCAATCATTACGGCTACCAAACTTGGCTGGGCTACGACGACCCTCCTTTTCCGCAGTCGTCTGGAAGCTCCGCCCCAATTGCCTCTGAGCCCTATTTGGCCCGCGATACGTTTCTGACCTGGGGGCGCGGACAACAGCATGTCTGGGTTTCGCCAGCGATGAATCTCGTCGTTCTTCGAATTGGACCAGCGTTAGGGCGCAGCCCCATTAAACCGGGCTTTGATGTTCCGAAGATTCCGAACATCATTGTTCGCGGCATCAAAGCCAAAGCGGCCGACGTCGCGGCTGTGGGTCAGTAGCACCGGTTATGAAGCGCGTTCCCCTCGGTCGTACTGGACTATCGGTCTCTCCCATCGTGCTCGGTTGCATGAGTTTTGGTGTGTCGACGTGGCGCGATTGGGTGCTGGATGAAGAAGCTTCTCAACCGCTTCTAAAATTGGCGTTAGATGCGGGCATCAACTTTTTCGATACCGCCAACGTTTATTCCTCCGGTGTCAGTGAAGAAGTCCTAGGCCGTTTTATAAACGCCAATACTCAGCGCGACGATGTGGTGATCTCTACAAAAATGTTTTATCCGTCTCGCGAGACTCCAAAACGAATGGGGTTAACCAGGAAAAACATTCTGAGTTCTATCGACGGGTCGCTGCAACGACTTGGGACGGACTATGTCGACATCTACCAGGTGCATCGGTGGGATGACTTAACCCCCATTGAAGAAACAATGGATGCCTTTCGTGAGGTTGTTCAATCCGGCAAGGCTAGATTTATTGGCGCCTCTAACATGCGCTGTTGGCAATTGGCAAAGGCGCAACTCGCGGCGCAATCTCAGGGGTGGGATGGTTTTGCCACCATGCAGAACCATTACAACTTGTTGCATCGAGAAGATGAGCGCGACCTCATTCCGTTTTGTGAAGACCAAGGCATGGGTGTGATTCCGTGGAGCCCGTTGGCCCGTGGTCGGATCGCTCGCGCCGGGTCTGTCGATACGCAAACGACGCGCGGCGATGATGACACCCACATTCAGAACTTATTGTATGGTGCGCCCAATGACCCGGTGCTCAAAGATGTAGAAGCTGTTGCCATCGGGCAGGGGGTGTCCCCGGCTCAGGTCGGCCTGGCTTGGCTGATGGCCAAGGGGGTGCAGCCTGTCATCGGGGCGACCAAGCCCAAGCATATTGAGGACGCAATCGCTGCAACTGAGCTAACGCTCTCTGAGGACGATATCGATCATCTCGAGCAATCCTATACGCCACGGCCATTTGCTGAATTGCCCTGGGACCTTGATAAGAACGAAGACCCACGACTAAAGACCCCAGACCTATTCGAATAATCGCGGTACTCTAACCAACCACCGGTCACTGCCGCTCCACTCTGGTGCTAGAGCCGTGCCTGGATGCTTTGGTGACCTAAATGACAAACAAAACGCAATCCGAGGACGCTATGGAAAAAGAAAATACCATCCAACCCTTTGAGACAGGGGATGTGATTGTTGCCTGCACGGTGCGCAACAATCCTGATGATGACCACGCTGGAGATGGCCGAGTCCTGCAATACGATGCCGATCTCAATGAAAAGGGTGTGTTGTGGATTGAGAATACAACCCACCTGGTCAACGGCCTGACGTTTGGTCCTGACAATATGTTGTGGGCGTTTGATCAACATATTCATGTTGCCATCAAGATTGATCCAAAAACCGGGACAGAACATCTGGTCGAGGGATTGGTGCCGCGGTCTTTGTCGAGCGTGAATTTTATGGCTGACGGCTCGATGATCTTTGGTGAGCACTTGTGTAGAGACAAAGATCTGCCGGGGACTCATGCGAAAGCGATTAATGACTCTGGTGCGATCGGTGAGGGAAAGATCTTTAAGTTTGATCCCGCTGGAAAGTTAGTCGCGGAGTGGCAGCCCGAAGTGCATGGCGGTATCGCTGGGTTCTTGGGCGTCACCAGCGCTGTACTTTTGCCGGATGACCGCACGCTTCTCTATGTCACAGAAACCTCAAATGAAGTTCGGCGGTTCGATGTGGTGGATGGCAAACAGCTTTCGCCCCTTGCAACTTATCCAGAAGGCCGTGAGGGATTCGTGTTCTTCCTCGCCTTCATGCCCGACGGCCGTCTGATGTTGAGCCGCGGGGCTCACATTGAATTTCTCGACCCTGAATCTGGTGAAGTTCTGCAAACCGTGCCGCAGGAAGGTTTCGGTTGGGCAGTTATTTCAGGCGCCAATGACAATGAGCACATTTACTCCGGTAATTTCTTTACGGGAGAAATAGCAAAGTTCAGAATTTCTGACGGTGCTAAGGTTGCGAGTGTCGAGCTCCATGCGGAACGGGCTTTGGCGGGTGTGGCGCAATACTGCGGATAGTCTGATTAATCGAATCCACTGCACCCTGAAGCACAAAACAAATCGAATTGTATTGAGGACGCTATGCCCAAAGACCTAGTGAACAACCCCGATGTTGGATCAGACTCTCTCCAGCCGTTTGCCCCGGGTGATTTTTTCCTTGGCGCAACTTTGCTGAACAACCCTGACGACGATCATGCGGGAGACGGTCGTATATTTCAGTTCAGCGCGGATGGCACTCAAAAAGCCGTGTTGCATACCCCCGACACCACCCACCTCGTTAAGGGGCTGATGTTCGGCCCGGATGGTGTCCTGTGGGCTTTTGATACCAGTGAGCATGCGATCTTGCAGGTGGGTCCCGATGGTAAACGCCTGCCCAATGCGAATTACCCCGCACGTCCTTGGTCCAGTGGGTTTTTCGATAAAGCTGGGAATTTGTATCTCTATGAGCACATCACCGGCACCATGGCTGATGTGCCTGAGAAATATCAGCAGATGCAGCGCACCTTGCCCGGTGAAGATGACAAGATCGGTGATGGCAATGTCTACAAGTTCTCCCCGTCCAGTGAATTGCTTGAGACGTACGAAACTGAAACCTCAACCAGTTTCGCCGGGTACCTTGGGGTTACCAGTTGCACCCTGCATCCCAGCGAGAAATACATCACTTACACCACGGAAACATCGAAGCGCATTATGCGCTACGACATCGTCAACAATAAGCAGATGGATGACTTGGTGCAGTTACCTGAAGACCAGCCCGAGTTTGTCTTCTGCTTGAATTACTGTGCTGATGGCACATTGGCCGTCACCCGTGGGCCGAAAATTGAGATGATTGATGAAGACGGCAATTTCGTGCAAACCCTTCCTCTTGAAGGACGGGGATGGGCAACCATCAAAGAAAGCAATGACCAACAGCACTTGCTCGTGTCGTCTTTCTTCAACGGCATATTGCTCAAGATGAAAAAAGACAGCGGCGAGGTGGTGGCGACCATGAAGGTCGACGTTGAGCGCTCCCTCGCTGGCGTCGCAGAATTCACGGGATAATTTACCTGCAAAGGATAGTGCCATGACATTATCGATATCGCGTCGCTCAGTGAACCTGGGTGTCGCTGGACTTGGCGGGTTGGCTACGGGAATCGCTGCCGCAAATACCGCAAATGCGGCCTCCGGTTCGTCGGCACAGACTGTTGACCCGCTGGACCTCAAAACCGATGACGGCTTGTTCCAGAACTTTATTCGCATAGCCGGCAGCAGCGGCAACGAAGTCGTCATGGCCTGGCATGAAATTTATCGCTACGGCATTGTCGGGAAAGAAGTCACACCATTGCATACGTCGCGAGGGGCGTTGATTGTCGAACACACCAGCAATGGCGATGGGTCTTTTACAATGACCCGCCGTGAGGTGGCGTATCACTGTGATATCGAGACCGGTAAGGTTATCGACAAACTCAAGAACCCTTACACCGGCGCCATGGATGACGTCGAGCACCTTAAGTCTGGTCCCGTGACCACGGTTCACACAGCCCATTCCATGTCACAGAACGGCCAAGAGCTTCCGCTTGCACACAAAGTCGGTCCCGCCCGAGTGGTCGGCGATGAAATTATTCTCAACCATGATCTTTCTGCTCGATTCCCAGGACCCAACGGCAGGTTACTAGTGTTCTATGACTACATTCAGTACCACGCCAAGAAGAGCCACTTGGCTGATCCCGAGTTACTGAACGTGCCGGCAACCTATGCTATTCAGGATTATATCGATTGGCGCGCGTGGCAGCGCATGGGGGATCGCGATGGCCTGATGCCCGGTCGCGGGTTTGGTCAAAAAGTCGCCCGGTTCGAAGATATGCCTGACGACACCTTAGCGGCCATCAAAGAGCGTGAACCTAAGTTCCTCACCGACTGGCAGAGCTGGGAGGGCAATACGCTTATATAGTTGAGGCCGCTGGCCGATCTGGTAAACCTCGGTCATGACTGAAATTTACATTGATGCTGATGCGTGCCCGGTGAAAGACGAGGTGTTGCGCGTCGCCGAACGGCACGACATCAAGATACACGTGGTCGGAAACGCTTGGATGCGCAGGCCAGATGGCCCTCTGGTCAACAAAGTGGTGGTGCCCGAGGGGCCCGATGTTGCCGATGATTGGATCGCTGACCGTATTGCTGAGCACGACATCTGCATCACCGGGGATATTCCCTTGGCATCACGATGTATTGAGAAGGGCGCCGCGGTTCTTGGGCATAGCGGCAAACCTTTCACCGCCGATAGCATCGGCATGGCCCTAGCGATGCGTGATTTGAAAGCTCAATTACGGGAAGCCGACGAGATCAAAGATCACCATGCCGGGTTCACTAAGGCGGACCGCTCTCGATTTCTCTCGGCCTTGGAAGAGATGGTGCGGGCGGTTAAGGTCGCTCCATAGCACAGGGACTGGGGGGCGAGAATGAGCGGCGAGGGACAACCAGGTTTTCTCTTTAATACCGGACCGGCCGGGCGATGTGACGACTATAAGGTTGGCGGTGCAATGATGCGCTGGAATCCGGTGCTTGAGAAATTCTGCATTTGGTACTACGCGCGTAGCACAGATTTTCCTGAAGGCATGGCCCCGGCGCTGGGCTCCGGGTCTGTGGCGCTTACGACATCGGACGACGGTCTCAATTGGGAGCGTTACGACGGACCGCTCAAGGGCGGCGCGGTCATGGTGCCCAACTCTGATCCGAGTGCGTTCGATATTGTCCACCTTGGCACCGGTGATATCGAATGGCGCGATAACCAGTGGCACCTTTGGTATTACGCCGGTGATGACGGCACCCCTGAGTCAGCCAATCCCACATATAGACATCCAGGCTACAATTTACATGCCGGTCTCGCGGTGAGTGACGACGGCATCACGTGGCAGCGTCGTCCTGGTAACGCCTTTGGTGGGGCGATCGTTGGCAACGCCGGAGAAATCTACGGCGCATTCCCCAATGTTTATCAACTGGGTAATCGCACCATCCTGCAGGTGACAATCAAGGACAAAGATTTCAAGGGGTGGATTACCCGTGTCTGGGCGTCAGAAGATTTACAGACGTGGGAGTATCTTGGCCCGATGACGTGGAGTGATGATCCGCGCTATTACGATTCAAATGGTGTCATCACCCGTCATGTGTTGCCAGACCCAGGTGGCGCCGGCGCACCTTGGATGATGATTTATACCGCTGTAGATGGCCGGCCAGAAAAAAAACAGCAGCGCACGATTGCAGTTGCGGTATCCGATGATGGCCTAACCTGGCGGCGTCAATTCGACGGTCCGGTCTTCGTTGCCGCGGAGCAGGGGGCGTGGGACGACTATAATGTCGCCAACCCGCAATTGTGTATTCGTGGCGATGAACTGTGGATGACCTACTTCGGCTTTGCTGATCCCGCGTTGCCCGGCGCAGCCGCACTGCGCGGTATTGGGTTGGCCGTCAGTAAGACGGGTGATCTGCGTAGATTCGAGCGGATGACCGCCTAAACCTCATTCCGCCGCGTCAGGTTCTATGGCAGCAGCGGGTACAGGGGTGTTCGTCCAAATGCGGACGCACACCGCTAGCACCATGACCACCGCATTGCATATGCCCATCATCAGAAATGGTGCATTTGGGCCAATGATATCGACGAGTTGTCCACCGATGATGGTGGCCAGCATGATCCCGATAGCGCCCGACTTATTAAACACGCCGACCACTGCGCCACGATAGTGAGGTGGTGCTTCTTGGCCGAGGAGCGTGCCTGAGGCGACAACTGTCGATGTCTCGCCCATGCCGGTCACAATGCAGGCGAAGACGATGAGGCTGCCAGCGGCGAATGGGTCACCGATCAATCCGAGCCCGCAATATCCAATGGTGGCGATACCAAAAGCGACGGCCACAGCTGACGTGCGGTTGATGCGATCACAAATCAACCCCATCACGAAAGCCCAGCACATTGCAGAGAACTGAATAACGGCGCCAAATAAAAACCCAGCCCGTGCCATGGCTTGTCCCGTAGTGAGACCTTGGTCAACACCCACCTGAACGAACCATAAGGAAAAGAAGGTTCCGACGACCACGAGGTCTCCCCGTGCGATGAAAGCGCTGGTGTAGGCTAGCGCGATGCGCGGGTTGCGTTTGGCTTCGGTGAGTCCGCGTCCAAAGTTCTTGAGGACGCTGGGACGGTCTTCCACTTCAGGCGGCGGCCCACCTTTTAGTCCGAGGTGCAGAAGAATAGCCGTTACCACACACATCGCGGTCGCGATCCAAAAGGTATATTGGCCCGCTTCGACACCGCTGTAGCCCAGTTCCTCAAAGCGGCGCGGCATTTGTCCAAGGACAGCACCCATGAACAGCACGCCGATGCCGTTGAAGATGGATGTAGTGCCTAGCCACTTGCCCCGTGTTGTCTCTTGAATGATGTCGACCAGACAGGCGCTGAGCATCACGGGGACCATGGCTGCGCCGATGGCGACGATGATGCGGAATAAATATAGCTGAAGTGTGGAGTCCGCGAACGGGTAAATAAAGTAGCCAATGCCGAGAACGATGAAGCCAGCAGCAAAGAGAATCCGCCGCCCGGTGCGGTCTGACAGCGCGCCAACCAATCCCATCAAAAGAATAACGACGACTTCTTGCAGAGCGGCGAGATTGCCCGTGAGGGCGCCTTGTTCTCCACGCGGGATATTGAACACTTCTTGCAGAAGATAAGGCTGAATAAAATTGACCAATGTCAGCAAGGCCAAACTGGCTGCGGTAGCGTACAACAACGTGACCACGTTGAGGACCGAATACCCTGGCGTAAACCAGTAGATCAGCAAGTGAAGTCCCGATCGGTCGGGTGGATGTCGGTCTGCCAACGATTGCGTTTTATCTTCGGTCACAGCGAAGTCCCCTAGTGTCGATTGATGTTGGCAGAGTTAGTGTTGCGGCGGGTTTGGTACCCAGATGGATTTTTTGGGTGCCATGAGAAGTCTACGGATCATCGGTTCAAAGTCGTCGAGGCTCATGTACTCCATGTCCGGATTAAAGGCCGGCATGTCGTACTTGTCGCAGAAATCGATGGCATACTGGAACCACGGGTGTTCTCGGTACTGATCACGCATATTCTTGTCGAGGCCTATATGCTCAAAATAGTAATAGCCCTGGAAAGCGTGGTGGTTGGCAACCAGCCAGTAGTTTTTCTCGCTGATGAACGGCTCTAACAATGCAGCGGCAAACTCACCGTGATTGAACGGCGCCAGCAGGTCGCCGATGTCGTGGATAACACAACACACCACGTATTCTTCGTCTTCTCCCGCTTGATGGGCCAGGGTTCCCGTTTGAAGGCAATGCTCTAAGCGGGTGACTTTATTGAAGCCGCGCGCTTCGGCGCGTGTTTCATCTAGTTCTTTCAAGTGAGTTAGAATGCGGTCGACAAACCCTTTGGTAAATTCCGACTTTTGCAAACCCGGCAGAACCCACGGCGCAAACGCCGTTCCCCCTTGTGTCGGATCCTGGTTGTCCTCGGTCATCGTCATCTCCTATCCAGCGCAAACACTATCATTTGCAGCGGTAACCCCAAGGGTCTCATGCCCCTTATCCCAATCTATTGTCCGATCTGCGGTTCAATTTGTGCACACTTTTGCTATGACTGACCCATGTCGGATCGTCTAACCCAACAAACAGTCGCGTTTGCAGATGCGCTGACCTTTGACGCCCTTCCAGATGCTGTGGTTGAAGCGGCGAAACAGTGCTTGGTGGACGGGGTTGGAGTGGCTATCGCAGGGCTGGAAACCGACGTCGCCCGCAATGTGAGAGCCTATATCGACGCGACCCAGGAACAGGGGTCGTGTCGCCTCTTTGGTGACACAGCGGCAACGGCACCGGCAACTCAGGCCGCCTTGTATTTGGGAACATTAGGCAACGCGTTGGATTGGGATGACGTGCAGCGCCCTGAAGGGGATGCTCGACCGTTCGGCTTACTGATGCATGGCACCTCACCGCTTCTCGCGACCGTGATTGCGATGACCGATGTGGTGCAAAAGGAAACCGGTCAGGCCGTTTCCGGCGAGGCGTTTCTTACAGCCTTTACCGCCGGCTGGGAGGTATCGGGCAAGTTAGCGTTAACGGTAACGCCCGATCACTATTTCAAAGGGTTTCACACCTCCGGGACGTTAGGCACTTTCGGTTGCGCCATAGCAGCCGGAAAACTTTTAGGACTCAATGCAGAAAAAATGGCCTGGAGTATTGGTCACGCCGCATCAATGGCGGCTGGTGTGCAAGCGTCTATGGGCACGATGACTAAACCCATGCATGTGGGGTGGTGTGCCGCTCGGGGGATCGAAGCCGCGCTGCTCGCGCGTGCTGGTGTTGATGGCCCCACCGAAGCACTTGACGGTCCACGCGGGTACCTGACCAAAACGAGCAGTGGTGCAAAGGTAGACCGGGCCGAAGGCCGTTTTGGTAATCCATTCATTTTGGAATCGCCTGGCGTTAGTGCAAAGCCCTATCCCTGTGGCGCCGTAACCCATGCGGGTATGGATGCGCTGGCTCGGATCATGGCGGAAAACCAACTCGTGGCAGACGACATCAAACATATTGACGTCCGCGCGGGTGCAAAGATGTGGGGAGTCATTTCCTATCCCTTTGCTGAAACATCGTTTGAAGCCAAATATTGTTTTCCATTTTTATTGTCTGCCATTGCCCTGCGGCGGGCGGCGGGTCGAGCAGAATTTCGTGACGCTTTTATAAAGTCAGACGCCTGTATCGCGTTCCAAAAAAAAGTCGAAATCAAGGTGGACGACACACTTGGCGCGAACGACGACGACATTATTGCCACCCGGCTAGACCTTGAACTCCAAGATGGCCAGACACTTACAGTCGACGGGCAGGCTGACTACCCCGGAGGACCCGCCATGCCGCTGGATGACAATGCGGTCAACGCCAAGTTCAGTGATGCAACTGCAGCGTTGCTCCGGCCGGAACGGGCGCTCAAGGTCAATTCCATGCTGCGGACATTCGAAACCCAGGCCGACGCCGGTGCCTTGTTGGATGCCGTGGGCAAGATTACGGTTCCGTCCCTATGACCAGCCCCCCTGCCTCACCGGTCCGTGACGCGATCCTCGATCATATCGACGCGACGACCTTTGACCGTTTGCCGGCGGAGGTGGTTGCCGCCACAAATGTGGTGATTGCAGATACCATTGCCTGTGGGCTCGCCGGTAGCGCGGAGTCAAAAGCTAAAATTGTGCGCGATCTTCAGCTCAATCACTTTGGATTTGGTGGTGTGCCGGTGTGGGGCACAGATCAGCTGTATTCTCCTATCGGCGCGGGTATGGCCAACGGCTATCAGGTGCATTGCCTAGAGTACGCCTGTTTCCATGAGGCGGCGACGGTTCACTCTATGTCTGTCATTTTGCCCGCGGTCATGGCTTACGCCGACCGCTTCGGTCGTGTGTCAGGAAAAGACATCATCACCGCCGTCAATATCGGCAATGACGTTGCCGCCCTGCTCGGGTTGTCGGCAAGCAAAGGCGCGCGTTTTTTTCGGCCAGGTGTTTGCGGCGCTATGGGTGCTGGCGCAGCTTTGGCAAAGCTCGAGGGCTTAGATCGGCCCTCGACCGCAGAATTTTTTGGCCTCATCTACAGTCAGTTGTCAGGCACGATGCAGGCTCATACAGAAGCCAGCATGGCGCTCGGTTTGCAGATTGCGTTCAGTGTGCGCAACGTGCTGACGGCCCTGGATATGGCGCGGATGTATCTGACTGGACCAGTCGACGTGTTCGACGGACCCTACGGATACTTCAATCTCTTTGAGACCCACGGCGATGCTGCCCCGCATCTACAGTCGTTGGGTACCGTGTGGCGTACGGCGGAAATCTCGTTCAAACCATATCCATCTGGTCGCGCTTCCCACGGAGTGATCGACGCGCTCGTGCGTCTCATGAAAGAGCAGGCCTTCACACCAGGCGATGTGTCAAAAGTGGTTCTATCGGTTCCGCCTTTTGTTCATCGTCTCGGCGGTCGCCCTGCAACTGCGGATATGCACGGGCCTCATGCCCGACTGTGCCTACCTTATCTGGCCGCTAGTGCGTTGATGGACGGGTGTATTAGCGTCGCTACGTATGCACTCGACACGATGGCAAATCGGGATCGCTTGGCACTCGCCGAAAAGATCAAAGTTGAAGTGAATGAGAATTCCGATGTCAACGCGTTGGCGCCACAAACGATCGCGGTCACATTATCCGATGGTCGCCAATTCGATGACACCGTAACGTGCTTGCTGGGGCACCCCGACAACCCTATGACGGATAGTCAGCATCGCGCTAAATTTATGGAGAGTGCGGCGTCGGCGGCTCAACCATTGGAAGGCGATGTGGCTGATACTCTATATACGCGACTTCTTTCATTGCAGAATGAGACGGACGTCTCTGTCCTTAGTAATCTTGCCACCGGTTTTGACATAGAAAAGGCCCAGATATGAAAGCCACGACCATCTTTACGGCATTCGCCAGTTTGATCGCGTTTCTTGCGGTTGGGACTGTTCATGCTCAAGACCGAAAGGTGATGACCATTGGGGCTTACTCAGTTCCCAACACACCTTGGGATTTGAATTGGCAAGATGTCACGGCTGCGTTTGAGGCCAATACAGAACTCGGTCTCGATCTTGAGTTGTTGGTGCGTGGTGAGACTGGCAGTTCGGAAGAACGTCTTAACTCTCTCCGGCGAAATCGTTTGCAGTTTGTCAGTTCTCCGCTCGGATCTGGCGCAGCAATGATTCCAGAGCTTGCCGTTTTGCAGCTGCCGTTTTTATTTGAGTCGACACCAGAAGCGGATTTTGTGCTCGACGAGTACGCATTGCCCAAATTCCAAGCCATGTTCGCTGAAAAGGGCATTATGTTTCTGCGTTGGACAGAAGCAGGGTCCAATCACCTGTTTGGAGACCGCCCATTTCTGACGCCCGACACAGTCAAGTCATTCCCCATGCGCGTACAGACCACAAAAGCGTCGTCAGTCTATTTCGAAGGTTTACAGGCTGACGCGGTCTATATGAGTTCAAACGACATCGTGCAGTCGTTACAGACGGGTTTGATTGATGGTGGTGAAGCGGTCACAATTTTTTATTGGATGACCGGCATCTATGAAGAAGCGAAACACTTTACGCTTACCCGACACGCTATTGAGCCAAGTTCAATTCTGCTGAATCAGAAATTTTGGGATGGTCTAACCCCCGAGCAGAGAAATCTTGTGAGTACGGCTTATCCTGGACCGGACGCCGCTCGGAAACGGGTTCGCGAGTGGATGGCCAAAGTTGAAGATGATCTCCCCGGCCTGGGTGTGAGCTTGCATCGTCTTAACGACGAGCAAAGGGCGGCGTGGACCACACAGGCCCAGTCTTCCTATGACGCCATACTCGAGTCGATCGGTGGAGACGCCGAAGAGATATACAACCTCGTGCTTGAGGGACAGGTGGCCTACGCCCGTCTGAAAGACGAAGACAGCTAACCGTTGCGTCTGAACCAGACGCCAGGACCTCTCACTCTCTGCAAAGTCTATGTATTCCGGGCAAGCCAGCGCCTGTGGGGTGAGAGCTTTTGTGCGCCCTCAACGGGACTAAAATCAACATTTAGTAGTAATTCACAAAAATAACACTATAAAAAATATCGAGTCGCTATCTTTGCTAGCCTATCTCGCAGGTTGAATATCGCTTTGAATAAACCTTCAAAGCGTCCGTGCAAGGAAACAAGGCATGAATGTATAGGCTGGGCGTCGACTTGATATTGAGCACGTGGGGTCTAATACGGAGCTCTTTCATCGCACGTGGTACCCGATCGCACTGGCGGACAGTGTCGCCCCCAACAGCATCGTCGGCGCGAATTTTCTCACCGGCCGAGTTGTTGTCTGGCGCAAGGAAGATGGTGAGATCTACGTGCTCAGCGCGTACTGCCGTCATATGGGAGCCGACTTATCGCTGGCCGAACCGATGGATGGCAAACTGCGCTGTCCGTTTCACCACTGGTCATACGACGAAGCCGGACAATGTGCCGACATTCCCTGTGCCAACAGCGTGCCTGGATCAGCAAACCTGTTTCAGTATCCGGCCGAGGAAAACCACGGGCTGATTTGGGGCTTCAGCGGTGAGTCGCCAGAGTTTCCAGTGACCACGTTTGCCGATGAAGAGAGCACAGAGGTCATTTCTGAAGCGCGCTACATGGGGCACATAAAGTGTCCGGTGTGGATACTCAAATTGAACACTCTTGATATTCAGCACACTCGCGCATTGCACAATCAAGATATCATCCAGTACCCGAATATTGAGATCAACGACAACGGGGTGATGGATTTTGATTATGTGGTCCGCGACAAAAAGGCCGGATTGATCAATGCTACCGGCAACTACTTTGGCCCTAACTGTATCGCCCTATCTTTGATGATGGAGTCGGGTGCTCTCAGTTTTGTGGTATCGGCCGGCACGCCGACTCCCGAGGGAGGTCATGACCTGTTCGTTAGTCTTGGTATTCCCCTAACGGTCAATGGAAAAACCATGACCCGCGATGAAGCGTCTGCTCACCTCTCAAGTTTATGGGATTTGTATTTACGTTTGTTTGATGAGGACTTGGAAAACATCAATTCGATGCGTTTCAAACTGGATCGTCTGATTTCAGAAGATAAGTATATGAAGCGGGTTTACGACTATGCCAAAGCGTTTCCCATAGGCAATCCAGGTTCTGCTTTTATCTCCTAAGCGCCTTTCCGATCAGTTTTGATCGACGCTGGCTCTAACCGCGCCGTCTGTCTATAAACGCCCTATCACACATATTTAGGGAGGGCATAATGCCAGTACTCGTCGTGATGTTTAATCTTAAAGACGGAGTCTCCGAAGCGGAGTATGAAGCCTGGGCTAAGGCAGCGGACCTACCGACCGTGCGAGGTCACAAAGGGGTCGACGGGTTTGATTTATTCCGCGCGAATAATTTGTTCCGTACGGAAGATGCTGCGCCTTTCCGATACATCGAGGTCATACACATCAACGATCTCGAACAGTTCAATCAAGATGTGGCGACTGACGTGCAAAAGCCGATCTCCGAAAAATTCCGGGAGATTGCAGACAGCCCCGTCGCCATGTTGTGCGATGAGATAAGCGACTAGGAGCACACCCATGGGACGCCTGCAAAACAAAGTCGCCATCATCACTGGCGCTGGCCGAAAAAAAGGCCTGGGTGAGGGCATTGCCCGACGATACGCCGAAGAGGGTGCGACGGTCATTATCACGGACATCGGTAAAGCATCAGGCGATCATTTGCCTGCCAATCACATCGGCACGTCAGAAGAAATGGAAGAGGTTGCCGCTACCCTGCGCGGAGATACCGGTGGCAATGTGCACACTATGGTGTGCGATGTGCGGTCCGAAGACGATATCATTCGCACCATTGCTGACACAGTGAAGCAGTTTGGCAAGCTCGACATTGTCGTAAACAATGCCGGTATTGGCTACATCATGAAGCCGATGACGGAGATGTCGATTGATGAATGGGATGTGGTGCTCGACGTCAATCTACGTGGACCATTCCTGTTCACTAAGCATGCCGCCAAGCAGTTTATCTCTCAAGGCAGCGGCGGGCGGATCATCAATATCGCCAGTCAGGCCGCGAAGAGCCCGGCACCACTGCTGGTGCACTACACTTCATCTAAGCACGGGATGATCGGTCTGACTCGCACCGCTGCCGCTGAACTCGGCGAACATGGCATCACCTGTAACGCCGTGTGCCCTAACCATGTGACCACTGGCTTGGGCGCCATTCAAAATGCGCGGCGCGGAGAAGTGTTGGGCAAAGACACCGAGGGTGTATTGGATTTCCGCAAAGCCAAGATTCCTCTTGGCCGGGTCGGCCTTACCTCTGACACGGCAAACGCCTGTGTGTTTTTAGCCTCAGACGAAGCTGCCTATATCACCGGTGAGGCGATGAACGTCTCCGGCGGCGAAGAAATGCACTAAGCCGCTTGCTGATCGTCGGTCAGGTCCAATTCTGGAAAACGATTGCCCGGTGATTTAAAGCGCGACTTAATAAATCTGCCGGCGGCTTTGCGGGTTGTCAGCCAGGCAATGCGGGCGCCGTGTTTGTCGTTGGCTAACACCTGCTCGATCAGCCAAGGGGTCACGGTTTCAACCCGGTCGGCGATGATGTTGAACACCTTTTTGACATACTCCCAGCGGTCCGGTGGCATTTTGCCCCGGTCACGCAGAGATAAATCGGTGATTACAATGCCCGGGCTCATGTAGCCGACGATCACCGGGCTGTCTTTGGTTTCTTTGATCAAAGCTTTGGTGAAATAGGTCAGGCCGAACTTAGTGCAGCCATACAGGCTCATGCCGTGCTGCTTCATGCCGTTGGACCCGAAGCCTTCGAAGTTATACAGCGCACCGTAGCCTTGTTCCTCCATGCCTTTCAGCGCCACTTGCGCGCCGTTCATGGTGCCAACAAGGTTAACAGCTGGCACCGCGTCAACTTCATCTTGCGGCAGACGGCCTATGGAAAAGCGGGTGTTCGACATCCCGGCGTTGTTGATCCAGATGTCTACATCACCGAATTCTTTTTTGGCAAAATCCCAGAGTGTCTGAACCTGATCGTGCTTAGTAACATCGCAGGCGATGCCAGCAACCCGTGCACCATCCGTTGCTGAGGGGCTGAGTTCCGGGAGGGCATTGTCGACGGCGGATTGACCGCGCCCGCAGATCACCACGTTGTTGGCCCGCTTCAAAAGTTCAAGCGCCAAGCCATGGCCGATTCCGCGGGTACCGCCCGTGACCACAACTGTCTTTTGGTCTGTCATAGGTATTGCTCACTCGTGCTTTGTTTTACCGACCCTATCACAGCGGCAATGTTCTCAGGTGAGAGGGCGGGGTATGTTTGGCCGCGTGACGGACTCGCGTTACCCAACGCAGGGCATTGTCTGTGTGCCCGCTATGATGGGTTAGCATTTCGTTTTCAGTGGGAAGAGGTTTATGGCTCAGAAAACCGCCATCGTCACCGGCTCCACCAAAGGCATCGGGAAGGGCTACGCCAAAGCGTTCCTTAATCGTGGAGTCAACGTGGTCATCTCTGGTCGGTCTCAAGACACCGTTGATGCAGCGGTGAAAGAGCTCGACGGCTTGGGTAAAGACGGTGCACGAGCGGCCGGTGTGGTGTGTGAAGTGTCCGACGCTGTCGAGGTCCAAGTGCTGTGGGATTTTGCCAAGCAGGAATTTGAGACCGTTGACATCTGGATCAACAACGCCGGTTTTGCCCGTTCGGGGGTGAGCTTGCTGCAACTCACACCTGATGAAATTGAAACCATGGTCCACGGCAATGTCATCGGCACCATCAACGGGTGCCAGGTCGCCATCCGGGAGATGACTGCCCAAGGTTTTGGGCATATCTACAACACCTATGGCGCGGGGTCAGATGGCAGAGTGATTCCTGGCATGATCGGTTATGGCACAACCAAAAGTGCCGTTCGGTATTTTACCGAGAGCCTGATCAAAGAGCTCAAAGGCCGGCACATTAAGGTAGGGATGATCAGCCCCGGCATGAACTTGACCGAGAACATGATCAACCAAATGAAAAAAGTGCCGCCACCAGCCCGTCCAAAAGTGATGAAGCCGATCAACATGCTCGGCGACTATGTTGAAACCACCACTCCCTGGATTGTCGACCGTGTGCTCGCCAACGACAAAATGGGCACCCATATAAAGTGGCTGACCACCGGCAAGATTCTGCGCCGCCTGCTATTGGCGCCTTTCACCAAGCGTGACCTCTGGGCTAGATTTGATCTCAACGACTAGCTGGGGTCTGCCTCGCTGGACGGCAGTTACGCAACCGCATTGCGGTCAGGCCGGCTTATCGAGGCCTGTGATCCCCGGGCCATGGCTAAGGTAGCCGCCGCTGCGACCAGTTCTTAATTCGGCGCGGAGTAGTTTTTGGGGAATTGCATGCAACCAGATACATCGTGCCAGAAGCTCGGGCCCATATGGCTGGCCCCGGGCATCAGCCGCTTTAACGGTGTGGCTTTTCTCTACGCGTCGTTTGTAAGCATTGCCTTCATTTCGCTGATCAATGTCCTCCAGGCTTATATCCTTACGGAACACCTTGCTGTTCCCGCAGATGAGCAAGGCACGCTGACCGGTGACTTGGCATTTTTCCATGAAATCATAACGCTCGTGTTGGTCGCTCCGGCCGGAATTCTGTCCGATCGCATTGGCCGGCGACCGGTGTTTGTTTTTGGCGTGCTCATGCTGGCGGTCGGCTTTGCCTGTTACCCCATCGCGTCATCAGTATTCGAGCTTACGATCTATCGTTGTTTCTATGCCGTGGGGACGGCCTGTGTTGGTGGGATGATCGGCACTGTCATTGCTGACTATCCGCAGGAAATGTCACGCGGAAAACTAATCGCAGCGTCAGGCATGCTTAACGGGCTTGGACTTGTTGTGTTTGCATCGGTCTTGGGCCGGTTGCCCAATATGTTTAGAGACAGCGGAGCGACGGCCATTGAGGCAGGGCAGTATACCTTTTGGATTGTCGCCAGTATTTGTCTCTTTTCGGCCCTTATTTTACAGGTCGGACTCAAAGGCGGTCCCGCCGCGCGCGTTGAAGAGCGTATCCCACTTCGTCACCTAATCACCGCGGGATTGAGTTATGCGCGCAATCCACGAATTGCGTTGGCCTATGGGTCCGCATTTGCGGCGCGCGCTGATCTCGTCGTGGTTGGAACTTTCGTCGCGCTCTGGGGCGTTACCGCTGGTACAGCGCAAGGTATTTCGACGGCGGATGCCTTAGAGCGGGGCACACTAATGTTTGTGATCGCTCAGGTCGCCGCCATCATCTGGGCGCCGTTCATGGGGATTATTATTGATCGGGTCAATCGTGTGACGGCACAAGCCGTCGCCATGACTCTTGCAGGCTCAGGCTATCTCTCCATGGCACTTGTTTCCTCACCGTTGGATATGGCGGCGTGGCCTGCATTTGCTCTATTGGGGGCAGGACAGATCAGCGCGTTGTTTTCTTCCCAAGGATTGATCGGCCAAGAGGCACCTGAGAAGGAGCGCGGCTCCATTGTCGGTGTGTTCGGCATTTGCGGGGCGGTGGGTATTTTATTCGCAACCGTTGTCGGCGGCCGCCTGTTCGATTCAATTGCACCAGCCGCCCCCTTCGTGTTGATGGGGATTGCCAACGCCGTGTTGTTGGTGTGGTCGGTCGTTGTTCGAATCAAGGCGCCAGGGCTGATGATCAAAAAAGTTCAAAAAGCGGCAGATGTCTCTGAACCGGCCTGAGACGAAAGCCGTATCTAAGTAAACGAGAGAAGCAGGGGATTTTCATGAGCGACACCACACATCAAGCTTACATCCGACCGATGGGCGTGCGCATCGATCTCGCCGACGGCATCAGTGCCAAGAACGGCTGGACGTTGATGTATGCGTCTTTCGCCACCATTGGCTTCCTGACATTCATCAATACCGGGCAGGCGTTTGTTCTCAATGCCAATCTTAGTATGCCGGGAGACGAGCAGGGTCGTGTCACCGGTGCCCTTGCCTTCTGGAACGAGATTATCACCATTGCCCTGGCTGCGCCCTTTGGTGTGATGGCCGACCGCATTGGTCGTCGCCCTGTGTTTTGTTTCGGTATGATTTCTATGGCCATGGGGTATGCGCTTTATCCCTACGCCGATAGCGTTACCGACCTTTTTGTAGCGCGTACGTTGTATGGACTTGGCACGGCTGCAGCCGCAGGGATGATCGGCATCGTCGGCCAGGACTATCCGCGAGAATATTCGCGCGGAAAGTTGATTGCCTGGACCGGTGTGATGAATTCCCTCGGGGTTATCTTCACGGCACTTGTGTTTGGTCGACTCATGTTTGGCGCTCTTGAGACTGCGGGCATGACGGCCAAGCAACAGGGTCTCTATACTTTCTGGTCCGTTGCCATTGTGCTGCTGATTTCAGCTTGGATTTTGAAGTGGGGCCTTAAAGGTGGTGTGCCCTCCGAAGTCGATAAGAAGCTACCCATCAAGCAGCAATTCATGAGCGGTATTACCAATGCCAAGAACCCACGTATTGCATTGGCTTATGCGTCAGCATTTGTCGCCCGCTCTGACCTTGTCGTGATTGGCGCTTTTACGAACCTCTGGGGGTCTGTCTACGGAACCCAGCAAGGGATGACTCCCGCGGAAGCGGCCATTGCAGGGGTCACCATCTTTGCAATCGCTCAGCTGTTTGGTTTGGTCTGGTCTCCTATCATGGGGATGATTATTGACCGAGTGAACCGGGTGTCTGCTGTGGTCTTTGGCATGGGCTTTGCGGCCATCGGCTATGCCTCCATGTACTTCGTCGAAGACCCAACCAATCCCATTTACTATCCTTTGTTTGGTTTGCTGGGCATTGGGCAGATCAGTGCCTTCTTCGCGTCCCAGGCGTTGATGGGACAAGAAGCTCCAGCGAAAGAACGTGGCGCGGTGATTGGGTTCTTTAGCGGCTCCGGGGCCGTCGGGATTCTGGTGGCGACGTCCGTCGGCGGCATCCTGTTTGATACCTGGATGCTCACTGGTCCGTTCATCTTTGTTGGGGCGTTGAATTTCGTCATCTTCCTGGCCGCAGTCGTCATTCGATCTAAGTCACCGGGCATGATGGCCGACGAAATCAAAGCGATGCGTGAAGCTCGTGCTGCTGCTTTGGCGGCAGCCAAAGACTAGGGGTCGACCATGGCGACGGCGGTTATCACCGGTTCAACCCGGGGGATTGGCCTTGGTCTGGCCCGTGAGTTTTTGAAGCGCGGTCATAGCGTTGTTGTCTCGGGGCGTAGCCAAGGTGCCGTAGATGAGGCCATGACCACCTTGGCGGGTGATGTCTCCAGCGAAGCGCGGGCCGTTGGGTTCCCCTGTGATGTCGGTGATCTGACACAGGTACAAAGTCTCTGGGATAAATCCGTCGCTGAGTTCGGTCAGGTTGATTATTGGATCAACAACGCCGGATTGATCCACAGCTACAAGAACATCACTGATCTGCCGCCCGATGACTTCCCCCGCATTATTCAAACCAATATCACCGGGGTCATTCACGGCACCCAGGTGGCGACGGTTGGGATGACGGCTCAAGACGGCGGGGGCTGGATTTACAATATGGAAGGCTTTGGCTCCGACGGCATGACCCGCCCCGGTATCACCCTATACGGCACAACCAAACGGGCGGTCACCTATTTCACCGCCAGTGCCATTAAAGAGGCGAAGGGTACCAATGTTAAAATTGGATTTCTAAACCCAGGGATCGTGATGACCGACCTGGGTATGGGCGACACCAAAGATTTGTCGAAAGAAGAGCGCCGCAAAAAGAAATTCCTTATGCTGATTGGCGACACCGTTGAAGACGTCACGTCTTTTCTGGTTACTCGTGTTCTCAGTAATACCAAACACGGCAAGCGCATAGCGTGGATGACCACACTTAAGTTGCTCGGCCGGGTCCTGGTATCGCCGTTCGTTAAGCGCGATCCCATGACACCTGCGGGTTACTAACTCGCGATGCTTCTTATTCCTATTTGACGTCGCTGTCGTGACGCGGTCTCCTGTCTGTCTATTTCAGACTGGAGAATGATTGTACCCAATAAGAAGCTAGAAGACGGACTAGACGTACGCCGTGCTGTGCTTGGTGATGATCATGTCAATCGTACGCGTGGCGGGTTGACGGCGTTCGATGAAGAGTTTGATGACATGATCAGTGAATAAGCTTGGGGCTCGCTGGGTGCGGGCCCCGGACTGGAACGCAAGACTAGAAGTCTGCTCAATATTGCGTTGCTGGCGGCATTAGACCGTCAACGTGAATTGAGACTCCATGTGCAGGGCGCCTTGAGGACCGGTTGTAGGGAAAAGGAAATCAAAGAGGTCCTGCTTCATTGTACGGCTTATCTCGGCGTGCCTGCAGGCATAGCAGATTTTGCCACGGCTAAAGACGCTTTGGCCTCTGGTCTCCAGGCGGGCAAAAGCGAGGATTCCCCGGAAAAACCTTGAGCCACCTGGGGTTTGCTTGCAGCATGGTTCAAAGGTCATATCGATAAGACGACTCAAAAGGGGAACCGCGCCAATGCCCGATACTGCTGCGGCACAGACATCGCTAGACTTAGAGGAAATCAAAGCTCGAACCGAAGCCTTGCTGGGTGGATTTCGCGCGCGCGCCGCCGACACTGAAGCCAACCGAGTACTACCGCGGGAAACCGTTGAAGAGCTTTACGATGCAGAGCTCCTGCAACTGTTCGCCCCAAAACGCTACGGTGGTTTGTCTTTGGACTGGCCCGCCATCGTGCATGCCTCTCGCATCGCCGCCAGGGCCTGCGCTTCGACGGGATGGTTGATAAGTGTGGTCGGGGGTCACATCGCCATTGTCTCTCGCCTATCGAAACCCATTCAGGATGAAATATTTGGTGACGGTGTGCGTAAGATCATTACCACGGCGTCGGCACAGACCACCGGCACGATTGTTAAAGAAGACGGCGGCTATCGGCTTAACGGTGTGTGGCGGTTTGGCTCAGGCATTGATCATGCCGATTGGGTGATGGTCACCGGAGCGTGCGAAAACCATCCTGATCCTCCCGACCCCAATGTGTTTCGCGCCACCGTGCCGCGAAGCGCAGTGGAGGTCGATGACACTTGGCATGTGGCTGGTATGCGCGGCACCGGGTCCAAAGATCTCCGCTTTGAGAATGTGTTTGTGGAAGACGATTGGGTGGTGACATCGCCTCAGTGTTTCGGCATGCATCCGCTCGGGGCAGAGGTGAATCCAGAGGCGTATCTATTTGATGTGCCGTTTATGCCCTATTTCACCAATTGGATGATTGGACCGTTGCTCGGCTGTGCCGAAGGGGCCTTCGACGCCTATGTCGCCGCGACCAAAAAGAAGGTCGGCGCGATGACCAAGATAACGGTCGCAGATCAGCCGACCGTGCAGGAGCGTCTCTCTGAATCGTCGGCGGAACTGGATTGTGCCCGGATGATGTTCGAATCCATTACCACAATGTTGGACACCGCAGGCCATGAACGCCGCCCACTGACTCCCGATGAGAACGTCATCATCAATCGCAACCGGGCATACTTGGCGCGGCTATGTACTAGCTCGATCTATCGTCTGGTGCGTGTCATGGGCGCGACGGGTATTTTTGATACCAATCCGGTGCAACGTCATTGGCGTGACCTGTCGGTCATGGCCAGCCAGGTCGGTGTGAATTGGGATCAGAACATGATGGCGTACGGCAAGTATTTGCTTGGCCTCGACTTCGAGAAACCAAAAACCGATCACGCGCCCTCGGCCAAAAAGCCAGCGTAATAAGCCTTCGAAGAGAAGACGGGGTGTCGTTATTCGGTGGCGGTCGGCGTGATCGTAATTGTCGCCCGGCCACGCAATTCCGTCAGAACAGCTTGCACGGCGGCATCAGACAATTCGTTGCGCAATTCAGCACGCATTTCCTCAAAGGTCGGGGCCGGCTTCATGCGTTTGTCCTCGACCTTGATCAAATGCCACCCGAAATCGGTCTTGACTGGCGAAGAGGTGATGTCGCCTGCGGACAAGGCGAAGGCTGCTTCTGAGAATTCAGGAACCATGGTGCCGCGGGTGAAGTACCCAAGGTCGCCGCCTTGTGGACCCGACGGACCGGTTGAGCGATCTCGTGCCAAGTCTTCGAAGGTCGCACCGTCAGAAAGTTCGCGCAGAATCGCCTCCGCTTCGTCTTCCGTCTCGACCAGAATGTGGCGTGCTTTTACTTCCTCATCCTGGACGTAGGTCTCCATCTTTTTGTCATAGTCTTCGCGAATGCGGTCCTCGGTGACTCGGTCAGAAATTTCGTCACGCAAATAGGCTTGGCGGACCAATTCATCTTCCAGCCGTTGCAGCTGCAGTTGAACATCCGGGTCATTCTCTAGGCCGCGGCCTCTGGCTGCGGCGCCCATCAATTTTTGATCAATGTAAAACTCGATGAGGCGGGGCAGAATTGATGCTGTTTCCATTTCCGCAGCATTAGGAATGGTTTGTTGGAACGCCGCAATTTCTCCAAAGGTGATGGGTGTGCCGTTTAACTCTGCCACGACCGTGTCAGAGGTTTGGGCTTGGGCGCCACCCGTGAAACACAGGGTCAGGACGGCAACAGTGGCCAGCGCGTGTCTGCGAAAGGTCATGTTATTCAATTCCAACAAGTTCGAGATCAAAGGTCAGGTCTTGTCCGGCCAGCGGGTGGTTGGCATCGACGATGACTTCATTCTCGTCAATCGCCGTAATCGTCACTGGCAATGGTTGTCCGGTGTGGGTTGTCATCTCGTAGGTCTGACCTACTTCGACAGTAGCGCCGCCCTCTGGAAACATATCGAGGTCTAAGGTCTGCACCAGATCCGGCTTACGTTCCCCATAAGCTTCGTCGGCTGTGACGGTGAACGTGCGGCTCTCGCCAACTTCCATGCCCACCAAAGCGGCTTCGAATCCTGGAATGAGTTGCGCGCTGCCGAGCGTGGCGCCCATCGGGTCCGACCCAATGGAGGAATCGAACTGGGTGCCGTCCGACAAAGTGCCGGTGTAGTGAAAGGTGACGCTATCGCTGTCCTTTGCTGTGCTCATGGTCTGCCTTTCAGTACGCTATGCGTCTGATGCTAGGGGAAAAGCCAGCCTGACCGGCTAGCCTGAAAAACGGCGGCAGCATAAGGGGGAGGGGGGTATAGTACAAGGGAACGCGGGACCACCGCCCAACAGCACGTCAATCAGAGAGGGCCAGTGCCATGACCATCAAGCTCTACGATCTTGTCAGCGCCGATGGTCGTCGGTTCTCCGGCAATTGCTGGCGGACGCACCTAGCCTTGGCCCACAAGGGCCTCCCCTTCGAAACAGTGCCCACGCGATTCACGGATATCCCCAATATTGGAGATGGATCTCATAAGACCATCCCGATGATTGAGGATGATGGGAAGGAAGTTTGCGATAGCTGGGTGATCGCCAATTACCTGGAGGACACTTATCCAGATGCGCCGTCCCTCTTCGGTGAAGGTGGCGTGAATGGTTCAGCATGGAGCTTCAGCCAGTTCCTTCAGCATTGGAACCTGCGGGCGATCAGCTTCCCGCTGTTGCATGTGATCATCAAAGATATCTACGACCGCCTCGACCCGGCTGATCAACCTTACTTCCAGGAAAGCCGCGAGAAACGTTTCGGCAAAACTTTGGAGCAAATGGTCGAAAACCGGGAAGGCACGTTGAAAGAATTTCGTGCGGGTCTAAACCCGCTGCGCACTTGCCTGGAAGATCGGCCATTCCTCTCCGGCGAGGCGCCGTTGTATCCCGATTACATTATTGCCGGACAATTACTGTGGCCGCGCCCCATCTCTCCGCTGAAATTTCTCGAAGACGACGATCCGCTGACCGTGTGGTTTAGCCGCATCCTCGGTTTGTTTGATGGTCTCGCCGCCCAACAGCCGAAAGAATGGGATGGAGTTTAGAGGTTAACCAATCAGCGTTAATCCGGCCCCCGCCGCAAAACACACAAACCCGATGGAAATGCCCACCAGCGGGATGATGAACCAATAGTGCCAGGCCAGCACAACAAAAAGTCCTGATGTGACAACCGGCAGCCACAGCAAAATCGTGTTACCGGTGATGGCAGCAAAGTCGCCGGTGGCCAATACCATTGGTGCCATGCTCAAGGATTTATGGGTGCTCCAACACAGTCGATCACACGGAGCCGGCGCTGCCCTGGCGCGTGCAGCGGAAGATTGCATCCGGGCCGACGGGTATCGGTTCGCCCATCTTTATACCGCTGCGTTTAACGCCCGTACTTGAGCGTTTTATGAGCGGAATGGATGGACGATGGCTCGTTTCACGTATCATACGGTTGGCCACTTACGCCGATGCGTGTATGTGAAACGGTTATGAAAACGCTTCAGCCAGATATTCTGATTGTCGGGGCCGGTATTGCCGGGGCTGCTGTGGCCGCCGGATTGCGTCGCCGCGGCTATTCCGTCGTTCACCTCGAGGCGTCAACCCAACCGTTGGACACGGCGCGGGGAGATCACCTTGGCCCACGTGTGGTGGAAACCCTGGCAGAGTGGGACATTCTGGATGCCTTCTTTGCAGCCGGAGCTGAAAAGCGTCTGGGTGCCAAGTGGCTGACCCCTGAGGGTGATGTGATCATGCATTCGAGCATGGATGATCTGCCGATCCCGCATCCTTATTACGTGGTGCTCAATCACGATCTGATTGCGATCACAGCCCTGGATCTGGCGATCAACGAAAGCAATTACGACTACACTCTGTTTCGGCCAGTTGCAGCGCGCGATATTGCGACCGGTGCGGACGTCCACGGTGGAGTGAGTGAGGTTAACATTACCACCCCCGAGGGGGAGGCGGTTTGCATAAAACCTCGTATGACCATCGCCTGTGATGGGCGGTCATCAAAAATTCGGGCCGCCTGTGATTTCCAGATTGTTCATAGCTACGACTACGAAAAACCGTTTGTCGTGTTGTTTGGTCCGCGCGGTGAGTTGCAAGACCCGCGCAATGAAATCAATTCTTATATGTCACCCAACGGAAGTGTCGGCCGGATTCCACGCATGGGCGGACAGTGGAAAATCGGAATGGCCATCAACAAAGAAGACATCGGCCGTTGGAGGGCGACCACGTCTGAGGAACGCAAAGCCTTGTTGGGCGAGCGTGCACCGGCGCTCGGCGAGATGGAGACAGAAGTGGCCGGGTTTTACCCTGTCATCCGTCGGGAGACGGACCGCTGGACACAAGGTACGACGGTTCTGCTTGGCGACGCCTGCCATACCATTCACCCGGCACGCGGTCAGGGCATGAACTTCGGAATTCGTTGTGCGGCGCGTCTATTTGAGTTTCTGCCCGAGCCATCAGAAATGACAGATTCAGCGTTGGTGGCAAAACGCCTCGCGGACTATGAAGCGGCGGTCAAACCTTTGACCGATGCCCAGCTGATTGAAAACCACGAACGCGGCTTGCATATGGACAGCACCGGGCCTGAGCGTATTCGTGCAGAGATACCGATGCTTCGCGCTATCGCTGCTGATCCAGAGGTAAATTTCAGGTATCGCATGACTATGGCTGGTTATCCCGACCGGCTCGACCCAACATAAGGTTCTCTATGCCGCTTATAATTGATCCCAGTGTTCAGTTCGATCGCGAAATGTCTGAGCATTACGATAGTTTTGTTCAGCGCTTGATACCCGACTATGGACGCATCCACGAACTTGTTGTTGCGCAATTAGGTCTCGCCCTTGAAGAGAACGCCCGCATGTTGGTTGTCGGTGCGGGGACATGCACTGAGGTTCTGGCTCTGGCGGATTTTGATCCAACTTGGCGGTTCACTGCGGTTGAGCCGTCCGCGCCGATGGTTGAGGTCGCGCGAGAGCGTATCGAAGCCGCTGGGCTGAACGAGCGTGTCGACTATCACGTTGGCACCCTTGATACCCTAAACGATCAGGGACCCTTCGACGCAGCCACTACCATTTTGATGATGCAGTTTGTCCCGGCAGAGCAGAAGGCTGAAATATTTGCTGACATAGGCAAACGCCTAAAATCACAAGCGCCGCTGGTGATGGCCCATATGATCGGTGACCCAGAGTCAGACGAACACGCGTTGGCCATGCAGGCTTGGCGCGATCACATCGAGATCACTCTGAAAGACAAAGCTGCAGATGTTTTCGCCAACGTCTCAGAGACGTTGCACTTTATCTCAGACGAGATGCAAACAAGCGCCCTCAAGGACGTTGGCTTTGGCGAGGTCGTTCGGTTTCACACCAAGATGATGTTTGGCGCCTGGATCGCGATAAAGAATTAGAGCTCTAGTCGCAGCCTAGCGGTTCGCATCCGACATGATGAAGTCTTTGACGTTGGGCAGGAACACATTGCGGATGATATCCGTGTGCGTGTCATGCTTTTCGTAGGCTTCGCGCGCGTCGGGGTCTGCGAAGTCGGCAACCAGAAGCCATTTGTAAGGGCTATTGGCACCCGCCGGAACGATGTTCTCCTCGATCATCATGGCGTCGACACTCGGCAGCGACGCTAGAATTTTCATGCTGCCAATGACTTCTTCTGCTGCAGCGTCTTCATTGAGGTTAAACAGAACAACGTGGCGGTGCATAGCGGGTCTCCCTGGTGCTTTTCTTTCAAATTGAAGGGCCAGCCTAGAGCGACGGAGCGGCCTGTTCAAGATGTCCGGGTCAATGGGGCCGAAACGCCCAATACAGCGCTTGGACTCAGACCGGGCTCTGGTGCACACTCACGCCTTCAGTCATTGCCGCCGCATAAGGGACGCACCATGGAGTTGCTTCGCTTCGGGACTTTTATCCCGCCCATCCACCCGGTTCAGGAAAACCCAACCCTGTGTCTTGAGCGCGACCTCGAAATGGTCGAGCACATGGATAAGCTAGGCTTTGACGAAGCGTGGTTTGGTGAGCATCACTCCGCCGGGGCAGAGCTCTACTCTACTCCCGAGTTCATGATTTTAGCGGCGCACTATCGTACCCGGCGCATCCGGCTGGGTACGGGAGTCAGCTCCTTGCCCTATCATCAGCCGCTCATCCTTGCGGATCGGTTTATGCAACTGCACCACATGACTCAGGGCCGGGCCATGTTTGGGGCCGGGCCCGGCGCCTTGGTGTCCGATGCCAAAATGATGGGTATTGAGACCGATCGCCAGCGGGACATGATGGAAGAGGCGCTTGAGGACATTCTCAAACTCTTCCGCGGTGAGACGGTAACCCATGAAACCGATTGGTACACGCTGAAGAATGCCAGGCTACAGCTCCGCCCTTACGGCAATCAGCCAATCGAAGTGGTGACTGCGTCGATGATGTCACCTTCCGGCCCCAAAGCGGCTGGGCGTCTAGGTACAGGTTTGCTGTCGATGAGTGCGTCCGCTGCACCAGCACTCAAAGTCGCCGGCACCAATTGGGATTTAGCTTGTGACGTCGCCGCAGAGCACGGCAACACCATGGACCGGTCGCAATGGCGCATGATTGGATTGGTGCATGTTGCTGAAACCCGCGAACAAGCCATCGCAGATGTGCAACTCGGAATCGAAGATTGGGTGAAGTATTTTGAGGATGTCGCGGTTATTCCAATGGTGCCGCCGGAGCGGCGGGGAGACCCCATCGCACATCTCATGGACACCGGCCATGCGGCGATCGGGACGCCAGACGAGGTTATTAAACAAGTCGAAGGATTGTGGGAGTCGTCACAAGGTGGCTTTGGATGTTTCCTCACCACAGACCACAATTGGACCTCGCGAGAAGCCAAACTTAAATCTTACGAGTTGATTGCCCGGCATGTGTTTCCTCATTTCCAGGGTCACAACATCCAACGCGAAGAGTCCAACGCCTGGGTGCGCGAGAGTCAGAAAGACTTCAAAGCCAGTCACAACCAAGCCACCTCCAAGCAGATCGAGCGGCACAACAAGGAACAGGACGCCAAAGAAAAATCTAAACCTGCTGCGGCCGAATAGACCGGCCGCATTCGTGAAGCGCCTCTTATCAGGTTTATTTCGTCTTGTTCCATCATCTGTGTTGCGGCTGGGGTTGTTCCTGGCCAACGCTAAGTTCAATCACGGTGCTGTTGCTGTTGTCTCTAACAATGAAGGTCAGGTGCTGGTTTTGCGTCATGTCTACCGCAAGAGCTATCCCTGGGGGTTTCCCTCAGGGTTCGTTAATGCCGGAGAGAATGCTTCAACGGCGGCATTGCGAGAGCTGAAAGAAGAGACCGGGCTCGAGGCCATGATTATTCACGTGGGCGCGACAACATTGGTTGCGCCACGCCATCTCGAGACAGTTGTATATGGGCATGCGAATGCAGCCGGTCCGATTCAACAGAGCCATGAAATTTTCGAAGCCCGTTGGGTGACGCCTGATCAGGTTGCAGACGATATAGTCCAGGGAATGCATCCAGATCAGTTTGCGCTACTTACAGCGGCAATTGATACAGAGGGTTAGGAGGTAACGATGCGCAAAGGATTTACCCGCCCATTCTCGCCCCAGGGCAAAGCCTCGGCATTACCACCGCTTCCCTGGTTGTTCGCCGCCGACCAAGTGATGATCCATTTTCGGGCGGACCCTGAAGTGCTTGAGTCTTATTTGCCGCCGCCGATGACACCAAACCCAGAGCGTCGTGGCGAAGCGTTTATGTGGACGCCCAATCTCCGTTGTGAACCTGTCGATCCGGATGTCAGAGCAGACATCCTCAATCCGGCGCGTACCCACTACAATGTGTGCGTGATCGCGGTGCCTGGACTGTTCGAAGGTAAGCCCGCTTTGATCAGTGCTTATCAATGGTGTGATCGCGATTGGCTGGTGATTCTCAGTTGGATGATCGGGACCTGTGCCAAGCAAGTTGAGTTTCGAGATAATGGAGTACACCCGCTATACGCAGCTGTCGGCTCTACACAAACGGGGTCGCTAGGCACGACTTTTACGCGCACGGTGTCACGCAATGGCGAACAACTGATCCGTCTGGAGTACACACTGGAGGACATGATCGAACCGTCGGAAATGTCATTTTTTACCAGCGCCTTTCCACTCCTGTCTGAACGACATATTCCAGATCTCAATGTCCCAGCGACTGGGAAGCCAATGATCCATGATCTCACTCAAATGTTGCTTGAAGACGGGTCTGCCAAAAACTTTATGCGTGGGCCGGCAGCGTTGGAATTCAACGCGCTCGCTGACAACGAAGAGTTAGGACCGATGCAACCGACCGAAGTTCTTGGTGGGTATCGTTGGCAAACCTCGTGGGTGATGCCGGGCATCAAGATTGTCCACGACTATCTAGCCAAAACCTAAAAAGAAACCGGGCCCATCCCCTCAGACGAGCCCGGTAGGTGTCTGGTCTCCGCAACGCAGCGGACCAGACTGCTGACGGCTCCCCTTCAGCCGTAAGGTCCTTCGCGTGCCTAATTCGGTAAAGGTGACTGGAAAAAGCCAGAAACGTGGACGCCGCGTGATGTTGACGCCAACTAGGCTTTAATCGTCGTCGGTTCCTCGTAGCCAATCGGAAAAGCGAATCATCGTTGATGCGAAACCGAATATTTTAAGCGCGTCCGCCGCCGCACAGAGGCTCGAGAACCCGCCGAGAAACACAACGATGCTCAAGGCTAGCTCGACGAAGACGGCGTAGTTTGCCCAGATCGAAGACAGCAGGGTGTAACTCCAGGCCAACACCGTATTCATCCAAAGGTAGACAATGGCGAGAGCACCTTTTGGTTCTTCTAGCAAAGAGTCAGGAACGCCGTCCGTTATGGTCAGCGTTGTCGTTTCGATAAGTGGATCGACAGTGAGGGCTAGCGCTAACCCGACGAGAAAATAGGTCAATGCAATTTTAAGTGCCTGAGCCGACAGACCCATCGGTTCATCGTCTGAATCTACTAGTTCGCTATCCCCTGATGCTGAATAGACAAGCACGGTCGCACCAACACTCAGACCAGCGAGGATGGCAAACAGTGCGGCGTTGAGTGTGTGGTCGGTTGATTGGAACCAGGCGACGGCAGCCTCAGGTGCAAAAATGAGGAGAAGCCCAAGGGCAAGAATGACCAATACGAAGAGCCAAATATTTCTCAAGACCTTGGCCATCATTTATTCCCGTCCTCAGTTCAAATATAGGACCGGCAGAGTGCCATTCTCGTTAGAGGGATGCCAGAGCTAAGCCATTGTTTTGAATAGCTAAATGTTCGTGCATGGGCTCGTTTGTTTTGGCTTATAAGCCATTGATTTGAAATAATTTATGCGCCGAATGGCGTCCGTGCATGGGCTCGTTCCTCGGTGAACGGCATATTTATTATGTCTCTCACCGCTCAACTGGCCCCTTTTTGTTTCCACTGACTGATCACACATCGTCCTTTTGACTCGCCAAGACCCAGTCATCCCGGCAGCATGACGCGACTAAAAACAACATCACTTCAGGGGGTTCCATAATGCAAAGATGTTCGACTGCGGCTTTTGTCGCTGCGATGGCGTTCGGGTCACTTCAGGCCTGTACGCAGGCGCCGGATCGCCCCCTCGATATGACGGCGGAACAAATCCAGGAGAAGATCGACTGGGTCAACGAAGTTGAAGCGCAAGACTTCACCTTCTGGCGCCGCTATCGAGATCAACCTGACCAAGCGGCCTTTCGCCAGCCCCAAGACTGGTACAACCCGATGATTCTCGTCGATGGGGGTAATCAGCCCTACTTGCCGCGCGCCGCGGCCGATGAAGCGCCGACGATTTCAGCGGATGCCCTAAAGGTGGCGACGGACTGGGCGATGGAGCGGGAAACCCAGGCCTTCGTCGTTTATCACCAGGGTAAGATTCGTCACGAAGCGTACATGGACGGCTTTCATGATACGTCGCCGATCAGCTCACACTCTTGGGTTAAGACATTGCACGGCATCGTTGCCGGGTTTGCTGTTGAGGATGGTGACATCGCAAGTCTCGATGACCCCATCGAGATGTATCTTCACGAATGGAAAGATGATCCTCGCGGGAAAATCACCGTGCGACAGGTGTTGGAAAATAGAACAGGACTAGCTCCACCGTTTGATAATCCGGGGCAACCATGGTCTCAAGGTATTCAATCGGTCGAAGGTACAGATATTTGGGAAACGACATTGCTGACGCCTTTAGAAAAAGAACCAGGGTCGGCCTTTGCTCATAACAACCCTAACACGCAATTGCTCGGGATGATTCTACAGCGAGCTACCGGCAAGGACTTCGCCCACTACCTCGGCGAAAAACTTTGGAAGCCGTTGGGCGCGCAGCGTGGAGCGCTACGGAAAGATAAAGTCGGCGGCAACGTAATCTCTTATTGTTGCTTCTTGTCTGCTCCGGCGGACTGGATGCGCATTGCGCACCTACTCAAAGAAGACGGGAAGTTACCCGACGGCACTCGGATTCTGCCCGAAGGATGGGTGGATCAAATGCTTGAGGGCTCAGAGCAAAACCCCAACTACGGCTTCCAAATCTGGATGGACAAAGAGTTCAAAGAGTACCGTCCGTACTATCCGGATATGCCGCCTCAATTCGCCAACTCGCATTCTGAACCCTTTGCGGTTGATGATCTCTTTTATCTCGACGGCGGTGGGAAAGTGCGTGTGTGGATTAGCCGCAAACTCGATTTGATTGTTTTACGGACCGGCTATCCGCCACCGCAAGGTATGGGTTTCGACGAACCTGTTTTGCCGAACGCGATCATCCGGGGCATTTTGTAGACCGCTACACATGTACAAGGCTTAAATGATGACTCAACTAAAAGATAAAACCGCGCTTATCACAGGCGCCAATCGTGGTATTGGCGCTGGGGTTGCCCGGGCTTATGCCGCCGAAGGGGCAGCGGTGGCAATCAATTATCCCAACGCCGCATCCGCTGATGAAGCAAAGGCTTTGTGTGAGGAAATCGCATCAGCCGGTGGTCAAGCCGTTGCTGTTGAGGGCGATGTTGCGGAGGAAAAGGCCGTAGAAGCGATGGTCGCCAATGCCATTGAGGGACTTGGTCGTATAGATATTTTGGTCAACAACGCTGGTATTGCTCACGCCGCACCGGTCGAGGACATTCCCGTTGATGTCTGGGATCAGGTGTTTGCCGTCCATGTGCGCGGCACTTTTCTGACCAGCAAACATACTTTGCCGCACATGTACGAGCGCGGATCGGGTCGCATTATCAACACGACCTCGCAACTGGCCTACCTTGGCGCTGCGGGCTTTGCCCACTACACAGCGGCCAAAGGTGCGCTGGTGACATTCACCCGCACTCTGGCATTGGAAGCGGCCTCTAAAGGTGTCGGCGTGAACGCGGTTGCGCCCGGCGCGACCAGAACCGCTATGCTTGATGATGTGCCCGAAGAAATTCTTGAAGGCATTCGCCAAAGCATACCGCTGGGCAAACTGGCCGAGATTGACGACATTGTGCCCAGCTATGTGTTCTTAGCGTCAGAAGGCGCACGGCACTATGTTGGCCAGGTCATCAGCCCCAACGGGGGAGATATGTTCCTGTAGGGGACGGCAAGCAACTGCGCTTACCACGGTCTATCGGTGTCTACTAAGATACCGGTGCTCAATAAATAAGAGGTGCCTGCGATGCCGACACGACGCGACGCTCTACTGAGTGCAGGAGGGGCGGGTTTATCCGGTGCATTCATGCGGACACCTGTGCTTGCCGCAGGTGCGACCTACGACCTTGATGATCCAAGTGATGCTGTAACGGCCTACGCGCGCATGCGGGGCAATCTGGATGGAACGCCTGGTATGTGGTGGTACCGCGGTAACATGTTTGCCAAGCGCAGCGACGAAGTCGCACAGCGTGTGCTTAAAATTGAGGGCTTTAGCTTCAACCGATTGGTGCGGCGGGAAGATGGACGGTTCGATCAGATCATGGCGGAAGCCGGATTCTTTATCGACCCGAAGATGGATGTAATTGCGGACGAGTGGGTCAACCCGTTGAATGGGCGGACCTGTAACCCGGGGCACTACAAGTCAAACCAGACCATTGTTGTCGGACCTGAAGGAGTTTCAGGGTCGGAGGCCGCAGCTGTTCCGGTTCAATTTACGGGCACCGTTGAAGCGCAGTCCCATGGTGGGCGGGTGTGGACAACGGAAAACATGGTCACAAAACTACCCAACCCTCGTGTTGAGGCTGATGACCCTCTTGGCTATTCGGGGCCGGTCATCACTCTAACCTCCTTGGCGTCTTTCACCGGGCAGTTGGCTGATCTCAACAACCCTGATCTTGCGTTCATGCCGGCGACGCTCCACTTTCAGAATCTAGCCCCATGGATGCCCTGGATGAAAATGGGTCAAGAGCCAGGGCTGACAACGTGGCAATTGCTTGGAACCAAAGTGCAATCAAACACTGACATGCCAGACCGTTTGCGCAATCGCCTGGATGCCGATTATCCCGTCTGGCTCGATGATCCGGGTGTATGACCATGCGTAGGTTTATATCTCTGTTGGTCGCGATTGGTGTGTTGGGTGTGGCTGCGCCAGTTAAGGCGGAAGACGAGAACACAGGCCCTAACATTAATGTGGCCCGAGAAATCATCGGCACACTGCGGCTTCAAACCAAGAGTGACAAACGCTACCGTGGTGTCGAGGAATGGCGTATTTTTGTGCACCCCAATGGCGGGCGGACGATGATCTTGAGCAAAGACTTCGTAGCGGCCAATGCCTTGCAGATCATGACAGCCCATGTTGATGCAAATTTTAGACCCATTGATGTGTACGCAACCTACTGGGTGCCTGATGGCTATCGTGGATCGATCCGCGTGGCCCTGGATGGGAACACGCTCCGCGCCGTATCTGAAGGACCAGGGGGCAGCACGACGGACGAACTTTCCGTGCCAAACGAAATCTCTATCGTTACCCATGGGGAATCCATGAATGGTTGGTATTTGTGGCAAGGCGAGAGAGACGACGAAGGCAAACACGCCGCTACATATTTCAATTTTAGCCCGTCACCCGATGGATCAGCGTTGGTGCGCGGACGTCTCCACCCGGCGTCATTTCAATATCTGGGCACGGAAACGATCACCGTCCCTGCTGGCACATTTGAAACAGAACGCTATCTTCTCACTAATATCGAAATGTGGGTGACCGGAGAGCACCGTATTCTGGTTAAGCAGTCGATCACCGATGAAGACAAAGAATATGTCCTTACCCGATTAGAAGACGCGATACAGGATTAGCCTATGAGAACAAACACAAAATCAAAATATCTACTTCCTATAGCGACAGTCGTTCTCAGCCTCTGTCTGGGTGGCGTTGTTGCACCAAATCCGGCGGTCTCTGCAGACAAGATTCTTTCGATCGGCACCTCTCTGATCGGACCCAATCGCGGGCATGCCTATCAAGGCATAACGATGCCAGCGATTATGCCGCTCAATGCCATCTACGACACAGTAACGGTTGTAAGGGAAGATGGGTCCATCGGTCCGGGCCTCGCGCTGTCTTGGCAGAGTGATGATGCGTTGACATGGCGGCTGAAATTGCGTGAAGGCGTTAAATTTTCAAACGGTGTTCCCTTTACAGCAGATGCAATCGTTAGATCTGTCAAACACATGCGAGGTCCAGAAGCTGGACTGTGGTCGATCAGTACGACCCTGTATCAAGTTGCCGAGGCGCGCGCCCTAGATGATTACACCGTCGAGGTTGAGCTTAATCAGAGGGATGCATTGTTCCCCATTCATGCCGCTGTGTGGCGCATATTAGAGCCAGAAGCCTGGGAAACCATGCCGAGAACTGAGTATGAGTCCAACCCGGTGGGGACAGGACCTTTTCAAGTAACGGACTGGGACCAGTCGGGTGCGGAGATGCGGGCGTTCAGAGACTCGTGGCGGGCGCCTAAATTAGATGGCCTAGATTTTAAAGTGATCCCGGATCAAACCGCGCGTTTACAGGCGATTCTCTCCGGTGCTGTCGATTTTGTTGTCGGCCTCGGGCCTGATGATGCGAGTTTGATAGAAGCGGATGGTGGCCGGTTGGCCCTGCGTAATTTGGCGACCGTTCAGTTTCTTGCATTCCTGACGGTCAATGGTGGCCCGGTGGTGGACCCAAAGGTCAGATTGGCGTTGAACTATGCCGTCAATCGAGAAGCGATTATCCAAACCCTGCTTCAGGGCAAGGCAAAGCCATTGTCGCAACTCGCTTACCCTGGAGCCTTCGGGTACGACCCCGACCTACCGCCCTATCCGTACGATCCGGATCTTGCGCGAGCCTTGCTGGCAGAAGCAGGCTATCCCGACGGGATTGACCTTACCGCGTCGGTGGCATCACGCGGTGCAAATGATCTTTTATTTTTCCAGCAGATTGCTCTCGACCTTGCCAAGATCGGCGTTAATGTAGAAATGCAAGGTAAGCCTGCGTGGCGAAACATGCAGGACTTGTTCTTCGGCAAAGCCACAAGCAATTTGCACAGCCTGCTGGTGCGGGGTCCTGATCCATTGGCAGCGTACCGGCACCGCGTCTGCCAAGGCATCCTGCCTGATCGTTCTCCCTATCACTGTGACTACAAACTGTTGCCCATACTTGAACAGGCACGTACGCAAGTGACAGCGGAGGCTGCGCTCCCGTTTTACCGCGCCGTGCTGGCACATGAGCGAGAGCACCCACCAGGCATTATTCTCTGGCAGGGTGTCGACTTCGATGGGCTGACGTCCAAAGTTACAGGTTATGCGCCGGTGCAGGACGTCATGAATTTCTCAGATATGGATTTGAGTCCGTAACGGCCTATCGATCTTTTGGATCAAGTGCGTCGCGCAACCCATCCCCGATAAAATTAAAGCAGAACATGGTGATCGCCAGGCATGTGGCTGGGATCAGCAGTAGCCAGGGCGCGGACTCGATACTGTTTGCGCCGCGTGAAATGAGGACACCCCAACTGGTGAGAGGTTCTTTCACCCCTAGTCCAAGAAAACTGAGATAGCTCTCGACCAAGATGTTCGTTGGCACCAGTAAGGTGACATACACAATCACTGGGCCGACAACATTGGGTAGGACATGGCGTCCGATGATGGCTGCGGGTCCGGCGCCACTGGCTCGTGCCGCTTCAATAAATTCTTTTTGTTTTACAGATAGGGTTTGGCCGCGAACGATGCGCGCCATGGTCAACCATTCGACACACCCTATGGCGAGGAATACTAGGTAAATGTTCCGGCCAAATACTGTGACCAAAATAATGATGAAAAACAGCAGGGGCAGAGCGTATAACACGTCAACAAACCGCATCATCGCGTTGTCGGTCCGGCCGCCGACATACCCCGCCGTCGCACCATAGATCACACCGATAGAGAGGGCGACAGCGGTGGTCATCACGCCGATGATCAGGGAAACGCGCGCACCCATCCAGGTTAAGACGAACATATCTTTGCCAGTGTCGTCAGTGCCGAACCAATGCCCGTTCTCCAATGACGGTGGCGCACCAATATTCATCCAGTCTAAATCATCAATCGTATGGGGGCTCAGTGACGGTGCAACGATGGCACAAAGTGTGATTAGCCCAAGGACGATTACACCAGCCATTGCAGCTTTGTTAGCTCTGAACCGGCGCCCGGCATCTTCCCATAAGGATCGACCCTTGATGGCGGCGGCGTCTGCCATCAATGCCTCATGGGCATTTCGTTGTGCGGCTAGCAAGGCCATTACTCCACCTTCACTTTCGGGTCGAGCAACCCGTACATCAAGTCAACAATCAGGTTGAGAAGTATGACAGCCAGCGCGTAAACCACGACGATACCCAGGACGAGGGGGTAGTCCCGGTTGATTGCGCCTTGAATAAAGAAGCGCCCCATGCCCGGCAGTTGAAAGATCTGCTCAATCACGACAGACCCTGTAAGAATGGAGGCCGCCGCCGGGCCAAGATAGCTAATCACGGGAAGGGACGCTGACTTTAGTGCATGCGTCCAGACGACGTTGCGTTGTCCGAGACCTTTCGCGCGTGCCGTGCGGATATAGTTCTGTCGAAGAGTTTCAATCATGGCGCCACGGGTGAGTCGGGCGAGGATCGCAATCTGAGGCAAAGCCAGCGCAACCACCGGTAAGATATAGGGTGTGATTGGTGCCAGCATCGGCAACGCTTCTGCCAGTCCACCGCGCGGTTCAAGGGAGGCGACGGGGAGTATTTTCAGAACCACACCGAAAAGTAGGCTCATCAAAGGCGCCATCACAAAGCTCGGTACCGCGATACCGGTCATGGCAACGCCCATGACCGCATAGTCCGTTAAAGAATTGCGACGGAGGGCGGCGATTACGCCAAGGCTACCACCAACTGCAAGAGCTAAAATCATTGCGGAAAGCCCAAGTTTTATGCTGACTGGCAGACCAATAACGAGGAGTTCCGTGACGGTACGATCGATATAAATGATGGAAGGTCCAAAGTCACCGCGGGCTACTTTGCCCAAATAGAATCCGTATTGAACGATGATGGGCTTGTCCAAGTCATACGCAGCTTCGAGGTTTGCGATTACCTCAGGTTCAAGTGACGCTTCCGCATCAAATGGACCACCCGGCGCCAGATGCATCATAAAAAATGATAATGTGACGATCATGAACAGGGTCGGAGCTGCGATAATCAAGCGGCGCAGGGCATAAGACGTCATGAGATCAACACCACCAACGGCTTGGGATTTCTCTCTATTGGGCTACTTCTTGTTTTAGTCGCGGCTGCTTCAACGGCACGGCATCAAGCACCCAGTTTTTCGGGTCCGCTCGTCGCGCTGGCGACGGTATCACTTTGACCATCTCATCGTTGCCATGCTGTGCCTTCAGATCCAGAGCTCGTCCTGCCAGCTCTTGGTCCTTAACCCATTTACGGAACTCAATACCGTGTTTGTCATTCTCGAGAGCGAGTTCGTCAGACAAGGTAGGTGGCACCATAGCGGGGCGAATAAAGTCGATCACTTTGGCGTCTTCTTGGAACACCAAAAGAACCCGCTTATGGGAGTCAGCGTCGTATTTATCGTCGGTAAAGAAATTGCGGCCGTGGCACCACCATACTTTGGTGCGGTTTTCGTCTATGGGTGTGTAGCCCGAAACAATCATTTGCCACATCGGTGGCTTGAGATGCATCTCGATGCGGATTGAAGGTGCTGGTTTGTAGATGCGCACCATGGTTTTAACGTCGGGGCGATCCTCATCAATTTTCTCAGCCCATACGCCACGCTTGCTAACAGGCTTCGCATAGGTGATTGATTCGATTTTCGAGTCATCGATATCAAGGTCGTAATCATTAATCGTGGGCTTGCCCGGATTGCCAAAATCGGTGTGGACGTAAAATGCGTGCGTGTGGTCAACACCATTCTCAATGGCGCGTACCCAGTTTGCTTCGAAGATGAAGGTGCCGCGGACAAATTTCCACTCGTCTGATGCGCCTTGTTCCATCGCTTCGTATTCTGGGAAATAGTCTGGCAGGGGTGGGCGTTCGGACTCTGTTGCGTCTCCGAGGAATACCCAGAGCCAGCCATATTTTTCTACCGTTGGATAAGAATCCACCCGTGCTCGCTTCGGAATCGTGGCATCCTCACCCATGGACGGAATAGCTACGCAATTGCCGTCGCCGTCAAAGCGCCAACCATGATAGGGGCATTCGACGGCGTTATCGACGACCTTGCCGCGGCAAAGCGATCCACCACGATGGACGCACACATCGCTCAGGCAATGCGCCTCTCTTGCGGAGTCACGAAATAGAACAAAGTCCTGTCCTAACATGTGGACGCTTTTCGGTTCGTTTGTGACATCCGCAGCTTCTGCGGCGACATACCAGCAGTTCAAAAGCATAGCTGTATCTCCATTTGGCGCCCGCGTTAGTCTGGGCGATTTACCGTCATGTACCGTGCAAGATAATTGTTGCGGGCGTTTTCGTTCCACCCATCGATATACGTCTTTACCAGCCGTCGGCTGACATAATGAAAGACCGGGATGATAACATAATCTTCCATCAGAATCTGTTCAGCTTGTCGCATAAGCGTATTGCGTTGCTCTTGGTCAGAAATGGAGTTTGCCTGATTCATAAGAGCATTGAATTCAGGATTCGCATAATCCACGTAGTTACTCGGATCTCCGGTGCGCAATAGGTTTAAATAGCCAGAAGCATCATTAAACGGAGAGAACCAGGCCCAACGCATAATGTCGTAATCACGGGTACGGGCTTTGCGGTTGAGATTGCGAAATTCCGTATCCATTAATTCTGCGTTGAAGCCCAAGGCCGCCCACATGGATTTCATCGCAACAGCAATTTTCCGGTTTTCTTCCTGGGTGTCGTAGGCAAGTTCAAATGTAACGGGATTGTTGCCCCCATACCCAGCTTCGCTCATTAAACGATGGGCATCAGCGATGCGGTCAGCCATAGGCATGTCGGCGATTGACGCACGGGCAACGTCATAACCCTCAACCACCGGCGAAACAAAGCTGTAGGCAGGAATGACACCTGTATTGAGTAGTCTGTCTATGAGGGCTTCACGATCAAAGGCAAGTGCCAGCGCCTTGCGTACACGGATATCATCAAAGGGTGGTTTCTTTGCATTGATCAAAAAGTAGTAAATGCCGAGAGTCGGCGAAATACGAAGTTCGTCGGGGATATTCTCTTTAATCCAAGATATTTGCTCTGGAGGGAAATTGAGAATGGCATCCAACTCGCCAGCTCTAAAACGATTGAACACTGTGTTTAGATTTTGTGTCGGATAAAAATTGACCGTATCGATCTCCACGTTTTGTGCGTCGTAGAAATTCGGGTTCTTCTTAAGCGTCAGGCGTGTACCTGGAAGCCATTCGTCCAACACGTAGGCACCGTTAGATACAAACTGGCCCGGTTTGGTCCAGTCGTCGCCAAGTTCTTCCACTTTGTGGCGTGGAGACGGCATGGCTGAGAAGCTGCTAAGCGCTTGAGGGAGAAGTGGATTGGGTGCGCTTAGTTCAATTCTCACAGTCTTGTCGTCTGGCGATGTAATGCCTAGGCTTTCAGGTGGGGCCTGACCAGCGTTGACCGGGCGCCCGTTCTTCACCGAGTAAAAGAATTGGGCATAGCGGGCAGCCGTTTTGGGCAGCATAAGGCGTTGCAGTGACCACGCGACGTCCTTTGCTGTGAGTGCAGTGCCATCAGACCACTTCAGTCCGTCCCGCAGTTTGTATTCCCAAACAAGTCCGTGGTCAGACATCGTGTGACTCTCTGCAAGCCCATAGGTCATGCGTCCGTTTTCGTCTGTTGTGAGCAACCCAACGAATAGCTCGTTCAAAATCGGAGCAGCGGTGTTCCCCGTTGCTTTTTGGGGGTCCAAGGAGGAGGGGTCGCTTCCGCCGGAGCGATTTAGCACCGTCTCCGCGGAAGCTGGCAGGGCAAGAATACAAAATAAAATAACAGTCAGCTGCGTGAGTAAACGCATGGGATGTCCCTATAAGTCAAAGAGCACGGCCATTATTGCCTTCACAGTTATGTATGATGTTTGAAAATGACCTTGGTTCGCAAGGAGTGATCGATCATGCTGCCATACAAAATGATCTTCAGGAGAGAAAAATGACCAGACGCGAGCTTGTCCTCAGTACCGCCGTAATAGCGTTTGCTGCTAACGCGGGTGGTGGTGCCGTTAAAGCAGAAAATAAAAAGACCTACGTTCTCGTGCATGGCGCATGGCACGGTGGTTGGTGTTGGCGATATGTCAAAGATGGGCTGGAAGCTGCGGGTCATCGAGTGTTGTCGCCATCTCTAACCGGCCTTGGCGATCGGGTTCATTTGCGCAACCCAGATGTTAACTTGACTACCCATGTGAACGACATCGTGAATCTATTCGAATTTGAAGACCTAAGCGATGTGGTTTTGGTCGGCCATTCCTATGCAGGTCACGTGGTCAGCTGGGTTACGGACAGAGTCAAAGACAGAATTAAACAGGTTGTTTATCTGGACGCGGTATTACCAACTGATGGCAAAGCATTCTTGCCCCCTGGTGTCGGTGAGGCGCGAATTCCAGAAGCCAAAGACGGATATCTGATGGCTAAACCGGGCATGGATTTTCTCGGAATACCCGAGGGTCATATGCTCTACGATTGGGTGGGCAGCCGTTTGGTTGAGCATCCACTTCCGACACTAATGGAAGCGGTTGTTTATGACTACGGTGGTCCGGCAGGTGTACCTAAGACGTTCGTTCGCTGTACTAAAAACCCGCGCATGGCCAGCGGCGAGGCTGACCCAGTTGCAGAGATGGTCAACGCTGACTCAGAGTGGGATTACATTACGTTGGATGCAGGCCACGATTTAATGGTCACCGCGCCGAAAGAAACTACTGAAATTCTATTAGGGATCGGTTAAGTCGCAGCGAAGTCGTCGGCTAGTTTCTCGGGGTCTGCGTTTAGGGCTTCGTTTTCAACCGCCTCAAGTTCTTGGTGTACGATACGAAGAATGCGGGCGATGTAATCGGCGTGCCATTGTTGGCGTTCTTTAGAGGCATCATCGTCAGGGCGGTAAGCATCAATGTTGGCTTTTGTAACACTCTTGCCTGCTTCGAGGAGGCGTTCAACAGTGTCTAGTCGCTCACGTGTCACCGCCAATTCCGTTGCGACAGCCATGGTGATGGAGAGGACCCGTTCAACAGCGGGGTCATCGAAAAAGTAGGGACGTTTGCCTTTGGATTTGGCGTTGGCGAGTTTGTTGACGTCAATGTCTGTCATGGTGTTCCCCAGAGTTCCCTATTTTTATTTCCAGCCGCCGAACAGATACCACCGCTCGCCCTTATAAGAATTGTCTTTCGCGTCGCCGCTGTCTTTCGCTTCTGCTTTGTGTCGAGATACCGTGCTCGACCAAGATTGGAATTGACCTCGCTCAATATCGGCTTCCGTACCTCCATCAAACATTTTGTCTGACTGAAAACCGGCCGCCTTCATAACTTCGAAGACATCCATAACATGCAGCTTGGACCAAAATGGCTCGTTATTGTACCAGGCGTCCCAATCCCGCGTGAACTGATCAAACAACGATGTCTCTGGTTTAAAATTTGGTTGTTCAACGTTTAAGAACAAGCCGCCTGGTGTTATCAGGTCATAGGCCTTCTTCATCATGCTTTGGATCGCTGACGTTGACGTTTCATGCCAAAACATTGTCGTTTGCACCCAGTCAAAGCTGTTGGGTTCAAAATCTACAGTATCGCCGTCTGAGTGAATGAAACGGACATTGTCATGGCCAAGGACTTGCGCACGCGCATGGCCCCACCGAAGCATAGGCGCGCCTACATCAACAGCCACCACCTCTGCATCTGGATAGGCTGATGCTAAAGGCAAAGTATTGGCACCAATTCCCGCACCAAGATCCAGAATGCGTTTCGGCGAGAAGTCAGGAAAACGATCTCGCACAAAGTTCACGATAGACCGCCCACCACCATCTCCCTTTGACGACATTGAACCTGCGGTGGTGACAAACAGCCCGGTTTCGTAGTTGGCACCGGCCAAAACATCGTCTGGCACGATCTCTGTGTAGTAGCTGCCCGGCATGCAGTGGTTGTCTACTGCCGCTAGGTAACGGGGAGCTTCGGCGCTGGGGTCAATTTTTAAAGTCTCTTTGCCGTCGTTGTGCTCTTTCGCGCGCTCTATCAAATCGTCTAGTTGGCGCAAGACCACATGCCGACCGGCTTGTTGACGTTGCTCCATGGTGTTACGACGTAGTGCCGCCCAACACTGATAGAAGGGGTCCTTCTTCATCGCGTCCCGGACCTGTTGGCGGGTTTCCAGCGGGCGCCCTGTTTTTTGCTTAAACTTAGGGCTCACGCGGTTATCAAAGGCAGTTCGATTCCCTGGTGACACGCGTTGCCCAATGTGGACATTGAGATTCGTTAGAAAATTGAACCGGGCGATTTCATCGTGGTCGACCTTTGGAGACAATGGGTGACGCCCATTGCGGTCGTATGTTGGAGGGAGAGTATTGGCCAAGGCGTGGGTACTCCGAGAACAAATAAATTGTTTGGTTCGCCGATTATCTCGCCCTCTGCCGCGCTGATGCAAGAGGTTCGGTGCTTAAAGAAGGCACGTAGGGGGTTGCCCGGAGCCCCGCCTATGGGGTACGAGCCCCACAACGTATTTAATTCGGTTCGGAGATTATCCCAATGTCGACCCTTTATGTAACCAATCGCGCTGGCGATCAGCATCAAATCGAGGCTAAAGCAGGCACTACTTTGATGGAAATCCTGCGCGACAACGATATGGATGTAGAGGCCATCTGTGGCGGCTGTTGTTCCTGCGCGACCTGCCACATTTTTATCGATGATTCTTGGGCGGATAAAATTCCAGCGCGGTCAGATGACGAACAAGAGCTGGTTGAGGAAACGGAAACATACAAGCCCAACAATTCGCGTTTGAGCTGTCAGGTGACGATGACCGATGAGCTAGACGGCCTCAGCCTGACTGTTGCTCCTGAAGAATAAATTGAGGCGCGCGGCGACTGGATCTAGTCGCCGTGAGGCCATTTGGAACCAACAACATCACCGGGTTCACGCACCAGGTGGCTGCGGTGGCGGTAGGAGTATACCAAGTATACAGCGTCGTGGCGTTCGACCGGCTGGTAGCTGGAGTCAAATACGATCAGCTGAATTCGCACCAATGGATGCTGTCTTCATTGCAGGGCGGCGCGATAGAATGCCGTGAATCCCAAAGTTACATGGTCGATAAGGCGCAATTAGCCTAAGGCGATGCGACTTGAAGGGGCGAGGTGCCAATTGCTCACGATTGGCTTGATGGCGCCACGTCGACATACATCTGATCAAGAATAGCTTTTGGATTGCGAGAGGCTGTGAACTTGCGCAATGCCAGGTATTCCCGGAGCGGCCTGGTCATGTTCGCCCACAACCGCGTGTAAGGCCGGGTCGTAAAGAAATCGCGCGTGGGTGTGTCGGTTCTTAAATGTTTTTCAATACGAGCCGCGACCGAAGAATCGATGTTCACGTCTTGGTTTGAAGCTTTGGAGAGCACCACGTTGATATGCCTGGTTTGCGGTTGAAGGCTTAGGTCGTGAACAGAAAGACCGGCTCGTCTCGCCGCATATGATAAACCTTCGCTCGAGAACGTATGCAAGTGTGCGAAATGAAAGCGCTGGCGAGGTCCGTGATAACGCGCCTCAACATTGGGCACTTCAATAACGAGCACGCCCTCATCTGAAAGACTACTCGACAGGCGCCGAAGGGAAGAGACGGGATCGGCCAGGTGCTCCAGAACGTGGTGTAGGGTTATGACATCCCACTTGTCGTCCTCGTCCAAATTGTCCAGCACGGACCCGACCTGTATGTCGATTGCGTATTCAGATTTGGCGAACTCCGCGTACCCGCGGTTAGGTTCTAGCCCGCGCGCAGTGTATCCGACTTTGGTCATTAGGTAGGTAAACTCACCGCCCCCGGATCCGACATCCAATATACGCGCGTGAGGCTTAAGGAAGGGGTGCGTGCGTCTGTACCGCTCCAAGGCCCGCAAGCCCGCGCGATAAATATGCTTCGGTTTTGGGGTCAGCACACCCTTGTAAGACGCCCGGTAGTCATTTGCATAAAATCGACCGAGTTCATCTTCGGTGGGTTGCGGATTTATGAAGACGTGCCCGCAGGTTCGGCATAGGTCTGTTACCAATGGTTCTCCATGCCGATCTTTGTCGCCGACACGAACCGAGTCCGAACCGGCACAGAGCGGGCAATCGATATGGAGGCCGAAGAACTTTGTTGCGGTCACGCCAAATTCTCGTCTTTGGGCCATCGGTTATGCAACCATAGCCATTGCCCTGGGTTTTTCTTTATCCATTCCCCCATGCTTTGATTGACCCGCTCTAGTGCGGTGTGAATGTCTGCCTGCTGATCTCCCGTATCCTCAGGCATCCAAGGAGGCTCAATGGTGACACGAAAACGACATCTCTCGAGCCGTTTTGAATGCACCGGAAGAAGGGCGCAGCCATGGCGAAGGGCGAGCCGCGCGATCGCATCCCCGGTCATGGCGGGACGACCCATAAAAGGAATCGACAGTCCGGTGTTCATTTTTTGGTCGACGGCCATTTGGACGAATCCACCGTTTTTAAGGGTGCGAGTGATTGTTCGCGCGCCACCAGCGCCCTTCGGAATTAACGTGGCCTGTGTTTCTCCGCGTATGCGATGAAGCAAACTTTCGATTAATGGGTTGTTCGGTGCGCGATATACAAGTGCCGAGGCCTCGACATGGGTGCTAACTGCGAGCGCTGTTATCTCCCAGCTGCCCAGATGCGCGGAGTACATAATCGTCGGTCGGCCACCCTGTGTGGCCGCTTCTAAGTGCTCAAGCCCGATAACCTCGATGCGATCGCAGGCGCTGGCGCGCGCTAGCCTCGATAGGGTCGCGTATTCGGTCATAACTCGACCAAAATTGTTCCACACTTGAGCGAGTATTATCCGTCGGGCTTTGTCTGAAAGATCCGGTAACGTCCTGGCTAGATTCTGTTGAGCTGTGCGGTGAGCGCGGCTCAACGGCCCAAACCATCCGGCGAGCGCTCCCCCGATGGCGGACACCACATCAACTGGCAATAGGCGAAAAAGCCCAAACAGGCTATATGCTAAAATCGCTTCGACGCGATAACGAATCGGTTTAGCGAGGTCTCGGCAGGCCATGGGTGAAGAAATTCCTATCTTCGCTATCGTATCAGTGAGAGGCAGTCTATTACGGCAAGGCAACGATGGGGTACAGTCTGTATACGTCTATTGAGGCGTAGATCTGAGCGACGGGGATTATGCGCCTACTTCACAGCATTGCCGGCGGCCGCCACGGTGGTGCCGAACGATTTTTTATCGATCTGGTTAGGGCCTTGTCGCGGCGTGGCGTCGACCAGCATGCCGTCTCTCGGCCTTTTAAACAGCGGTTGAAGCAGCTGACGTCTTTAAATTGCGAGGTAACTCAGGCGCAAATGGGAGGTCTGTTTGATTGGAGTTCGCAGGGCAAGGCAAACGGGGCAGCCGCAGCCTTTGCGCCGAACATAAATCTCGCCTGGATGAGCCGCGGTGCTCGATATAGCCCGAAAGGTCCCTGGGTGACCGTTGGCCGCTTAGGGGGGTACTACAAACTGAAATATTACCGCCACTGTGATCATCTCATCTGCAACACACCTAATCTGGTTCGCTATTGCGTCGATAATGGCTGGCCAGAGGACCGGGTTGATTACATCCCGAATTTTTCACCCAAGGTCGACGTTGAGCCTGTGGACCGGCAAAGTCTCTCAACACCAATTGGGGCGACGGTGCTGTTGGTTCTAGCGCGGCTTGAAAAAACCAAATCCGTAAACGTGGCGATTAAAGCGCTTACTAATTTGCCTGAGCTTCACTTATGGATCGCTGGGGAGGGCTCGTGTGAACGCGACCTTCGCGCCCTTGCCGCTTCTCTTGGTGTTGCAGAACGAGTGAATTTTTTGGGGTGGCGCGAAGACCGTGAGGCATTACTTAGATCAGCTGATATTTGTCTTGTCCCGTCTAGCCATGAACCTTTTGGCAATGTTGTTGTTAATGCCTGGGCCAACCGCACACCGGTTATCGCTACTGTCAGCGAAGGTCCGAGTTTTCTGATTAAGGACGAGGCAAATGGCTTGTTGGTTCCGGTCGGCGATTCGTCGGCGTTGGCTGATGCCGTGTCACGCGTCATGTCCCAGCAGGAGCTAGCCTACAGCCTTGTCGTGGGCGGTGAGGCGGCCATGTCGGAGTCTTTCTCGGAAGAGGCTGTCGCGTCAGCCTATATCGGCTTGTTTAAACGGCTGATCCAGGCATAGTTCGGCTATGTCAGAATCTGTTGATGAGTTGAACTGCACCTTGCGCCGATTGGAGCATGTAGTTGGCAGTGGCTCTGGCAAGGCCGTAGTGGAATTTGACATGGGGCTAAGCCTGGTCAGGGGCAATGGCTCCCTGTTGCTCAAAACGTATCGGATAGAGCGGCTAGCCGGGGTGTGTCCGGCGCTGTGAGTGACATGCGTACCAAGTTGGATTCGCTGCTTTCTGGAATGTTTATGGATATTTCCGCTGTGGGCGGATAACCCTGGCAAATCCCTCCCTTTCAGACCTGTATGACAGGTCCTTTTGGTTGTTCACTCGGGCACTCCCCGCTAGTATCCGCGCCTTTCCGGCATCCCGCGCCGCTGAGGAGTAATCCGTGCGTTTCCAATCGACCCGTGGCCAAGCCACAGAGCTTGGGTTCGACGATGTTCTGCTGACTGGCCTAGCCAGGGATGGCGGTTTGTACCTGCCGAAATCATGGCCCAAGCGGTCTATCGATGAGTGGCGGAAGATGCGCTGTCTTTCTTATGCGCAACTGGCAGCGGCAGTAACCCAACCCTTCTTTGCGGGATCAACAGTTGAATCTGATGTGTCCGGAGTTATGGACGCGGCCTATAAACCGTTCGATCACCCTGCCGTCGCACCGATGATCCAACTGGATTCCAATACTTGGTTGCTGGAACTTTTCCACGGTCCAACTCTCGCGTTCAAAGATTACGCGCTGCAAGTAGTCGGTCATCTTTTTGATCGCGTGCTATCGGCAAAGAACGAACGCATAACTATTGTCGGCGCAACCTCTGGCGATACGGGTTCAGCTGCTATTGCAGCGTGTGCTGGGCGTGATGCAGTGGACATTATTATTCTGCATCCGAAAGGTCGGGTGTCAGAAGTTCAGCGGCGACAGATGACAACTGTTGATGAAGCGAACGTGCACAATGTTGCTATCGACGGCACCTTTGATGATTGCCAGGCTCTGGTTAAAGCTATGTTTAATGATCAAGCTTTTCGCGATGACATTCATTTATCCGCCGTCAATTCCATCAATTGGGCACGGATCATGGCGCAAACGGTGTACTATGCATCTGCGGCGCTGTCCCTCGGCGGCCCAGACCGACCAGTGGCGTTTGCCGTTCCCACGGGGAATTTTGGCAATGTGTTTGCGGGGTACTGTGCCGCACGTATGGGTCTGCCCGTAGCATCATTCCAAGTTGGATCAAACCGCAACGATATCCTTACCCGGTATTTCGAAACCGGGGCCATGACCATCGAGGGGGTGGAGCCCTCATTGAGCCCGGCGATGGATATACAAGTCTCTTCAAATTTTGAGCGTTTGCTTTTTGAAGCTTACGGGCGAGATGGTGCTGCCGTTAAGCGATTAATGGACGGGTTGTGGCAAAGCGGGTCTTACACTGTTGAGGATTCGGCACGGGACACAATTGCAAGTCAGTTCAGGGGCAGTCGTCTTGATGATGAGGGGACAAAAGCCGTGATCCGCTCGACCTATAAAGATGTCGGGCAATTGATTGACCCTCACACCGCTGTCGGTGTTCATGCGGCCCAGAGTGCGGACTTAGATCCGTCAGTTCCGAAGGTTGTGATGGCGACCGCGCATCCCGCTAAGTTCCCCGACGCCGTTGAAGCGGCGACTGGGGTTCGGCCAGATCTCCCGCCAGCTTTGGCAAATTTGTACGATCTTGAGGAGCGGTGCGACGAACTGCCCAATGATTTAGCCAAAGTGCAGGCGTATGTTCGCGCGCATAGCCGGGTCTGAGAAAATAGCAATATGAACCAGCGGTCGGAAATGCAAACAACCACGTTAGAGTCAGGTTTACGTATCGTCACCGATCCGGTGCCCTCGGTCGAGACCACTGCGGTTGGAGTCTGGGTTGCGGCTGGGACGCGACATGAAACCATCGAGGTGAATGGCATCTCGCATTTGCTTGAGCATATGGCGTTCAAAGGCACCAAAACACGCACGGCCTATCAAATTGCTGAACAAATGGACAACGTTGGTGGCCAGTTGAATGCCTATACCAGTCGTGATCACACTGCCTATTACGCCAAAGTTCTAAAAGAGGATTTGCCACTCGCCGTTGATATTCTCTCGGACATCTTGCTCAACGCCACCATGGACGAGGAGGAGTTTGCCCGTGAGCAGCAAGTGGTGGTGCAGGAGATTTATCAGTCAGAAGACACGCCTGACGACGTTGTCTTTGACCGGCTGCAGTCGACTGCATACCCCGACCAGGCGTTGGGCTGGCCGGTGCTTGGCACGGTGGACTCCGTCAACCGAATGACAGCTGATAATCTTCATGAGTACATGGGCCGCAATTACACCAGTGGCGACATCGTTGTTTCAGCCTCTGGCCGGGTGGATCATGACGCGTTTGTTGGCCAGGTTGCCCGTGCTTTTTCAGGGCTGACTAAGGGGGACGGTCCACAATCTACCCAAGCCAAATACGTTGGCGGCGATGTGCGGGAAGCGCGCCCGGTCGAGCAACTTCATGTGGTGCTTGGGTTTGACGGGGTCGGCTATCATGATCCCGACTACTACCCGCTTTCAGCGCTCTCAGTTTTATTTGGCGAGGGGTTATCCTCCCGCTTGTTTCAAGAGGTGCGTGAAAAACGCGGCCTGGCCTATTCGGTTTTCTCGTCAACCAATGCCTGCGAAGACTCGGGTATATTCACAATTTATGCGGGCACAGGTCCTGATCAGACAGATGAATTGATCGCAGTGCTTACGGACGAGATCAAGAAAATGGCCGAAGGCGCGACCGAAGAAGAAGTGATTCGGGCCAAAGCGCAACTTAAGGCGGGCTTTCTGATGGGGCTGGAAAGTCCTGGCAGCCGCTGTGTTCAACGGGCACGTCAAATACTGGTCTACGGGCGTATGTTGGAGGCCCGCGAGATTATCGAGAAGGTTGAGCAAATTAATTCGTCCGCAATAGCGACAGCGGCACAACGTCTGTTTGCGACAACTCCAACAGTTGCGGCGGTTGGCCAAATCGACCAATTGGAAACGTATGATGCGATCAGAGCTCGCTTGCTCTGAACTGCTGTGGCGCACCGTCGCTATGACCTAAGCCCCTTAGTTTTTGGAGATCAAATGGCTACTCACCTCAAGCGCGGCGCGACGGCGGAAGAAAATGAAACCGTAGCGAACAAAGTGCGCGATATCGTCACCGACATTCTGAGCCGGATAGGTAAAGAAGGTGACGCTGCGGTACGGCATTATTCTGAGACGTTCGACAAGTACTCTCCCGAGAGTTTTCGTTTATCAGATGCAGAGATTCAGGCATGCGTCGACTCGTTAGACGAACAGACGGTCACAGATATCAAATTCGCCCAAGCTCAGATCCGTAAGTTTGCCGAAGCACAAAAGGCATCCATGCAGGACATTGAGATTGAAACCATTCCCGGCGTCCGTCTTGGCCACAAAAACACGGCGATCGAGAATGTTGGATGCTACGTGCCGGGCGGGCGCTATCCGATGGTCGCCTCGGCTCATATGAGTGTGTTGACCGCACGGGTTGCGGGGTGCAAGCGGGTAATCGCGTGTACGCCGCCGACCAATGGAGAGGCTCACCCAGCAACGATCGCAGCGATGCATTTCGCCGGTGCGGATGAAATTTATATTCTGGGAGGCGTGCAAGCTGTTGCTGCCATGGCTCTTGGCACAAAAACCATAGCCCCTGTGGATATGCTGGTCGGTCCGGGTAATGCGTATGTCGCCGAGGCTAAACGGCAACTCTACGGGCGCGTTGGGATCGATCTTTTTGCTGGCCCTACTGAGACCCTGGTCATTGCGGATGATACCGCTGACGGCGAGATGGTGGCGACCGACCTTCTTGGCCAAGCAGAGCATGGTCCGACGTCGCCATCTGTATTGTTGACCACGTCGCAGCGGGTGGCAGATGACACGGCTGCCGAAGTTGAGCGTCAACTGGAAATCTTACCGACCGCTGATATTGCCGGTGTCGCGTGGCGTGATCATGGTGAAATCATTCTTTGTGAAGACGAAGCGGAAATGTTGCGTGAAGCGGACGCACTAGCTTTTGAGCACGTAGAGGTGATGACCGAAAATCCAAAGTGGTGGCTAGAGAACCTGAATAACTATGGTGCATTGTTCCTCGGTAAGGAAACCAATGTGGCTTATGGCGACAAAGTGATCGGCACAAACCACACGCTGCCAACCAGTAAAGCTGCTCGTTATACCGGTGGTCTTTGGGTCGGCAAGTTCATTAAGACGTGCACCTATCAAACTTGCACGGAAGAAGCCTCTCGCATCATTGGTGAATACGGATCTCGTCTTTGCGCCATTGAGAACTTTGCGGGGCACCAAGAGCAATGTGACCTACGTATCCGTCGCTATGGAAATGCATAGAGACCCCCCATGACCCAGCCTATCGCTGTTGTTGGGGCAGGGCTGGTTGGCGCAGGCTGGGCTATTGTGTTTGCCCGATCAGGATATCCCGTCCGCATTTATGATGGAGATGCAGATATTCGGGCCAATGTCTTGGCAGGAATACGAGCTAACCTCGACGATTTGCAGTCCTTTGAGCTCATTGAATCGGCGGACGCGACGCTAGAGCACATAACGGTGTGTGACATATTAGAAGAAGCTGTCGACGGTGTGTCCTACGTTCAAGAGTCAGTCTTTGAAACAATTCCGGTTAAGTCAGAGATCACGGCGGCGCTTGATGCTGTTTGTGGGCCAGACGTTGTGATTGGCAGCTCTTCCTCGGGTATTCCTGCGTCTGCGTTTACCGAAGGCCTAAAGGGCCGTAATCGGTGTCTTATCGCTCACCCCGTAAACCCGCCTTACCTTGTGCCACTGGTTGAACTGGTCCCTGCGCTCTGGACCGACCCGTCAGCGGTTCAATTTGCCCACGATTTAATGACAGCTGTGGGTCAATCGCCGATCCACATCACGCGTGAAGTCGAAGGTTTTGTTCTGAACCGCCTTCAAGGCGCTCTCTTAAATGAAGCGTGGGCGTTGTTTGAAGAAGGGTATGCTTCAGCCGAAGACATCGACAAAACGGTCTCGGAAGGTTTGGGGCTGCGTTGGTCATTTATGGGGCCTTTCGAGACTATTGATCTCAACGCGCCCGGCGGAGTTGCAGACTATGCCGCGCGACTTGCCCCCCTGTATCATTCGGTGGCCCAGTCACGGACAACACCAAAACCATGGGGCAGCAAACTTATCGGTGATGTAGAACAAGAAAGACGAACACATTTGTCAGAACAAGAGCTTGCGTCGAGACGCGAATGGCGCGACCGTCGGCTAATGGCTCTCGCAGCCCATAAAAATAAAGCTAGAAAAGCGATCGGCGACTGACATGACGGCACAGCCATCACCTTTCGATCTCACAGGGCAGACCGCTTTGATTACCGGTGCTTCAAAAGGGCTTGGGGCAGGATGTGCATTGGCCTTGGCGCAAGCCGGCGCCAACGTGGTGCTCGTGGCGCGGAATGCTGAACCGCTTGAGGCGGTTGCAGCGGATATTCGGGCGCTGGGTCGAGAGGCCCACAGCATGGTGTGTGATGTCACAGACCGTGAAGCGTTTAGTGCAGCTTTTGAAGGCGCACCATCAGTGGATATCCTGGTCAACAATGCCGGAATAAACATCCCCGAGCCGTTTTCCGACGTCACCGAAGAGCACTTCGATACCATTATGAACATCAATGTGCGGGCGGCGTTCTTCGTAGCCCAAATAGTTGCAGCGCGCATGGTCAATGAAGGGGTCTCAGGATCAATAATCCACATGTCTTCACAGATGGGTCATGTTGGGGCGATGAACCGCACGGTTTATTGTGCCAGCAAACATGCGATCGAAGGGCTGGCCAAGGCCATGGCCATTGAATTCGCCCCCCACGCTATCCGGGTGAACACCGTCGCCCCAACGTTTATCGAAACACCACTGACAAAGCCGTTTCTTGATGACCCCGCATTTATGGAATCGGTTTTAAACCAAATTCCATTGGGACATGTTGGTCAAATTAAAGACGTAGCGAGCGCCATTGTGTATCTGGCGTCACCTGCATCTCGAATGGTGACGGGATCCTGCTTGAAAGTAGACGGAGGATGGACCGCGCACTAGTGCCTCACGCGTGTCCTGCATCTGCTACCAGCATAGCCGGTCTAATGCCAAGTGTGCCGAGCGCCTGATCCCATTTCATGTCATCTTCTGTGGACCACAAAAGCGTGCCGTCACACGGAATGTTCAGCCAAGCGTTGTTCATGATCTCATCGTCGAGTTGTCCGGCTCCCCAACCGGCGTAACCAAGGGCCATCAAGCTCTGTTTGGGACCAGTGCCATAAGCAATGGCTTTCAGAACTTCTGTTGTGGCGCTTAGGGCCACGGACTCGTCTACAACAAGTGTGCCGTCCATCTGATAATCTGATGAATGCAATACAAAACCGCGCGCTGATTCCACCGGTCCCCCGCAATGGACCGTGATCTGATCGCATGCAGGCGTCGGTTCAATGCCCATTTGATCAAGAATGTCGGGGAAATTTAACTCTTCGAGAGGTTGATTGATGATCAACCCCATCGCTCCGTCTTCGGAGTGTGCACATATGTAGATGACGGATTTTTCAAACCGTGGATCACCCATAGCGGGCATGGCGGCAAGAAACTGGCCAGACAGGTATCCAGGTTCCGAGGAGTTGCGGATCATTTAGAAATGATGCGCTGTTCAAGATTCCAAAACAAGGGTCACTGGTTGAATATTTTTCTTGCATTTTTAGGTGACACGCTGCGGCTCAGAGCTTACCAAGCGCTATGCAAGCCTTACAAAAGAGTTCGTTTCAGTGTCTTTAGCCGTCGGTGACTCGCTTCCTGATGTGCCGGTATTCTTGGCTCAACCAGATGGTCCTATGGCAACGACAACTGGGCAGGTATTTTCTAACAAACGAGCTGTTCTTTTTGCAGTGCCCGGCGCATTTACGCCGACGTGTTCTGCGCGCCATCTGCCGGGCTTTGTCGAAAAAGCGGACGCCATCTTAGATACAGGTGTTGATCTTATCGCCTGTGTATCTGTGAACGACGCGTTTGTTATGGCTGCATGGGCGGTACGCCAAGAAGCCGGCGAGACCATCTCGATGATTGCTGATGGCAATGGAGCTTTTACTCAGGCGCTAGGGCTGGACCAAGACATGACTGAGCGTGGCATGGGGCAACGGTCACGACGCTTTGCGTTGGTGGTCAACAAAGGCACCGTCGAGCACTTATTCATTGAATCGCCGGGCGGCTATGGTGTTTCAAGTGCGGAGAACGTACTAAGTCAACTATAGTGCACGGATCTAGTCGCCGCGCTGAATTCTCTCTGCTTCCCATCGCGCAAGATCGTCGACCCGCTCATTTTCTGGGTGGCCAGCATGGCCTTTGACCCACTGCCAGGTGATGTTGTGTTGGGCTTGTGCCTCGTCTAGTGCCATCCATAGGTCCACATTCTTCACGGGTTTTTTAGACGAAGTCTTCCATCCACGCGCTTTCCAGCCTTTTATCCATTCGGTGATGCCCTTTTGGACATATTGGCTGTCGGTATAAACGGTGATCACACACGGACGTGTTAGTGCCTTAAGGCCCTCAATGACCGCCAGCATTTCCATGCGGTTGTTGGTTGTTTCTTCTTCACCACCGACGAGCTCTTTTTCAGTGCCGTTGAATCGAAGCAAGGCACCCCAACCCCCTGGACCTGGGTTCCCGAGGCAGGCGCCGTCGGTAAATAATTCAACGGTCATAGGACTGTCGTCGTTCATATTCGTCCTTACGCGCTGAGGGCGCGTGGCAGGTTGAAGGTCACATTCTCTTCAGCGACTTTTATTTCTTCAACGGTAACGTCGAAATGTTGTTTAGCTTCTGCAATGGCTTCCTCAACCAGAACCTCGGGCGCTGATGCACCCGCTGTGATTCCCAGAGTGCTATCGGCAGCCAGCCCATCCCATGAAATTTCTGTCGCGCGCTGGATCAACGTGGCCGAGTTGCAGCCGGCTTTGTGAGCAACTTCGACCAATCGCTTTGAATTCGATGAGTTGGGTGCGCCGATCACGACCATCATGTCGCAGCGTTCGGCAATCGCCTTAACAGCCGATTGGCGATTGGTCGTCGCATAGCAAATGTCTTCTTTGCGCGGCGACGCGATGCTTGGGAATCGCCGCTTCAGGATATCGATAATATCTGCTGTGTCGTCCACAGATAATGTTGTCTGAGTCACATAGGCGAGGGCGTCTGGATTATCGGGTGTAAAAGTTTCTGCATCCTCGACCGTCTCGACCAAAATCATGGACCCTTCTGGGACTTGCCCCATCGTGCCAACGACCTCGGGGTGATTGGCATGTCCAATGAGAATGGTTTGCAGTCCGTGACCATGATGTCGTTCGGCTTCGTTGTGCACTTTTGATACCAGCGGACATGTCGCGTCGATGTAATCCAGCCCACGGGCGTCAGCAGCGTTAGGAACCGATTTCGGCACACCATGGGCGGAAAAGACAACGGGGACACCGTTAGGTACTTCGTCAAGTTCTTCTACGAAAACGGCGCCCTTGGCTTCTAGGGATTCGACGACAAATCGATTGTGCACAATTTCATGTCGCACATAGACCGGCGCGCCATGGGCCTCCAACGCTTTTTCGACAATTAGAATGGCCCTGTCCACTCCTGCGCAGAAGCCGCGTGGACCGGCGAGGAGAATTTTCAGGGCGGGCTTGGGCATCGCGTGAAGGTTCCAACGGTGGCGTGTGGTCTAGTTTCTCATAGGCAGGACCGTTATTGTGGCCCTCAACACTCTGGTAAGTGCGTCCGCACCTTTAGAACGGCCAAGAGCTCGCTTTCCCTTACCAGATATAGGTATCCCGCAAAAGGTCGATCGCATGTCTGACAATTCTGAACCACAAACCAAAAGTGGCGGCGCTGTAGTTGCCCAGAAGGCGCCTTATGTGGTCGAGGTTGAAGCCGGCAAGAAATACTGGTGGTGCTCCTGCGGCCAGAGCTCGAAACAGCCGTTTTGCGATGGGTCCCATAAAGGCACTGACTTCGCCCCAATGGAGCATGAGGCCGATAAAGATGGTACGGTGTATTTCTGTGGCTGCAAGGCGACGACACGTGTGCCATTGTGCGACGGCAGTCACGGCAAACTTTAGTTGGGTTAAATTTCTTGCGTTTTTATCCGATGTTCTCAAAGCATACATTTTCTCTTTTCGCTGCTGCGGTGGCGGCAATTGTGGTGTCTGGGTGCGCCTTGGAGCCCGTCCCGCCCTGTCCCCAAATTCGCATCGATTCCAATACGGCCAGCCTGACCAAATTTAAACCGGGTGAGGGTCGCGACATTTCTGATGTCGAATATCAAGCCGAGATCGTGTCCTTTGAGGGGACCTGTAAATTTGACGACGATGGCGTTGAAGCGGTGATGGACGTGGACATGATGATCAGCGGAGGACCTGCTGTTCAGCCCGGCGACGTCGAATTCTATTACTTCGTCGCCATCCCCCGGTTTTTCCCGGACCCGGCTGGCAAAACGATCTTTACCCGGAAGCATAGGCTCCGGGCTGGTGGTGCCCGCCAGGAGCGCGTTACCGAGTCGAGTGTTCGTATTTTTATCCCCCTTGAGGACCGCCTGACAGCGGCTGGATACGACATTTATCTGGGGTTTCAGCTCACAGATGAGCAATTACGTTACAATCGAAGCCGTTCCCGCTAACCGTCATTGACCTCTACTGCTGAGTCAGTTTAAGCAACAGGTCCCGCTATACCCTGGTGGAAGAGTTCGGATTTTGTCGCTGTGGCAAATATCCGGCGCCGAAGGAGCAACCGCCCTCGGAATCTCTCAGGCAACCGGACCGTTGGGGTAGGGGACTCTGGAAAGTAGGCAATCAGCCCGGGGCTGGTGGTCTCACCGACGGGGAAAGCCGGAAAGCTGATGCGCCCGGCCAAACTCTCAGGTTTATCGACAGAGGAGGGCATCGACCACGGTGAAAGCCGTAGCCGGTGACGACTCCGTCTGTGTGTTTGGACCTAGAGAGGTATGCGTGCCCGATACGGCAGCTCTTGATGATTTACTAACGACACCACTGGATGCGTTGCATCGTGAGTTGGGCGCGAAGATGGTGCCTTTCGCGGGCTATAGCATGCCGGTTCAGTACCCTCTCGGTGTTCTTAAGGAGCATCTCCACACTCGTGTTGCGGCAGGTTTGTTTGATGTGTCGCACATGGGCCAGGCAGATCTTGTCGGAGAGAACATAGCGGCCGCCTTAGAGGGGTTGGTGCCCGGCGATCTCCAGGCTTTAAAGCCCGGGCGTATTCGATACACCCAACTGCTCAACGACGCTGGCGGCATCATTGATGATTTAATGGTCGCTAAGCCTGTTGACGGTGACGCTAATCGTGTTCACTTGGTCGTCAACGCGGCCTGCAAAGAAAAAGATTACGCTGTTCTCAAAGCTGGGCTGCCTGGCGCGGCTCTCGAGCGCAAAGATGACTATGCGTTGTTGGCGCTGCAAGGACCGCAGGCGTCGGAAGTGCTTGCCCTGTTCGACGTGGACTGCGCCACCATGCCCTTCATGTCACTGCGACAGACGACGATCAATGGTGTTGAAGTTGTGGTGTCTCGATGTGGATACACCGGCGAGGATGGGTTTGAGATTTCGGTACCTGCTGCTGATGCAGACTCGGTGGCACGCACACTCATAGACCAGCCGAATGTCGAGCCCATTGGTCTGGGCGCGCGCGACTCTCTTCGCCTCGAGTCAGGACTCTGTCTGTACGGCCAAGATATGGATGACGAAACATCACCGATCGAGGCTGATCTCACTTGGTCTATTGGAAAGCGCCGACGCGCCGAAGGTGGGTTTCCTGGTGAAGCCCGAATTCTCAAAGAACTCCACGAGGGTCCCTCCCGACTAAGGGTCGGCTTGAAGCCCATAGGCCGCGCACCCGCCCGCGAAGGTGCTGTGATCGAAGTGCCCGATGGTGCGGCAGTTGGTGTCGTCACGTCTGGCGGGTTTGGGCCCACAGCCGAGGGGCCAATTGCGATGGGATACGTCGCCACCGAGCACGCCAAGCAAGGCACCCGTCTTCATCTCATCGTCCGCGGTAAGGCCTTTGAAGCCGACGTCGTGGACATGCCGTTTGTACCCCAGCGATACTACAGAGGATCAAAATGACCGATACACGTTACACCAAAGAACACGAGTGGATTCGCGTCGACGAAGAAGCCGCGACTGTGGGTATTACCGATTATGCCCAAAGCCAATTGGGCGACATTGTGTTTGTCGAGGTGCCAGATGCTGGCAAGGCAATTAGCAAGGGGGGTGAAGCAGCGGTTGTTGAGTCGGTTAAAGCGGCGAGCGAGGTGTACGCCCCGGTTTCTGGAACCGTGACCGAGGGCAACGCAGGGCTGGGTGATGCGCCTGACACCGTAAACTCAGACCCAACCGGCGATGGCTGGTTCTTCAAGATGACGCTGTCCGACACTGCTGAACTTGATAGCCTTATGGACCAATCTGCCTACGACGCGTACCTCAAAGAAATCGACGCATAGGAGTTGATGAACATGCGTTACCTCCCCCTTACAGAACCTGACCGCGGCGCCATGCTTTCGACCATAGGTGTCGACTCTGTTGACGCGCTATTCGCTGAATTGCCCAAAGGTGAGCCAACCTTCGATTTGCCAAACACGCAAAGTGAGATCAACGTCGAACGAGCAATGCATGCCTTCGCTCGGGAAAACCTGTCCTGCTCAGACGTGCCTTCATTTCTGGGGGCGGGAAATTATCGTCACCACACGCCAGCGTCTTTGGATCACCTGATTCAGCGCGGCGAGTTTTTAACGGCCTACACGCCTTATCAACCTGAGATCAGCCAGGGCACACTTCAAACCATTTATGAGTTTCAGTCTCAAGTCGCTTTGATGATGGATATGGAAGTCGCCAACGCGTCTATGTACGACGGCGCAACCGCATGTGCAGAAGCTGCCGCCATGGCATGCCGCGTCACAAAGCGGAGTCATGTGCTCATGTCCGGTGCGGTACATCCTCATTATCGAGATGTCACACAAACCCAGCTGAAGCACCTCGGTCTTGAGATCGAATGTCTTGCGCCAGACCCCATTGGTGTCGAGGACTTGATCGGTCGGGTAGGTGGTGACCTTGCCTGTGTTGTTGTTCAGAACCCTGGATTTTTTGGGCATCTTACCGATCTGACAGCCTTGGCCGAGGCGTGTCATGCTGAAGGCGTGTTGTTGGTGGCCTGTGTGGCGGAGCCCGTATCGTTGGGCTTGGTGACACCGCCTGGTGCCATGGGTGCGGATATAGTTGTGGGAGAAGGGCAGTCCCTTGCCGGACCTGCCTCTTTTGGTGGGCCGGGCGTTGGCTTGTTCGCCACCCAGGAAAAATTCCTCCGTCAAATGCCGGGCCGTCTGTGCGGCGAGACCGTTGACGCCGATGGCCGTCGCGGCTTTGTGCTGACCCTCTCAACTCGGGAGCAACACATTCGGCGTGAGAAGGCGACATCAAACATTTGCACTAACTCAGGGCTCATTGCCTTGGCTTTCACCATTCATATGACCTTGTTGGGAGAAGCAGGTTTCGCTCAGTTGGCAGAGGTAAACCATGCAAATGCGGTCACTTTGGCGACCAGACTTAACAACATTGACGGTGTAACGGTTGTTCCGCAGGCCTTCTTCAATGAGTTTGCCGTGACTCTTCCGCGCCCTGCCGTAGAGGTTGTTGAAGACTTAGCCGCTAATAGCATTCTTGGTGGCGTTCCGGTATCTCGGTTCTATCCCCAGTACGAAGAGCTCGCCAACATGATGCTGGTGACTGCGACAGAGATGACAAATGAAAGTGACATGGAGGCGCTTGTCACAGGTCTTGGGGAGGCGCTGTCATGACCGAGTATTCCAACATCGAAACCACGTCAGGTAATCGCGGTCTGTCCTTCGAAGAACCGCTCATTTTTGAGTTGGACTCCCAAGACTCATCTGCGGTCGATCTCGATCCACCGTCTCACGATATGGATCGTCTGGGCGGGTTGCGCCGCCGGTTGCCGGTTGGGTTGCCTGGGTTGTCTGAGCCCGAAGTGGTGCGCCATTACACGCGCCTGTCGCAGAAGAACTACTCTATCGATTCCGGGTTCTATCCGCTCGGGTCTTGCACCATGAAACATAACCCGCGCCTCAATGAGAAGATGGCGCGACTGCCGGGTCTCGGTGATATTCATCCGTTCCAGCCTGAATCCACCGTGCAGGGCGCCTACAAGCTGATGGATACCCTCGCCACATGGCTCAAGGAGCTCACAGGCCTTCCTGCCGTTGCTTTATCACCAGCAGCGGGGGCCCATGGTGAACTTTGCGGGATTATGGCTATCCGAGCGGCGCATCAAGCCGCCGGTAATGACGATCGCAAAGTCGTGCTGGTGCCTGAGTCTGCCCACGGCACCAACCCGGCAACAGCGGCGATCTGCGGCTATTCAGTCGAATCCATTCCTGGAAACGGCAACGGCCGGGTCGATGTAGACGCACTAACGACCCGTCTCGGGCCAGACGTTGCGGCAGTGATGATCACCAACCCAAATACCTGTGGCTTGTTCGAGAACGAAGCCAAGGCCATCGCAGATGCTGTTCATGCTGCCGGTGCTTATTTTTATATGGATGGAGCGAACTTTAACGCCATTGTTGGCCGAGTGACGCTCTCTGAGCTTGGCGTCGATGCCATGCACATTAATCTCCACAAGACCTTCTCCACGCCCCATGGCGGTGGCGGGCCTGGCGCTGGTCCAACCGTGTTGTCTGAGGCTCTGGCACCTTTCGCGCCGTTACCGTTTTTGGTGCACGATGCCAACGGTCTTCGCATGGTTGAGCACTCCGGTGACAAAGATGCACCGCAAAGCTTCGGCCGCATGAAGGGGTACCATGGTCAATTTGGTGTGTTTGTGCGTGCGCTAGCGTACATGATGAGCTTGGGCATTGATGGATTGCGTCAGGCCTCTGGTGATGCGGTGCTCAACGCCAACTATTTGCGTGTCCGGTTGTCGGAAGAACTAACCCCATCCTACGATGGGATTTGCATGCATGAGGCGTTGTTCGATGATCGCTTCCTCAAAGACACCGGCGTCTCAACACTCGATTTCGCTAAATCTATGATCGACGAAGGCTTTCACCCACCCACCATGTACTTCCCGCTTGTAGTGCACGGGGCTTTGCTCATGGAACCGACTGAGACCGAAAGCAAGGCGACGTTGGATCAGTATTGTGAGACGGTTCTGGCCCTGGCCCGCAAAGCCAAGAGCGGTGGCATGGCAGAGGAGTTCGCCTCATCGCCGCAGCTCACACCGCGGCGTCGATTGGATGAAACCCAAGCCGCCCGCAAGCCGATCCTGCGCTGGAAACCGGAACCGCTCAAACACGCGGCGGAGTAACGCGGTTTAGTCGTTCTTAGAGCGAAAACGCGTAGGCCATAAGGAGGCCGAGGACGTGATCGTTGGTGCCGTCTTCTTTGCTGTAGCGGTAGCCGAAGTCGAGGGTTAAGCCCGATTCCCATTCCCAACCCGTCGTGGCTTGGAAACGGTGGTCGTTGATATTTGCGCCGCCTTCAACATGCGTGGTTCGGAAGGTCACGCTCAAGGCGGCATTCCAAGACTCCGCAAAGAATGCGGTGCCACCGACGGTCAAATAAGAGATATCGTCTGAGCCACCCTCAGCATTGTTGATGTAGGCGCCCTCGGTCATGGCTTTGATCTCGATGGCCCCGACGGGAATGGTTCCGAACAGCGCCGCCGAGAAGCCGTCTTCCCGCACTGCATTTAAATCTGTGTCGCCATGGGCGTGAGATCGATAGGCCAGGTGGTAGCCCAAGCCACCTGCACTTATATCTTCGCCGGTCAAGGATATGGTATAAGAATCGAAATCCTTGGTGTTGGTTGCACCGCCGTCGGCCAACCGCAATCGGCCTCTATCCTCAATCAACGACCCACTTAAAAAAGAACGGTCCGCACGATGTAGACTGCCATAGAGGGTATGGTGTCCGTTGGCTTCTGAGCCAAGGGTTCTGGAGGCCGCTAATCCAAGTTTCTCTGTAACTTCGTAATCTTCAGGAAAATCAGCGCCCCAGATTCCGGCACCCAAATCCCAGCCGGTGCTGAACGCGGTGTTAAACTTCCCGGCCAGAACCGACCAATTGTCGCCGTGGTAGGCCAGCATCAGTTCTTCCGCGAACACGCCTTGGTTTTCGAAAGTCAGGTTCTCTCCGGCGGGCGGGTCATCGACCGGCTCCAACAGCACAACGCTTTCGATGCTGAAGTTTTCACTCAACCCTGCCGAAAGCCCAACCTCAATCGTGGTGAATAAAAAATCGGATTGAGGGGCCGCGCTATCCGGTCCAATGCCAGTCTCGTATTGGAGTTCCGCGGCTATTTCAGCAGATAGGGATGGAAAAGTGTCTGCGTAGGCTGGTGGCGAAGACAAGCCAATTGCTACAAGCCCAAGAGCAAAGGGCGCTATAAAATCCAGCACCCTTCTATGAGTAACCAGTGTACCTATCATGCGGCAGCTCCCCGTATATGACGGTATAAACAGAACAGATATTTCCCCGCAAATGCCAGATTTGCCCGCGGCTATACCGTGGATACGGGCGCGATTTATAGCCGATTCGAGTAGCCCTCGCTCAAAAGGCCGACCTAAACTTCAGCCTTCGGTCGAACACTAAAATTCAGGACGCAGATTATGATGAAATATCTCGCCATCCTCGCGGTGAGCATGTTGTTTTTGGGCCAGCCGGCGCTAGCCGCTGGTGGTGGCGTTTTGGTGCTCGGCGGGACAGGTCAACTTGGGTCTGAAATCGTCAAATATTTGGTCCAGGCTAGCAAAGTGGTAACGGTTCTCGCCCGCCCGACCTCTAATCGCGCACGTCTAGAAGGCCTCGATGTGGATTACGTGGTCGGTGACATGCTTGTCGATGCGGATATGGAGCGCGTCTTTACCTCAGCGTCTTATGACGCCGTGGTCGATGCGTCCAGCCAGGCATTTGGGGGCGATCAGAAATTTTATGAACAAAGCCAGGTGCTAATTTCAAAATGGGCATCGGCAAGTGGTGTGGACCAAATCATTCTCCATGGCGCCATCGGGGCTGCAGATAGTGGCAAGCTAATTTACGTCGAAAAGACCCACCCCGTTCAGCAAACCGCTATCGCCTCAAAAACAATAGCTGAGGGGACTCTTATCAACAGCGGGGTGCCCCATACCATCATCCGGCATTTGACGCTGCTGTCTATGGAGACACAGGAGTCTGGCAATGCGCGACTGACGACGGACCTCACCGCTGTTGGTGCTATGACCCGTGATGGTCTGGCCCGTTTGACAATGGAATGCTTGGGCAATAATGAGTGTCTCAATGTTATTTTCCACGCTGTCGATGATGACGTGGAACTGACTCAGCGCACGGTCGCGAATTGGGAAGCCGTTATTAAGCCTGAGTACATGGTTGATCGAGCGACTCTCAATATCGTCGACTAGGGAATAAAAAAAGTCCCAGCTTTGGCGCTAGGGCTTTTAAGAATTTGGTTGGCGATCAGATTAATTCAGTCGGTCAGCTAAATCCTTGATGGATTGGTCAACAAGCGCAGCTTGGCGATGACCTGTCATTTGATCGGTGATCAACTTTTCGGCTGCAGCGACGGCCACATCTACTGCCGTGTTGCGTACACTGGCAATGGCTTGTGCTTCTGACTGAGCGATACGATCCAGGGCTTGAGCTTTGCGACGCTCAATGGATTGCTCCAAATCCGTCTCGGCTTGGGCGCGCATGCGACTGGCTTCTTCTTTGGCCTGGGCGACAATGCTTTCCGCTTCCGATAATGCATCGCGTTGCTTGCGCTGATATTCAGCCAACAGGGCTTGCGCTTCTTCGCGAAGCTTGCGGGCTTCTTCAATCTGCGAGCGTATCTTATCGGCCCGTGCGTCGAGGGAGCCCGACACGCTGCGCATAATTGGCGTGGCAAGGAAGCCAACGACAAGAACAAAAGCGAGACCAACCCAAAATGAAGGATCTGTAAACATTAGCGTGATCCTTTCATAGCTGCGCTGACAGCAGCTTCAGCGTCACCACTATTAACCTCAAGGCCGGCTAGGCGACTGGCTGCATCTTTAGCCGCGTCTGCGGCAATCGACGTGAGGCTGGCCATAGCTTCATCACGGGCACTGGCAATCCGTTGTTCCGCATCCGCGATCTGGGCTGTCAGTTCTTCGCCAATGTCTCTGTTACGGCTTTCTGCCGCCGCCTTGGCATCGCTGGTCACCTTAAACATCAGTGTGCGGGCTTGCTCGCGCGCATCCGCCATGGCTGCTTCGTAATCGGCCAGGGTTTGTTCAGCCTCGCCTTTTAAGCTTTCAGCACGGTCAAGGTCATCCTGCACCACGCGCTCGCGCTGTTCCAGTATGTCGCCAATACGAGGAATGGCGAATTTGGAGACCACCCAATAGAGCACGACAAAGCAAATCAGCAGCCAAAATAGCTGAGACGAAAAAGTCGAAGGGTCGAACTGTGGCATGACGCCTCGCAGTCAGAAGAAGTCTTAAATCCCGCCACTTATATAAAGTGGCGGGAAACGAATTCTGCTCAGGTGAACAGAACGATCAGCGCGATAACCAGCGCGAACAGCGCGGTCGCTTCTGAAAGGGCGAAGCCGAGGAATGCATAAGTCCGCAGTTCGTCTTTCAGTGATGGGTTGCGCGATGCGGCAGTCATGTAGTTACCGAACACGATGCCCACGCCGACACCGCCACCGATAACGCCGATAGCGGCAAGGCCGGCACCGATCATTTTTGCAGCTTCTAATTCCATGGTCTTAGTCCTTCCTTAGGATGATATCTTGAGTAAGTCGCAGTTAAGGGTCGCTGGCTGTTCCTAGTGAAGATGAACAGCGTCGTTGAGATAAATAGTTGAAAGCAGGGCAAACACGTAGGCTTGGATCAGCGCAACCATGATTTCCAACATGGTTACCGCGCCAACGGCCAAGAACGGGACAACCCCGAAAATACCGAGTGAGATCACAAAACCGGCCAACACTTTCAGCAACACGTGGCCCGCCAGCATATTGGCGAACAAACGCAGGCTGAGAGACACCGGCCGAATGAAGTAAGACATAATTTCAATGGGCACCAGAACGATAGCCACGGGCAACGGTGTTCCGGCAGGACAGAACAGGCGCAGGTAATGCAAGCCATGTGTTGCGAAGCCAATGATCGTCACGGCGATAAAGATAAACACGGCCAAAGCTGCGTTAACGATGATGTGAGACGTAAAGGTGAAGCTGTAGGGCAAAAGGCCCAGGACATTGCCGAATAGAATAAAAACGAACAGGGTAAAGATGAACGGGAAGTACTTCATGCCTTCCTTGCCGACATTTTCTTTAACCATGCCGGCGACGAATTCGAACATCAGCTCGCCGATGGATTGAATGCGGCTGGGCACCATAGTGCGCTTGCGAGTGGCCGCCCAAAACAGACTAAATGTGCAGATGACAGCAAGGGTCATAAACAGGGCAGAGTTGGTGTACGAGATGTCGTAGCCGCCAACGTTAAGATCAATCAATGATTTGATCTCGAACTGCGCCATTGGGCCTTGGTCTTCGGTCGCCATGTCTAGTCGTTCGCTCCGCTCTCTTCTGTTCGCGCCGGATTGGCGCTCGCTGCTTCGTCTCGTGCCAGTTTATCTCTGGCTTCTTTTTCTCTCATCGCCCGGCCAAAGCCGACCGCCTCATCTAGGCCCCGGGCGATGCGAAGCACGTTCATAATGCCTGCGGCAAAACCCAGAAACAAAAACACAATCATAAAAAGCGGCGTGGTTTCGGCCCAGTTATCGATGAAGTAGCCTAATCCCGCGCCGACAGCGACGGAAACGACCATTTCAATACCGATGCGGAGACCTTGGCCCAGCCCGCTTTGTGTTCCGCGCCCGCGCGGGGCTGATTCCGTATCCGATTGACCGCGAGCGGCTTTGAGGCGGGCATCCAGGTTGTTCAGCGGGTCATCTGGTTCGGTGGCCATGCGGTCCTCAAAGACCAATCGGCGTGTTCCGGAGTCACCGTTTGACTGAACAATTAGGGTAAAAAGTCCCACCCCTTGAGACGATCGAAGCTTGGGCCGGAACCGGCCTGTTGCAGCGCAAAATCGGGCGCACAATAGGAACCGCCTGTACCTCTGTCAAGGACGAAAGGCCGCTGAATTCCGGGCTTTTTTGGCAGTTCTGACCGCTGCTGGCTGTGGTCTAGGGGCGATCCCCAAAGCGGCTGTGGAATCAGGCCGTTTCGCGGAACGCTTCAGCTTCATTCAGATTGACCGAGACCAGCTTGGAGACCCCTCGTTCCGCCATTGTGACGCCGAACAAGCGGTCCACGCGGGCCATACTCATCCGATGGTGGGTCACAACGATCACCCGCGTGCCTGTGGCTTTGGTGATCTCGGTAATCAGATTGCAGAATCGGTCTACGTTGGCGTCATCCAACGGGGCGTCCACTTCGTCGAGGACGCAGATTGGGGCCGGGTTGACCATAAATACTGCAAACAGGAGGGCTATGGCGGTTAGGGCCTGTTCCCCACCGGACAGCAACCCGAGATTCTGCAACCGTTTGCCGGGCGGGCTGGCCATAATTTCTAAGCCCGCTTCCAGGGGGTCGTCGGCGTCGGTCAAAGACAAATGGGCTCTGCCGCCACCAAAGAGGCTGGTGAACAAAGTGCGGAAATGGCCATCAACTTCCTTAAAGGACTGCAGCAAGCGCTGGCGTCCTTCGCGATTGAGGCTCGAGATGCCATCACGCAGGCGGGCGATTGCGTTAATCAGGTCTTCCCGCTCGGTATTAAGGGTGTCGATCTGCTCGTTGAGTTCCGCGCTTTCCTGTTCGGCGCGAAGATTAATGGCCCCCATATTGTCGCGCTCACTGATAAGGCGCTGAAGACTCTTCTCTGCTTTCTCAATCGGTGGCGGTTCTTCACCTTCTTTGAGACGGGTTTGGGCCCGTACGTCAGCTGGTGCACATCCAACCTTCTCTTCGATGGCTGCCGCAAGTGTTTCGATCGCTTGCTTTGCTTGGCTCACTGATGCCTCACGACGAACACGTTCTTCACGCGCGGTAGATGCACTTTGTTCTGCCTCTCTTAGGGCTTTACTTGTTTCACTGAGTACGGCTTCCGCTCGGGTCAGCGCATCAGCTGCCGTGCGGCGGCCGCCTTCCGCGGCCTCCAGTTGAACCATCAAAGCTTGGCGTTGTTCAGCCAGCGCTTCGGGTTTGCCGGCCAGCTCTTCGACCTCTTCAACCGCGGCGCCTTCCCGCTCCGTCAAGGCCTCGAGTTGTCGTTCAGCTTCACCTCGACGGGTCGACCAGGATTGCGTGTCTTCCGCCAAAGCCGCTAGGCGGCGCTGGCGTTCTTCAGAGGCACGGGTGAGCGCGTCATACGCCGCGCGGGCTTCCATAAGGTCATTGCGGCGGCCACCGAGTTGTCGTTGCAGCTCAGACTGGCGATTTCGTTCAGTTGTTCCGTCACCCAACTCGGCCAACGTGTTGTGAGCTTCACGTTCTTGTTGTCCGGCTTCGTCCCGCTCACCGACAAGCGTTTTATGGGTTTCTTCCAGACTGGCTATCCTGCTTTCCAGGGCTGCGACTGTACGTTGCCGTTCAGCGAGTGCGGCGCGCGCTTTTTCTAGCGCTTGTTCTGCATCACGTACTGTCGCACGCCGTTCCTTCTCAGTTTCGGCCGCGGACGTGACACGATTACGGGCAGCGACAGCGCCCTCTTCTGCGGTCTGGGAGGCCGCTCGACGAGTCTCGATTTCGGTGCGGAGGTCTTTGAGTCGGTTCTTGTGCTTTAGTCGCTGTGCGGCGGAGCTTGGCGCGCTTGATGCGCTAACAAAGCCATCCCAGCGCCACAAATCACCATCTTTAGTCACCAGTCTTTGGCCCGGCTTTAAAGAACTATGAAGCGCCATACCCGCTTCGCGGTTCTCGACAATGCCGACCTGTGACAAACGGCGACTCAGTTTTTCAGGCGCTTGGACAACAGAGCCGAGCGGGCGAACACCGCCGGGCAGCATAGGCGGTGGCGCGAAGGGCGGCAGATTCGACCAGTGTATCGGGGCGGTGTCATCGGCAGCTCCGCTGAGATCATCGCCAACTGCGGCGCCCAACGCCGGCTCGAAGCCGGACTCTACGGTGACGGAATCAAGAATGGGACTCCAGGTCGCATCGGTTTCGCGTTCTGCAAGTAGGCCTTCCAGTGCGACGATCTCGGCCTGCACTTTCGCTTCTTCGCCGCGGAGCTCTTGCAGTTGATCGCGAGACGTTTGGTCGTCCTCTTGGGCTGATGCCCGATTTGTTTCCGCATCTTCCCATTGGCTGCGTGCCAAGGTTAAAGCGTCTTCACATTGTTTCGCGGTGGCTTCTTCTGCGTGAAGGTCGAGCGCCGGTTGCGCCTGAATGCGGGTCTGATCTAATTGCTCTTCAACCTCTTCCAAGCGGCGAAGGGCGCGTCCACCGCGTAGTTTCGCTTCTGATTCTTTTTGACGGGCAGTCGCGCGTGAGGACTCAGCCTCTGCCAATGTTGCAGCCAGGCGTGAAATTTCTGCTTCGAGCTCTTCAACAGATTGGGCGGCGGTCTTGAGGGTGGCGCGCGCGTGCTCAAGCGAATCCGCCTGGCTAGCCTGGGCTTCTTCAAGATCAGATTTTTCACCGTCGAGGCGATCGAGTGCCCCTTTGGCATCAGCGATGCGTTCCTTCTCGCGAGACATGTCATCCCGGAGTTGGGCAAGCCGCGTTTCAGCAGCTTCTTGCGCCGCGGCAAGGCGTTGTTCTTCTTCGTCCAGCTGCTCGCGTGCGAGATTAAGGCGTTGAACCTTGGCGGCTTCTGCAGCTTCGGCCTGCCGGAGGGGCGGAACAGCTTCGGCAGCAGCCGTTTGAGCTGTTGTCGCCTCAGCAACGATACCCGCTTTAGTGGCGACCTCTTGTTCAGCCAATGCCAGTGTTTCACCAGCACGGCTGAGTTCTGCTTCTGCTGCTGTTTGTCGAATGGTCAATACCAGGGCGTCAGCAGCGCGAATGGAATCTGAAATGGTGCGGTATCGTGCTGCCTGCCGCGCCTGCTTTTTCAAGCTTTGCAACTGAACGTCAAGCGCTTGGATGACATCATCAAGGCGTTCGAGATTGGTCTCAGCCGCCTTGAGCCTGAGTTCTGCTTCGTGCCGCCGGCTGTGGAGCCCCGTAATATTCGCGGCCTCTTCCAGCAGGTGGCGGCGTTGGCCCGGCTTGGCGTTGATAATGGCGCCGATGCGGCCCTGGCTGACTAATGCGGTCGATCGTGCGCCCGAAGCGAGGTCGGCGAAGAGTAACTGCACATCTTTAGCCCGGACGTCACGGCCGTTGACCCGATACACAGACCCTTTGCCACGCTCAATGCGTCGCGAAACTTCGAGTTCGTCTGTGTCGTTGAATTGTGCCGTGGCATCGCGAGCTCGATTGTCCATAATCAAGCTGACTTCGGCGATATTCCGGGCTGGCCGGTCCCGGGTCCCCCCAAAGATGATCTCGTCCATCTCTCCGCCACGCATTTGCTTGGCAGAGGTTTCGCCCATCACCCAACGCAGGGCTTCAACGAGATTCGACTTGCCGCAGCCGTTCGGGCCCACAACGCCTGTCATCCCCTTTTCAATAACGAGGTCTGTGGGGTCGACGAAAGATTTAAAGCCGGTCAGGCGTAGCCGGGTAAATTCAACCAAGGATCGGGTCTCCGTAGAAACGTGCTGTTACGGGTGGGTGATAAGAGAAGGAAGATGCGCCTATGAGCCTTTCTCCGAGAGTTTTTCATCAATGATTTTGGACATGTAATCGTAGCCGCGATTTCCTTCGACTTTTACGTCTTCGATAAAGAACGTCGGTGTGGACCCAATTTTATACTGATTGGTCCCAGCTTCTTGGCCTTCGCGAATAGCGGTCATGATGTTTTCATTCTCAAGGCAGGCGTTGACATCGTCTTCGTTGAGCCCTGCCAATTTTGCGTAAGATGTTAGCGGTTCAATTGGCCGTTCCGACATGACCCAGGTGCCTTGTTGACGGAACATCACGCTGATAAGCGCTTTACCGCGGTCGCCATCGGCGCAGCGTGCGAGCATCGCGCCAGCCATGGCCAAGCCATCTAGGGGGAAGTCACGAAAGACCAAGCGCACTTTGCCGGTATCGATGTAGTTCTTTTTGATTTCCGGCAGCACGGCGTTGTGAAAGGACGCGCAGTGACTACAGGTCAATGACGCGTATTCGACTATGGTTACAGGTGCCGCCGGATCGCCATAAATCATTTCACGATAAACCGGACCAGAAGACTCGGACGTTGCGCTGTCGGCAGCCTGAGCAACCTGTTGGGCCGTTGTTGACCCAGTGGAGTCGGCAGCGCTGCCTTCAGTTGTTCCCATCTCGCTCTGGGCGGCTGGGACATCTGAGTCTTGCGACTCTTCTTCTGCACAAGATGCGGTGCCGACCAGCGCAAGCATTACAGCGGCGCAGCCAAAAGCGGCGGAAGTAAACGGTTTCACGGGTAATTCCTCACAATAGGCAGTGGGTATAAAGCATCTCACCCACTAGGTGTTGGGTATTTTAGGCGGGCACTCCACTGGCGTGCAAGACCGTGGCCGGTCAGGAGTACAGCGGAAAAATCGTCGAATACCGGGCCTATGAGTCCCTAAAGCGTGCCATTCATGCAAGGGAAATTCGCAAAACAGCTAAAAAATTTGTTAAATAGACAATAATTAGGAAATAGAATTCTATTTATATTAAATTTTAGACATAACGTTGTTATATATATGTTCCTATAGAAATATATTCCTATTTGATTCTATTCGAAATTCTGTGCCCGTGATCGCGGACACTATCTGACAGGATCGTGGGGAGTTGGCTCTTGAGCGAATCCAATCATAAGAAACCAGGGAAGGGAGACCCTATGAGATGTTCCATCTTACCTCGGGCGTGGCTCTGGACCACGGCGGTTGTTGCTGCTGCCTGTCTGATAATGGCCGCCACTCACACCGAGGCTCGTACTTTGGATTTATCGGATCCGAACGACGTCATTCTTGTTGAACAAAAACTGAATTGCTCACTGACTGAGGGCGAAACAATCGTCTACTGGTGGCAAGGTTCGGCGTACAGCCGTGTTCCGGGAGAAAAAGACCGCCATCTCTTCAATGTCGAAGGCACGAACATGCGCGCCTGCAAAAACTTTGAGGATGATAAACGCGGCCACGGCTACCGGTCTGTGTCACGGGAAGTTCTTTTCTATAAGGACCCTGAAACCAATGAGATTTTGCGCACCTGGGTAAACCCCTGGACTGGTGAAGAAGTTGAGGTGATGCAGGTGGCCAACGATCCTGTAAACATGCGCCGTCCGTCCTATGCGTACTCTGAAGATGGAGAGGGCCGCACCTTCAATGCCACCATTGTCGGCAACCGTGTTTTCACAACCGGTGAAGCGCCGTTGTTCTACAACAACCCCCTTGCCGGAGAGTATCAGGACTACGTTGGCAACAAATATCATGCCATGGAAGCGCTGAACTCATATGTCTACAAAGACGACCTTCTCGACAGCACCAAAGCCAAACTTGATAAGTATGTGCTGTCCTGGGCTCGGTTTTCTGAATGGCTCCCGTGGATGAAGATGCGCGGTCGCACCGGCATGATGATTTTCAGCACGGTCGGCGGACGTGTTGATAGTTACGAAGACCTGCCTGACAGCCTGAAGAATGAGATCGAGTCAAATTATCCGATCTATAAAGTGCCACCTCCCATTGATGATGATCGGTCCAACGTCACAAGTTGGGAAGATTTCAGAAGACAAATGGAAGCACGCAAAGGGGAGATGGAATAATGGATCGTTTTACAAAAACTCTATTGAGCCTGCGCTATCTAATCTGCGCCGGCGTGGTGTTGGCATCTTGTTCGTCGACTTCGATGAGCGATAGCGCGGCTTCAAGTATTACGTCTGGCCGGGCTGATCCATCTGTACAGCAGCTTGATCCAAGTAATCCGGAAGATGTGATCCGCATTAATATCAAGCAGAGTTGTTCACTACAGGAGGGTGTCGACACTGTCTTTTGGTGGCATGGCAAGATGTACAGCCGCCGCCCCGGAGAGCGGGACCGTCATTTGTTCAATGTTCAGGGCATGAATGTGCGTGCGTGTGACATTCTAAAAGATTCCAAGCGCGGTCTTGGTTTCCGGTCTGTGTCACGCGAAGTCATGTTCTATCTCGACCCCGAAACCAACGAAGTAGTGGACACCTGGGTCAACCCTTGGAGCAACGAAGAAGTCCGTGTCATCCAAGTCGCCAATGACCCTGTGAGCATGAATATCAATCGTCCGTCCTACGCCTATGACGAAGACGGTAATCCGTCTGCTCAATTCCGCAGTTTTGAGCACAACGGCTACTATCTAAACGGTGGCGGCGCGGCGCGTTTGTTTTATAAGAACCCGCTCGCCGGTGAATATCAGGACTATGTCGGCGGCACGTACCACGCCATGGAGTTTGGCACCGGGGCATCCCCTATCGATGACGTTTTGGATGCCAATGCTGACTACATCAAAGACAGGGTGATCTCATGGGCCCGTGTTTCAAAGTGGTTACCGTGGATGAAAATGGGTGACCGCGACGGTGTCGCAATTTTCCACACTGCCGGCATGCGCCTTGGCAGTTGGGACGAACTTCCTGACGTGGTTAAAAACGAAATTCTGGAAAACTATCCGGAGTACGTAACAGCTCCGCCGTTGGATGATGATCGACCCAATGAGACATCATGGACGGTTACACAAAAAGCCATCGATTCATGGCGCGCTGAAGGCACTGACTAGATGGTCTTGAGCGACCAAATACAAACGCCCGGGCACATCCCGGGCGTTTTTTTGTTTCGTTAAGTCTTAACTTTGGTTGGCGAGCCAGATGTCTTTGAGTTGTTGATGGAGAGGCATGGGGTCAAAGGGTTTGGCGATGACCTCTAGGGCACCCATACTCTTGTACTCTTCAACTTCTTTCGGCTGCACTTTGGCTGTCATAAACACGATGGGTAAGTCCTTAGTGTCGTCACGTGCGCGCAGTAGTTTCAAGACATCGGGGCCATCCATTTCAGGCATTATGGCGTCAAGCAAAACCAAATCCGGCGCAAAATCGGCGACACGGTCTAGTGCTACCTGACCCGAATCACAGCTTTCCACACCCAGATGACCTATTTTTTCCAGCGACATCTTGGCGATTGCGCGAATGTCTGCTTCGTCTTCTACATGAAGAATTTTCTTTAAGGATTTTGTATTTATCTAATCTTGAGTCATGTCAAATATTGGCCAGGCTGCTTTGATATCTGTGAATTGCGGCCATAACGCTCGCAGCTAGATCGTCGTTGCTGGCCCGCGATTTCTTTAAAATATCTGCAAATTGCGCAATGCGCTGCGAGAGCATCCGCTGCTTGCCACTGATGTTTAAAGCTGCTGCGTCATCAATCTGGTCTGCCGTCGCTACCGTAAGCATCAAGGTGGAGCCACCAATAAGTGCGGCGATCAACAAAAGAGCTGCCACATAAGCAACGGTGAAATTACGAATAAGCCCTGGTGGCGATTTCGTCATGATGACATGAATTATGGTATTGGGTCGCGATTGTCAGGGGTGAGGCGCCGCTGGGCAAGCATGAATGCTGTATTTCTTATTATACCTTGGGTTTAACCAAAAAACGGCCCGCCGCGAGGGGACAGCGGCAGGCCGTTCCATTTGGGTACCCAACCATCCCGACGCTTTGACGGAGAGGAGATCACGCCAGGATCATGTTGTTTATATGGGGTCTTTTTGCCGTATATCCAGGGGTGGGGAATCAGGGGTTTTCCTTAGCCGCTGCCGCCGCTTCAGCTTCGCGCTTTTCCCTAAGAGTTCTGCCCCGTCCCTGGGCGAGGAGCCGGTCTAGGCCGTCTTCATCCAATTTCGTGATGGAGCCGATGGGGCAGCGATCAGGCAGTCCGCCACCATGGCCGACCAAGACGGAATCGCCGCCAAATCCGCACAACCGGCCATTGTTTGAGGTAAAGCCAATGGTGTGTGCGAACCTTAAATTTTGGCACGGACGATCAAGTTGCAAATGATAGGGATGTTTGCGGCTCGGTGCCCATACGATCAGATTGTGACGGTTCAAAGGTTTCCAATCGTACAGAGTGCGAAAGAAGATGCACTGATTGGTTGTTTGCGGCAGGCGATCAGGAAACTGTTCGAGAATATAGCCCTCATCGTTCGCTGTTTTCGGCACATCCACGGTCGCCGAAGTCTGGGCCAAACTTGGGGCTGTTACCCCAACCATAGCCACGGCCAAGAAGGCGGCGATAAAAATTAATCGGTTTCGTGCGTCACTCATGTCCTAAAACTCCTGCCGCGCTTGCTAACAATAATATGCAAAACTTGGGCGTGGCCTTCGCTACGGTTTAGCCTGTTATCTTCTCTTTTCCATACATCACTATAATCAAGAATATGGAAATTATAGGGCAGTCTTGAGCGCAATTTATCCGGCGTTAGCGCGGCCTGTAGGGCGTGGCCGGGCGGCTATATTCAGCAGGGTCTGTGGCTAGAAGCTGTAAACCGCAAACAGGCCGCCGACGAACTGACTGGATGAGCCCTGTACAGATACGATGGGGCTGTTCTTGGCGTCACTGAGTAGTTTTGAATACCCCGCGTTTGCTACCAGCGCCCATTTGTCCGTGACCTGGTAGTTGGCACCGAAAGCCAAGCTGATGTCTTTTAATCCTGACGTCGCCGTGAACGCCGTCAGCCCAGAGGCCAACGCTTGTGCGGCTGTGACTCCGAAAAAGGCACTCATGTAGCTGCTGTCCGTCCAGGTGGTGCTCAGGTTACCGGTGACGGCTACTTTATCTGATCGATAAATTGCCACACCCAGGTCACCTAAGACGCGCATGCCCGAGTGACCACTGATGATGTCGTGGAGGGCTCTAAGCCGAGCGCGAACCGGGCCAGCCGTATAGCTAGCGAAGAGGCCGAGTTCGATGCTGGTGCCGACATCACCGAGACCCAAAAGGTCGGGGCTGTCTGACTCATCGCGACCGGAATCTAGCCTGAGGATGGGACCAGCTTTAAAGTTCTCTGAGTTGAATAGACTCTCGCTACCGAACACGTTGACTTTGATTTGGTTGTTGTCGACGCGGATCAGATCGCGATATCGAAACGAGATCAGAGGAGCAGCTTTTACTTTGTGGTCATCCGACCCCTCGTAGGCCGGCGTGATGACCGGACCTAACCCAATGCGAATGTTTGTAACGCCGGGGACGATGACATCTGTCACGTCACTAATTATTTCTGTGACATTGCTTAATAGTCCGTCGATGGACTGGGCTTGAGCTTGCGATAGACCCAGGAAGAGCAGTGCGGTTGCAAAACCCAATCTGTTCAGTTCTCTACGGAAGCGCATGGGAGCCCACTTTCTCCAGATTGCATCAATGTCTCGGAGTCTTACGGGAAAAGCGGAGTCGCGTACAGGCTCCGGTCTAAGGCGGTCTTTATTTGCGTTCCTTGAGGCGTGCGCCGAGGCGAGCCAAGGCGTGGCGTAATGGGTCAGAATCCAGCGCGCCGACTTCGGTCTCTGCATCGGCCAAGGCCTCGGATGAAATTGCCCGTGTGCGAAGGGTCGGGGTCTTTGTGTAGCGATGGGGTAGCGGGCCTTGGGTCACTTTGATATCGCTGATGGCGTTGGGACCGAGGAAGCCGTTGACCCGCTCAATAATCAATGGGACCTGAGGCTGGACCAATGCGGCAGCAGCGCCGCTGGCGACCCGAAGATGAAGTGTACCATTCACACGCGCGCCGCGATGAAACTGAACGCGTTCTGGTGACGTCGATGCCGCAAGCTCTGCGCCAACGATTTCCGTCCAGCGCCCGATTACTTGCCCAGCGGAGAATCCACGTTTCCCTAGCACCGGACGAGCAACCCGTTCGGTCAGCGCGGCTATACCAAGCAAGCCGCGCGACGTGCGGTCCGAGACGGCGTTTTCCGATGCTTTTCTTTTGGGTGAGGGGCTCATAGGGTCCAGTGTACCGCAGGACGACCGCTTTGTGCGCATCTCTATTAAGAGCATGGATATCTACCAGGCATGCCCGCCAATAAAACTTCTAATCCTCAGCCGAAAGATCTTCTGGCCTGGTATGACCGCCATCGTCGCCGGTTGCCGTGGCGCGCCTTGCCTGGGCAAACGGCGGACCCGTATGCGGTTTGGCTGAGTGAAATCATGCTCCAGCAGACGACTGTTGCGGCGGTTAAACCTTATTTCGAGCGCTTTCTTTCCCGTTGGCCCACGGTAAGTGCCCTCGCGTCCGCCGATCTTGATGATGTGCTGACCGAGTGGGCGGGGCTTGGCTATTACGCGCGCGCGCGTAACCTGCACGCTTGTGCGAACATAGTCACCGACGAACACGACGGTGTCTTTCCAAAAGCAGAAGACGCTTTGCTGGCTCTGCCAGGAATTGGTCCCTACACAGCGGCGGCCATTACCGCCATAGCGTTTGGTCGGAAAGCAGTTGTCGTTGATGGCAATGTCGAGCGTGTCATGGCACGTCTATACGCAGTCGAAGAGCCGATGCCAAATGTAAAAGGCCAACTCAAAACATTGGCAGCAAATCTGACGACGGATGAGCGACCTGGTGATTATGCACAGGCGGTTATGGATTTGGGAGCCACCGTGTGTACACCCAAGTCGCCGTCTTGTGTTCTCTGCCCGTGGCAAAAGCCGTGTCTTGGGCATCACTTGGGAATCGCGTCCGAGTTGCCACGAAAGGCGCCCAAGAAAGAAAGGCCAACACGCCGCGGCATATGTTTTTGGCTGACTCGGTCTGACGGCGCGATCTTGTTACATCGCCGCCCTACCAGAGGATTACTGGGCGGTATGATGGAGATTCCATCGACGCCTTGGCGGAACAGCAGCTGGGGAAAGGAAGAGGCGAAAACTCACGCCCCTGTCAATATCACGCAGTCAAAATGGCGTTCTTTAGAGGGTGTGGTCAGTCATACCTTCACCCACTTTCATCTCGAGCTCCAGGTCGATGCTGCCCCGGTTGCAAACTGGCGAGCCAAGGACATTGGCCAGGATAAGGATTTCGTCTGGGCGCATCTGGATGCCCTGGGCGACTTTGCTTTGCCTTCTGTCATGCGCAAGGTGGTCAAACATGCCCTTAACGTGGGATATTGAGATTAGAACTAATTTTGCGGGAAGGGGCCCTAGACGATGTCGACTGATCAAGCCACTGATGCCAAAGACAAGTTGCGAGCCGATGCGCTCCACTATCACCGCCACCCTAAGCCCGGCAAATTAGAAGTCACAGCCACCAAACCACTGGCTAATCAGCGCGACCTTGCTCTGGCGTATTCTCCGGGAGTGGCAGCAGCCTGTGACGCGATAGTTGCAGACCCTGCCGAAGCAGCCACCATGACCAGCCGCGGCAATCTTGTCGCCGTGGTTTCGAATGGAACGGCTGTTCTTGGCCTTGGTGCAATCGGCGCGCTGGCGTCAAAGCCGGTGATGGAAGGTAAGGCAGTTCTCTTTAAAAAATTTGCCGGTATCGATGTCTTTGATATCGAAGTCGACGAAAACGATCCACACAAGTTGGTAGATGTGGTCACTGCGATTTCTCCGACTTTCGGGGCGATTAACCTGGAGGACATCAAAGCTCCGGATTGTTTCATCGTCGAAAAAGAGTTGCGGGAAAGATTGGACATTCCAGTGTTCCACGACGACCAACACGGCACGGCAATTGTTGTTGCGGCTGCGGTTATAAATGGACTGAGTCTCGTCAATAAAAAGATCGACCAGATTAAACTGGTGTTATCGGGCGGCGGCGCCGCTGGCATTGCATGCCTTAATCAACTGCTGGCGCTGGGCCTTAATCGCGATAACGTCATTCTTTGTGATCGCAAGGGTGTGGTTTATCGGGGCCGCGCTGAGGGCATGACAGAGCAGAAAGCGGCGCTCGCATCTGATACCAAGGCTCGGACGTTGCAAGAGGCGTTTGAGGGTGCTGATGTATTTCTTGGAGTGTCAGCCCCCGGCGTAGTGTCTGGCGAAATGGTCAAGACTATGGCCAAGAAGCCGATCATTATGGCTTTGGCGAATCCCGAGCCAGAAATCCGACCAGAAGTTGCGAAAGGGGCTGTGGCGGATGCTATTATTGCTACCGGTCGGTCTGATTATCCCAATCAGGTCAACAATGTCCTATGTTTCCCTTTTATTTTCCGGGCGGCGCTCGATGTTGGCGCAACCGAGATCAACGAAGAGATGAAGATTGCTTGCGTCTACGCGATCGCTGATCTCGCCAAAAGGGCCAGTTCTGAAGTTGTCGCGGCTGCTTATGGCGGGCAGACATTGCGATTTGGCGCTGATTACATCATCCCTAAGCCTTTCGATCCCCGTCTTATCTCTCAAATCTGTCCGGCCATTGCCAAAGCAGCCATGGATTCTGGTGTGGCGACGCGTCCGATTGATGATCTCGTGGCCTATGGCAATGAGCTTGATCAGTTTGTGTTCCGCACCGGCCTTGTCATGAAGCCGATTTTTGATAAAGCCTGTGAAGAACCTAAACGGGTAGTATTTGCAGAGGGTGAAGATGATCGCGTTTTATTTGCCGCCAAAGTTCTGTTGGACGATGGTATCGCTACTCCGATCCTAATCGGACGACCTTTAGTTATTTCGCAACGTGCTCAAAAGTTGGGGCTAGAGTTTGTTCCTGGAAAAGACTTTGAGATAGTTAACCCAGAAAACGACGATCGTTATCGCGACTATTGGGAGACCTATCACGGGATTATGGCCCGCAAGGGAGTGTCGCCAGATTCTGCTATGACGATCGTGCGCACTAACTCAACGGTTATTGCGAGCATGATGGTTGAAAAAGGTGATGCCGATGCGATGATCTGTGGAACCTATGGCGAGTACAAATGGCACCTGAAGTACGTCGAAGAAGTGCTCGGTCTGTGCAGTGGCGTTCGCGAAACGTCGGCGTTGTCATTGTTGGTTCTGGATCGTGGACCAATCTTTATGTGTGACACCTATGTGTCCGAGAACCCTACGGCTGATGAAATCGTAGACCTTACAGTGCGTGCTGCGGAAAAGGTTTCGGACTTTGGGCTAACACCACGTGTGGCGCTGATTGCCACATCGACCTTTGGGTCATCCCAAAACACCAACGCCCTCAAGATGCGGGCTGCGATGGAAAGATTGCATAACGAATATCCAGATTTGCAGGTCGAGGGCGAGATGCAGCCAGATATTGCATTGAATGAAGATCTGCGACGACGTGTGTTTCCCGACTCAAAGTTGGATGGCGCTGCAAATCTTTTGGTCATGCCTTGTCTTGATGCCGCAAACACAGCGTTCCATCTGGCACGCAGCCTGTCGGGCGGGCTTCATGTTGGCCCCATCTTGATTGGTGTCGATAAGCCAGGTCACATAACCACGCCATCGGTCTCATCCCGCGGCCTGGTCAATCTTGCCGCCGTCGCGGTCATTGATGCTCAAGTGCGGGCCCGTAAAACGGGCGGCTGACCTAATGCGCTTTGTAATTGTATGCGTCGCGTTCTTGGCTGCGGCGTCTGCCGCGCACGCGCAAACTGTCCTCACACGAGGCAATCACCAAGATCCGTCAAGCTTGGACCCTCATCGCATTATCACGGTGTATGAGAACAATATCGTTCTGGATTTGTTTGAGGGACTTACCGTTCCCAATGCCGCAGGTGCGCCGGCCCCGGGTGTTGCAAAAAACTGGTCGGTCTCGGACGACGGTTTGGTCTGGACGTTTACTCTTCGGGAGGACCTTCAATGGTCTGACGGAGAGCCTTTGACGGCTCGAGATGTCGTGTACTCGTTCCGGCGGCTGATGAATCCAGAAACCGCCTCACAATATCCAGGATTGTTTTATGGCATTAAGAACGGCGCGGCGATCAATGGGGGAACTGCTGCAATTGAGTCGCTTGGAGTCGAGGCGACGAATGAGACCACAGTTATCGTAAAGCTTGAATCACCGGTGCCGTATCTACCGGAGCTTCTGTCGAATGGGTTCGCAGCGATTGTACCTGCCCATGTCATCGAGCGTCACGGTGACAGTTGGGCCGCGCCTGAAAATATGACGTCCAGCGGGGCATTTGTTTTAGAAGATTTCCGGCCGCAAGACCGGGTTGTTCTGAGCGCGAATGGTTTGTTTCATTCTGCTAACTCTGTTTCGTTAGACAGAGTTGTCTATTTACCGACCGAAGACCAGTCGGCCGCGCTGGCACTATTTCGCGCGGGAGGGTTGGATACCAATCTGGAATTTCCTACCGCGCGCACTCCATGGCTGCGAGAAAACTTAGCGGATGAAACTCGTATCGCCGAGTACCTGATTACGTTCTATTTGTCTTTTAATACAACTCACCATGCGTTGTCCGATGTGCGCGTTCGTCGAGCGTTGAATATGGCGATTGACCGCGAAACAATTGCAGCGCGTGTCTTACGTTCAGGTGAGCGGCCAGCATACGGACTTGTGCCTCCTGCCGTCGCCGGGTACACGCCGCCTGCGTATGGCGACAGAGACGTGTCTCACACAGAGCGCGTAGCCCGCGCAAAGGCATGGCTCAATGAAGCCGGGTACGGACTGAGCAATCCACTCGAGTTGACGCTGAGTTTATCCTCTGCTGAAGACCGGCGACGCGTGGCGGCGGCTATAGGGGCGATGTGGAAGCCATTGGGCGTCAATGTCAAGATTAACAACACGGAGGGCAAAGTGTTATTCTCTCGGTTACGGACTGGAGATTTTGAGATTGGCTATTCGGCCTGGGCTGCAGACGTAAATGATGCTGGTAATTTTCTAGCCGTGCTCGATGGCCGGTCATCAAATTCCAACTACGCCCGTTATAAAAACGCGACATATGATCAATTGCTGGATAGTGCGGCCTCAACATCAGATGCAACAGGCCGTGCAACCATTTTGTCGGCGGCAGAGTCTTTAATGCTGAAGGATGCGCCGATTGCGCCCCTTGTGCATGGTGTGAGCAAGAATCTGGTCGGCACTCATGTTTCTGGTTGGGTTGATAACCCAAGGGATATCCATCTCAGTCGATACTTAAAAGTTGACTAGCCATAAACCATATTTAATTGACCCTGGTCTGGCTGGGACAGAATCGCGGGTACACCATGCGCTTAGTTCAAAATGATAGCTGACGACGCTTCCAGTAAAATAACGTTTCAAGCGGGGTAGCTATCTTCTTGGCAGGCGAGAGGGGCTTGTTAACCAGACCCACTTCGGACAGCAATAGTGAACGTGCCGCAAGATGGGAAATGGGTCGAAATCTCTTGAGGTGATTTTGAGGCATAATATGGCCGACTTAAACCCCTTAGACAGCGTCTGAATCGGTTGAATGTTCAGTGTCTTCGGGATAACACCATTTCCACAAGCTACTAAACACCGCCAAGCAATTTTCTGTTCGAAAGGATACGGCATGACAGAGACCTTCAAGGCTCTGGTAATTGAAAACACTGATGGTAATTACAAATCTGAAATCCAGGACTTAACGATTTCGGATTTGCCGGATGAGCCTGTTCTGGTCGATGTAGCCTATTCTACTGTCAACTATAAGGACGGGCTCGCCATTACAGGAAAAGGCAAGATCGTTCGAGATTTCCCAATGGTTGGTGGTATTGATATGGCTGGGACCGTCGTCAATTCCTTAGACGCAAACTACAAGCCAGGCGATAAAGTGTTAGTTAACGGCTGGGGTTTTTCTGAGACCCTTTGGGGTGGCTATAGTCAAAAGCAGCGCGTGAAGAGTGAGTTCCTAACGCGCGTGCCAGACGGCTTCTCTTTGAAGGATACGATGGCTATCGGCACGGCCGGGTATACGTCCATGTTGTGTGTTTTGGCTCTGGAAGACGCTGGAGTCACGCCTGATCAAGGTGACATCGTTGTCACCGGCGCGGCTGGAGGTGTTGGTTCAGTGGCCATCGCCATATTGGCCAAATTGGGTTATCGCGTGGTTGCCTCGTCGGGGCGGACATCTGAAGTCGATTACTTACAGTCGCTGGGCGCGGCAGAAGTCATTGGCCGTGATGTGCTCGACCGTGACGCCCGCCCCCTTGAAAAAGGCCGGTGGGCCGGCGGTATAGATTCTGTAGGGTCAAAAACGCTAGCCACATTGTTGGCTGAAACAAAAGATGAGGGCGCCGTGGCCGCTTGCGGTTTGGCCGGCGGTACGGACCTTCCGACGACTGTGATGCCATTCATTTTACGTGGTGTGCGTCTCTTAGGTGTAAACTCTGTCACCTGTCCCAATCAAAGACGAGATCAAGCTTGGGCGCGGCTATCGCAAGATTTAGACGTCGTCAAACTTAATGAAATGACGACGTTAGAGCCACTTAGTCGGTTGCCTGAGTTGGGTGAAGAGATTCTCAGTGGTAAAATCCGTGGCCGCGTGATTGTCGACGTGAACGCGTAAAGCAAGTGTGGGTGAAGTCGAATACTATACCCAGGCGAACTCATCGGATGTGGCGATAACGGCAGCGAAGCCGCGCGTTGCTATCTGGCCGTTCTGTAGGTGCTGCTCTTGTTCTTCTTGGTCCTGTGACTCAAGAGCCCAGGTCCAATGGGTGAAAGGTCCACCCCAGGTAAACTGGTAATCAATCAAGGCTTCGTAACTTTCTGATGATCTCAGTTGGTGCCCCAGCATACGTCCGATCCAGAAGTCGGTCATTAACATCGCGGAGTCCTTGGCCTTTACAGGTAGCTCATCCATAAGATTGTCGTTGATTACACCCCACCATGTTGAGGTCAAAATCATCGAGTTCCAGGCTTCCATAACCTGAGTACCGGCCAGCCAATAATTGTTCTCAGTCGGCCGTCCGTCAGGTCCGGGCCAGGTAAAAGAAGTATCTTTGGTTTCTGTCGCAATCGAGGACCAAGCCCAACTAGCGCCGACAGTTGCGCCCATGGCCCGCCATGCAGCGACCATTTTCTCAAAGGGTCGACGTATCCTATCGGGTGCCTCGTCGCCAATCTCCGTGCCATCCAACAAAATGGATGCGACAACTCGGAGGATCTGATCATCAGCGTCCAGATTGTTCATCCAGGTTTCTACAGCACGATCGATAACATCTTGCGGCGGTTTATCCCCAAAAAACCGCCGAACCATTTTGGTCACGACGAAATCGGCTGTCGCAGGATGGTTCGCGAGAATATCGAGCACCCGCTCCCCTTGTTCCATTTCACCCTTAAGGCTGGACAGGTCTTTGCCCATAAAATACTTAGCGTTTGTGTTGTGCTGAAACGGATTGTAGGTAAATAGCCATGTATTTGGCAGTTGGCCGACCGAATCACCGCCCCACTGAGATCTCTCAACTGTCCAGCCTGACAAAGCGCGAGAAACTTGGATGACATCCTCATCGGTGAATCCAATGGCAACGCCATTTCTATCTTTTATAACGGTGATGGGGTCTGTGTTGCCCAAATAGGCATCCCCACCAAGGGTGTGGAGCTCCATAAGTTCGCGAGCGTAATTTTCGTTGGGCAGCGAAGCTGGGCTGGCAGCGTTATCTAGGTAGCACATCATGGCGGTCGACGTTGCTGTCGCACCCAGTATGTTGCGAAAATTACCAAATACTCTTGGACGAATTACGTCACGGTCATAAATTAAAGTCGACACCCTCATGATGTCGTCGCTGTCGCACCAAACAGAAAAATGATTAAGCCAAAAGTCGGTCATCACTTCGCGAAGTTGATATTTTGAATGTGTCGCCCGAATAAACACGGAATTCATAGTTTCAGTGCGGACGCGCCAAACTTCATGAAAAGGGTGTGTATTTCCCGCGTTGATCAAGACTTCGTACAATTCCTGCTCAGGCATTCTGAGATAGTTCAGAGGCCTCCACTCATCTACCGCTTCCCAGCCTTCTATGTCCTGATTCGTTTCTTCCTCTTCCGATGAATCGTATTCGATATGAAGAACTTGCTGTTCTAAGAACGCGGCTAATTCTGGGTCATCTCCCTCAGGCGGAGTCAGTTGATCCTCAACCCAGGTCCTCCAACCAACCTGCTGAACGTATTGCTCATCGACCTCACGACACCCAAAGGTGGTGCGGTTAAGTGCTTTGCGTTCCCATGACGGTTCTAGAGGGAGGGGGGTCATAGAGCCTGTCTTTTTTTTGCGTCTCGTACCGGGGCAAAATTTTAATACTAGTAGGCGCCGATTCGTTGCGATCCTATGAGAAGATGCTTATTAGAACAGTACTGAATTTATATGTCCTGCATAAAGTAGCAAATAACCTGCTATTGCTCACCACTTTGTGCCGGGCAAAGATAAAACGGTTCAAAAAATAATAGAAACACGGGGATTCCTATGTCTGACGACGCCCAAAGCCCAAATTCCGAGCCATCTGCTCCGCCCGCCGTGGGTAACCCCGTGCCCGGCTATGCCGTCGAATCGGTGCCCCCAGGGGAAACTAAGCCCGGCGTCGATCTCGCCGGTCATAAGGGATTGCTCGACCAGCTGACCCAGATTTTGGGTGCAGAGAATGTCAAATCCGACGATGAGTCCCGTGCTTTTTTTGCCGAGGACACGTTCCGCAGTTTTGAGACTCCTCTCGCTGCAATATCACCAACCTCAACAGAAGACCTTTCTCTCGCGGCTGCTGCCTGTCACGACGCTCGAATTGCGCTGGTCCCCCGTGGCGGCGGCATGTCCTATACTGATGGGTACCTTCATACCAAGCCTGACTCGATCACTGTCGACACCCAGAAAATCAATCGAATCCTTGAAATCAACGAGGATGATATGTACGTCACCGTCGAATGTGGCTGTACGTGGATGGATTTAAACAACGCCCTGAAAGAGAAGGGGCTCCGAACACCATATTGGGGACCGCTTTCCGGGTTCCAAAGTCGTGTCGGTGGCGCGTTGTCGCAAAACTCTGTGTTTTTTGGCTCGGGTTATTACGGTTCGGCTGTGGAACAGGTTCTCGGTCTGGATGTCGTATTGGCTGATGGCACAGTACTGCCTGTCGGCTCTCATGCGGTCGAAGGCGGTCTTCCGTTTATGAAGCACTACGGCCCAGATCTTATGGGGCCGTTTCTTGCAGACGCCGGCGCGCTAGGAGTGAAAGCGACTGCGACTTTGCGTCTTATCCGTCGGCCTGAACACCGGCGCCATTTGGCTTACGCGTTCGATACCTATGCGGACATGGCCAACGCTCTGTCCAGCCTCAGCCGTGAAGGCTTGGCTACAGAGGCCATGGGCTTTGACAAGAACCAGCAATCGGCACGGGTTACTGAAGGAGAGACCAATTTTCTGAAAGACGTCGGCACCTTGTTCAAGGTCATCAAACAATCGGGCATTTTAGATGGATTGCAGATTGCCTTCGCCGGTCGCCGCTATTTGAAAGACGTGTTCTACGGTTTGCATCTTTCGGTCGAAGATCACACCAAGGGTGGTATCGAAGAAAAGGTCAAGCAAGCGAAAGGCCTTGCAAAGGCACTCGGAGGTCGACCATTGCCGGCGTCCGTAACAAAAATTTGTCACGCTGAACCATTCCTGCCACCGGATTCTATTGTCGGCCCAAGTGGCGAGCGGTGGGTACCACTGCATTGTATTGTGCCGCACTCCAAAGCGGTCGAGGCGTTGGACGCGGTTACAGCTGTGTATGAAAAGTATGCAGCCGTTAAAGAGAAGCACGGCATACGTAACGGCTTCTTGCTGGTTACTGTCGGCAACTACGGGTTCCTTATTGAGCCGGTTTGGTTTTGGCCTGACGCGCAACTCAAAATGTATGAGACGGCAATCCGGCCTGAGCACCTCGAGAAATTACAAAACTATGATGCCGACGAAGAAGGCCGCGCCATCGTCAAAAATATGCGCGATGAGTTGGCGGCATTGTTCGCGGATATGGGTGCTGTATCCATGCAGCTAGGCAAAATGTATCGCTATGACAAGAGCCGCAAGCCCGAGGCCTGGGAGATGCTCAAAAAGATCAAAGGTGTTGTTGATCCTAATGGTCTGATGAACCCCGGAGCGTTGAAGCTTTAGGCACGGGCGCCACCTTCATTGCTGTAAGCCATAAAATGCGAGTGCTTCAACCAGGGAGGATTTCGACCCTTCACACTGGGCTGTAGTATCGCAACTAATCTACTTTTGGTTGAAGGGGAACGCCTTAATGAGTAAGTCTGCGGCTTTATTACTTAGCGTATGAGTCGCGGCGATTCAGTTGTCAGAAAGTCTGCACGCTCAATCGCTAACCGGTATCTCCGCAACTGCCTTTGCTGACATGCCATGGTCCACCACTTTAGAAATTCGTGCCGGGCGGGACTTACCCTTGGAGCGCGACCTTGTCGCTGAAGTCAGCCGTCTTTTGGCGGCGCAGGCATATACGGTTGCGCCGCGAGGTGATGTCATCGTCACTGTCGATGGCGGCACACCTTTGCCCGGCGTTGAGTCCCGATCGCCTGTTACCTTTGATAAACGGCTGCGGCCTATGGGCACAGTACATAATGACAAAGGGGTCACGATTCCGTTCAACAGAGAGGATGCTGCCCCTGGAGCAGCTGTGTTTACGCTCCGCATGTCGGCTTATCGCCCAGGCCAATCGAACCTATGGGTTGGTCAGGTATCTGGACCCGACAATGGCGGTGGGCGAAGGGCCACAACCTTCGCGTTGGCAAAGTCATTGATATCCGTATTTGGCCAATTAGCGCCGGATGCCGCCGCCGAATTGCGGGCGCTACTGTCCTCTGTTCGGACAATCCAGTCCGTTCACAAGCCTGTTCACGGGATTGTGCCTGACTCTCAATAGGACGTCGCAGTACACTCTTTCGGACGTCGCAGTTCACTACGCGCCCATCAAATCACTCAGGGAGAGATGTCATGACCAAGCAACCGCGCCCTTTTTATGATGCCCCCGATTCAGCCAAAGGCGGCCCGCCGCCCGGTGTCAAAGCCGAGTCTGGTTCTGGACGTCCCAACCCAACCCTTGCGATGACATCTCCAATTCAGGGGCGCGAGGAAGAGTTCGGTCAGGCGATGAATGTTGTGTTGAAGACGATGTCCGATAGCATGCCCTATCAGCACTATTTCAACGATGCGTTGGTTAAGTCGCACCTGTCTCACATTCAATTCGCTAAGAATCATGGCCTGCTAGATGAAATGATCTCAGAAGATCAGAAATCGATGTCGCCAATGCTTGGCCGCATTCGTGGCAAGGTCGAGGAGACGGGTAATACCGAACTCGGCATGATTGCGATGTTTGATCGCACGTCGTGTTTTTATCAAATGCTGTCAGAATGGGATTCCGAGCCCGGTATGCGGCGCTATAAAGAACCGTTCGGCTATGTTCTGGAGCTGGGCAAGCGGATCGGTCAGTTTGATATGACCGTTGAAGAAATCCACGAGATTTATACCAAGCCCCGCTATCACGGGTATGCGGAACAACTTGGCCTTAAACTCGATGTCACAGACATCGACGCCGACGGTTACATCACCGTCACCCTCGTCAAATAGGAAAAACATAGAGATTACCTGCGATTCGAGACCTGTTCTCTGGTTGGACAGCCGCCTGAGGGCGATTAAACTGGCCTATGTGGTCAAAACGGATTCAGGTATGTTGCATTCAATATTTTGAAGTCGGATTAACCCAAACCGGGAGCTCGTCCATGACCACACGTTTTCTTAAAGTCGCCACAGCCGGCGTGATTGCCGTCGCGATTTCCACTTCCGCCTTTGCTGCAGGACGTCAAGTCGGCCAGTACTCACCTTTCCCTGAAAAAACAGAAGAGTTGGGTCAGGCGATGCAGATGGTCATCAAGACCCTGAACCATTCCAGCCGTGCCTATGAACACCAAGTCAATGACGCGCTGGTCAAAATGACTCTCGGTCACATCCAGTTCGCCAAAGACAATGACCTTTTGGAAGAAATGGTTGATGACGAAATCAGAGTTCAAAGCCCGATGCTGCTCCGCGTTGCAAAGATGATCGAGCAGTCAGGTGACAAAGAGCTCGCCCTTAAGGCTGTCTTCGAGCAAACCACCTGTCACTTTCAATTGGTGATGGAAACGGAAATGCAACCCGGCGTGCGTCGGTACGTGTTTCCCTTCAGCCATGTGCTTGAGCAAACACGCCGCATGGGTCAACACGACCTGACGAACGAAGAAATTTATAACGTATGGCTGAAGCCCCGTTATGAGCGCTATGGCGAAGTGCTCGGTGTTCCTCTGGAAGTCGATCCATGGAATCCGGAAACTCAGATCATCACAGTGCGTATTAAGGGTTTCGATCAAGTCTCAATGCGCTAACCAAAAATCATATAATTATTGAAAGGCTCCCTTATAAATTAAGGGAGCCTTTCTTGTTTCAGATCAGCAATCTATCTGAAGCCTGAAAGGCAAAGATAGCGCTTACTTTGAATTAAATGCTCGCCAAAGAGCTATGCCCTTCTAGAATCTCCCACTGATTGTTAGACGAGCGTTAACGGGCGCACCGACAGTGACTTGATGTGTGCTATGCGAGTTTGGGAAGTACAGCGTGTCAGTCAGGTTTTCTATATTAATTTGCAGGCGGAGCTGATCAGATAGGTCTAAGTATGCTGCAGCATCAATACGCGTATAGCTCGGCAGGACAGCAGTGTTGCCGTTGTTAACGAAGCTCTCGTCTTGATAAGTCATTCCCAGACCGATGCCGAGCTTATCTGTGACCTGAAAGTTATTCCAGAGCGATGCCATGTTTTTAGGTAATTCGCGTGGTCGCAGCCCTGCAGGGCCAGATCGATTGACTTGCTCGCCGTCAAGATAGCTGTAACCAGCTGAAACAAACCATCTGTCTGTCACTTGACCCTGAAGCTGCGCCTCGAATCCCTCTATCTTTGACTCGATGATATCCAAGGTTGAGGGGTCATTATCAGCCACCTGAGGTGAACTCTGCTGTACTTCAAAAATGGCCGCTGTAAGGCTTAGGCCTTGATTAAAGTCCCATTTCACACCTGCCTCTAGGTTGGAGAATGTGTTCGGGTCTAGTTGATCATTGTTGCCATTGATATTTGCGAACTGTTCTCCGCTGCGAGGCAAAAAAGACTCGCTATAACTTCCGTATAAAGAAATATTTTCCTGAGGTTTGATTACTAGGCCGATGCGCGGCGATATTTCTTCTTCCTTCCGCGTCCTTGTTTCGTTTGCGAGAACATTAAAAACTTCAATATCAAAGCTATCGAACCGAGCTCCAACAATAACGTCCAGTTTCTCAGAAATTTCGATCTCGTCTTGTATGTAAGCAGAAAATACATCCACGCCCACGCGTGTATCGTCATTAAGGTCTGTAGAGAAGCTGTTTGTTGCTGTTAGGCCGGACGAGTTCACGCCGATGCCACGCCTTAAATTGAGCGGCCGAGCAATTGGAAACACCTCTTTGTCATCTGCTGTAGTATCCCAGAACGAATTAAAGCGGTCTTGATTTGAGGACGTGTCTATATATTCGTAGCCAGCAACAACCGTGTGAAGGAGGCCGCTAGTTCCAAATTCTCCAATTAAATTTCCGGATAAGATCAGGTTTTTACGATCGGTTGTGTCAACATAACCATCAAGCGTCACGATGTTTGGTGTGGTCGCCTGACTGTAACCTGACGCATAAAAGTTCTGATATAGCTTTGCATAGTCGCCATAAGACGCGACGAAATTACCTTTCAGATTTTCGGAAAAGGTGTGCTGCAACGTCGCGCGCAGTAAATGGGCTTTGAGCTGTGTGGTATTGAGTTCGGGGTCAGCGAAAACAATATCTTTGAGTGCTTCAACAGGACGACCATCTGATCCTGTTGGTAATCCGCGATCAATAAAGCGCTCATGATCGTTGTATTCATAAGACACATGTAGCGCCGTATTTTGTGCCAGTTCGAATTTGACTGTCGGATTTACGCCAAATCTATCACCGCTATAAAAATCACGATGATTATTTAAGCGCTCGTAAAACGCGTTGACTCGGAACGCGGATTCCTCACCTGTAGTAACATTGCTGTCAATCTGAACGTCAAAAGCACCAAATGCGTCAACACTGGCCGCGTAACCAGAGAAGGTTTCTCCGGTCACAGCTCTCTTTGTGACGCGGTTTAAGATGCCGCCCGTACCACCACGCCCAAACAATAGCGCATTTGGGCCGCGTAAGATCTCGATCTGCTCTAAATTATAAACAGGGCGATAATACTGAACGTCATCACGGACACCATCGATGAAGAAGTCGGCCGTTGAACGCACGCCACGAAACACAACGGAGTCGCGGTGCCCTTCACCCTGTGATGTGTTCACCCCTGGCGTATAATTTACGATGTCTCCGATACTCTTAAAGCCCCGCTCTGTGATCTGCTCAGCGGTGACGATGGAGAGGCTTTGCGGAACATCAATGATCGGAGTCGGTGTTTTGAGAGCGTTAATTTGATCGGTGTAGAGATATTTCCCTGTGACTACAATTTCATCAGGCGAAGTGTCTTCTGGCGACTGAGCTCCAGCTAAAGTAGTCGAGAATGCAAGGTAAAGGGCTGTTGCGCTAGAAAATTGGACAAAACATGATCCCATGGTGGGGCGCTCCAAAGCTTATGATAATTTACGTGATGTAAACTATGTTAATATGATAATGATTATTAATAACAATGATAATGATTATTAATAGTGTTGCGAATGATAATCAATACAAAATCGAATTCACGCTGCCTATGGCACCTCAGTCGGCGAAAACCTCTCCGAAGAAGATGTCTCTACCGTTGCCTCGAGCACTTCTACAGTGGGATCAAGTTCAAGAATTAGTTTCGTGAATTTATCAATGAGTAACGGAATTGGTGCTAGATTTGCGACGCTGCCAGACGGTTTGATGCGTATTCGAGTTCCCAATTAAAAAATTAAATTTGGCTTCGGAGAAAAAGTGGCTCCACCTTCTCAATTGGGGTCGGAATTCTTCCACTCATCTATGATTTAATTTTGAACTTGGCGAAATCTCGGTTCTTTGCCGAAACGGCATAGGCACTTAATGACCGCTTATTAATTAGAATGATTCTAATAAGTTGACAGCTTCAAGCGCCCGAATATATTTGATTTATTACTGGGCTCAGTCAGATCGCTGACAGCTTTACAGGCCTACTACTGAAGGAGACTGCCATGTCGACAGAATCGAAATGTCCTTTTGGGCACGCCGGAACTAGCCGCAGAAATTTACTCGCAGCAGGGACCGCGATTGCCGCTGCTGGCACCGCACTTAACGCGGCTGCCGAATCCATGGACGACTCAACCGGCTCTTCGGTCGGTGGAGCTCTCGCGGGCACCGACTGGTGGCCGGGCCAGCTTAATCTAAATATTTTGCACCAGCATTCTCCCGCGTCCAGTCCTATGGCGGGAGAAAAAAGCTATGCCGAATCATTTGGCGACTTGGACTATGAAGCCCTTAAGCAAGACCTCAGGGATTTAATGACTGACTCTCAGGATTGGTGGCCTGCTGACTGGGGACACTATGGCGGTTTGTTCATTCGCATGGCTTGGCACAGTGCTGGCACCTATCGTACCGGTGATGGCCGTGGTGGCGGTGGCACGGGCAATCTGCGCTTTGCACCCATCAATAGCTGGCCCGACAATGGTAATTTGGATAAAGCTCGACGCTTGCTTTGGCCGATCAAACAGAAATTCGGCAATCAAATTTCCTGGGCCGATCTTATGTTACTTGCCGGTAATGTAGCTATGGAATCCATGGGCTTTGAGACATTTGGCTTCGGCGGCGGTCGAGAAGATATATGGGCGCCGGAAGATGACATTTATTGGGGTGCCGAATCCGAGTGGCTGGCCAATGAACGTTACAGTGGTGAGCGTCAGCTGGAAAATCCGTTGGCCGCCGTTCAGATGGGTTTGATCTACGTGAACCCTGAAGGCCCCGACGGCAACCCTGATCCCGTCGCCTCCGGCCTTGATGTCCGTGAGACCTTCGGCCGCATGGGAATGAACGATGAAGAGACTGTCGCTTTGGTCGCTGGTGGGCATACGTTTGGTAAAGCTCACGGCGCGGGTGACCCGTCGCTGGTCGGTCCTGAACCGGAAGCAGCCCCAATTGAAGAACAGGGCTTCGGCTGGATCAATCGCTTCGAAAGCGGCAAGGGTGTGCACACCACCACCAGCGGCATCGAAGGCGCATGGAAGCCGAACCCCACCAACTGGGACAACGGCTATTTTGAAATGCTGTTTGAGTACGAGTGGGAACTCACAAAGAGTCCAGCCGGTGCGCAACAGTGGGTGCCGATCGATCCTAAGCCCGAGAATTTGATTCCCGATGCGCATGATCCGTCCAAGGTCGCACCGCCGATGATGACAACGGCAGATTTATCTCTGCGGTTTGATCCGGCTTACGAAAAAATTTCCCGACGCTTCTATGAGAACCCAGATCAATTTGCCGATGCCTTCGCACGCGCATGGTTCAAGCTTTTGCACCGTGACATGGGTCCCAAGAGCCGGTACCTTGGCCCCGAAGTGCCCGACGAAGATTTGATCTGGCAGGATCCAATTCCCGCCGTCGATCATCGTCTGGTCAGCGATCGCGACGTCGCCAATCTCAAAGACGATATCTTAGAGAGCGGCTTGTCGGTGAGTGAATTGGTCTCCGCGGCCTGGGCGTCAGCCTCCACCTTCCGTGGATCTGACAATCGTGGCGGTGCAAACGGCGGGCGGGTTCGCCTGGCTCCACAAAAGGACTGGGACGCCAACGACCCGGCGCAACTGTCTAAGGTGGTGTCGACGCTCGAAGGCATTCAAAAAGACTTCAACGACAAAGCTAGCCGCGGCAAACAAATCTCCATGGCTGATCTCATTGTCTTGGGTGGTTGTGCGGCTATTGAGCAAGCCGCTAAGGCTGCCGGTCATGATGTGGATGTACCATTCACACCGGGGCGGGCGGATGCCTCGCAAGACCAGACCGACGTCGCAAACTTCGCCGTGCTGGAGCCGGAGGCCGATGGCTTCCGTAACTACCAGAAGGCCGCGTACAGCGTGCCAGCAGAGAGAATGCTGGTCGACAAAGCCCAGTTGCTGACACTCAGCGCGCCAGAGATGACCGCACTGGTCGGTGGGCTGCGTGTGTTGGGTGCTAACTCCGGCAACGCCAAGCATGGTGTCTTCACCAACCGGGTCGGTCAGTTGACCAACGACTTCTTCGTCAACCTGTTGGATATGGATACCGTATGGTCCGCCACATCTGATGCCGGCGATGTCTTTCAAGGTAGCGACCGCGCCAGTGGTGATGCCAAATGGACCGGCACGCGTGTTGATCTGGTGTTTGGCTCCAACTCACAGCTGCGGGCGCTGAGTGAAGTCTACGCCCAGAGCGATGCGGGCGAGAAGTTCGTCAATGACTTTGTCGCTGCCTGGAACAAGGTCATGACCTTGGATCGCTTCGACCAGGCTTAACAACGTCTACCAAGAGCCACGATTTTTGTTGGTGCTCGTTATATCAAGACTAAAGACCCTCGCTTCGGCGGGGGTCTTTTTTATTAGCTGGACCGCCATAAAGTGGTCGTGACGCACAAACCTCATTTCGCTGATCGATCAACCCTGCGTAGGGTGTCTCCCTAATAAATGGGGATCGCAATCATGAAACCGTCTAAGCAATTGGCCTCTATAGGATTGGCTTTGGCATGCGGTATGGGAATAGGCGCGCTCAGCGTCGGCAGTTTTGCGCAAGGCAATGCGCTCCGTTGGGTCAACGGCACCTACCCAGAAGCCTATGAAGCAAGTATGGATGCCTCATCCGCGGCCTTCGAGCGTAAGGACATGGAAGCGACCCGGTCTCATATGGCTGAAGACTTCGCCACCTACGAATTACACGGCCCGGAATCACCGAAGCTGTTGGTCAAGGGTCGGGACAAAACCATTGAGGTGATGAACAATTTCTTTGCCGGTGATTTTGGCTCAAGCTGGGATGGTGCTGAGGTCGAGAAGCTCGGCTCCATCGGCAACACCATGGTTCAGATTGAGTACGATCGCTACAACATGGAGGGTGGTCAGATCACCATCCCGACTTTTGTCATCATCCAATATAAAGACGGCAAGCGCTGGCGCGAGTGGCGGCTTCGTCCCGATCCCGCCACATAAACAGTCTGGTATCGAGAGAGAATCGCCATGCGTCTAACACATGTCTTGTCCGGTTTAACGGCCGCGGCATTTTTGCTTGGGGCGACGGATGCTGTGCTCGCAAAGGGCAACCCTGAGCGTGGCAAAGTGCTCGCAAGGGATTGCTTCGCGTGTCACGGCCCCGACGGGAACAGTCCATCGCCGGTAAACCCAAAGATTGGCGGTCAGCACGAGCGGTATATTTTTCTGGCGCTGATGCAATATTTGGAGGGGGAGCGGAAACGCTCTTTGATGACGGGTTCTGTGCTGGGCAAGACAGAGCAAGAACTCGAAGACATCGCTGCCTATTACGCGGCACAGCCGGGATATCTCTCACGCCGGGAAATTCGTAAGCGTAAACGGGAGGGCGTTCCTGCAGAACAGCAGGGTAGCCCCCAAGGCGGCGCCCCACCTCAAGGTGGCGGTGCGCAGCAACCCAAGTTTGATCACAGTGATCAGATCGCCAAGTACAACAGCATGCTGGCCCAGGCGGTGTACGACGCTAGCCAAGTGACCGAGCAGGTAGACGAAGCGGTTTGTGCGGCCATCACCGGTGATGCTGGATCCGATTCCGATAACGACGGTCTGGCTGATGCCTACGATGCTGCTCCCAATGATGCGGGCGAATTTGTCACCGATGTTAGTGGTGATGGCTACTTTGAGATTTGCAATATCCAACAGTTCGAAGCCATTGGCGCGCTGGGATCAGGCGACGGCACAAGCACGACGCTTGATCGCACTGTCCGTATGACCCGCAAGTATCAAGTGGTGCGCGATCTTGATGCTTCGGTGATAGAGAACTTTGAGCCGATTGGGGATTGCGGCCCCGAAGGCAACTGTATGATCACGTTTGATCGCTTTGGCTTTCAAGGAATCGTCGACGGGCAGGGGCATGTAATCCGTGGTCTGCGCATCTCGAAGCCTGGAGGTGGCGGTATTGGTTTGTTCGGTGTGCTCGGTCAAGCGGGTACCGTGCGCAACATTGTGCTTGAAGATGCCGCCGTGGTTGGTCGCGGCGGTGTCGGCATGTTGGTCGGCAGTAATTTCGGCATCGTTTATCAAAATCGCGCGCAAGGCGAGGCGGCCGGTGAGTTGGCCGTCGGTGGATTGGTCGGCGGAAGTGCAGGATTTGTTGCCTACAGTGAATCGACAGGCAAGGTTTCCGGTAGTCAGGCGGCGGGCGGTCTCGTCGGCGATATGCGCGGTGCGGTCTACTTTAGTCACGCCAATATGGAAGTGGCGGCTATTCGCGGTATGGGCGGCTTGGTTGGTCTCAACACCTTTGGTTTTATTCTTAGCAGTTATGCAGAAGGCACGATCATCGGAAGCAATGACGTTGGTGGTCTGGTCGGTATGAACACGGACGGTAAGGTGCGCAACAGCTATGCAACGAATACCGTTGAAGGCGACGGGAATAATGTTGGCGGTTTGATTGGTTTTCATTCCCTTGGTGATGTGCGCAACAGCTATGCAACGGGCTCTGTCTCGGGTGCCGATACGGTCGGCGGATTGGTCGGGCGCAATAATGGTATCGTCAAGCGTAGCTTTGCGGCCGGGCAGGTGACAAGCACTGGCGCTACCGGAGGAATCTCCGGTGCCGTTGTCGAAGGAGAAGTTGTCGCGAGCTATTGGTCTGCTGCTGCGCAGGCTAAAGACGCAGCTGATCTAGCCCGGTTGTCGGGCAATCAAACGGGTTGGTCTCCGGCACAGCCGCCTGTCGCTGACCTGATCGACTATTTCTGTGATGCAAACACCAATGGGTTTATCGACCCGCAAGAACGTTCACCGGACAACTATGTGTGGGAATTTGGCTCGTCCTCAGAGCCACCATCCATACGCTGCGCCTTACGCGCTGGGGCGCAAAACGGATAAAGCGCTTTAGGCGCTCATATCGAAAGAAGACGATCATGATCAATCGCCGCACTCTTTTGGCCGCTGCAGCAGTTATGGCGGTGGCTTCGCCGGTCACGGCCCAAGAGCAGATATCAAATTTCAAGCCGTTCGCAGATGGGGACATCTTTGTCGCTGCGACGATCATGGATCACCCCACGGATGATCACATGGGGACGGGGCGAATTTTCCAATATGACGAGGATCTCCAACTCAAAGGCACGCTCTACACCAAAGGCACCACACACAAAGTAGGCGGGCTCGCTTTCGCACCCGATGGAACTCTTTGGGCCTTCGCGCAGGGTACACCTGCTGTTGTCGAGATTGGTGATGATGGTGTTCAAAAGCCGGTGCGTAAGTTTTCGGATCGCACCCTCAGCAGTGTGACGTTTGGCGATGACGGCAGCTTGTTTTTTGGCGAACATTTGATCGGCAAGAAGCTCAGCGTTCCACCGCTCACAACACGGTTTAATCTGTTGCCTGGGCGTGACGTGATCGGCGACGGCTACGTCTTCAAGTTTAATTCTGATGCGGAGTTGCTCGAAGAATTCCCGACCGATACCCATGGCGGTGTTGCCGGCATTCACGGTGCTACCTCGACCGTGCTAGCCGATAACGGCACTCGCATGATTTACATTTCTGAAACTGGCAACCGGGTGATGCAGTACGACTTGGCTAACCGTAAGCAATTGCCAGATCTCAAAGTGTTTGACGAGCACGAAGAAATTTTCATGGTGTTGACCATGATGCCGATGGTTGATGGATCTTTATTGCTCAGCACGGGTAACGGCATGGTCACGCTGGACCAGCACACCGGTGAAATTATCAAGTACTACGATATGGACACCAGCGGATGGGCTGCTTGCGCTTCGACGGCTGACGGTAAAAACATTATTGTCGGTAATTTCTTCAGCGGTCAGGTTGTTCTGGTCAGCGTAGAAACCGGCGAGGTTGTCCAAAGCGCTTACATTGGCCAGAACAATTCATTATCTGGTGTGGCGCAATACCCCGGATAAGCCAGTCCTAAGATAAGGAAAATAGATATGACGAAGAAACGCATCGGACTCGCAGTGCTTGCGGCGCTCGGCGCTCTTATAATCTGGTCGTTCATTCCTAACCAATTCCCCGTTTATGAAACGCAAGCCAGTACGGCCCCTGAAGGGGGGCACCATGTTCTGATTTTCGGTGCCACGCGGAATTCGGGATTGGAAACCGCCAAGATTCTTATTGGTCGCGGTGACCGGGTGACGGCATTCGTTCGTGAGTCGTCAAATACGGCCGAGCTTGAGTCGCTGGGAGTTAATCTTGTTGTTGGTGACGCGCTCGACATGCCTTCGGTAGAAGCGGCGTTTGTCGATAAGGATTATACGTCAGTGGTTACAACCATCGCCTGTTTCAGTTGTGACCCCAAGCCCGATTATCTTGGCAACCGCAACGTTTTCGACGCGGCGGAATCTGCTGGTGTAAGACGTGTGATTCTCATGACGACGGTTGGTGCAGGCGATAGCTACGAAGCGGCACCGTTGCCAGCGCGCAATTTTCTTAAAGATATTATTCCACTCAAGACACAGGCCGAAGATCATCTGATGGCCAGCAGCTTGGACTACACCATCATCCGTCCAGGTGGACTTAAATCAGGTCCTGCGACCGGGCGCGCCTACTTAAGTGCAAGCCGCGAAGCGTTTGGCATCATCAATCGAGCTGATCTCGCCGGGCTGGTGGTCAATATAATTGATGACGACAACACCATCGGGGAGGTTTTGGCCGCCATGGACGCGGACATGGTTTTCCCCTGGGACATGTTGTTTTAGCAAAAGCCTTAATCACCACTCTGGATTTTGTATTGTTTAACCCCCTAGTATGCGTCTCCACTAGGGGGTGATGGTATGAGTGATCAAGTTCAAGGACAGGTGACCGACGACGAGCACCCAGACGAAAAGTACGCGTGGTACGTGATGGTGGTCTTGGTGATCGCCTATGCCTTTTCTTATATCGACCGGACTATTCTGACACTCTTGGTGGAACCCATTCGCGCATCGCTCGACATCTCGGATACCGAGATCAGTCTTTTGCATGGGTTTGCGTTTGCGTTGTTCTACACCATCCTCGGCATGCCCATCGGTTGGTTGGCGGATCGAGGCAACCGCATCAAGATTATTTCTATCGGCGTTTATTTGTGGAGTTTCGCGACCGCCGCCTGTGGTCTTGCCAACTCTTTCATTCAGATGTTTATCGCTCGTGTTGGTGTTGGGGTTGGTGAAGCTGCACTGTCACCATCGGTGTACTCGCTGGTGCCTGACTATTTCCGGCCTGAGAAGTTGTCCCGAGCTTTTAGCTTTTACAACGCAGGTCTTTTCATCGGGTCTGGTTTGGCGCTTGTTATCGGCGGCGCGGTCATTGAAATCACGCCTGCGCTTGACCTTCCTATTGTTGGTCATCTTGAGCCGTGGCAGGTCACCTTCATGTATGTCGGCTTGCCCGGCATCCTCGTTGGTTTGTGGGTCATGACCCTGCGGGAGCCGAAGCGTCTCGGCAAAACCGCCGACGAAAGCGGTCAGGTGAGTCTCAGGAGCCATATCAAGAGAGCGTTTAAGTACATAACCACCCGCCCGCGTGTGTATTTTTATCACTTCTTCGGATTTTCATTGTACGCCTTTATATGGACGGGTACCGCCGCGTGGACCCCGACATTCTTTATGCGCGAATTCGGTATGTCACCTGGTGAGGTTGGCGGCGCGTATGGCTTAATTGTCGTCGTCTTTGGGCTCCTCGGGGTAACGTCTGGCGGCATGCTGGCGGCGTATTGGCGCAAAAACGGCAAAGTTGATGCAGAAATACGGACCGGCATCACCGGTGTACTGTTGACGCTTCCTTTCGGTATATTGGCACCGCTGTCACCAAACCCAACCATTGCCTTCGTTGGTTTTGCAGGTCTGACGTTCTTTGCCAGTTTCCCCTGGGGTGCGGCAACTGCTGCTCTTCAGTTGATCACCCCCAACCGGTTGCGCGCCATGGTCTCTGCCATGTTCCTGTTTCTGGTGAATTTGGCGGGTATCGGCTTGGCACCGACGGTCATCGCCCTAATCACAGATGTTGGATTCGGTTATGACGCTGCTGTGAAGTATTCGATTGCGATTGCGGTTGGTGTGGCTGCACCGATTTCTGCGTTTCTGTTGTACCGTTGTCTGGCTCCTTACCGGGCGGAATACAACGATATGCATCAGGTGTCAGGGTCGTAGCTTAAGAAAGAAGGACGAGCGTTTCTTTAAGGTCGTCCATGTGGCCTATCACCACATCCGCGCCGGCGTCCGAAAGATATTTACCGTGACCGGGGCGGCAATGCCCGCCTCCGGTAAATCCGATGACTGTCATGCCAGCTGTTTTGGCTGATTTAACTCCGTGCACACTGTCTTCAATCGCCACGCATGATGTTGTCTTTATATTCAAGCGTTCAGCGGTGTGAAGATAGAGATCCGGCGCTGGTTTGCCGTTCTCTACATCCTCTCCCGAATAGATGTGCGTGCCGAAGAACTGCAAGAGTCCAGTTTTCTTGAGCTTGAAGTGCAGGCGGTCCAGCCCGGATGAAGACGCAACCGCTAATGATTGATCTAAGGACGCGACAGCAGCGTGCGTGCCTGCGATTGCCACTAGCTCCGCATCCATTTCTTTTTTGCTGTCGGTAAGTAACGTATCGGCAAAACCATCAGGCAATGGTTTGCCTACTGCAGCGATGCGGTCTGCTTCAAGCCGATTGAAATAGGCTTTCATCGTCGTTCCCATAAATCTATGGATGTACTCATCTTCGTCGTAAGACAAACCCAATGCCTTGGCGGCGTGCATGCCAAAGCGCAGCGCAAGGATTTCGCTGTCGACTAAGACTCCGTCGCAATCGAAGATCACTGCATCCACTGAATAAAATCCTTGTCGGCTATGGTTTCTAGGGGCGACAGCTTGCGATACCTGGGCTAGGGTTCCTCACCCTTAAATATTGTGTTTCCTGCCCCATGTGGACTCAAATCCGCGGTTACCCGCTGCAAGCCTTTATTGTCTGCCATCTGGCCTACATGTTCAGCCAGGTGGATCTGGCGTTGTTCTCCTACGCGCTGCCGTCGATCCGAGAAACCTTTAGTGTCAGCTTGCAAGCTATGGGCTGGGTTGTCGCGTTGTCTTACTCAGCTGGGGCAATTCTTCAGGTCTATATTGGTACGTTGACGGATCGCTTCGGCCGTAAACACATGCTGATGTTGATCACAGTTGTTTCGTCTTTGTTTATCGCTGCTCATGCCATCGTGCCCGAGGGTGCCGCGCAACTGGTGGTCGGCGGTGTTTCGTTTTCCCTTGGCATCATTGTTATGACGATTCTGCGTGCCTTTGCCATTGCCTCAGGTGGCGCGCTCTATCCCACGACCGGTGCTATTGTGACGGAAGAGGCGCCAGCTCGGTATCGCGGCATTATGGCCGGACTCTTGCAAACGGCGTTTCCATTAGGGGCATTTGTTGCGGCCTTATTTGCTGCCCCTGTGTTGGACGCCTTCGGTTGGCGGCCGTTGTTTCTTGTTGGTCTTCTGTCCATCCCTTTTATTTGGGTGATTCACAAATTCTTACGAGAGACGTCGCGGTTCGCTGGACACAAAGCTGAGGTCGAGCGCGACCCCCAGGCAAATCAAACAAGTGTTGGCAAGGTTGCAGCGTTATTTGCGCCCGAGATACGGGTTCGCACTGTCACACTATTTACCGCTCAGTTCATATTTGTCATCGCATATGGTGCGGCATCGCTGTGGCTACCCACCTACCTTCATGAATCGCGGGGGCTTGCGCAAAGCGATGCGACTTACATAGTGGGCTATGCCAACGCCGTGGCTGTCGTGGGTTACGTCATCGCTGCTGTCACAGGTGAATTTATTCTCACCCGTCGCACGACCGTTACAATATGGACTCTGCTTGGAGCGTCTTCTTTCCTCAGTATGGTGTGGTTTACGTCAGGATACTGGGACACACTTATCGTTCTTTGTATCAGTACGACATTTTTCTATGGCACTGCCGCTGTTAAGTTTGCCTATATCGCAGAAGTTTTCCCAACGCACCTGAGGGCGACGGGGCTTGCTGTTTGCTCTAGCCTTGCCGTCAATCTCGGTATCGCCTTTGGACCATTGGTTGTAACCTATGGTGTCGCCTTTTTTGATTGGGACATGACCTTGTCTGTAGTGGTCGGTGTGCCTCTAGCAGTAGCGGGTCTGTTGTATCTCAGACTAAAGCCAGTGCCATCGGGATTAGAAGTAGAAGAAGTTGATCGGCGGATGCGGACTTAGTCCTAACCGCCCCAATTATATTAACTAGAAAAGCAAGACGGAGCGACGCAATGAAGGGATGGTTGGTTGAGGAATTTGGTGGCCCCGAGGTCATGCAGTGGGCTGATATGCCTGACCCAGAGCCGGGTCCCGATGAAGTGGTTGTCGATGTTCATGCGTCTGGGGTCAACTTTGCTGAAACACGTATGCGGGCGGGGACGTATACGGGTCTGAAGAGACCATTCGTGCTCGGTCTTGAAGGCGCGGGCGTTGTCTCCGCCATTGGAACCGATGTCGACAACTGTGCCATCGGCGATAAGATTTTCTTCCGCGGCCGTGGAGCTCATGCGACCAAAATTACAATCAAAGCTTATCATGCCTTTCCGCTGCCAGACGGTTGGTCTTATGAACAAGGTGCCGCTGCTGGCGTTGGCTGGCTGACAGCTTGGCATGCGCTGCATATCGTTGCTCCTGCACAACCGGGGCAAAAAGTGCTGATCGAGGCAGTCGCGAGCTCGGTTGGATCGGCCGCACTTCAGATCGCTAAAGCCAAGGGGTGCTGGGTGGTTGGAACGGCCAGTCAGGATGCCAAACTGGAGATCGCGAAAGAATGGGGCGCTGACGCTGTTATCAATTACAAAAAAGAAAACGTGCGTGAGCGCGTCATGGAGCTAACCGACGGCAAAGGGCTGGACGTTGGGTGCATGACCATTGGCGAAGAAACCGCGGCTGATTTGATTGAGTCCATGGCTTATGAGGGTCGCATTGCCATGTATGGTTCAACCGGCGGCCGTAACGTGACGTTCAGCCTTAATATCGGAGAGCGGAATATCCAATTGCTATCGATGAGTATCGATTCCTCCGCGCGTTATGTGCCTGAAACAATTCCGAGTTTTTGCAGTGAAGCGATCCCGTTGTTTAGCAATGGGACGTTAAAACCCATCATTGATACCGTGTTGCCGGTGTCAAAGGTGGCTAGGGCTCATGAGATGATTCACGAGCGCAATCACTTTGGTAAAATCATACTCGTCCCTGACGAATAGACTCTGCGCGCGCGTAAGGAAAATCAATGTTCCAATACATACTTGCTGCTGTAGTGGCGGCGTCCCCCGCTCTTGCGGGTGTCACAGATATCTACAAGTCATTGCGCGGTGACCACGATGTCAATGTCACCTATCCAGTCAACTTGGATCGACCTGATCGTCTCGTTCCGCTATCCGTGCGCGTGACCTGGCCGGCCGATGAGGGACCATTCCCGCTGGTGGTCTTTTCTCAGGGTGCGCTTTGCCCAAAAAATATGTATGCGGCGGTGACGGATCATTGGACATCCCATGGCTACGTAACGATTGCGCCTTTGCACATGGATTCTGAATCCAACGGCTTTGGTTTTCGTGACCTTGCGGGTAAGGATCTGGTCGGCGAACGCATTGCGGATATGACCTATATACTTGATTCGCTCGAGAGTATCGAGAATGTAGCGCCGGGATTAGCGGGCAAGATTGATCGGGAGCGGATTGCCGCAGCCGGGCATTCTTTCGGCGGGCAAATTGCCCTGGCCATGACCGGTCTGGAAATTACCGATGCGACAACCAAAGCGCCGGTCGACGTTGGCGATGACCGTTATGACGTGGCGGTGGTGCTGAGTGGCGTGGGCCCACTTCCCAACATTGTTGACGGTGCATTTACGCGGTACGTTGGTCCGGTCTATTCCTCGGGTGGCACAAAGGACTTAGGCGCAACCGGGCAGGGCCCGGTGCATCCTTGGCCGTGGCGGATGGCCGCCTATTTTGATACCCCACCCGGCGACAAATACGGCGTCGTTCTTGATGAGGGCGATCACTATTACGGCGGGCTGATTTGCCGTGAGACAGCGGGCGGTGCTCCCGATTATGAAGGCCTTTCAATTATTCGTGGCACGTCAACGGCCTTCTTGGATGCTTATCTAAAGGATGATTCGGACGCTAAAGAGTTTCTGACTAAAACAGACGTCAAAGCGTTAACTAACAATCGTGCGACGTTAGAACACAAGTAAAGCAATCTAGGAGGCTGATATGGACGCCAGTAAATTACATCCCGATACTCTCGCCCTGCATGCAGGTTTTCGGTCCGATCCGGCAACCGGCGCCGTTGCAGTGCCGGTCTACCAAACCACGTCCTATCAGTTTCGTGATACCGAACACGCTGCCAATCTGTTTGGGTTGGCGGAGTTGGGGAATATCTACACGCGCATCATGAACCCAACCAATGACGTGCTTGAACAGCGCTTGACGGCAATGGAAGGGGGTGCGGCAGCATTGGCGGTGGCTTCCGGTCAGGCGGCGACGACTTTCGCGATCATGAACTTATGCGAAGCTGGCGACAACTTTGTCACCTCCACTGACTTGTACGGCGGCACGTGGAATTTGTTTGCCAATACGTTCAAACAAATGGGGATCGAAGCGCGTTTCGCCGATCCGGCTGATCCGGAGTCCTTCCACAAGCTGACCGATGATAAGACACGCTGCTATTACGCTGAGACGCTGCCCAATCCGAAGCTAGAAGTTTTTCCTATAAAGGAAGTCGCAGATATCGGTCGCAGCATTGGTGTACCTCTCATCGTTGACAATACGGCCGCACCTTTGATCTGCCGCCCCATCGAACATGGCGCTGCCATCGTCATGTACTCGACGACCAAGTACATCGGCGGTCACGGTACGTCCATTGGAGGTCTAATAATTGATAGCGGCACCTTCGATTGGGAAGCGCACAAAGAGCGCTTTCCTCTGCTGTCTCGTCCGGACCCGAGCTATCACGGCGCGGTGTGGACTGAAGCAGCCAAGCCACTTGGTCCTATCGCCTACATCTTGCGTGCTCGTGTAACATTATTGCGTGATGTCGGCGCGGCGATGAGCCCGATGAACGCGTTTCAGTTTATTCAAGGTGTCGAGTCCTTGCCGCTCCGCATTCGCCGTCATTGCGAGAATGCGGCCAAAGTGGCCGGCTTCTTAAATGATCATGCCGATGTCACGCGGGTGATTTATCCAGGATTCATGGAGGGTGAAGCACGTCGTAGGGCCGATGCCTATCTAGAAGGCAAGCAATATGGAGGGCTAGTCGGCTTTGAACTCAAAGGCGGTCTTGAGGCGGGTCGCAAATTTATCGACTCTTTAGAGTTGCTATATCACGTCGCCAATATCGGTGATTCGCGCTCGTTGGCAATTCATCCAGCCAGTACCACACACTCTCAATTGTCAGCCGAAGATCAGGCGGCTTCCGGTGTGACCCCGGGTTACATTCGCTTGTCCGTCGGTATCGAACATGCGGATGATATTATTGCGGATATCGAGCAAGCTCTGGCGAAGGTATAAGCAAAAATTAGACGGCCTCGGGGAAAAGCGCTGATAGCCGGGTAAGAGGCCGCGGCCACAATTGCCTTCTCTCGCCGAGGCCGTATCCGCAACGCGATTGGGGCATCGCGGAAAATCAATCCAGGTCAGCTTGGGTCAAAGGGGCCGGACTTTCTTCCACCGCTGGGTGGGTCCAGTCCGGCCATGCGCTGACGGGCACGAATGAACCCTAGCCCCTTGTGGGAAAAATTCCCACATTTATTTGATCAAAATACACATTATTTTTGGGAATATTTCCCAAACCGCGCGTCCGCAAATGAAGGCATGGGCCGTCAAACCCGTAGAAACCCGGCCTAAATGGTGATCTCGAACAGTGTGCCCGTTCGTTGCACCAGATTCTTTTTGTCCAAGTCTGGACCGTGGGCTTCATCATTCTTCACATTTTCACTCGCAAGATTACGCGTGGTTTCGCTCCTAAGAATGACAACCAGATTAGTCTCAGGCTCAATTGCAAAGGGAAATTCGTGCCAAGTTCCAATGTGCATGGTGAACCCAGATTGTCCGTCAAAGCGGAAGGCTTCCAGGGTGTCGATGTCTGGCATGTCCCCGTCAGTTGGTGCGCCAAAGACTGCGACAAACGGTTTGCCCCCAAGAGGGATAAAGGTTTGGGTGTGCTTAAAGTGGCGCTCTAAATATTTGATCTCAAACTTACGAGGTTGAAGAGTCGCCAAAGACAATTCCGTGTCATCGTCAGATATAAAATTCACTGGCTTTGAGACGGCAACAGCACCCTCATAGAAATCGCTAACCCCTGCCGGTGCACTGGTGCCGGTTCCTAGAACCTGCCCGTAGGGCGCGAGGGCCTCTGGAGTAGCTGGCTTTGCTTGCAAAACCCGGCGTTCAAGGGATGATCCGTCCATGGGATGCTCCTGTTGAGGGGTGGAAACGGCACTGTACCGTTACAAGTCTGGCGAAACCAAGGGTGGTTTTACAAATACCCTGGTCACAGAGGTGGTCCAATGGCTAATCTCTGCGCTTCAAGAAAAAAGGGAGGCTCATCGTGGCTGCGACAATTACCCGTCATATGGCGACCATTCGGGGTGAACGCCAGGTTCATTATCGGCGCGCAGGGTCGGGCTCCCCGATCATTCTTTTGCATCAATCTCCCAACTCCTCTCAGGAATACATTCCTCTGATTGAAGACTTGGCCGAAGACTACACAGTGTTTGCACCCGACACGCCGAGCAATGGATTGTCGGACTCGTTGCCAATCGACAGCCCGTCGATGACGGACTTTGCGCAAAATGTTGCAGACTTGATGGATGCCTTGGGCATTGAAAAGTGCCCGGTCTACGGTTTCCATACCGGCGCGGTGTGTTCTCTAGAATTGGCGTGGCGTCATCCCGAGAAAGTAACCGTTGGTATTGTTAACGGGTACGTCAACATGCCGGAGGATGTCGTTGCTGATATTCTCGAGAACTATTTCGCACCTCTTGAGCTTAACTGGAGTGGGTCCCATTTGACTTGGACATGGGCGCGTTTTCGCGAACAGCTCATCTTTTTCCCGTGGTTCAGCACGGATGGGAACTCCCGTATGGAGTATGACGTGCCGGCGCCAGAGCATTTACAGAGAGCTGTCATCGAGTTTCTGCGCTCGGGTCCAGATTATGTAAAACCCTATCGCGCCGCTTTTACACAGGATGGCACCGCGTCTGTGAAAGAGATGCAGGCTAACTGTGTCATCATGAGCCCCAAGACTGATGTATTATATGAGGGCCTAGACCGCATGCCGGCGCCATCTGATTCAGTCACGGTTTATCGCCCTGATACCGGTCCCGATGCGATCGACATTTTGAAGCAGGCGCTTAAAGATAATCCGTCACCCAACCCAGCTCCTGCTGTGGTCAAAACTGAACCCGTGCCGGGCAAGCTTTGGGGCGAGTATGTCCAAGTCGGCGGAGGGTCTTTGTATTGTCGCCGCAACACGGACGGCGAAGGTCGTCCTATACTCTTTATTCATGCGTCAGCTGCGTCGAGCTTCGCCATGGACCGCTATATGGAGCCACTGATTGGCAAGCGCCCGGTGCTTGCCATCGACCTGCCAGGTAATGGTGAATCAGAAAATCCAATGGGCGAGTTGACTGTCGAGAAACAAGCCTCGTTCTTAGCGGAAGCGGTTCATGCGCTTGGCTATGACGATGTGGATGTGTTTGGCACATGGGGTGGCGGAACAGTCGCTGTGGAATTGGCTGTTCAGCACCCAGACTTGGTGAAGCATGTCGCCGTACCAAACATTATGACGATGGAACTGAAGGGCAAAGCGCTTGATGAAATGTCAGCTAAATATACGCCTGACATTCCGTTTGATGATTTCGGCGCTCACTGGGTGTTTGCTTGGAACATGGTGCGCGACCAGGAACTATTTAATCCGTGGTACGAGCGCAAGGCGGCAAATATTTCCAGAAACCCAAATCCCGATATTGCACCTGAAGTGATCCATCGCCGAACGCTGGACTTGTTTAAATGCTACGACATTTATCAAGACGCCTATAAAGCTCACTTTGGGTATCCGATGTCGGAACGCTTGCCGAAGGTGCAATGTCCATTGATGTTGGGTGGGCCAGACTCGCCGAGCACGCAAAAGGCTGTAGCTGCCGGTACGGCTGACTATACGGTCAAAGATCTACCGTCTGGTCATGAGGCGGTATCGCATGCTGTTTTGGAATTTTTTGACGCTTAATTGTGTGGTGCATTAATCACCGCTCATAAGCAAGGAGAGACGGATAATGGAAAGCTATTTGGTGTGGGGGTATATCCATATCCTTCTATTCGTATTTTGGCTTGGGGCTGACGTGGGGGTTTTTCTCTCAGCTGTCTATGCGAAGAAGTCTGAGCTTAGTTTTGAAACACGCGCGACGATCATGAAGCTCGGCCTAATTATCGATTTTTTGCCCCGCATTTGTTTTGCTCTCATTTTCCCCGTCGGCCTGCACCTCGCCTTGGCGCTCGGCCTGTACGATGTGCAGACTTGGTTGTTTGTGGCTGGGTGGGGCATCGGCATCGGGTGGATCGCATTGGTCATGGCCATCGGCAAGAACGAAGGAACACCGCTGGCTGAAAAGCTTTCTCTCGTGCAGTTTTGGCTCGAAGGGCTGCTCGGCACTTTCTATGTCGGTGTTGGGCTATGGTCTTTGTTGGGCAATGGCCCGCTCCAAGAAGGGTGGTTTGCTGTAAAAATCCTGTTGTTCGGCTTTGTGTTCTATTGCGCCATGGCCATCGACATTTGCTTCCGGCCATTCATCAAACCGTTTATGGAATTAGCCGATCATGGGTCGACGCCGGAAAGAGAAGCCATCATCACCAAGACGATTAACAACACTTTGGTTGCCGTGCTGACCATGTACGCCTTGATCGCCATTGTCGCCTTTCTTGGCAAAGTTAAACCGTTCTAGAGCGAGGTTAGACCATGACTCCCCAAAGACTTCTTGCAGTATTCGGCGCGGCAACTTTGATGGTTTTGCCGTCGCTCGGTGCCAAAGCCGAAGATGTCTGTGACAAACCCGTTGATATGGTCATTCTGTCTATCGTTCACGATGTTAAGCGCTATGAGGAATACCGGGCGTCATTTATTGAGCTTGGTAATCTAGAAGAATTTGGCGGGCGGATTGTTACCGTTGCAACGCGCTTAGAGTTTGAACCCGAAGTTCTTGAAGGGGAGTGGCCGGACAATCGCCATTCATTCGTTATTCGGTGGCCCTGTGCGGCGGCGGCGCATAAATTCTGGAATTCTGAAGTTTATCAGACAAAGCAGTTGCCGCTTCGTGTTGGCGCTGGGAACTATGACATCGCTTTGTTCCCAGCCATCCCTGAGTAGAAGCAGCCGGCGTCTATAATGAGCCAGCCCTTTCGCGTGTTCTGGCAACCAGGATGCTCTAGTTGTTTGAAGGCCAAAGAGTTTCTAACCGAACATGGGATTTCCTTCGATAGCGTCAATGTGTTGGACGGCGTCTACGGCATGGCGGCGCTGCAGGCGCTGGGTGCCAAGTCCGTGCCGGTCGTTTCCCAGGGCGATAAATGCGTCTTCGCGCAAAACCTGGGCGACTTGGCTGATTTCGTCGGTGTTGCGAGAATAGTTGGGGTCTTGTCCCCAAAGGATTTTGTGATGCGGATCGACCGTGTGTTGACGGTTGCACAGTCTTGTGTTCGGCAGCTTCCATCTGGTGTGCTAAGCACCCAGCTTCCAGGTCGCGACCGCACGTATTTGGATCTTGGCTACCATATCTTTGTTATTGCTGAGGCGTTTCTGGTTGCCGCTAAAGGTGAAACACTGGCTTTTGATTTGTTTGAGAGGCGACCTCCCGATTCTATGTGCACTGGTGCCCAAGTTGCGTCCTATGGTCAGACCGTTCGCGACGCTATGCAGGCGTGGTGGCGCAGCACAGATAGCGGCGCACAACTGCCAGATGAGCTAAGCACGTACTATGGACCTCAGTCCGTCCCTGATCTACTTGAACGCACGGCTTGGCATGCGGCCCAACACACACGGCAACTTGCAGAGGTGCTTAAAAGTGTTGATGTGAACCTGCATGATCAGTTATCCGACGAAGATCTAGAGGGTTTACCGCTGCCGAATCATGTCTACGATGACGAAGTGTCTTTAACATCTGACGTATCTAATGGCTGACTCATCCTTCCCACATCTTCTGTCACCGATAAAGCTCGGGCCAATCACGTTGCGCCACAGGGCGGTATTGAGTGGTCATGGTATGGCATTGGGTGACGGGCAAGTCGGCATCAGCGATCGCTTCCACGCCTATCTCATGGCGAGAGCCAAAGGTGGTGCGGCCATGGTGGGGAGTGAATCCGCACCAGTCCATGCCAGCACGTCGAGCCGCAGTTTGGGTATTCGTCTTTATGATGATGAAGTGATTCCAAGCCTGCGAAAAACTGCAGACGACATTCGAGAAGCGGGTTCACGTCTCGCTATTACGCTGTGGCATGGCGGCCACAAGGATAGTTTTATCCGCGGTGGGTATGCCTTGGCGCCGTCACCAGTACCTAACCTTGCGGGCGAAGTGCCCAAACAAATCTCGGCCTGTGAGATCAACGAGCTGATTGTCGCCTATGGGGAAGCTGCGGCCCGATGCAAAGAGGCGGGGCTAGACGCCATCGAACTGCAGACCTCCACCGATTATTTGTTGGGTTCTTTCTTGTCGCCTGTCCTCAACCGACGGACGGATGCCTATGGCGGTTCCTTTGAGAACCGCATTCGTTTTGTACGGCAAATTCTTGAATCCATCCGGGAGCAGGTCGGTGATGCCATTGCTGTTGGTGTGCGAACATCTGCACGGCATGACATACCTGGTTCGCCCATGGATTACGGCCTAGAGGAGTCGACGGCGAGCATGAAGGCTTTTGCCGAAGCGGGCTTGGTTGATTATGTCAGTGTGATGATCGGGTCCGGTTGGGCGCCCCCTGAATCTTCATCCATTCCACATATGGCTCAGCCACGCGTTCAACTGCGCGACGAAGGAAAAGCGTTTAAGGATGTCCTGTCCGTACCGGTCGTGATCGCCGGACGCGTTCGCTCTCCAGAGGATGCGGAGAGTGCTATTGCAGATGGCTCGGCTGATCTTGTTGCTATGGCTCGTACTTGGATTGCCGACTCCGAATGGGGTAAGAAAATCGAAGACGGCGAGGCTCATCGCATCCGGCCCTGCATGTCCTGCAATCAGGCGTGCGTCGGATTTGTGTTCCGCGGCTTGCCGGGATCTTGCGTCATCAATCCGGTTGCGGGACGCGAAGCGGAATTGGGTGACTCTGGGCGGAGCGAGCAACCGCGAGTTGTTGCTGTCATTGGGGGTGGACCTGCTGGGCTGGAGGCGGCGCGGGTCTTGGCTATGAGAGGGCATCATGTTTCCGTTTATGAACAGCATACAGAACTGGGTGGGCAGATGCGTCTGGCCGCAGCAGCGCCGCACCGAGAGGAAATGCTGCCGGCCTTGGCGTGGTGGAAAGAGGAGCTTGAACGTCTGCAAGTGCGCATTCACCTGAGTCACAAGGTCACGTCAGAAAAAGATTTGGACGCGGATACAGTTGTTTGGGCGACTGGTGCTGATCCTGGTCATACAGCGCTCTGGCGTATCCGACCCTATTTGTTTGACGGAATCCCAGGCACGGATGGCCTGCCCTCTGGGCGCGACGTGCTGGCGGGCAAAACTCAGGCCAAAGGCTCTGTTCTTGTTATTGATGAAGAAGGGGGGTGGCCTGCAGTTTCTTTGGTGGAATCTCTCGCGGCCGATCCCGCCGTTTCGCATGTGACAGCCACAACGCCGGAACGATCCCTCGGAGAGGCGGCATTGACGCTCACTTGGGAAATCAAGTCTGTGTCAGCCCGCCTTCGTGAGGATGATGGCATTACAGTCTTGACGGAAAGTACCGTCAAGGAGGTGGCTGGCAGTCATGCCACATTGTCTACGGGCGATAGGATTGGTCCGTTCGACACTATCATCATGAGTACGGGAACGACAGCTAACATTGTGCCTGACAACGCGTTGGCGGTTGGTGACTGCGTCGCGCCACGCGGAATCTGGGCGGCCACTTCCGATGCGGCCAGGTTGGCACGGACTTTGTAAACCATAATCAATCGATTGAAGCGGCCTCCATTTTCGAGATCATTTGATCAACAGACGCGACTTGTCCGAAATTGCTGACAAACACTGCCAGTGTCATGCGTTGCAAATCCTCCGCCGCACAGCCATTGATAACTGACGTCGCTGTGCTGTCGGACAGCATAATCACTTTGAAATTAAGCAACGCGGCCTGTCGTGCGGTGGTGTCGATACAGACGCCAGTGGCAATGCCTGCCAAGATCAGGGTATCGATCCCGCGGGCACGCAACGTGAGTTCGACATCTGAGCCGGTAAAGGCGCCGAGTCGAGGTTTAATAACCATCCAGTCGCTTTCTTTAACATCAAGTCCGGCGTGAAGCTCAGACGTGGTCTCGCCGCCGGTCAGCAGTCGCTTGGACTCTACGGTTGGAACAACGTCGCTTAGTACACCCAGATTTAAATGATCTGACCGCAGTTGATGGGCGATATGCATGACCGCAATGCCGTGGTTTCGACAGGCGGCAGCGAGGGTGTTTGTCCGGGTCATGGCGTCCAGTCCGCCCGGGGCGGAAATGGCATGTACTTCGACAAACAAATTCTGAAAATAAATTGTAATGAGTGCGGTTTTTTCCGGGATGATTTGAATGTCGACCATAGAATTTTAGGTCCCGTTACATCGGCATCCGAAGATACCCATCCATCTTTCCTCCGGGGCCAGACTCCAAGTAGAAATCCAGAATAAGAGGCTGCCCCGGTTCAATTGCATAAGGCGTCAAGTCAGACACGCCTTCTTCAGCCAAGACGTCGTCATCGAGGAAGAAGTTGCCGGTGCAGGTTTTAGCATCGCGAGTCAGGATGGCATGCGCAGAGTCGGCGACAATTTCCGCGGTCCGGCAATGTTTGATCACTGTGTCGCCACCCAACTCATGGCGGATCGCCGCTGTGTCAATTGCTGTCCTGGGCCATAAGGCATTGGCGGCTATGCCGTGCTCACGAAAGTCTTCGGCGAGGCCGATGGTTGCAAAGCTCATCCCCATTTTTGCCAAAGTGTAGGGCAGGGTGCTCTTGTACCACTTCGGGTCCAAGCTTGGCGGCGGTGACAAAGTTAGGATGTGCGGATTGGTTCCCTCTTTGAGGTGAGGTAAGCAAGTTCGCGCCGCAAGTAATGTGCCGCGCAGATTAATTTGGTGCATCAGGTCAATGCGTCGCATCGGCACGTCATTTACGCCACCTAGGGCTACAGCACTGGCGTTGTTAATCAGAATGTCGATGCCATCAAAGGTCTCAACTGTTTTTGCAATGGCCTCTGCTACTTCGGTGTCGTTGCGCAGATCCATTTGAATGGCGAGCGATTTTCCACCTGCCTCTTCTATTTCCTCTGCAGCAGTATGAATGGTGCCGGGCAATTTTGGATGCGGTTTTACTGTTTTGGCGGCAATAGCCACATTGGCGCCATCCGCGGCAGCGCGTTTTGCAATGGCCAGCCCAATGCCTCGACTGCCGCCGGTAATGAATAGGGTTTTTCCTTTTAACGACCGGTCGGCGGCTGGGGCATAAGAAGAGGGGTTGGTCATCGCTGAGCTACTTTTTCCAGGCTGCTATGGCTTCGTCGGCGAAATCTTCGAATGTGCGAAGTGCATGACCGACAGCGGCCTCACTGGTTGCGACATCTGCATCAGACGCGACGCTTCCCATCTTCTGCATCTTGGCGAAGCCCGCCTTCAACGCAGTGAGGAGCCACGGTGGTATAAACGCTTTCGATCCTTCAGCCCAGGCGTCGAGGTCGTCACCACCATACCGTACGTCTCTGCCAAGTTTCTCGCCGTATAGCGCGGCTATTTCGTCGGCCGTCCAGGCCTTCGGTCCGTACAGGGAAATATCTTGGCCATCAAGTTCGTCCGTCGAAAGAGCTTTCACCGCCGCGTCAGCAATGTCGCGGGTGTCGATGCGGCTCTGTCCAACATTGCCAATTGGCATCGGGTAAACCCCAGCACCGGTGATGGCTCCGCCGAGCATCAAATCATTTTGGTAAAAGAAGTCGGGACGAAGAATGACATGGGTTGCACCCGATTCTCGAATAGCATTCTCGATACCAACCTTGCTCGCGTAGTGAGGCACTTTCATTGCTTCTTCCGAGAGTTTGACCGAAAGAAAGACAATCTTTTTGATACCGGCCTCAACAGCGGCTTGAACCGCGTTGGCACCGCGCAAGGCTTCTGTTTCTCCATTGGCGGTGATCAGTAACATTTTGTCGGCTCCCGCGAGGGCCGTCCCTAGGGTGCTCGCGTCCTCCAAGTCACCCACCACACCGGTTACACCAGAGGGGAGCGCAGCAGACTTTTCAGCAGAGCGGCTGAGAACACGTACCTCTTCGCCCGTTGCCGCAAGAGCTTGGGCGGCCGGTGCGCCAACACGACCTGTGCCACCAATAATAAGTGTCGTCATCTATCGTCCCCTTTGAATCGCTTTGTACATGAAAGGTTGTTTGGCCGCACATTGCCTGGGTGGCTGCAGAAATCAATGTTTTATGGGGGTTGTCAGGTGGCTCTGGACTTATTGGGGTCCTAAGGCCAATATATATCGTCTGAACCGTCATCGCCTGGACCATCATGAGCCTTGGATTCGCCAAATCTGCAGTGAGTGTTCTGACCGCCCTGTCCCTGACAGCGGCGCTGATGATTTCTGTGTTTGCCCAATCCCATACGATGGCTGCCGGGGTTGCCACGACTGCGGATCCCTGCGTCGATCATCAGTTGCCAGCGCCAACATCCGCCTGGGAAGAGACCTGCGCCGCCCTTTGTGAAAAGTCCAGCCTCGATAGTTTTGTTGCTGCGACAACGGACAGGCTGAAGAGCATCGAGTTGCAGGTGTTGCTGGTCTCTTATGCCCCGGCGTCACCACATCGTACCTTGCTAACGTCAAGGGTGGGTTTCGTTACGACCCACGATCCGCCGGGCTCTCGTCTCTACCTCACGACGCAGCGTCTCCGCATCTAAACTCTAGAACTAGCACGGCTTGTCCGTGTTCATTCGTTCGGCTGTCAAATTGGCAGCATGGTTTTGATGTATGTAGAGAGACGTCTAATGGCCTTGGCCACACACTATCTAAAACTTCTATTGCCTCCAGTGGCGGCGTGTTTACTTTTTTCAGCCTGCGCAAAGCCTGATCCTGACGAAGCATTCCGTGATTTGGGAGTGCTTGTCGATGGTCGCCTACCTGTTCCAGTGACTTGGCGCACTGGTGGGCCCGAAGATGCTGCCGTCGATCAACGGATCGCTGAGATTCTTGACGCGCCTCTGACTGCGGACGCTGCAGTTCAAGTCGCGTTGCTGAGCAACCGCGGTCTGCAGGCGCGATACGCAGATTTGGGCATTGCTCAGGCAGACGTGGTGCAAGCCGGATTGCTGCAAAACCCAGTCTTTGAAATCATGGTCAGGCCGTCGACGGAAGAGGGCACCAATTTTGAATTGGGGCTGATGCAGAATTTTGTCGATCTGTTGATGCGCCCAGCTCGTCAAAAAATAGCTGCTGCTGAATACGAGTCCGTGCGTCTTGAGTTGGCAGCACATTTGGTGGCTTTTGTAGGGGAGGTCCAGGCGGCCTACTACACTCACCTGGGTGCGAAGGCTGAGCACGCCGTTGCCATTGAAATGGCTATCACCGAGCAAGACTCGGCCGACCTATCAACGGCCTTTCACACCGCGGGGAATATTTCAGACCTGGAGCACGCTGATTACCTCGCACATGCCGCTGAAATGCAGGCTTCGTTGTATGACGCCGAAGCTGAGATGACGGAGAGTCGCATTAACCTCGCGCTCTTGCTCGGCGTGTCACCATCCGGTGCATGGTCTATGCCGTCCCGTTTGGCTTCGCTGCCAAAAGACGCAGTTCTTTTGGAGGGCCTCGAAGACCGAGCTGTGCGTCAGCGGTATGACCTGGCAGCGCATCGCTCTGAATTGCAGGCCGCGCTTAATGAGTTGGACTTGGAAGAGAGCTTCCGATTGTTTGAAGAGGCGGACCTTGCCGTGAGTGCGGAACGTGAGCCTGACGGTGCGTGGCTTATCGGACCGGCCTTAGAATTCCCGTTGCCCATTTTTGACCAAGGCCAAGCTCGCGTCACAGGAGCAGCTCTAATGGTGCGCGGCATGCGAGATAGCTTGCTCGCGGAAGAGCGCGAAGTACGGTCTGATGTCATAATGTTCTCTGATGCAATGGCATTGGCCCGCACGCGGGCCGACCATCTCCGCAATACTTTGTTGCCGTTACGCGAAGACATCGTCCAGCTGACTCTCGCAGAATACAATTACATGCTTGAGAGTCCGTTTCATCTGCTCGAAACCCAACAAGATACGAACGAGACCTATCGCGACTATCTTGAAGCTCTGACCGACTATTGGGTCGCGCGAGCGAAACTTAGGGCCGCCACAGGCGGTATGCCCCTTGAAACAACACCAGGAGCCGCGTCATGAACCGCGCCCGTCGTTCCCTTTTATCGTCTCTCGTTGCAGGTGCAGGTGCGGCCGTCTTTGGAAAATCCGATGCTAAAGCCCAAACAGCTCCTGCACAGCCTCGCTCTGCACCGGGTTACACGCCTGTTCGCACGCTCAACGGGTCGACGTTGCCGTATGTCATGAAAGAGGGCGTCAAGGAATTCCACCTGATCGCCGAAGAGGTCGAGCATGAATTCGCGCCGGGCATGACGGCGAAGTGCTGGGGTTACAATGGCAGCACGCCGGGCCCGACCATTGAAGCTGTTGAGGGGGATACGGTACGTATCCTGGTCACCAACAATTTGCCGGAGCACACAACAATTCATTGGCATGGCTTGCTGTTGCCCAGCGGAATGGATGGTGTTGGTGGATTGTCTCAGCCGCATATTCCGCCGGGTGAAACCTTTGCCTACGAGTTCACTCTTATTCAGCACGGTACGCATATGTACCACCCCCATGCAGACGAAATGGTTCAGCTTGCCGTTGGTATGATGGGTATGTTCATCATTCATCCCAAAGACGGAGAGCCAAAGAAGATTGATCGTGATTATGCAATCATGCTGCACAACTGGGCGATACATCCGGGCACGTATAGGCCCGACCCCAGTGTGATGGTTGAGTTTGATCTGTGGACGATGAACAGCAAGGTGTTCCCTGCAATCGAATATCCGGTGGCCGAGGAAGGGGATCGCGTTCGTATCCGTATTGGTAATTTATCTATGTGGAATCACCCCATGCACCTTCATGGCCATCAGTTTCATGTGACGGGATCAGATGGTGGCCGTTGGCCCGAAGCGATGTGGCGGCCAGAGACCACTGAAATTGTTGGCGTTGGTCAAACCCGTGACATTGAATTCGATGCCATACCCGGCGACTGGGCATTCCATTGCCACTTCTCCCATCACACGATGAACGCTATGGGTCACGACATTCCCAATCCTTTGGGCGTCGATCAAAGCGGTGTGGCGATGCGGATCATGTCGAAGATCCCAGGCTTTATGGCCATGGGTGAAAACGGTATGGGAGAGCATCAAGATCATTCAGTCCACATGATGGGGCCAGAAAACACTCTACCGATGATGATGGGCGATGGCCCCTTCGGAAATTTGGAGATGGGCGGCATGTTTACGGTCGTAAAAATCAGAGAAACTCTTGACGGAGAGGGCGATCCCGGCTGGTTTGACAACCCGCCAGGGACTGTCGCCTACAAGGTTTCATGACTCCAGTTCCACAGATAGAAGTGGTATCGTTGCCCCACAAATAACCTTTTTATTAGTTCGGCATTCTACTCGCGTCATCTAAAGGGAGAGAAAAATGCTTAAATCAGCGCTACTGACAACCGCCGCATTCGGAGCCGCTGCTCTGATGACGGCAGCCACTGCGTCTGCACATAACTATATGACCACGCTTCGCGCCCCAGCCGGTTACATGGCTGATTTGGAAGCCCGTGTTGCCCACGGCTGCCTAGCCGAGGATGTCACAGAAGTCAGGCTGAAAATTCCTGAGGGGGTTTACCGGGTCACGCCTCTCACCACCCGAGATTGGGAAGTTGAAACAGAAATGCGTGAAGTCGATCCGCCGGTGCCAGGCGATGGCGGCCGGCCCATTACGCGCACGGTCGATACCATCATCTGGAAAAACCCATCGTCACCGATGCTTTACAATCGTCAGGAAGGATTCAAGTTCCGCGCCAAGCTGCCCAACGAGCCAGGCAAGGTTCTGTTCTGGCAGATGGTTAACATCTGTCCCGAAGGTCGTGATCCGTACACTGACCTGCCGGAAACAGCGCTCGATGTTAAAGATCACGATTTCGCTAAGAAATTCGAAGAGCTCATGGGCTCATCCGCGCACGTCGCGCCTTATACCGTGCTCTATAAACCCGACATGCCCCAGTATCCATGGGAGTGGTCGGCTGAGGATATGCAACTGACCGGCATGACTCCGTCAGAGCAGACGGCCGAAGCCAAATAGATTGTTGAATGGCGGCCGGAACGGCACTGTGGGTGCTGTTCCGCTCTTCTGATTTTTGTTATTTAGTTCATCTCTGAATTTTGTGGATCCATTCGTGCTCTTGGAGAAAACATAATGAGTCGCACTCTTTCAACCGCCCTGATCGCAATCACTCTGTCGCTCGGTTTTGTTGGAGCGGCCTGGTCTCATGCCGTGTTGCTAGGATCAACACCCGCTGCAGAGGCGAGCCTCGATGTGTCACCCAAGGAAATTATTTTTAATTTCAATGAGAACGTCGGTCCCATTTTCATAAAGGTGCTTGATCGAACCGGAAAAGAAGTTGGCAATCCTGGTGAATGGCGCGTCGATGGCAACGATGTCCTGATGTCTCTCAATGATGAGCTGCCAAACGGAACTTATATCGCGACATACCGTGTGATCTCTGCAGACACTCATCCCGTTGGCGGCAGTGTGGTCTTTGCTGTCGGCGAAGAGGTTGCCTCCATGGGCGATGTAGCATCTGCTGGCGGTGAGACCAGCGGATGGGTCATTCCTGTCGCTATCAACCGATATATCCAATACGGCGCCATGTTGTTGGCAGCTGGTGCGGCATTGTTCATCGTCGGTATGTCTGTGCCCGGTGCTGTGGAACCATCAGTCTACAAAATGGGACGTACTTCTGCCGCTGTTGCTGCGGTGACTTATGTATTAGCTCTTGGTTTTGGCGGTGCTGAGATGATGCTTGGCGGACCGACGGCGATATTCTCCATGGATGCGTGGTCGCAAAGTATGGCCTCTACGCTGGCGCCTAGCGCACTTATTGGCATACCCGGTTTACTTGTCTTGTTCATCGCTTTTGGCAAGGGGCCAGAAGGGAAGTCTTCGCCGCTGCTGATTGCTGGTGCAGCTATTGCCGTGGCGAGTTTCTTGGTGACAGGGCATGCTGCGACAGCCGCACCTGTTTGGCTGATGGCGCCAATGGTCGCCGTGCATTTGTTTTGCGCCGCTTTTTGGATTGCGGCTTTGTATCCTTTGGCAAAGACAGCGCAAGTGGCAGAGGTCACTGAAGCTGGGGCTGTGATGACCCAGTTCTCCGAGCGAGCTGTCTGGACTGTTGGTGCTTTATTCCTCTCCGGTGCTGTGATCACGTGGATCCAAGTCGAGGGGCCGCAAAATATGCTGACGACAGACTATGGCCTGCGGCTCACCGCGAAGATTGCCATCTTTGTAATGCTGCTCGGTTTGGCGGCGATGAACAAAATGGTGTTGACGCCAGCACTAGAAAAAAGCGATGCCGCTGCATCGGGCAAGCTGCGCCGTTCCATTAAGTTTGAATACGCTGCGATGGTTCTCATTATTGGGGCTGCCGTATCACTGACGCTCGCCACACCGCCGCGTGCGACCATGGATATGGAAGGTGGTGGCGGTATGGCCATGGGGGGCGGTTTCACGACCTCCGTGATCAAGGGTAAGTATACGGCAGAAGTTAGTGTCGACCCCGCCGGAACCACAGCATCTAACATGGTAATGGTCACTTTTAGGGATGATGCGGGGAACCCCGTTGAAATGGTCGATGTGACAATTTCTTGGGCGCTGCCAACGGCTGGTCTGGAAGGCATCGACGGACGCGGGGAAATGGTGATCCCAGGCATGTATCACTTCATGTTTGATCAACTCATCATTCCGGGTGAGTGGGATGCCCGCATTGATGCGTTTGTTGACGATTTCGACAAGCAAATCTTCCGTACCACGGTGCCGATCAAATAAGACGGAGCGACACATGATACTGACGGTAGCCCGAAAAGAGTTTCGGGAAATCATTCGTGACGGTCGCATTAAATGGTCGGCCCTCATTCTGGCGGTCATGCTTGTTGCTGCATTGGCATCGGCAGGTCAGCGCTTTGTAGACATTTCGGCAGAGCGAGAGTCGGCCCAAGAAGTCGTCAATGCGCAGTTCGCAGCCCAGGGGGAGAAGAATCCTCACGCTGCAGCTCACTACGGGATCTACGCATTTAAGCCTGTTACACCCTTATCGTTCTTTGATACAGGCGTCGGCAGTTATACGGGAGTGTCAATCTGGCTCGAGGCTCACAATCAAAATGATGCGGAAGGGGAGCCGGCTCGCGATGCGACAGCTATTGCGCGGTTTGGTGAGCTAACCGCGGCCTTCACTTTGCAGATGTTGTTGCCTTTGTTGGTCATTCTATTGGCGTTCCCATCATTTGCCGGTGAACGGGAAGCTGGAACGTTGCGCCAAGTATTGAGTATGCAAGTGGCGCCGGTTCAATTGTTGTTTGGTAAGGCGCTGGGGGCAGCTGGAGCTTTGAGTGTATTCATAGGCCCCATCTTACTGCTTGGCCTTATAGGCCTTGTTGTTTCCCCAGGTGGTCTTGGGTATCTGGGTCATGGCGTTGTATTGGTTATCGTGTACGTCATTTATGCGCTGATTTTTTTGTTCCTCACCTTAGCGGTGTCGGCCAATGTCAAATCCGCGCAAGCCGCGCTTGTGGTTATGGTTGGGTTTTGGGCGGTGTCCAGCTTCGTTCTGCCCCGTGCGGCGTCTGATGTATCTCGGCTTTTGTATCCGACGCCAACTGCGGTTTCTTTCCAGGCCAATATTGATGAGGCGATGCAGTCGGGGATTGATGGCGTCAGCCCCGATACGGTCGTGCAGCAGCGTCAGAAACAAACGTTAGAGTTATACAAAGTTGAGACTGTCGAAGAGCTGCCAATCAATTTCCAGGGAATAATATTTGATCTCCAGGAAAAGTTAGGTAACGAAGTCTTCGATAAATACTACGGTGAGCTTTACGCCATTTTTGACCAACAAACCGGACTCCACCAGGCATTCAGCATCGGCTCTCCGCGCATGGCAACCCAGTTGGCGTCTATGGAATTGTCGGGCACATCTCTCAACCAGCATCTGGAATTTACAAATCAAGCGGAACGTTATCGCCGAGATTTGATCGAAGGTATGAACCAAGACATCACCTTCAACTCAGGGGCTGGGCAGTCAGACTACCGCGCCGACTCAGCTCTGTGGGCGTCAATCGAACCGTTCGAATACCAACCTGCATCGCTGGGCGCCTTGCTGACTCGTCTTGGTCCGAGTTTCATGGTGATGTTTCTGTGGTTGGCTTTGTCTATTGTTGCCGGCGTCTTGGCCGTGCGCAAAGTCAAAGTCACGCTGGGTTAGGAGAGACTTAGATGACCGGGTTTAAGTCCGTCTTTTTCCAGGAATGGGTGATTCTTAAACACAACAGCACCTGGTGGGCCATTCTTGGCCTGTTGCTGGTGCTGACTGTCCTGGCTGCTCTCAACGGTTCAGCGCGCACCAATCAGATGGCAGAGATGGGCGCGGGGTTGAACCAAAGTGAGATGCAGACCCAGGCTGCCCTAAAATCGGCCGTGGCACGCTGGGAAGCAAACCCCGAAGGGGACCCGCCCTCAGTCGCCAGTCCAGGTGCACTCGGTCTTTCTGTTTTGAGTCATTACACCGTATTGCCGCCGACGCCATTGGCGGCGTTGTCTATCGGTCAAACGGACGTGCAGCCGACCTATTACAAAGTGACGGCACATCCGGCTTTGACTTTTCTAAACGAGGCAGAGATTCAGAACCCACTTAACGTTCTGGCTGGCAGTTTCGATGTTGCCTTTGTCATCGTATTCCTCTTACCGATCTTTATCGTCGCTCTGACCTTTGATTTGATGTCCAAAGAGAAAGAGCGTGGCGTTCTGAGCTTGGTGCTGGCTCACGGCGTATCTAAGACCGCATTCATCATTGCCAAGGGCGCGGCGCGCGCGCTGCTTATCTTTACGTTATTGCTTCTTGTCGGATTAGCAGCGGTTGCACTGACCGAGCCCGACCTGGGCAGTGGCGCCATGTGGGTGCGGTTTGGATTGTGGTTTTTGGTTGTGTCGCTCTACGCTTTCTTTTGGTTCGCTTTGGCGTTGTTCGTCAATTCACTAAACAAGCCTTCTGTTACCAATGGCGTGATTCTGGCTAACCTTTGGTTGGTGTTTGTGGTGGTTATACCGGCGCTGGTTAATGTTGCGGCGACAACGCTGTATCCGGCGCCGTCTCGGGTTGAATTGACCACCGAAATGCGTGAAGCCACAGAAATCGCAGACCAAGAGTCAGCTGAGTCTCGTGAGGCGTTTTTCTTTGATCACCCTGAAATGGTTGGCGGTGATGCCAATGCGGATCAGTTTTTCCTTCAGGTTCTGGCAACAGACTCAGCTGTCGAGCGGGCAATTGAACCGCTGATGGAAGAGTTTGATGCGCAGGCTCAGCGTCGACAGGATGTTGTAGACCTTTTGCAATACGTCTCGCCGGCGATCATGGCGCAGAATGCGCTCAACGCTGTCTCAGGTACGGGCACGGAGCGGTTCACTGATTTCGTCGATCAAGTGCTGACCTTCCATGAAAACTGGCGCGGGTTTTTCACCGGCCGTATTGTTAAGGGCAGTCGTATGTCGGCTGCGGAGTTCGATGAAATTCCGGCCTATAACTATCGGTCTTTGGCGACGTCGAGCGTTCTGCGCTCCACCCTCAGTCCTGCAACCGGTCTCGCGATCTTCGTTTTGATTCTGGGAGTTTGGTCGGCACGTCGGTACGCCCGTTACCCGGCCGTCTAAGTCAATACAACGGCAACCTGAGCGATGGCTAGCCACACAGGCGTTCCCGCCGACGCGGCGTTTTGTACACCCAAAATTGGAATCACCGCCAAGATCGGGATCACGGCGACATCCTGGAATAACAAGATTGCGAAGGCGGCACGTCCATGGTGCGTCGGCAGTTGTCCTTTCTCAGCGAGGAGTTGCAGGACAAACGCCGTCGACGACAGCGCCAAACCAAGACCGATTACCACCGCCGGTCCAAATTCGGCACCGGCGACATAGGCAACTCCGCCAATTACGGTGGCGGTCACTACGACTTGGGCGCCACCTAGTCCGAAGACGGCATTGCGCGTCACCCATAGTCGGCTCGGTTGCAATTCAAGGCCGATAATGAACAGCAAGAGAACCACGCCGAATTCAGCGAAGTGCAACACTTCCTCAGCGTCTCGAATGAGGCCTAGAGCATACGGACCCATAATGACGCCGGCAGCTAGGTAGCCAAGTATCGCCCCCAGGCTGAGACGTCGTGACAGCGGCACCGCAACGACAGCAGCGGCGAGAAAAATGACTGTTTCGGCTAGAAAATCCATGACACCTCAGGCGAGTCTGACCGTCAGGACTTGGGCGTTCAGGGACAAAGGTGCAAGGGCAATCGGTTGCTGTGCTTGGGTGCGCAGAATTACTGAATATCAGAGCTTTGGGTGGCGCTGGTGCCGTCGTCTGGCCGCGTCACCGGGGTTGATCCAGTTTGGTCTGCCTCAGACTCAAAGTCCGAGATGCGGGTGCGTAAGGTTTCAATTTCAGCCATTAAGCTTTCGATTACTTTTGCCGTCGGATCGGGTAGGTCACCGCGGGTAACGCCATATGGCTCGAAAGCGTCTGCACTGGTTTTGTCTGGTGAGGCAATGACCCGAGCGGGAATGCCCACGGCCATAGCGCCGCGCGGGACGTCTTTAGTCACGACAGCATTGGCTCCAATGCGTGCACATTCATGCACCGTAATCGGGCCAAGTACTTGGGCGCCGGCGCCGACGACAGCGCGATCTTGTATCGTTGGATGGCGGCACCCTCGGACCCCATCATGGGGGGAAAGACCGCCGAGGGTCACCCCGTGATACAGGGTGACATCATCGCCAATCCGAGCTGTCTCACCGATCACCACCCCATGTCCGTGGTCAATGAACAACCGGGCACCGATGGTTGCGGCGGGATGAATTTCGATACCGCTGAGCAGCCGCCCGATCTCAGACGTCAATCGGCCTGGGAAATAAAGTCCATGGCGCCACAAAAAATTGGCGGCACGATGAAAGATCAGCGCTCGCACCCCAGGATAGAGCAGCGCAATTTGCAGCAGAGACCGCGCGGCCGGGTCCCGCTTTTGGATGGAGCGAAGGGTGTCAACAATGCTGGACATGACATTCCTGGCTAAGTGTCTGGACTCTAAGGCAAATTACTGGCTGTCGGACCGCTGACATACGGTTGGCGACCGGCTAAAGCAACCCGCCTATTGGCGACTATGGAAAAAAATAGAAAAAAATTCTCTATTTCACTAATTATTGAATTCAAATAAGGAAAATATTCTTCTAAGAACATCACAACTTGCCTCCGGGCAGCATTTTTACTCTTTGGCCGGAAATAAATTCTGAGCCAGATCCTACAAGGACATCGCTATGGACCCCATCGACCGCAAAATTCTGGCTCATCTGCAGGCTGACGCTTCAATGTCTATCGCCGACATCGCCACCAAGGTTGGTCTATCGCAGACCCCCTGCTGGAAGCGGATTCAAAAAATGGAAGCTGCCGGAGTCATTAAAGGGCGGGTCGCTTTGCTCAGCGGCAAAAAGTTAAACCTCGGTCTCACGGTTTTCGTTCAACTCCGCACTAAGCAGCATGACGAAGTTTGGCTGACCAAATTCGCCCGCGCAGTGACAGAAATGCCGGAGGTGGTAGAGGTTTATCGCATGGCTGGCGACATTGATTACTTATTACGTGTGGTTGTCCGGGACACTGATGCCTACGACCGCTTTTACAAGAACTTCATTAAAAAGATCCCGCTCCACGATGTGTCCTCGTCCTTCGCTATGGAAGAGATCAAGTATACAACGGCGCTACCGATTGACTTTGAGCGGGCGGTTTAACCCGCTCCCCTATACCTATCGCACTGCGACAGGTGCCATTTGTCCTTCGGGAATCAGTGTTTTGAACGGTGCATCACCACGGCTCTTGCGCCAGTCTGCTTTGACCCGTTCCATCAACACAGGATCGGTATAAAGGTCGATGGCCGTCGCCGTCATGGTTTTTGCCGCTGTGATCAAAGCCTTTGTGCCGATGGTTGTTCCGGTGGCCGCGACCACCGGCCAGGAATGGATCGGTAAGTCGTAACCGTACGATGCGACGCCCAAACCACCGATAGGTACAAACCACGAAATGTCACCGACATCTGTTGAGGCTCGCGCGGGTGTGGGTTCGTCCGACAGAGGTTGGATGTGTGTGGCGAGGGAGGGCGTGTCGTCGCTGCCAATGGCACGGCCAAAGGGGTCTTGGAATTCCAGTTGGGTGGTCCGGGCGAACGCCAGTTCTTGTTCTTCCCATTTCGGTGCGCCGATGGCCGACAAGTTTTTTTGGATTTGCTCTGATAACGCGCGCACCGTAATCATTTCGTGCATTTCAGATTGAATCTCGACGGCTTCCAATTCGGTGCGACTCATTTTGGCCGCTGCCTCGGCAATCTCGTTGATCCATCCGAAATAGCTGGTGACGTCCTCAAAAGTGTCGGCGCGGATGTAGTACCAAACCTCGGCTTCCGGCGGCACCACGTTTGGCTGTCCGCCGCCCTTTGTGATGACGTAGTGAATGCGCGCATCGGGCTTAACATGCTCGCGCATGTAATTGACTCCGGCGCTCATCAACTCAACACCGTCTAGAGCAGACCGGCCTGACCAAGGCATGGCCGAGGCATGGGCTGCTGAGCCACGAAATCTAAATTTCACATTGGCGATCGCCTTGGTGTTTCCATACGACGCACGATTGCGGTCACTCGGGTGCCAATTCAGAATGACGTCATCGTCTTTGAAGTAGCCAGCTCTCAGCATGTACACCTTTCCGATGCCGGTTTCTTCCGCCGGTGTGCCATAGAGTTTGATCGTGCCGTCAAAGGTATTGGACACAATCAACTCTTTAATCGCCATGGCCGCTCCAACGGAGCCGACACCAAATACCGAATGACCGCAGGCATGACCCGCTTCAGGGTTGGGGCCGAGTGTCGGCTCCGGGGTCGCTGCTTGAGAGACCCCCGGCAAAGCATCAAACTCGGCCAAGATGCCGATCACCGGCCCGCTGTCCCCATAGGTGGCAACGAACGCGGTTGGCATTCCGGCGACACCGGATTCAACTGAAAACCCATTGTTGATCAGCAAGTCCTGTAACTCTTTGGAAGATTTGTTCTCGGCCAAGCCAATCTCGGCATAAGACCAAATGTTTTGATTGGCCACTTCCAGCACCTGAGTTTGGGTGTCCAGCCATGACCAGGCGTCACGCTTAAGGTCATCGACATCCGCGGCGATGGATGACGTTGCACAAACCATAAGTGCAGCTGACAAGAGGGCGAATCTGAACATCGGTGTTCTCCGTTTATTCCGGGTACGACCAAGAGTGTCAGTCAAAGTGGACGCGAGTCAAATCAGGTTTCGGTTCTCCGCAAGGTACTCGGGTCGATCCCTAGAGCTTGAGCGCGTTTATCCCACTGCTTGCGTGCCAATGCTCTCATGTCTTCGACGGTGTCATGCTCGTCGACGATTTCCAGTCCGAGTACAGTCTCTATGACGTCTTCTAATGTCACTAGACCTTCGACGGTGCCGTATTCGTTCACAACTAAGGCAATGTGATCCCTATTCTCGATCAGGGTTTCAAACAGAGTGGACAGCGAAAGTGTTTCCGGAACAGTCGGCAACGGCCGTTTTATATCGCTCAGAGGTGTGTCGCCTCCGTCCTGCGCGAAGCGCATGAGCACCTCACTCTTGATAACAAATCCTTGCACCTCGTCCGAGGTGTTTGCATACACGGGAACGCGAGAGAATGGTTGATTGGCATGGTTAGCGGCAAACTCTGCCACCGTTTCCCGGTCGGCGACGGCAAAGACCACAGCCCGCGGCGTCATGATATCGCGCACCTGTAATCGATCGAGTTTCATGATGTTTTTAAAAACTCGTGTTTCCCGCGCTTCCAGTTGACCTTGCTTGGACCCGATATCGACCATTGCGGCGAACTCTTCTCGCGTGAAGGCAATGCTGGCTTTACCTTCTGTAATGGCCTTGGTGATCATCTCGGATAACCAGACAAACGGTTTCAGTACGGTGATAAGCAGCACTAGGGTGCGACCGACACTTGGCGCCAAAGCGCGCCAGTGCGTTGCGCCCAGAGTTTTGGGAATGATTTCTGACAGCACAAGGACCAAAAGGGTCAGGATGGCTGAGAACACGCCGACAATCGTGTCGCCAAACACGATTGCCGCTTGCGCACCCGCACCGGCGGCCCCCACCGTATGAGCAATTGTGTTGAGGCTTAAAATTGCGGCTAAAGGCCGGTCGAGATTTTCAAGAAGACCTGACAAGAGCTCTGCCGTTCTTGGTCTCTCAGTCTTCAGGGTTTGTACATAGGACCGGCGAATGCTGAGTAGGACCGCTTCACTAATTGAACACAGAAACGAAACGACCAGCGCAAGGCTTACGTAGGCAATCAACCAACCCATTTTTTCCAAGTCCTACTGAACGAACTTTCCATCTTTAAGCCAGACTTCGCCATCAATAGTGACAGTGCAGTCGATTAACAGGTCCCGCCAGCGGAAGAAGCGGCCTGATACGTCTCCACCCAATTCACCATTGTTGCCAATACCAAGTCGCACCACGCCTTCGCCATAACCGTAATAGGCAATCCATCCGGGGGTGACGTCTGGGCTGAGAAGTGGATTAAAGCCGAGGCCAAACTCGCGGAAATATTTGGCGCTATCCGGGGCAGCGTTCAGTTCAGCGCGCACGTGTTCCTCACCAACATCGGCGGTCGCGCTGGTGATTTTGCCATTGGTATAGGTGATGGTTGCATTGGTTACGCTGTGTTCATTCCAGGCGGAGTGAGGATAAACAACTTGGCCCTGCACAGTCGATTCAAGGGGGGCAACGCGAATCACACCGCCCGGTATTTCCACTTCCCGGTCGAGAAAGGGTGCGCCCTTGCGCATGCGCTTGGCTGAGGCGTCTCCATTCTGCTGAATGATGTCTCGGCCTTCGGCGCGGAACCGGATATCAGTTCCTGCGGGGGTGGTCACACGGATTTCGGCGTCGCGCATGGCGGCAATGAATCGATCTTGGTGTTTATCAAGTGCGGTTAAGTCCGTTTCAAGAACGGCTTTTTGATACACCGCATCAATTACCTGCATCGGTGGTGGAGCGAACCCCGGAAGTACGTTGACACCGGTCAGTCCCGTTACATTCCCCGACGGGCTATAGGGGTCAGTCCAATGAAAGTGAATGGTGCGTCGGGGCCCTGCTTTCTCTTGCAACAGAATTTGCAGCGCTTTGTAAGCTGGCAACATTGGATTGGCGCCGGGCATCATGACTGCCGCATCAATATCTTCCAGCATTTCCACATAGGCATCGCGGGACTTCGAAAAGCCGTCGCGGATTACGCCTTGGTCCCAGTTGTCGGGGTAGGGTGGGTCAAGGACATCAATCACACCCATGTCGACCCCGCCGGCCTCAATGACGGCGTAGCGAAAGTGAGGAGCGAACTCTTCAAACATGCCTGGCTGGGCAACGGACAAAACTTTCTCACCCGGCTCTAGCTGCAACTGCTCAACAATTCGCTCCGCCAAAGCCTGCCATTGCATTGTTCTCTGCGGTAGCGGCGATTGGGCGTGGGTGCCGAAGATGACGCCTACCCCAACCAGCGTCGTCAACAGTCCAGTTGCTATTCGTCTCATTTAGTCTCTCCTGAGTGCCCTTCTTGTATGGCGGCCAACCTACCACCCCTTGCTCTTCCAGCAACTGGAAGCTTATATGGCTCTCAGGGACCACTATCCCAAGGAGGGCGGTGATGAATATTGGTGAAGCGTCTAAACAGTCGGGTCTGCCGGCCAAAACCATTCGCTACTATGAAGACACAGGGTTAATTGCGCCGCCAGCCCGGGCCGAGAACGGCTATCGCGATTACTCGGATACGGACGTGCATAAACTCAGGTTTGTTCGTCATAGCCGGGGCTTGGGGTTTTCTGTCGAAGAGTGTTCACAGCTGCTGTCGTTGTATGAGGACAAAGACAGGCAGTCGGCAGACGTCAAAGCGATTGCCCAGAAGCACCTGACAGAGATCGATGAGAAAATCCGCGAGTTGCAAGATTTGCGGTCAACACTGCATCACCTGGTCAACAATTGTCATGGGGATGGCCGGCCAGACTGTCCCATTTTGGAAGGCCTTGCGAACCCGTCTTAAAACGACTCTAGCCACCCATAATTTCCTGCTGCGCCAATGCCCTATGGCTGATGGCTCACCCGAACTCGTTTGACTCGATGGTTAGGCATTTGATTCAGCACCCAAGTTTTGCGGATAGCCCCTGGTGCATGGGCCCGTTCCTCTCAAAATCAGCCAAATCTTTTTTTGTTTGCTCACACCCACTTGCGTTTCCACCAGGCAATCGGTCCGGTGAGTGCTAAAATGATCGCCATGATCGCGACCAAGTCATTCACCCACACGAACTCACCGTGGATGATGTTGCCGGTGTGAATATCGGCGAGGAAGAGAAAGAAGGTTGTCCCTTCAATCGGCGGGTAGGCGACGCCCGACGGCTCGAAGCCATTTTCGAGCGTGCCTCTTGATATCATTCGGGAGTTTTTTAGATACCAAGTCTCGCCACTGCGTGTGGCATCGGTCATTGCCAAATGATCCGCCGGCATTTCAACAAACGTCCAGTTGGGATCGCTGATTTTGCGATACGCATTACCTTTCGTGCCGATGCCAACGAACAGGTATTCACCTTCGCGCAAGAGATTCACTAACCCGGCATCTGTGCCACCGGTTTCTGGCAACGTTTGATCAACCGTCCAGCTGTGTCCACTATTGTTTGAAGTCAATACGCCAAACCGCGTGGAGATAGATAGGCGTTCAGGCTCACCAGGATAGGCGACCACATACCTGACTTCGCCCTCGAGGGATTTGTATTGATAGATTGGCGGCAAGCTTTCTCTTGCGAGCCGGACCGTCTTGCCGATATCGATCAGTGTGAAGATGTGATCAACCATGACACCGGTGATGCTGAGATAAAGGATGGGCACAATTGCGACGATACCGATTACCGGTCCATGACTGCGATAGAGCCAGCGCAATATCTGCTGCCGCTTCTTTAGTTGCCCGCCAGGTTTTTCAGTTCGCCACTTGCGCGGCAACCACCAAAACAGAAAGCCAGTGAAGCCAAGGATTCCCATGGCGATGCCGCCATAGTCGTTGATTAGTATGGACCAGGGTTGTGTCAGTGCGCCTTTGCCCACGTGTAAATCCAGAACAAAACGGTTGAGGGGTACCGTGTCGGGCAAACCGGTGACCGCCACGTCATCCACATCAATCCAGGTGATGTCGTTGGGTTGTCCGATCTCGAAGCGGAAGATGCGGCCTTCGTGTTCGGCTCCAACCAGTTCCGTCTCTGTATTGCCCTCGCTCAGGCTGCTGATCAGGTGGTTGTCGAGGGCAAAGGGTTGAGCGCTCTTGCCATTCGGATCAAGGCTCCAAATGCCGTCGTCGGTCGCCAGGTATATGAGATTGCTCTCTTGGGGTGTGACAAAGCGAAATACCTGCGGATGTCCGCGTTCCCCTTGAAATGGAATATCCGACCATGTTGCTCCGCCATCTTCTGTGCGCCACAAGCCACGTTCGGATGCTCCGATCCAACGCAGATCGTCATTCTCATCAACCTGGATATGGCGCATCACCGTGCCTGGCACCAGCCGATCAATACGCCCAGATGTGACCCAACTGGGAACGCTCCATTGATGAGTCCAGCGCCAGTCGTGGTGATCTAGAATCCAGCCGGTGATGCCAAGCACCGACAGCCACGCCAAGGCCGCGAGCCCTGCCCATCGGTGGATGAGCCGCACTACAGGGTAGAACGTTGATGCGCTTTTGAGTTTGGTTGCTTCGCTGTTTGCAGTGGTGTCTGCCATGACCTATTCCTAGATGTTGACCGTGCTCATCGCCGCTTCGGGATAGCGCAGTCCCGATACCGCATCGGCTGGACTGGTGATTTCAATCACTGCAAGATCATCGCCCGACAAAGAAACGTTAACAGCGCTGACATTTTCTTCCAAGCGTTCAATTTTCCGCGTACCAGGGATGGGCACAATTGTGTCGCCTTGCGCCATCACCCAAGCAATCGCCAATTGCGCCACAGTGCATCCTTTGGCAGATGCAATTTCACTTAGTCTGTCGACCAGTACTTTGTTGGAATCAAAATGCTCTGGCGTGAAGCGTGGCATGAAAGATCGGGTGTCACCGTCGGTTTTCACATCGCCTGCTTTCTCAAACACACCGGTGAGGAACCCTCGACTCAACGGAGAATAAGGGACGAAGCCAATACCCAATTCCTGGCACGTTGGTAAAACGTCTGTTTCCACTTCGCGGCTCCACAGCGAGTACTCAGTCTGCACCGCTGCGATGGGATGCACAGCATGGGCTTTTCTTATGCTGCCCGCGCCAGCCTCACTAAGGCCAAGGTGTCTGACTTTGCCCGCCTGAACTAATTCGGCCATCGCGCCTACCATCTCTTCAACAGGTACCGTCGGGTCAACGCGGTGCGCATAGTACAAGTCGATAAGATCCACGCCGAGGCGTTTCAGACTCTCGTCGCAGGCTGCCTTTACGTAGTCCGGGTTGCCATTGGCGGGTGTCACGCCACCCTCATCTTTCAGACGCAGGCCAAATTTTGTTGCGAGAATGACGGCGTCGCGCCGATCCTTGACGGCCTTGCCGAGCAACTCCTCGTTGTGGCCGTTGCCATATAGCTCTGCCGTATCGAAGAAAGTGACACCGAGGTCGATGGCATGGTGGATCGTTTTGATCGATGCCGCGTCATCACTGGCTCCGTAGAACACCGACATACCCATACAGCCAAGCCCGACAGCAGATACCGAGAGGCCTGAGTTTCCAAGATTTCTAGTTTTCATACGGGCAGTTTAGCGCTTATCTGCCTTCGCGCCACCAGGTCATAAGAGGCAGGGATAGCAAGACCAGCAACGCCAGCCAGGCCGGAATGAGGGCGATTTCCCGAATGCCGTCCACAACATATTGATCGTTAGCCTTTAGGCCGATCCACGACTGGCCATGGGCGACCCGCCCCGGCGATACCCGACGCACAGTTGGCACGCCTCTGTCCGCGACCCAGAAAAGGCCACCGCCGGTCGCGTCTGCAATTGGTTTGAGGCGTGTTTCCGTTGAGATGACATCTTGATTCTCGAGGGGGTTGGCCGCGCCGACTGCAACCACAGTCGACAACACACCATCGTTGATTCGATACAACCCCTCGTCGCCTGCTGGAACGGTTGCGACGAAGCGTCCACCTTCGGTGTATTCAGGCTGAGCCGTTTGGATTGACCCGTCAGGCGCGGTCACGGTTACGGTTCGCACTTGATCATCTAAGCTAGTGCGCGTCACGTTGATCGCGCCATCTTCGACGGTCGCGGTTAAAGCTTCCTCTTCAAGCTCTGGTTCTTTCATCAGCCAGTGGGCGAGGCGACGCAACATTTCAGCTTGCGGACCTCCGCCGTCGAAGCCCTTACTCCAAAGCCACATGGTGTCGCTGAGCAGCAAAGACACGCGACCTTTACCGACCCGGTCGAGCATCAGCAGGGGTCGTTCATCGGCCCCACTCATGAGTTCTTGTCCTGAAGATCCCAGCACTTCGACCTGTCGTAACCAGCGACCCCACGTTGGGTTCGCTTGTCCTGGCGATGACAGAGATGCGGTAACGGGATGACGTGCTCCCGTATCGCTGATGCGTGGCAAGAACGGCCGGTCATACACCAGTCCTGTTGGCGCGGCGGGCAGGACGTTTTGCAACGGGCTGTCGAACAAAGAAAACGAGTCCGCATATTCAGGGCCGACTGACAGCATCACCGCTCCGCCGTCGAGGACGTAGCTGGCAATGTTCATCATGAACTGGAACGGTACCAATCCACGTCGGCTATAGCGGTCAAAAATCACCAGGTCAAAATCATAGAGTTGGTCTTCAAACAGTTCGCGAATAGGAAAAGAGATCAGAGCCAACTCGTTCAGCGGTGTGCCGTCATCCTTTGATAAGGGGCGCAGGATCGTAAAGTGAACCAGATCAACGTTGGGGTCTGACTTTAGCAAGTTGCGCCACGTGCGTTCGCCCACATGAGGCTGTCCAGAAATAAGCAAAACGCGCAGACGGTCTCGGATCGCGTTGACGCTTACGAGAGTGCGGTTATTGCGCGGCGAAATTTCGCCGACTGCCGGGGCGAGTTCCAATTCAAAGACATTGGTTCCTGGGTGGTCGAGAGTTGCGACAATCTCCAACGTCTCGTCGACGCGCATGGTAAACTGCTGCACCGCTCCGCCATCGGTGCGCAGACTCGCAGAAACTGGCGCACCCGACGGCAGGCTGAAGTCTTCTGCACGCAGGCGAAGAGCAATGGTTTTTTCAACAAGGCCGAACTCTGGAGCTTCAACCACGACGATCCGGCGGTCTTGTTCATCGCGTCGCCCTGTGAGCAGCACATGTACAGGTGCGTCTATCCCCAACTGTTCGGGAATAATGGGGATATCGTGGATGATGCCGTCCGTAATCAAGACGACGCCAGCGAGGCGACTGCTTGGAATGTCAGACGTTGCTTTTGAGACGGTTTCAAACAACCGGGTGCCGTCAGATCTTCCTCCGGCAGTGTCTGGTGTTAGGCGGACCGTTCTTACTTCTGTTGCTTTGAGTTTTTCGAGCGCCTCTCGTAGCCCAGCGATGGTTTCGGTTGTGCGGGCTGGGCGGTCATCCAGCTGTTGCGAAAGACTTTCGTCTATGACGACGACGGCGACATCCGTCAAAGGCGTGCGGTTTTCTATGGCCGCGCGCGGATCTAGAACGGCAGCAGCTAATACAACTAACGCAATGATGCGTAGTCCTGCCGCCCGTGAGCGACGCATGAGAGCGTAGCCCGCAAGCATAATGCCAAACCCTAATACTGAAAGCAGGATTGGCATTGGGACCAGACTAGAAAAGGTGATCCCCGTCATTGGGTCAGCCGTTGCATAATGGCGGGCAAGTGAACTTGATCGGCTTTGTAGCTCCCTGTCAGCGCATACATCACGAGGTTAACGCCAAAGCGGTACGACCATTCGCGCTGTCGCTCACCACCCGGAACGGCGGGATAGATCGGTAAGCCGCGGCTGTCCCGCGCCCAAGCGGCGGCCCAATCGTGACTTCCGATGATGATCGACGACACACCATCGTTGCTCACGGACCCCCGTTCCACATAAACGGGCGCACCGGTGTAGCGACCCGGCAGATCAGGCAGAAGATAGAAGCTCCGCCTTAAAACGTGGTTTTCAGGCACTTGCATTAGTTGGGACACATTGAGATGCATCAGAACATTGTTGAGTGCCTGGCCTATTTGTTCTCCTTCGTCGCCCTCGTTGGCGCCGATTTGATTTGGAGCGTCGAATACGATTGTTCCGCCTCGTCCGAGGTAGTCATTGATGCGCGCGGTAGCTTGTTCTGAAGGTGGTTCTTGGTCAGGGGCAATGCGCCAATAGACAATCGGGTAGGGGAAGAGTTCGTCCGTTTCTGGGTCAACTTCCGCTGGCGCCGCCATTTCCGCCGATGTACGTGCTGCAAGAACGCCGGTTAATGCGCCCAAACCCTGAGCTGATAATTGATCGATATTTGTGCGGCCTGTACGGACGTAGGCGAGCCGCGTTTCTAGGACAGCATCGATCGTTGCCGGATCAACCTCTTCGTCCGCTGCCAATGCCGGGTAAGACGATGTTGTGATGATTAGCAGTCCGAGGGCAGCTGTGGCGCCAACACGACCGGCCTGTGGCATTGAGAGTAATCCGCGCAAGATCAGAGATACAATGAGATCAGCGGTAAACAAAACTAACGCCGCAAAGAGCAGCCACGGCTTTAGGGTTCGTTCGGCTGCGACGGCATCAAAATTCGTGACGGCAATATTTGATTGCCAGGCGCCCTGCGCGTCTATCGGACCGATGGTTGGGCCAAGGTTGACGGCAATTCGTGTCGCGCCTGCGCCATAGTATCCGGGAGGGCGCGATGGTCCGATATCTGGGTCTCCAATATCGTCTCGATCAAGTGCCAAAACTGTTGGCGGCGGCGTAATCAATTGGCCATCACCTGTTAATACCTCGCGTGCAGGCAGACTCTGCGGCAACGTGGAAGTGGCTTCATTTACGCCCCGGCTGAGATCGAGGACACGACGGAGCATGTCGACCATCACACCAGACAAAGGCAGGGTCGACCACTCGGGTGTTGCTGTTACATGAAATAGAACAACCCAGCCTTGTCCGCGACGATCCGCTGTCACAAGAGGTGTGCCATCTTCAAGGCGCGCCCAGGTGCGACCCGTCAACCCGGGAGACGGTTCGGCCAATACTTGTGAGGAAACTAAAACATCATCGGGTACGGCGAGTCCTGCAAAAGGGCTCTCTTCAGGAAAGGGTGCCAAGCCGACAGGCTCTGTCCAAGACATCGTTCCGCCAAACGTGCGTCCGCCACCACGCAGTCGAACTGGCAATAATGAGTCAACGTTGCCGTCCAATGTTGATCCGGCGAACCGGACCAAAACTCCACCACGTTCAATCCAAGGCTCGAGCAGAGTCACTTCCGGGGCCGTTACGCGATTGCCGCTGGCCAATACCATGACTGCAAGATCTCGCTGCAAGAGACTTGGCAAAGTTCCGCTGCGCACCTCCGCGTAAGGGAGTAACGCCTGCGTGACATAGTATCCGTCTTCGAGGAGTGGTGTAACGATGCCGTCAAGGTTGTCGGAGACAACGCCAACAGGTCGCCGCGTCCACCGATCGTCTAGGAGGTAAACGCTGGCCGCCCCCGCGCTATTCTCGACGGCCAGCCTGGCCATACGGTTACCGAGTTCAGTGGGTACAGTAAAGCGTGCGGTGCTAACCGAGTTTCCGTCTTCAAAATTCGCCTCTGCGCGCGCCACCGTTCGACCTGTTTCATCCAATGCGGCGATTGCCGTGGTCATCGGTGGAGCGATGGGTGTGGCGGGGCGGCGCACTGTTACTTCAATAACATTGTCGTCGCCTTCAGGCACTCGGTCTGCAGGTCCGAGGACAAACGGTCCGCTACGGTTGGCGTCAGTGAGAATTGTTAATCGGCCAAGTTTTTGCAGGAACTCTGACATCTCTTTGTCGGCGGTCGACGCCACACCGTCTGTCAACCAGAGAGCTTCCGCTGGTGGACGGAGGTCGCTGTCCAGTATACGTTGCACCACGTTCGTCCGGTTTGTCGGCCAAGGCTTAGCTGTCATGGCCCGGGCCAATGAGAGGGCTTGTCCAGGTGGTGCAAACGAAAGGGCAGCGGCTGTGCCGGCTTGTGCCGGCGCGGTGGTCACCATCATCACGGGTCGGCTTTCGCGCTCAGCACCTTCCAACACCCGCACCAAGGCAGATTGTCTTTGTGTCCATTGTGGTGCCGCCGCCCAACCGTCATCAACCACGACCACCAAAGGACTCGACTGCATGGCCTGCCGTTGATTGAGAACGGGTTCGGACAAAGCAACAATGAGAAGAGCAATGCAAGCAAGTCGTAGTAGCAGCAACCACAAAGGTGTGCGGGCAGATGACTTTTCTGGCGACGTCAGGCCGAACAACAGACGTATGGCGGGAAACGCGAGACATCGTGCTGCAGGTGGAGTCACGCGCAGCAAAAGCCAGACCAAGGGTAGCACGGCCAGAGCCGTCAGAACCCAAGGGGTTGCAAAGGTCAAAGCGCCTAGCGTTACCATGGCTGTTCAGCCAAACGATTGTGCAAGCTGACCAAAGCCGTATGAGGCGGCCGGTTTGTGTGATGGACGCCGAAGGTCCAACCAATCCGATTGGATAGTGCGGTGAGCTGGGCACGATGGTCCGCAAGTCTTTGTTGATAATCGGCCCGGACGTCCTCGGTACGCTCAATCAGAAGTTGGCCTTCTTCTTCCATGCCCTGGAAACGGATGCGTCCGTTATAGGGGAGGGATTCTTCGGCTGGGTCGAGAATTTGCAACAGATGACCGTGTACGGCGCGGCCAACAAAAGACACCAATGCTGTTTCCAATGTTTTAATAGGAACAAGGAAATCACTGATCAGCACCACCGCAGAGTGTCGGGGCAGAGACTCTGGGGCATGGGGCAAATCTGTGGGCTTTGCTTCGGTAATGGCCCGCTCGAGGTGATGGGCCATCTGTATCAAAGCCAGCCGTCCTGAAGCGGCTTTGGTGTTGAATCCAAGCAAGCTGACACGTTCGCCGCCTTGTAGCATCAAAGACGCTAACCCCAATCCAAGAACGCCGGCGCGCTCAGCTTTTGTTGGTAATTTTATGGACGATCGAAACGCCATGGAGGGCGAACTGTCACACCACAACGCCCCGGTTTGGGCTGCATCCCATTCTCGTTCGCGCACAAACACCGGGCCAAACTTTGCAGACTGACGCCAGTCGATGGTGTGCGCCGGGTCACTTTGCGTGTAGTGGCGGAACTGCCAAAAGGTATCGCCCGGCCCAGCCCGCCGGCGACCATGACTTCCCAGTGACACTGTTGCCGCGACGCGGTTGGCATCGATCAGCAACGGCGGAAGGGTCGAAGCAGCTAATTCGGCGTTGTGCTGAAGAGTTTGTGCGGTTGCTGTCATAAGAAAGGGGCGGCTTAGCTCGGGTCCGCGACATCGCGGAGGCGGTCGATAACGTCTCCCAGGCTTCGGCCATCGGCGCGGGCGGTGAAGCTTAACGCCATGCGGTGTTGAAGAACCGGCTTTGCAAGAGCCAACACATCGTCAACAGATGGAGCAAGGCGCCCGTCGAGTAATGCTCGTGCTCTAACGGCTAGCATCAATGCTTGGCTGGCGCGTGGCCCGGGTCCCCAGGCCACCCAATCTCGAACCTCGTCGATCTCGGTTGTTTCCGGGCGCCCAGCTCGGACCAGTTTTAATATGGCGTCAATCACACTATCGCCGACGGGGAGTTGTCTGACCAAGGCTTGCGCGGCCATGAGGTCGTTGGACGTCATGACCTGTTTCGGTTCGACTTCCTTTGCCCCGGTTGTGGCAATGATAATTTGTCGCTCGGCAGAATTATCGGGGTAGGAAATATCGACTTGCAACAGGAACCGGTCGAGCTGCGCTTCGGGCAGCGGGTAGGTGCCTTCCTGCTCGATGGGGTTTTGTGTGGCAAGAACGTGAAATGGCTGGGGCAGTTCGTGGGACTGCCCGGCTATCGATACCCGGCGCTCTTGCATTGCTTGTAGCAAGGCCGACTGCGTCCGTGGGCTGGCGCGATTGATTTCATCAGCCATAAGTAGCTGGCTGAAAACAGGACCTTTCACAAATCGGAAAAACCTTTTGCCGTCTTCGCCCTCTTCTAAGATCTCAGAACCCAAAATGTCGGCTGGCATTAGGTCGGGTGTAAATTGAACGCGCTTGTCTTCAAGACCGAGAACGGTGCCGAGGGTTTGAACCAGTTTGGTCTTGGCCAACCCGGGCACACCAATCAGCAAGACGTGTCCGCCTGCCAGCAAGGTGATCAGGCTTTCTTCTACGACATCGCTCTGCCCTAGGATGACGCTCTCGACACCGGCTTTGGCGGCGGCCATTTGGGCGCTGACGCGCTCAACATCTTCACCAGAGACTTCCGCGTGATCGGCCTGGCTTTGTGTTATCGTGTCGCTCACGTAAATATCTCCAATTAGAAGGAATTCTTATCTGGTGCAGAGAGTATGGAGGCTCAGGTAGGCAACTTAGAAGAAGATTCTGCGTCTGCGTCACTCACATCCCTGCGCGCATCCGGTGCTCGGGCAAAGGAAGACGAGGACTGCGGTGATTTTGGCATGCGGATCGACCGAAATGGCACCTGGTATTACCGAGGCTCGCCGATCGGGCGCAAACCCATGGTCAAACTGTTTTCGACGGTCCTCAATCGTCGGGAGGACGGCACGTATTGGCTGACGACACCCGTCGAAAACGGTCGGATCGAGGTCGATGATGTCCCGTATATCGCGGTCGAACTAACTTGCACCGGACAGGGGTCAGATCAGATCATCGACTTTCGAACGAATCTTGATGCGGTAGTTCCACTCGGACCCGATCATGCCCTTCGTGTTGAAATTGACCCGGACTCCGGAGAGCCTTCGCCCTACGTCGATACAGGCAAGAATTTGGATGCGCGCTTGGCGCGTTCCGTTTTCTATCATTTGGTGGATTTGGGCGTGGATGACGAAACTGAAGACGGGCCGCGTTTTGGGGTATGGAGCCGGGGCCTGTTTTTCCCGATTGGTGATACAACAGAATGATCACCCCGGATGACATACGAACACGTCTAGAGGTTAACCGCACGTCAAAGGAGCGCGGAGATGTAGTCTCAGGCCGCGCTTTATTGGCGGAAGAGGGGTTGTCGGAATTTGCAGCCGATGGATTTGGCCCTGTGCCGTCCAGTGGCATTCCCTATGACCGGGGCGCTGGCGCTCCGGGAGTGAAAACGAAACGCGTGGCGGCGGGCGTGCTGATGCCGCTGATCAATCGCGAAGACGAAATTACTGTCCTACTGACCCGTCGCAGTGACGACCTAAACAAGCATGGAGGACAGGTCGCATTTCCCGGAGGGAGAGTGGATGATACAGATGCTGACCAGGTTGAAGCCGCTCTGCGAGAGGCCCACGAAGAAGTGGGGATCGTTCCAGGAATTGTAGACGTACTAGGCTGTCTTGATCCCTATCTTACTATTACCGGGTTCGAGGTGTTGCCTGTGGTTGGCTTCGTGTCTCCACCGCCGGAGCGGTTTACGCCGGAACCCAGTGAAGTGGCGGCGATTTTTGAGGTGCCGCTCACTTTTCTTCTTGATCAGAGCAATCATCAAAAGGTCCGCCGCACTGTGAATGGTCTTGAACGTGCCTACTACGCAATGCCCTATAAAAAGCATTATATTTGGGGTGCGACGGCTGGAATGATCGTCAACTTGAGTGAGGTCTTAAGAGACTAATGGTCAGAGTATTTCTTACATATGCACTGCCTTTTCTGTTGCCACTTTCCGTCTATTTGGCATGGGCATGGTACCGCATGGGGTATGTCAAACGGCATGGTGGCGAGGCGCCCGAAATCGAGAAAGGGCCGTGGCCGCTTCTCTTGCTGCTGGGTGCAATCTTATCTCTTGGCGTGATGGCGACCACCGCTTTGATGCGCGGCGCGTACCCTGACGCCGAGTATACGCCTCCGCGCTATGAAGACGGACGGGTTATCCCCGGGCAACTGGAAGAAAAGTAAATGGCGGACTCCGCTCGGATTGAGCCCGCGTCTTGGATGAGCGCGGCTCCCGTGAAAGCGGTTTTCGATGCCCTGGGCGCGCCGGACGTGGATGTTCGGTTTGTTGGCGGGTGTGTGCGGGACGTGGTTCTGTCTCGGACGATTAAGGACATCGACATTGCGACCCCCGATGAACCAAACGTGGTTGTTGAAAAGCTTACCCGAGCAGGGCTGAAGGCTGTGCCCACCGGATTGGCGCACGGCACGGTGACCGCTGTAGCGGACAGCCAGCCATTTGAGGTCACGACCCTGCGTAAGGATACGGCGTGCGATGGCCGTCATGCGGCGGTCGAGTTCACCACGGACTGGGTCGAAGATGCATCGCGTCGCGACTTTACATTTAATGCATTGTCATTGCGGCAAACGGGAGAGTTGTTTGATCCGTTTGGCGGGGTAGACGATGCGAATGCCGGTCGTGTGCGGTTCGTTGGTGACCCGCGTGACCGCATCCAAGAAGATTATCTCCGCATATTGCGGTTCTTTCGATTTGTGGCGCTTTACAGCGCTGAGGAGCCTGACCCAGAGATTCTCACGGCCTGTCGTGAATTGCGTTCTGGCTTAGGTTCTTTGTCGACGGAACGAGTCCGAGACGAAGTCGTCAAGCTGCTGAATGCCCCTGACCCGATACCGACCCTTCGGGCAATGGAAGCAGCGAAAATTCTTTCTGATCTGTTTCCAGAGTTTCAGGGCATTATTGTCCTAGAAGCGCTGATCGCATTGGAGCGAGAATTTGAATTGGCCGCGAACGACAAAACCTGGCGACGCCGGTGGGTTGCCATATTTTATCAGTTGGCACACGATGTCGCGGTCCGCATGAAGCTTTCCGGCAAAGAAACCAAGAATGTTGAAGCGCTATACAGGTCAGCCGTGTCGGCTGCCGACGCCCATGATTCCGTTGCGTTAAACCGATTTCTTTATGAGTTCGCAGATGCAAGTGATCAACACAGTCCCGCGCCCGAAGGTGTTGCTCTTGCGTGCGCCCGTGACGGCGGCCAGATATCGGCGCGCTGGTCAAATCTCTTGACCCAGGTGCGCGGTTGGACGGCGCAAAAATTTCCCCTTCGAGGCGCTGATGTGCAGCCCCTGGGGATTGAGGATGGTCCGCGGATCGGCGCGTTGTTGCGAGAAATCAAACAGGATTGGGTTGATGGCGGCTGTATCTCGACTGCGTCAGAGCTTCGAGCGCAGCTGAAATCCCGAGCCACATAAAAACGACCCCACCTTTTGAGGGGTGGGGTCAGTCTACGAAGCAAGAGTTGGAGACGAGAGGGCATCCATAGTCTGCTCGACAATTGCTGACCACTTTCTAATGCTCCCCGTCTTACAGGAAGATTGCGTACGCATTACGCGGTTGTCATGTTTCGGCAAGATTGACTATGCGGGCCAGTGATCTAGTTGCCGCAAGGCCTCTGCTGCGGCGATAGAGGCTGACTGAGCCACATTGAGGGAGCGAGTTTCCGGCGCCATGGGAATGATCAGACGAGCGTCCGCAGCTTCGTGCACGTTGTCTGGTACGCCGGCGCTTTCCCGGCCAAACACAAGTTGGTCGCCAGGCTCGAATTCAAAAGAGTGGTAGGGGGTAGCCGCTTTGGTGGTGAAAAGAAGCATCCGACCGTCGCTTTCATTGCGCTGGTCTTGAAAGCTTGTCCAGGACGGATGCCGGGTCAAAGAGGCTCTCTCGGTGTAATCCATACCCGCACGCTTGAGGCGTTTGTCATCCCAAACAAAGCCGCAGGGTTCGACGATATCTACGGCAATATTGAAGCAGGCGCCAAGACGCAGGACGGCACCGACGTTTTGGGGAATATCGGGCTGGAAAAGAACAATACGAATCAATGTGTTATCGCTTTAACTGAGAACGGTTTTGAGGCGCTGCAAAGGCCTTTTCACGGCCAATAAAATATCCTATACCCCACGTCATTGTTTTCCTTAGAGTTTCGTTGGGTAAGGGAAGGCAAGACAAGGCGATCTGAGCCGTTCTGGTCGAGGATCGTTTAGGTAGATGGGATGGTTTTGTCCCATGTTTCCTGGTCTAGCGTATCGCTCCCGGCGCCGAAACAAGAACCGAGAGGTCCGAACTATGGCGGATGGGGCAGAAAACCAGGCGGTTCCCACAGAAGATGAGTCACGGCGGGATTTCCTGCTGCACGCGACGGTCGCCACAGGCGCTGTTGGGGTGGTTGTTTCGATGTGGCCGTTGATCAACAGTATGAATCCAGCGGCCGATACTTTGGCTTTGTCTTCAGTTGAGGCCAGCTTGGCGGGTCTTGAAGAAGGTCAGGCAATCACGATCAGCTGGCGTGGAAAGCCCGTGTTCGTGCGTTACCGCACCGCAGCCGAGATCGAAGAGGCGCGTAGTGAGCGCTGGCAAGATATGCCCGATCCCCAGCCGGATGAGGAACGAGTTCAGAACGATAAGTATTTGATCGTGATTGGTGTTTGCACCCATCTCGGTTGTATTCCGCTCGGTCAAAAAACGACCGAGATACGGGGGGATTATGGCGGGTACTTCTGCCCGTGCCACGGATCTCACTATGATCTGTCCGCTCGTATTCGCAGAGGACCGGCCCCGACTAATCTTGAGGTGCCAGAGTACACCTTCCTCTCCGAAACAAACATTCGCATCGGTTAAGGAGCGTAGCCGCAATGAGCACTGAAAAAGGTCGGGGCATGCCGGCTTTCGATTGGTTTGAAGAACGCCTGCCTATAGTTTCCTTTATCGATCACTCCGTCGGATCAAAATACCCGGCGCCAAAGAACCTGAATTACTTCTGGAATTTTGGTGCGCTGGCTGGGTTGGTGCTGGTGATCATGATTGTGACGGGCATCTTGCTTGCCATGTCTTATACACCGCATGTTGATCACGCCTTCCAAAGCGTTGAGCGCATTATGCGCGATGTAAACTCAGGTTGGCTGCTGCGGTATATGCACGCCAACGGAGCGAGCTTCTTCTTTATCGTGGTTTATATCCACATATTCCGCGGCTTGTACTACGGGTCGTACAAGTCGCCGCGGGAAGTGCTGTGGTGGCTCGGCATTATCATCATGCTGCTGATGATGGCGACGGCCTTTATGGGTTACGTGTTGCCATGGGGCCAGATGAGCTTCTGGGGCGCGACTGTGATCACCAACTTGTTCTCTGCCATTCCGTTGATAGGTGATGAGATTGTGACGCTGCTGTGGGGTGGGTTCTCTGTTGATAACCCAACATTGACCCGGTTTTATGCTCTCCATTACTTGATGCCATTTGTGCTGGTAGGTGTGGTCGTATTGCATATCTGGGCTTTGCATATTCCGGGCTCAAACAACCCGGTTGGTATCGACGCGGCACCGCAGGACAAGATCCCGTTCCACCCGTATTACACGGCTAAGGATATGTTCGGCGTTGGAGTGTTTCTGTTGGCCTACTTTACAGTGGTGTTCTGGTTCCCGAATGCGATGGGACACACGGACAACTACATTCCGGCCAACCCTCTTTCGACACCAGCGCACATTGTGCCTGAGTGGTATTTCCTACCGTTCTACGCAATCCTGCGGTCAATCGACGATAAACTGACAGGCGTTATCTTGATGTTTGGCTCGATCTTGATCCTGTTCGTGTTGCCATGGCTCGATACGTCACGTGTCCGGTCCGCCACCTTCCGTCCAATTTACAAGGTCCTGTTCTGGATCTTCTTGGTCGACTGTGTGGTTTTGACTTGGTGCGGTGCGCAATTACCTGAAGGGCTTCCGTTGATCCTCAGCCGGGTCGGTACCTTCTGGTATTTCTTCCATTTCTTGGTTCTGTTGCCGGTGGTCGGGTGGATAGAAACACCAAAACCTCTTCCAACCAGTATAAGTACGCCCGTCGTGGCGAAGCCTGCGGAGTAGAGATATGAGAATCGTTCTATTTGCTGCCGCGGCGATTACCCTTATCGGGTTTGCTCCTGCAATCACACAAGCCGCTGGCGAAGTGGTCCTGGAGGAACAGGAATGGTCTTTCGATGGTCCTTTTGGCCGGTTTGATCGCCAACAGCTCCAACGTGGCTTCCAGGTCTATCGTGAGATTTGTTCCTCGTGCCACGGCCTGGATTACATCGCCTTCCGCAATCTTCAGGAAATTGGATATAGCGAAGACCAAACCAAGGTGTTGGCGTCCGAGTATACGATTGAAGAATGTTGTGACGACCAAGGTGATATTTTTGATCGGCCCGCCATTCCCGCCGATTACTACCCAAATCCGTATCCCAACGAGCAGTTCGCCAGAGCCTCTAACAATGGGGCTTTGCCACCAGATCTATCGCTGATGACCAAAGCCCGTCACGGTGGTCCGGACTATATGTATAACTTGATCATTGGTTACGAAGAGCCGCCGGCTGAGATGGCAGAAGAGATGATGGACGGGATGTATTACAACACCGTCTTTGAGGGCAACCAGATCGCAATGGCTCAGCAATTGTTCGATGACTTGATTGAGTATTCTGATGGAACGCCCGCGACATCTGACCAAATGGCGAGAGATGTCTCGGCTTTCTTGCACTGGGCGGCAGAGCCGAAACTAGAAGTGCGTAAACAGACAGGTGTTCGCGTATTGCTCTTCACATTTATCTTTACGGTCTTGGCTTACTTCCTCAAGCGCCGCATTTGGGCTGACGTCGAGCACTAGACCCAGCAACAAAAAGCTAGATAGAAACACCAAACCGCCGGCCTGACTAGGGCTGGCGGTTTTGCTTTGTGCTGTAGCGGAAGTATTTCGTCTAGACGTTAAACAGGAAGTGCATGATGTCACCATCTTTAACCGCGTACTCTTTGCCTTCTTGGCGCATTTTGCCGGCATCTTTGCAGGCCTGTTCACCGCCCAATTCTACGAAGTCATCGTAAGCAATGGTCTCAGCACGAATGAACCCGCGTTCAAAGTCTGTATGAATCACCCCGGCGGCTTGGGGTGCTGTCGCGCCGTTGCGCGCTGTCCACGCCCTGGCCTCTTTAGGGCCAACCGTGAAGAAGGTGAGGAGGTCGAGGAGTTCATAGCCAACACGAATGACTCGGGCCAAGCCGGTCTCTTCTAGGCCGAGTGTTTCCAGGAAGTCTTTTCGCTCTTCCGGGTCGTCCAATTGAGAGACTTCCGATTCAATCGCCGCAGAGACAACAACGCAGCGGGCGTTGACCTTCTCAGCCATTGCTTCCACTTGCGCTGAATAGTCGTTGCCATCGGCGGCATTACTTTCCTCTACGTTGCAGGCATAGAGAACTGGTTTGGCGGTCAGGAGTTGTAACTGGCGAAACAGTTTACGGCCGTTCTCGTCGTCGGGGCGTGCAGTCCGGGCTTGCTTGCCTTCTTTCAGGGCTTCTAGCACAGGTCTCATGACAGCCATTAAATCCTTGGCCTCTTTGTCGCCGGACTTGGCTTTCTTAGCCATGGTGTCGGCCCGTTTCTCAATACTTTCTAGGTCTGCCAGCAGAAGTTCAGTTTCAACGGTCTCAGCGTCCCGTACCGGATCCACGGACCCGTCAACATGGGTCACATTGCCGTCATCGAAACACCGCAGGACATGCACAATGGCGTCAACTTCACGGATGTTGGCGAGAAATTTGTTGCCCAAGCCTTCGCCACGGCTGGCGCCTTTTACAAGACCTGCAATATCAACAAATTCCAATTGAGTTGGAATCGTTTCAGTAGATTTCCCGATATCTGACACGGTGGTGAGCCGGTCATCGGGTACCGCCACCCGCCCTACATTGGGTTCAATCGTGCAGAAGGGAAAATTGGCCGCCTGTGCGGCAGCAGTCGATGTCAGAGCATTAAACAGCGTCGACTTGCCAACATTTGGCAGGCCCACGATTCCGCAGTTAAACCCCATTTCTATTTACCCTTCGTTTTTGTTGGCTTTGGCGTCGCGGGGTGACGGCGGTGTATCGACATCGCGCATGGCTTGCGCCACATCGGTCATAAAGCGATTGTCTTCACCTTCGATGAGGAGAGGTGTGGCATCTGCGGTTGCGTCAACAAGCGTTGTCACCCACGTACTATCCGATTTGCCGAAATCTTGTAAGACATACCCCGAAACACGATCTTTATTGCCGGGGTGTCCAACACCCATGCGTACACGCCAGAAAGCCTCTCCAATATGTGACACCAAACTGCGAATGCCGTTGTGCCCTGCGTGCCCGCCACCTTTACGAACGCGGATTTTGCCGGGGGCCAATTCAATTTCATCATAGAATACAATGACGTCATCTAGGTCGAGCTTGTAGAAAGTCATGGCTTCACTCACCGCGCGGCCAGATTCATTCATATAAGTCGCGGGTTTCAGGACGACGACGTTGTCTCCACCGAGCTGTCCTTGGGTCATCTGCCCTTGGAATCTGGTGCGCCAAGATCCCAATGCATGGCGCTGGACAATGCTATCTGCGGCCATGAAACCGAGATTGTGTCGATTATTGGAGTGGCCGGAGCCGGGGTTACCTAGACCTACAAGGAGGCGCATGGCGGTCTCGCGCTGTAGTCAAAGAAAGGCAAAGCTTTCAACTGATTGCAAAGGTTGAGGGTCCAGCACTGCCGGACCCTCAAGCCTGTTAGTCTTTCGACTCTTCTTTCTTGTCGTCTTCGCCCTCGGCTGCTTCGCCTTCGGCGCCTTCGTCTTCTTCGCCCTCTGCCTCTTCTTCCTCTTCGACCGTCTGCACGGTCGGCGCGGCAAGGGTCATGATGGTAAAGTCACGATCCGAAATGGTCGGGGCGACACCCTCGGGCATTTCCACAGCGCTAATGTGCACTGAATCACCGATTTCAAGACCGGTGAGGTCAATCACAAACTGCTCTGGCAACGCATCTGGTCGCGCACGCACTTCGATTTCGTGGCGCACCACGTTGACCACGCCGCCTTGCTTGATGCCTGGTGATACATCTTCGTTGGTGAAGCTCACCGGCACTTCAACGGTCACAACCGTATTCTTGCCGATGCGCCGGAAATCCACATGAACAGGGACATCACGAACGGGATGCATTTGAACATCCTGTGCCATCGCCCGTTGGGTTTCTTTTCCAACTGTAATTTCGAAAATCTTGGTCGCGAATCCGGGTTTACGCATTTCAACGAACAGATCGCGCGGTGTCATGGCAATAAGGATAGGTTCCTTGTTATCGCCATAGATCACACCAGGCACGAGGCCTTCTCGGCGTGTTGCGCGGGCTGCCCCCTTGCCGGCCCGGTCGCGTCCCTGAACTGTCAGGGCGCTTACGTTTGACATTTGTGGTCTCCTTCAGGTTAATCCAACAGCCAAATCAAGGCTGTCGCCGGCAGGCCTCCAGGGGTGTCGCCGCCGGGAAGCGGGGGTAATACAAGGATTCGGGGTCGGGCTCAAGCCCCAGGCCACATTGTTGCGGCCCTCATCGTCAGGTCAGTCGAACAGGCTTGAAACCGAGGACTCAGAGCTGATCCGTTTGACCGCTTCCGCCATCAACGGTGCAATGGAGATTTGGCGGACATTATCGGCCAAGCGGACGGCCTCCGTGGCCTGAATGCTGTCTGTGATAACCAATTCGGTCATGGGAGAGGCCGAGACACGGCCCACAGCCCCACCAGACAGCACGCCGTGGGTGACATAGGCCGACACGGACTTGGCCCCAGCGTTCATCAGCGCCACTGAGGCATTACAGAGGGTGCCCGCCGAATCGACAATATCGTCGACGAGGATGCAATCGCGGTCTTTGACGTCACCAATGATATTCATAACTTCAGAAACGCCTGCCCGTTCGCGTCGTTTGTCGATGATCGCCAATTCCGTGTTGAGGCGTTTTGCGATCGCACGGGCGCGGACCACGCCGCCCACATCCGGAGAAATAATCATCGGACCGCTATAGCCGTCATAGCGACTCTTTATATCCTCTACGAACACCGGCTGGCCGTACAGGTTGTCTAACGGGATGTCGAAGAATCCCTGAATCTGCCCCGAGTGGAGGTCCAGTGTGAGGACCCGGCTAGCTCCAGCCTGGTGAATTAGATTGGCCACCAGTTTGGCGGTAATAGGGGTGCGTGGCGCAGTCTTGCGGTCTTGGCGCGCATACCCGTAGTAAGGAATAACGGCTGTGACACGCTCTGCAGAGGCTCGACGTAACGCGTCCAGCGTGACCAGGAGTTCCATCAGGTTATCGTTGGCAGGATAGGACGTGGGCTGGATGACAAAAACATCTTCACCACGGACGTTCTCGTGAATCTCGACAAAAACTTCCATGTCGGAAAAACGCTTAACTGATGCGTTAGTCAGTTCTACATGCAAGTACGCGGCGATGGCTTCGGCGAGTGGCCGATTGGCGTTGCCAGCCAAAAGTTTCATTGTCTAAAGACCCCCGACGGCATGCGCCCCATAAACCGGCTTTTGGTGCCGCTCCCCAGCCGTGTCAAACCGGCGAAAACCTATCAATCTGTCACAAGTCTGTAAACGTCCTGGAAGCCGGATTCAGGAGCGAAGTTAGACTTTATCCACTGCCATGGGTTCTATCGCCGAGGGGCGGTCGTTTTGGCAATGATTTCGAGCAAACCCGGTAGGGCGCCGTCGACAATAGCCTCAGCGATCATCCCCCATGGCCCGTCCAGTTCGCCGCGCGGTATGCGATTGTCGAGTCTGACCTCACCTAAGGATTGGCCATCGGGTGAGAGGACCTGCCAGATGATTGCCACATCGTCAGAAACAGCGTCGAATTGAGACACGTTGACCGTCGCTGCAAAAGTGACGTCAGGCGCGCCGGTGGCCGGCTTAAAGCCCTCACGGGCGAGTCTTGAGGCCATGGCATTGCCAAGAGCCTCCGATCCATCACCAGGTGCCGAGCCTGGTTTTTGAATGGTGGCTGTCAGGCCTTCCCAGGGAGCTTTGGGTGTCTCAATCGTCTGGCTCTCTAGGGGCGGTGCTAAGAGCACAGCAAGACGGATCGCGATATCATCAGCAACGTGATTGAGCTCAGTCTCCAACCCTTCTTCCCAAGGTGCAGTTTCAACATAGACGTCTTGGTACAGCCGCTCGACAATTTCCCCGAGTCGATTGAGCAGCCGCCAATTGAACGTCAATATCGTCTCCGGCCCGTTTTCCACGGACTCCCACAGGTTCCCTTCCAGGGTAAAGCCAAGAATACCGATGCGGTCGACTGCCTCGGCCGGGATCTCTCGCTGCCGTAAGTGTTCTGCTATTTGTTCCGCAATGTGGGATGCGGCGATGCGATCAATACCGACGGGCGGCGCAATGCCAACGCCGGCGCCACTCGGGTTGGCCAGTAGAGGATTTGAAGAGGTGGCGACCCGCCTAAACGGCTGGGGGACGTTTCCGCACGCGCTTATCAGAAACGGAACAGCAGCGTGTGCCGTTAAACAGAGGAGTCGTCTTCTGCTCTGCATGATTCCTAAGGCACCAATGCGATGCCAGAAAGTTGCCGACCGTAGTCAGGTTCACCCTTGTGGCACGACCGGCGATAACTAAAGAAGCGGCCTTCGTCTTTGCATGTATCTGCATCAATGCGATCAATGGATAAAACACCAGCAGCTTTTGCGCAGTCGGATGTGAAACCACCAATGTCAAAGTAGGTGTGGCCATCTCTAGGTGAGGGTTTGAAATATCGCGTGTTCTGTTGGTTTTTTGTTATGAAGCGGTCCCTGAATTCTGGCCCAACTTCATAAGACGCCGCGCCGATACAGGGGCCGATGGCAACTCGAATATTGTCGCGTGCTGCGCCGAGGTCTGTCATCACCTCGATCGTGTTTTCGATAACACCCGTGATCGCGCCCTTCCATCCAGCGTGGGCAGCACCAATGATGCGCGCACCAGGGTCAACAAAAAGGACGGGTGTGCAATCGGCAGCGAGCACAGCGAGCGCAATATTCGGCATGTTCGTGACCAAGCCATCAGCTACGGGTGCGCGTTCTATAGTCCAGGGCCCTTTGACTGTGACCACATCGGCGGTGTGTTCCTGTTGTACAGTGAGGAGTGATTGAGCCGCGACGCCAAGCGCTTCGGCGCAGATCGTCCGGTTGGCGACAACGGCTTTGCGGTTATCCTCAGAGCCGAGGCCGCAATTCAAACTACTGTACAGACCGTCAGATCGCCCGCCTGTTCGCGTGAAAAAGCCATGACGGATGCATGAAATGCCGGCGAATGTTTTGGCTTCGATCATAAATCGGCGTCCGCTGTAAATCCTGATAGCGGTGGGCTTCCAGTCGGGCCGATTGCAATGACTTTAAACATGCGACCCATCTTGTCAGGGTCGATGAGGCGCCGAATGCCGCTCCGAATGAGGGCTGCATCCGCTACTGATTTTCCATCCGCAAGCTGGGTTTCTCTGACACGTGCGCCAAGGCGATTAAGCCATTGTCCTTGTTCGACGGGTCCATGAATGCTTGCACCTTGGGAGCGAGCAACTTGCCCAACCACAGCAAAATCGACGTGTGCAGTTAGATCAGCCTCTCCCGGCGTGTCGAGGACAGGATGGAAAGCGTGTTTCTTTACGGCCTGCAATGTATCGCCCACATCTGTGATTGTGTGCCCGTAGTCGATTAGGAGGGCGACTCCGGGCCTCTCGGTACATAGAACTGCCAACTCTGACGTCACATTTTCAACAGCCTCAGATCGCTCCAGAATGCTGCCGTCTGGCGCGTCGTCAAATGTGTCATCTATCGCGGTGTCGGGAAGGGGAGAAACGTCAAACTTAAGACCACTCGTGTCGCAGGTTACAAGGCGCTCGCACCATCCCGCGGGTGTCTTGACGAATTGCGAGATCGGTAAGGCATCTAGAAATTCATTGCCAACGATAATCACCTGGCCAGCAGGCAACGACGACAGATCGTCATGCCAATCGATTTCATAGGGCGCAAGATTCTGCCGTTGTTGTTCCCGTAACGAAGGGCTTCGTTCTATCAAGTGAAGAGAGGCCGCGCGGGCGAATTCTGGCGCCACGTCCCAAACGGTTCGTAAAACATCGGCCATCAATGTGCCGCGCCCCGGTCCGCATTCTACGAGATTAAAATGCCGGGGCTGGCCGAGCGCTTGCCAAGCCGTAACGCACCAGAGCCCGACCAGTTCTCCAAAGATTTGAGAGATCTCGGATGCGGTAACAAAATCACCTTCTTTCCCAAAAACCTGTCCTTGCGCGTAGTAGGTTGCGGCAACCTCATCCATATACGTCGCTACGGTAATAGAACCCTGTTGCTCAATTTGCGCCATGAGCTGGTCTAAGAGTTTTGGTGGATTTTCTGCTTGCACCTTAGAAGCTACGCCTCACTTGGAGAGGGGGGAGCGTCTTAGAGATCGCCGGATCACCCAAGCACCAAACAGCAAGAGTGCGCCAGAGAGTATTTGTCCCATCGTTAACCCGAAAGCCAGGAAACCAAGGTGCCTGTCCGGTTCGCGGAAAAACTCTACAATAATTCTGGCAATGGCGTAGCCAGCGCAAAAGCAGCCCGTAATAATTCCAGGGCGGTGTCGCACGGCATCGTTTCGCCACAAGAGATTGAGTATGACGAACAAGACGAGGCCTTCGAGAATAGCCTCGTACAATTGACTTGGGTGCCGTGGCATAGGGCCACCACCTGGGAAGGCCATGGCCCAGCTCACGTCAGGCGCTGCCCGACCATATAGTTCCCCGTTAATGAAGTTAGCGATGCGGCCTAACAAGAGTCCGATTGGAACGGCACAACTCACGTTATCCGCGACGTACCATTTGTCGACATTAAGCCTGCGCGCAAACAAGATGATCGCAAGCGCTACGCCGATCAACCCACCGTGGAAGGACATGCCGCCCTCCCAGGTCATGAGTATTTCGCCTGGGTTGGAGAGGTAGTAGGCGGGTTTGTAAAACAGCACGTATCCGAGTCGTCCGCCCAGAATCACACCGATCAACGCCCAGATCAGAAAATCGTCCGCGCGCTCTGGAGTGATGAGTGCCGGAGGCTTGGCCACAAGTTTGCGCATGTACCAAGTGCCGCCAAATAATCCCGCAATGTATGCCAATGCGTACCAACGAATAGCGAAGGGACCAATCTCAATCAGGACTGGGTCAATCGTTGGAAATGTAAGGGCTAAAAGGCTCATGAGAAATTAGGTGGTCAGCGGAAAGGGTCAGGTTGGGCGAGGTAGTCTTTGATGGAGATGGTGACACCCTCTTCAAGCGAGGTAAACGACTCTGTGTACCCGGCTTGTCGCAAGCGAGTCAGGTCAGCTTCGGTGAAATATTGATAGTGTTCCCTAAGACTCTCCGGTGTATCGCGCCAGCTTGGTTCAAAATCTTTTCCACATGCCGCGTGCACAGCCTTCGCGAGGTCAAGGAATGTCCGCGCCTGTCCACTTCCAATGTTAAAGAGCCCTGAGATGTTGGGGTTGGCCAACAGCCATTGAATGACAGCGGCACAGTCATCGACGAATACAAAGTCGCGACGCTGCTCTCCGTCAGATACGTCCGGGTGGTGTGAGCGGAACAGGGGATATGGTTCGCCCCGAGCCACCACAGGATGCATCTGACTAACGACGCTGGCCTGAGTGCCCTTGTGTGATTCATTTGGCCCAAACACGTTAAAAAAACGAAGCCCTGCCCATTGTGGAGGCAGAGCCGCAGCTGACCCAACTTGCTCGGCTACAAAAAGATCGAATGCCAGTTTGCTTTCGCCATAAATATTGAGCGGTTTTAGTTTCGCCATGGTGTCGGGATAGAGGTCGTCTACAAAGCCAAGGGTGCCGTCGCCATACACAGAAGCGGATGACGCGTAAATAAATGGTGTTTGTGAGTCTGTTGACCAACCCCACAGGGCTTTACTTAGGTCAACGTTAACCGCGAATACGGCGTCTCGATCTGTAGCGGTGGTGGCTGTTTCCGCGCCGAGATGAATAACCGCCTTTATGTCGGACTGATGCGCAGCGAGATAGGCTATAGTCTGAGAGGGCTCTACCCACGTTACGTCTCTTCTTTTGGCAACGTTGTTTCGTTTGGCGTCGCTATCCAGAATATCGAACGCCACAATGGGTCCGGCACTCGCTTTTTCAAGCGCTGCAAGGAGATTTGACCCGATGAATCCGGCGGCACCGGTAATGGCTAGCATAGAGGGCTCGTTACGCTGACTGAGTATCGAGTTATGCCGGATCAGTCATGCAGCGGCAATCAAACAAAAAGAGTTCTGCTCTCTTCCAGCACTTGAAGGTTTGGCAGTAGAGGCCGATATTACAAGTCACGCGCTGACAAAGGAGACTCGTCATGCAGAGTCAGAAACGAATTTTTGATGATATCGCTAAGGTGGCCGGCGGCGCCCTTGGGGCTTTAGGTAGTCTGAAGCAAGAAATCGAGAATTTGGTGAAGCAACGTGTTGACCGCTTCATGGCTGATCACGACTTGGTCAGCCGCGAAGAGTTCGAAGCTGTGAAAGCGATGGCGTCTGAAGCTCGGGCAGAACAGGAGCGCATTGCAACGCGGCTCGCAGAGCTCGAAAAGGAGCAGTCTGCAAAACCAAAGTCATCGACACTGAAGCGAACCCCTAGAGCCAAAAAAGCGACTAAGACGTCGGCTAAAAAAAAGCGTAGTGCGACCACCTAGCTCCATGGCAATGCCGAGAAAACGCGCAATTAACCGCCTTTCTAAGACGAAAAACTGACGGCCTACGACTCGGCAGATTTACTAACATTAGTTATTGCCGCTCCTCAGAACCTACTATATCTTGATTCATAGGCTACGAATTAGACAGCTCGATTCGTTGATCGGGTCAGGGGCAAATTAGGGGTATCCATGCGCACCACTGCCGTCAGCCATGACTCAACCACGGACAATCCGTTGGATCGCATTGAAGAAGTCATCTCCATCAAAGACTGGGTGTTTGATCGCCGCAGTGATGAAGAGATGGCTGTCGAAGCGCCGGGAACGTGGTGTGACTTTGGATTGTTTTTTGCTTGGTCTCAGGAACTCGATGCGCTGCATTTTTCTTGCGCCTTGGACATGCGAGTACAACCCAAAATCCTAAGCAATATTTATGAGCTCATCGCCAAACTGAATGAGCGTCTCTGGACGGGCCACTTTGCCATTTGGGTTGAAGAAGGTATCCCCATGTTTCGGCATACCATTCACTGCAGCGGTGGCAGATTAGATACCGCCCATGTCGATGAACTTGTCGATCTGGCGCGTAGCGAATGTGAACGGTACTACCCGGCATTTCAGTTCGTGATTTGGGGTGGGCGGACGCCTGATGACGCTATTGCCTGCGCGTTGCTCGATACGGTTGGCGAAGCCTAGTTTAACCTTATAGCTAAAACCTTGCTTTGAGGCGGCGGAAAGGCCGCCTCTTTGTGTTATAGTGCCAGCATGATTGAAGGCACCATACTTTTGGTCGGCTGTGGAAAAATGGGCGGCGCTCTTCTAAAGGGCTGGTTCGCGCAAGGATTGAGCCCTGTCGACATCATGATCGTAGAGCCCGCTGGGCGTGCCGCAGTCGAAACGGCCGAAGATCATCCCGCACTGAGTGTTCTTACTGATGCGTCAGAGTTGCCGAGTGACTTTACGCCCGATGCCATTGTGTTTGCGGTTAAACCGCAGGCAGCTGCAGACGTGATTCCAACATATGCCCGCTTCGCCGAAGGCGGCACGGTATATTTGTCGATCATTGCCGGGATGTCTTTGCAGAAGTTGCAGGAGATACTTGGTTCAGAGGCTGCCGTGGTGCGCGCAATGCCAAACACACCAGCGGCTATCGGACGTGGCATCAGTGTGCTGTGTCCGGCAGAGTCTGTTGGACCGTCGCAGAAACGCGTGTGCAAGGTGCTGCTGGCTGCGGCTGGGCAGACGGCTTGGATCACCGATGAGTCGGATATGGACGCGGTGACCGCCGTATCTGGCAGCGGCCCAGCCTATGTTTTCCTCTTAGCCGAGGCGTTGACGGAGGCTGGCATTAGTGCCGGATTAGCTCCGGATTTGGCGGAACAATTGGCGCAAGCGACGGTATCCGGAGCTGGCGCTCTGCTGGAGGCAGAAACCCTGTCAGCCAGTACGCTGCGGGAGAACGTGACCAGTCCTGGGGGCACAACCGAAGCGGCGCTTAAGGTACTGATGGCGGAGGACGGATTGCCCCCCTTACTCCAGCGCGCTGTTGACGTTGCGACTAAGCGTTCAAAAGATTTGGCGGGTTAGCCAGATGGCAGCGAAGAAGACGGCCAAGCCAAAGCCTCGAGCGAAGAAAGATTCTAGTCTGAAAGACCGTATTGCCGATTGCGCATTAGATCTGGCGGCGCGAGAGGGCTGGGAGGCTATGACATTGCCGAGAATGGCAGATGCCGTGGGTGAGCCCTTAGGGGCGGTGATCGCCGTGTTTCCCACAACATCGCGAATCGCATCAACCTTGCTGGATAGGATCGACCAGCACGTATTGTCACAAGTGCAGGCCGTTGATGAGTCGGAAACTCCAAGGGACCGTCTCTTCGAGGTTTTGATGAACCGGTTTGATGCGCTGCAACGTCATCGGTCGGGCTACGTTGCTTTGATTCAGGGGGTGTCCCGCCAGCCCTCAGCTATTTTGCTGCGGGCTCCAGCAATAGTGCACTCCATGGCATTGATGCTCATCGCATCTGGAATAGAAGCAAGCAGCCCACTCGGCATGGCTCGCGCGCACGCGCTCGCAGCAGCATATGGGTTGGTCGTTCGGACTTGGTTAAAGGATGACAGCGCAGATATGGCGAAGACAATGTCCGCACTGGATAAAAACCTGAGCCGACTAGAGAAGATGCAGTCTATGGTCTTGGCAAGGAGACCTGCTCGAAGTTCTACACCTGAAGACGGCGCACAAGAGGGCTAAACGGGAAACCTCACGGTTGACCGAAGCCCCCCCATTTCGTTTTGGCCCAGGGTCACGTCGCCACCAAGGCTTCGAGCAATATCTCTTGCGATCGTCAGACCTAAACCAACACCACCCGTCTCCGGGTTGCGCGACGCGTCGACCCTGTAAAAGGCTTTGAAAACGTTCTCACGTTGGTCCTCAGCGATACCCGGTCCGTCGTCGTCAACGTTGATTTCTATGCGGGCCCCGGTTCGTCTCGCGGTAATATCAACGCGAGAGCCATAGCGTATCGCATTGCCAATGAGGTTGGATAGGCAGCGTCTAATAGCAATCGGTTTCGTTGTGTGCTCTTCACCGAGGTCGGTCACCTCTAGTTTGACGGCAGCCTTGCTGTGCCGGAAACGGCGGTGAATGTCATTGAGGAGATCATTCAGATTGGTGGGTTCTGATTGTTCGTCCCCCTCGCCACGGGCAAAAGCCAGATAGCCGTCCAACATGCGTTCCATTTCATCAACATCTTCTTTGATGTCAGCTACATCTTCTGGCGCTGCGCCATCCAGCATTTCGATCTGTAGGCGCAGTCGTGTCAGGGGTGTGCGCAAGTCATGGGAAACACCAGCAAGCATCTCCGTTCGCTGATCGATTTGTCGTTGGATACGATTACGCATGGCCGTGAAAGCCAGCGCAGCCTGCCGGACCTCGCGAGCGCCCTCGGGTTTGAAGTTGGGTACATCGCGCCCCTTACCAAACCCGTCTGCCGCGCGTGCCAGGCGTCGAACAGCCCTCACCTGTATGTTTAGAAACAGGGCTGCGACACCGAACAACAGCATCGATGACCCAACCATCCACAATACGAAAACATAAGTCGTTGAACTAAAAAGGCGTTTCCTTGGCGCGAGCACATGAAGGACGCCGCCCGGCAACTGCATGTTGATTTCAATCTCACGGTCGGAATGCTCAAAATCTATGGTGAACGGTCTTTTCAGCTCCCTCCAAAGTTCACGAGTTAAGACGTCCGGAAACGGACCCTTAGCCGTGATTGTCTCTGCCGTGGGTAGCGCGCCACGCAGCTCGTAGTCGATATCTAATTGCATTGTTTGCCGTGCAGTTGTTTTAATCCAAGCAAAGTCTTCAGGTGCTGGATTGTCTCTGAGATAAACACGGATGTGAGAAATATCACCGGCAAGACCTTGTGCTAGCCGGCGAGACAACGTCTCCCAATGATTGTCATAGAATATGAAAGTTGAAATGATTTGGACGAGAATAAGGGGGATGAGAATGATTAAGGCAGACCGACCCATTAGCGTCGCCGGCATCCAGCTATCCCAACCAGAGTAATCGATCAACCGTGCAAGACGATTGGTCATAGATTCTTTGGTGCGGATGTTATCAGTCATCACTCATCCAGCATTCTAATCTGTGCGCAGCAAGTAACCGGTGCCGCGGACCGTTTGTAAGTATCGGGGTTGGCGGGGGTCGCTCTCGATTTTTCGTCGTAGTCTCGTGACTTGGACGTCGATGGTTCGCTGGTTGCTGTTACCGTTCTCGTCATTGCTTAATTGACTGCGTTGTACTGGCGTATTTGCATTCAGTGCTAGGGCGCGGAGAAGAACAGCTTCTGCGGAGGTGAGATGGACAGAATTACCATCTCTGACCAAAGTATTGCGGGCTATGTCATAGCGGCATTCACCAAAGCTCAGTTCGTGCATGCTGTCATCTGGCGGTGGCGGGGCCCGCCGAAGAATTGCGTTGACCCGCAAAAGCAGTTCTCTCGGTTCAAAGGGCTTTCCCATGTAGTCGTCAACGCCATGCTCCAGGCCTTGTATCCTATGCTCAGCTTCGCCCATAGCCGTAAGCATGAGAATTGGAATTTCGTTATCGGTTCGGACGGCACCGGCGAAACTCATGCCGTCTTCACCCGGCATCATGACATCAAGAACAATTAAATC
>JAURPI010000014.1 GCA_030835385.1 Alphaproteobacteria bacterium | reverse complement strand
GCCATGTTGATAAAGCGTCTGCAACGTCCTCCACAACCTCCGGCCACCAGGGGTTGTCCGGTGACGGCGTCGATTGCTGACGAAATAAACGCACCGACGAATACCAAGGGCTATCCGCTCGGTCCATAAACCAAAACCAAATCAACCCTCTTGCTTTAGGCAGAATTGACCACGCTGGCACACTCATTGACCCGGCGAAATGTACGTTTGAATTCGAAGCCGTAACCACCAAATCTGTTGCGGCTATCTGGGCAAAGACCGGGTCAAGCTCCCCTAAGGCGTCAACGTCTGAATCGATATAAATGTCTACGCCAAGCTTCTTATTGATAGACATTATTTCTTCGGTGCATTCGCCATATTGCAAATTGACAAAAAACACATCTTTCGTACGTAGTATGGGTTCCCAATCTTCTAGCGGAACGGTTTTCAATTCACCGATCTCTGAGTTTTTACTGCGCCATGAAATACCCACAATACGCCTACCGTTGGCAAGTTTCTCATATTTAGCACGAAGGTCGCGATATAAGTTCGAGTCTGCCTTGAGAAATGGCGCAGAACTTACAATGCTATCCAAAGTTGGCCTGACGATTCTCATCATACTCATCGCTGGAAACTGTAAATCAAAAGGCGGGTTTGCGTTAACAACCGTATCGTTGTGTGCGCTCCAATTTGTAACTTCTAAGCCTTCAAAGCTTCTTTTTATAAGAGGCATCATTCGCTTGGAACATTGGAAGGTGTAACGCCCCCCAAGTTTAAGAATGTCGGGCAAGATGCTAGCGCACAAAATCTCTTCTCCAAGCCCCTGTTCTGTCCACAGAAGGATATTTTTGTCGTCCAGGGATTCGCCGTTCCAATAGGGAGGTGGTTCGTGCCGGCGCGCAGCTTTGGCCTTATGGTCGGCAATAAAACGGAGGTCGAAATCTCTCCATCCTTGTTCGAGCCTTCCCGACCTCAACATGAAACTTGTCAATTCATATCTGTATTCAGCGTTGTCCGGATCGAGTTCAATAGCTTTATCTATGAGCACGGTTGATATTTCGAATAGACCGCGGTCAAACAAGATTGCAGCGCCGTTGCCATATGCGGCGCTTAAACTTGGATCTAACCGCGCGGCTGTTTCGAATGCGTACAGTGCCTGATCCATTTCCTCAAGTTCGCGCAGCACCGTACCAAGATTTATCCATGCTTCTTTATCGTTTCGGTCAAGTGACAGTGCCTCTCTATAACAATCTCGCGCTTCTTCATTTCTCTTGTCAGCCTGGAGCGCGCGGCCCTTGTTGTAGTGGGCGCCGGGCTGGGTTGGATCTAGTTTGAGGGCGCGGTTCAAGGCGAAAATTGCTTTATCGTACTGTTCTAAATTCCGCAGAGCTGCGCCTAGGTTTACGTACATGGGTGCGGTTGCTGGCCCAATTTTGATTGCCTGTTTAATAAAATCCGCAGCTTTGTCGAACTGTTCGACTTGTAGCGCTATCGTGCCCAATCTGAAAATTGCGCCGGCATTCTTTGGGTTTTGATTTAAGATGGCTAGATATAGGTCTCGCGCTCGTTCCAAGTTGCCAGCTTTGTGCTGAGAAACAGCTTCAACAAGAAATGCATTTTCGTCGATGCGAGGTAATGAACGAGTCATTCTGTTCTATTATTCCGTATCAGCGGGTGTGCTGCACCGCGCTGACTAAATATGGTCGCGCCCCGCGTGCATCATGTCGTCACGTTCTGTGAACCAAAGATTAGCATAACCGCAATCTTTGTAGTCATCGAAGTATGGTCCGCCTTCTGTAAAATGAATGAGCGAGAGCTCGTCTTCTTGTAGGGACGGGTCGTAGTCTACAAGATGATTCCATCGTCCCGGCAGTGATCCGATAAGAGTATCATCTTCGAGCCACTTAAATTGATGAAGCTCTAGACCGGTTGCCGTGTTCACATAGTCTTTTGTTAATGCGGTGCAACGAGCGTTATTAAAAAGGATCACGCTAGACCAATTTTTCTTCTCATATTTGCTTTGAGGTTGGTCAAGAAACTTTTTGTCCTCTTTAGGTTTGTGCTCATGTTTTACAACTTGGACCGCGCATGAATCGTCTCTTAGAGACCAAAGTTTGGCGATGTCATCCAACATTAACATGTCGCAGTCGCAAAACAGAGACCATCCTGTGTAGTCGGATAAGTATGGAACCAAAAACCGTGAGAATGAAAAGTCTGTCGATTGAAGCGGATGCGGTTCTCTGGTGAAGATGCTCTTGAGTTCGGACAACATGAGGGGTGTTATAGACACCGGTTCTGATGCCCGACTATGAACGCTGTGGGATAGGACGTGGAACGCAATTGTTTCCCGGCTGTCATATCCAATATACACATGAATCATATAAAAATTCCTAGGCTAGAGAATGGCCTGACTTAACCCCTCTTTAACCTCATGGTCGTGTTTAAGACAAGGTTTGGTTATGCGGGAAGTCCCTTAAGCCAATTGTGAGCGTCAGCTACCGCAGATGACCAGTGTCCGGCCTTGTTCTGTCGACATATCCGCATAGAAGAATACCAAGGGCTGTCTGAGCGATCACGAAACCAATACCAAAATCCACCGTATCCAGAAGGAATGAGTGTTGCCGTACTTACTCCTAGGGCGCCTGCCAAATGAGCTGTTGAGTTGCTGATTGTTATGGCTGCATCGAGGGCCGATATTTGTGCCGCGTGATCATCAAAATTGTCTGTTGGGTCGACGCTCTGGTCGACATAAACGCGCCCCCCCGATATCGCATTGAAATGTGCTATATCATTGTCTGAAAACGCGTGCTGCAGGCTGATAAAAAAATAATCCTGATCTCCAACTATGGGATTCCAATCGGTAATCAGGGGGGTTTTAAGGTCTCCTTTTTGCGCCTTGCTGCTCCATGACAAACCAACAATTTTGCGCCCTTCCGCAAGTTCCTCATATTTGGTCCTGAAGGCTAGCGTCTTTGCTGCGTCTGCGACGAGGTAACTTGTTGCCGCGTTTTCGTAGGTAGGGCCCGCTCCCAGAAGGCGAGGTGCAGACCAGGCTGGGCAAGTTACGTCAGCGGTTTTTGTTTCTGGTGCCGCCGGGTTTTGCCGTGCGACAACGGTTACCGATGGGAATGATCTCTCAATAAGCTCGGCCAGCCGACGATCACATTCAATGATGCACCGTTCGCCGTCGCTGGAATTCAGAAAGGAATTCCATTGTTTTAAGGAAAGAACCTCGTCGCCAATTCCCTGTTCCATCCAAATTAATAGTTTGCGGTCCGCGAGGCTGTCGCCCTGCCACCTCGGCATTGGAAAGGGTCGAGCTGTTACGCTGACGGGCGACGGATATAGACGCCATTCATATTCTTCGAAACCAGATTCAAGTCTTCCCGCTCTCAGTAAAATTAAAGCTTTGTTTTGATGGCATTCAACGCTGTCTGGTCGTGCTTGTAGAAATTGATCGAGCACGTCTAACGCGACATCTACTTGGCTTATGTCTGAGAGGGTGGTTGCCAACCGCGTAACGGCTTCTGTCGAACCAGAGTCAAGAGCTAGGACCTGTTTGAAACATGAAATCGCTTCTTCTGCCCGAGCCTGTTCCCGAAGGCATGAGCCTAAGTTAAGAATCGCAAGTGTGAATCTCGGATTAAGTGCCGCAGCATGTCGAAAACTGTTCTCGGCGTCAGAAAAGAGCCGCAGCGAGGTCTGTGCGGTTCCAAGATCACACCAAATTGCCTCCGAGCCGGGGTTAAGGGTGACCCCCGCCGTCAAAATAGTTGCTGCTTCTGAATATTGCGTGAGTTGAATAAGTAGGCGGCCTAACTGGTGCGCTGTTCGGTCGTCTGTCGAGTCAATTTTCCAAGCGTGCTGATACGCTGTAACGGCGTCTTGGTGGCGGCCCAAGTTTTCAAGGCACTGGCCCAAAGCGACCCATGTTTCGATGTCGTCTGGATGGCTGTGGAGAATCTCTTCTAAAAGTCGTTGCGCTGAAGCTTTATCGCCTTTGGCAAATTCACTCAAAGCCAGCATGCGTTGCTTGGCCACAGTGTTGTTGTTACTCAATTCGTCACTCATGCCGCGTTCGCTAGGGTTTGTATGTGCTTGGATATATCGGCCAGGGCTTCATCCCATTTACCGTCTTTATCTGATTCATAGACCTGGACGGACGGATACCATGGACACGGTGTTTGATCTCTGAACCAGTACCAGAGACGCGCGGTATGGCGTGGAACCAGAAGTGCAGTTGGAATACCTAAAGCACCTGCAATGTGCGCGGTCGTGTTGCTTATCGTAACCACGTAGTTCATCGCAGCCACTTGAGCTGTGGCAAGATCCATATCAATAAGAGGGTCGATCGATTGGTCGTGTATCCAATTTTCTCCGCCCGATTCTGACAATGCCGCCAAGTGTTCTGGTTTGGGCGCATATTGCAATGAGACGAACGTACCGTCTGTGTTCGCAATCAACTTTTGAGCAGCTACTAAATCGAGACTCTTGAGTGCCCCCAACTCTGGTACGCCGCTATTCCAGGCTAATCCAATTAGAAATGGATTGGGTGTCGAGCGACGATACTTCCTCGCGAGTTTTTTCGTTGTCTGAATGGCCGCCTTGAGTGCTGGCTTATTTCCAGGTTTTTTAAACGATTCAAACGTCGGCCGAAGCAACTGGCCAACGTCCCCTAAGGACATTTGTATATCGATATCTGGATCAATTGCCTCGCTGAGGAGGGGCAGTTTTCGCTCTGCAACACGAACGTCTTTGAGGCTTCTTTTAAAGATGGGCACCATTCGTTTTGAACAAAGTACAGTCAAAGCTCGAGCTTTGTTCGCTAGCTCGTCCAGCATGGTGGCGAGTAATATTTCTTCTCCAATGCCTTGTTCAGTCCAAGTTAGAATATGCTGTCCTGATATGTCCGCCCCGTCCCATTGGGGAAAGGGAAAGTGAGTATATGTGATGTTTGCTGAGGGCCTTCCAAGTCGGTATTTAAGCAGCGGCCAGCCGTCCTCAAAATTGCCTTCTAGCAACATTCCTATTGCGAGCGTAGAGGCCGCTTCTACTACATGGTCGTTATTATTTAAGAGCTCGTCATAAAGACTCTTGGCCTCTCCAATTTGCCCCAACTCTAAGAGGAATGTCCCCATAGAAAGTTTGATATCTATGTTCCCTGGTGATGCATCGTGCGCTTTTCGTATCAGTTCGAGACCAGATTCAAGCTGGCCGTTTGCGCGTCGCGCGTGCGCAAAATTGTTCAAGGTCCTTATACCGTGAGGGTCAATTCTAAGGGCGTGTTCGAGATCCTCGATGGCGTCATCAAGTCTGCCTAGTTTTTTTCGCGTTGATGCGCGGTCGACTAACAAGGCGACCGAGTTGTCTTCAAGCTTTAAGGCATCGTCGATAACGTCTGATGCCTTAGTGAAGTCGCCTGCGTGTAAATGTCCTCGCATTGACACTCTGTGGGCATCAACTGATTTCAGCCCATTCTTAATGGCTGCATCCGCTGCCACCATGGCTGCATCTGCTTGTTTGGCATGATCGTAAGCGAGCGCAAGCTTGAGAAGATGCTTTGACCCATCCAGGTGTGCCCCGCGTTTTTCACTCATCATCGTTAGGTCTGCGGCTATCTCAGCAATGGGCATACGCCAATCGCCATGGTGACGTTGTCGATACAACGTCAGCGATTTGTACCAGGGACTATCCCTTCGATCGGTGAACCAAGACCAACGAAGACCTTCTCCGATAGTATGTGGTGTTAGAACCCAAGTGGGTATGCCTTGAGCAGCTGCTTCGTGTGCGGTTGTGTTTGATGTTGTGATGACCAAATCCATATTCGCGACCTGAGCTAAGTGCTCATCGAGGTCGTTGACTGGATCGATGTATGGTTCAGTTTGAATTTTTACCCCGATGTTTTTTTGGGCGTGTTCAACCTCAGAACTCACATCACCATATTGCAAGCTCACAAACTTGATCCCAGGCACGGTCAGAATTGAACGCCATCCACTGAGTGGCAGAGATTTGTTGTCTGCTGTCATGACATTGAAACTGCGCCATGAAATACCGACTAAGAGCCCTTCATTTTCTTCGCGGGAATAATGTTTCGCCGCTGCTTCTACGCTCTTCGGGTCTGGCTTGATATGCGGGGCAAGCATTGGGAAATCATCCCATGACTTGCGTAGGGTCTGACCCAGGTCGACCAAAGAGCTCTGAAGGTCTGCGGTCTCGGGGGTAACTTCGTATTTTGTGCCGTCTAGAACCTCTGCCTTTCGGAATGATCGTGCGAGGATAGGTTGAAGGCGCTCGGTTGTTATGACGATACATTTTTTTGACGCGTTGATGATTTCGTCGAGCATTGTCGAGAACAGAAAAGTCTCTCCCGGTCCTTGCTCTGTCCATATCAAGATCGATTTTTCTTTGAGGTCCTCACCTTGCCACTGGGGTATCGGATAACTAGGCGCAATGTTGGGGTTCTCTGGCGTGCGGTATCGCCATGTAAAAGCACTCCAGGCTTCTTCTAATTGTCCAAGTGCGAAGCAAGCATGCGAACGGTGAATCCAAAGACGTGCGGCGTTGGGTAAATGTTTGATGCCCCGAGACGCCATGTCTAAGCATGCCGGCATATTGTTGCTGCGCTTAAATAACTGACAGGCGTAATCATACAGAGATTCAGATTTTGGGTTGGCAGCTATCCCTTCTTCTAGAGCATCGATCGCGATGTCTGGGTCACCAAGCGCTGCGAAGCATTGGCTCATATTGTGCCAGGCTACATCCCGTGACGGCTCGAGGCGAACGGCTCGCGTATACGCCACCGACGCTTTGTATGTTTGGCCAGCCTGCTGCAAAGTTAGTCCAAGGTTGAATAAGGCCTCTGGAAACTTTGGTTTTATCTCAATAGCCTTTTGAATCATGGGGATGCCAGCTGGAGAATTTCCCGATTGGCACAGGAGGATGCCGAGAAGATGTAAAGCCTCAGCATGATTAGGGTCATGCATAAGGATCTGGCGATAACCTTGCTCAGCTTCGCCGTGTCGCCCCGCTCCGTGACTTGATGCAGCGTTTCTAAGGATGGCTTCTAAGTTTGTCGGTGCGTGGACCAATTTTGCATCCATTGCGCAAGGTCTAATTGGGCAGCTGACAAGGGGGTTACCCAATCTCCAGCTTGAGGTTGTCTGTACAGCCGCATCGACGGGTACCATAGGCAGTCATTACGGTCGAGAAACCAATACCACGGCCGCCCGGTGCCTTCAGGAACAAGAGTCCATACTTCGTGACCTAAAGCTCCGGCGACGTGGACCGTTGTGTTGCTTGTCGAGATGACCAAATCCATGGCTGCCACCTGATGGGCAAAGGCGTCCATGTCGGTCATTGGGTTTATGTCAGGGTCTGATATTAGATGCCGACCACCAAGACCTTCTAATGCTTTCCGCTCTTTTTCTGTTTCCCCATATTGTAAGGAAACAAAGTCAGCATCGATCGCAGATATCAAATCATTCCATTCCGCGAGTTGTGTGCTCTTGTGGCGCCCGGCTACTTCGTTGTCTGAGCGCCAAGAGATACCGATGATTGGTCGTTCTGAATTGTTGTTGCTGTATTTAGCTCTCAAAGTATTTGAGCGTTCTTTCTCAACCTTCAAATATGGACGGCAATCCGAAAAGCTTTCGAGGGTTGGCCGCAAATTCTTGCCCAGTTCCGTGAGAGAGGCTTGAACATCGACATGGCAGATCTTGTTTTGTGGTAGATCGTTCTCATTGCGCACTACAACGCGGCAGTCTGGAAATGATCGTGAGAAAAGAGGTGCCAACCGATCTGAGCAGCCAATTGTGATGTTCTCACATTTTTGAATCATGTCAGGGATCATTGATCCCAACAATATCTCATCGCCTGGCCCCTGTTCGGTCCATATGAGGAGGGATTTGTCAGTAATGGATTCCCCTGACCAGAATGGCGCATCGCACTGTCCGTGGCTTGTTCTTGACCGCGGCCAAGTATGCCTTTTTGCATATGCAGACCAGCCGTTATTCAATGCACCGGTTGTTAACAGGGCGAGAGCGTTACGAAAGGCGGCTTCGTGGTAGTCAGATTCAAGGTTTAATAAAGCCTGATAGATCTCAATGCTTTCGTGAATCTGACTCTGGTTCTCCAACGTGATGGCCAGATTCACCCATGAGGGCGCAAAGCTGGGCTCGAGGTCAACGGCTTTCTGTAATGCTGTATTGGCTTGTTCGTAGTTGGCGTTATTCAAATATGCGGTGCCTAGCGCGTGCCAAAACTTGTAACCCGCTTCGCCTAACTGCATCGCCTTCTCAAAAGCACTTATTGTTTCCTTAATATAGCCATATTTTTCATAGGTTTTTCCAAGTTCTACCCACGCGTCAGTGCGATCAGGCCATTCGTCTGTAACTTTTTCTAGGAGGTTAACCGCCTCGTCGTATCGTTCTGATTCCCGATAAACTTTACCCAGATTAAACCTCGCATCCGTGCGGTTTGGATCCATCGAAACCGCCAATTCTAGGTGGTGGGCCGCGGTATCAAGTTCAGCTTCGCGAGACTTTAAAGCAGCCATCAATATATGCGCGTCGTAGTTTTTTGGGTCTTCAGTAAGCGCGAGCGCACATTCTTTCTGAGCGTCGTCAAAGAGTTTGTCTTGAAAAAGAGAAATGGCCTTGGTGAGCGCCTGAGTCATAACAGACTCAACTTTTCTGGAGCCAATTTGGCGGCCTTTTTGGGCGCGTTTGAGATCATATCTCTAAGAGCCTACTGATGACAGAATTTTTGGGGTGGTAATTTTGAGTAGTGTCGATACTTCTTCCAGTACCCCATCCCAGCTTTCGTCATAGCTGTGGCGAAAAATCCGCATCGAGTCATACCAAGGACTGGTGTCACCTTCTAAGAACCAATACCAAAGTCTGGCCGGTCCTGTTGGGGTTAAGTTCCATACTGGAACACCAAGTGCTCCGGCCATGTGGGCTGTGGTGTTTGAAATTGTAATGACAAGGTCCATTGCTGCGACCTGTGCTGCAAATATGTCCATGTCTCCCATTGGGTCGACATCCATATCCTGCTTCAGTTCCAGGTCTGTTTCTGCTTTCATCGAAGCAATCTCAGAGCGCCCTTCGCCATACTGAAGGCTTAAAAATGTTGCGTCGGGCTTTGAAAGTATACTCGTCCATCTATTTAGAGCGATTGACTTAAAGTGGGCGTGATGGCTATACCCGCTCCACCATGAAATGCCGATCAGGGGCCGCTCGCCATAGGTTGCGCGGTATTTTTTCTTGAGTGATCTTGTAAGTTCTGGGTCTGCCTTGAGGTAAGGGGCAGGGGAGATATCCGTCTCGGATTCATAAAGAGAACAATTCATGTCCAAACTTGAACTATGAAAATCGAATTTCTGGCTTATGAGGTTAGGCGAATGCGGAGTGCTCGCTGGCCAAATCTCAATCTCAGGGAAGGAGCGCTTAAAAAGTTTTGACAGGCGTGTCGAACACTCGAGGGCGCAGTTCTCTGCTTGAGCGGCGACGGTTGACGCGGCACGGGCATGAATTATTTGGTCTCCAAGGCCTTGTTCGCCCCACAGCAAGATGCGGCGCCCTTCTAGTGGTTCGCCATCCCACTGCGGCCATGGCCACTGGGCATGCTTTTCGGAAGGATCTTTCTCAAGCCGACCCCGGTGGTCTCGCCACGCAGAGTTTATCGCTCCACTTGTAAGTACGGTAACGCTCCGGTTAAAGCGAAAGCCACTCGACTCTGGTTTCAATTCAATCGCCCGGTCGAGATGACCCAGTGCTCTCTCAATTTGGGCCATATACAGTAATAAATTGCCCAAATTGTTGTGGGCGTCCGCATAGTTTGGGTCAATTTGTATTGCTTTGTCGTAGAAACGTTTTGCGCCGTTTAGATCGCCAAGTTGCTGACGAATACGTCCCATATTGGTCAACGCGCTGACCGATGCAGGTTCTATGGTTAGTGATCGTTTGCTGTATTTTTCTGCTTCTTTCCAGTGCCCTATGTCGTGAAGAAAACCGCTGAATTTATTCAGGATGTATGCGTTGTTGGGCTCGATAGAAATTAACGTCTTATACGTTTCCGTGGATTCGTCACTGCGGCCCATAAGTTGAAGCGCAGTCGCTTTTGCTAGCAGCAGAGTGTTGTTGTCGGGCCATCGGGTGCGAGCGTCCTCGATATACTTCAACGCCGCGTCAAAATGCTTCTGTTCGATTAGGTGTCGACAAAGATGTTCGTATAGTTCAGGTGTGGCTGGTCCGGCCATAATACCTTGTTCGAGCGTCTCTATGACCTTTTCAGCTTGGCCTAGTTCGGACAGGCAGGAGGCATAGCCAATAATCGCTTCGACGTGATGAGGTGATATTTGTATAAGTTTAGATAGCGTATCCGCACCCAGGTCAAAGCGCCTCCCATCGATGCTGGCTTTGGCAAAGTTGAATAGGGTTTTGGGATCATCTGGAACCACCGATGCTGCCTTCGCAAGAGCATCTATTGCATCTTCGCTTCGCCCAAGTTGGGCAAAAACAGAGCCGATTAAGTTTAGGGCAGGTGCATGGCTGGTTTGGTGGCGTAGGCACTCACGTAGAGAGTCGAGAGCCTCGTCGAGGCGTTGACTTTGCGTGAGAACAGCTCCGAGAAGGTAGTGAATTTCTGCAGAGTTCGGATTTGCCAAGAGCAGGGCGCGATATCCTTGCTCTGCGGCGATGAGGTCCCCCCGTTTATGGGCGGCAACAGCGTCAGAGTGAATTTTTGACAAGGGTTCTGGCACTGTAGCTCATTGGTTTGGTGGGTAGATCGCTCTTGGCTTAAATGTAGAGCGTGTTTCTAATCTTCGTCCATTCCGACTTGCCCAGCTACACGAATCACCTCTTCGACTGACGTAAGACCATTGGCGGCTTTAATCAGACCGTCCTCTAATAAGGTCCGGAAATCGTCATTCTCAGCTGCCGCATGCAACTCATGGATTGGCCGGTTCTGCATCACCAGGTCTGCGATTCCATCTGATACTGCAGCCATTTCGTACAGTCCCATACGACCGCGATATCCAGTGTGCTGGCAAGCATCACATCCTGTTGACGTGACCCATTCGGGAGACTCGGTAACAAGGTTAGAAAAGCGATCTTGGATCGCTTCGTACTTGGTCATAATTGGCTTGGGCGGTGAAGCGCTCGTCTTGCAGTCTGGACACACGCGACGGGCAAGCCGCTGCGCCATAACGGCGCGTACTGATGAGGCGACCAGGAATGGTTCCACTCCCATGTCGATGAGGCGCGTAAAAGCACTTAGAGAATCGTTGGTGTGCAATGTGGAGAATACCATGTGTCCGGTCAGAGATGCCTGCACCGCTATCTCTGCGGTCTCAAGGTCACGAATTTCCCCAATCATGATAGTGTCAGGGTCTTGCCGTAGGATGGACCTGAGCGCACGCGCAAATGAGTACCCAATCTCAGCTTTGGTCTGCACCTGAGTGACGCCGTGGATGTTGTACTCCACCGGGTCTTCAACGGTTATGATTTTCTTTTTGCCGTCGATGATGTGTTCAAGTGTCGCTTTTAGGGTTGTCGATTTACCAGAGCCTGTTGGACCGGTCACAAGAATAATGCCGTATGGCTCTTTCACGAGGGTGGAGAAAACGTCGAAGTGATCGGCGGCCATGCCAATGCGATCGAGCGAAAAATCTTTTTGCTCTTTGAGCAAAATCCGCATGACAATGGACTCGCCCCACACACCGGGCAGAGATGATACACGCACATCAAGGTCTTTGCCGCTAATCCGCATACCTATGCGTCCGTCTTGCGGTAGTCGTCGTTCTGCAATGTCGATGCCAGAAATTAGTTTTATGCGTGAGGCGACGGCGTCAAATCGATTGCGGGGAAGGGTAACGCGAGTTTGAAGAACGCCGTCGATCCGATACCGGATATCGAATTCCTGCTCTCTCGGCTCGACGTGAATATCAGAGGCGCCTTCATTTACGGCCTGAGCCAGTGTGTTTGACACCAGCTCTACGACGGGTGCTTCTTCTGCCAGTTCTCTAAGGAGGGCTACATCGTCTCCAACGTCGATGGTGTCTCCGATGAGATTTTGACGAACCAGATCAAGCATGAAGTCTAAGTCACGACTTGATATGAGCCACCATATTACTGTTTCTCCCTGGAAAGCCCCGCAAACCGTTTCTTGAAGACTTGGTTCCAGTGGGTCGCGACTTATACAATTGGGTGCGCCATCGGGGTCGCGCCATAACAATACGCCAGCATCTACCCACCACATCGGTGTAATGGTCGTGTCAGTTAGGCATTCAACATAAACCGTTGCATCTTGTGGCAACGTAGAGCGATCAATAATCCCAAAACCAATTTGTTCAGACAGCGCCACCAACACGTCATATTCGGCAACAGCCCCTATGCGGATCAGGATGGCACCCAATCGGCCACCAAATTGTTCTTGGAACGCAAGAGCTTTGGTCAAATCAGCAGAAGAGATATGTCCTGCCGTTTCCAGCATTTCTCCTAACGGAGGTGCTGGCGCAAGGAGGTTTGATGCCGCTTCACTCATCGCTTAAGCCACCGCTTGCTTCTTGAAATACGAGATCGTTCGTCCAACTGTAGCCCAGCATTTTGTTTTTTAGGCCAGCCCCGCCGATCAAATGTGTATTCATCGCTTGGTTATGCGTATCTTGGCTGGCATTCCTATCAAACAGGACAACCGGTCGGTCATTTGCAGCCGAGGGTCTGGGTAGGGTGCCGCTCTTGAAGAGTCTTCGTAATTCTGGCTGCGCTGCGTCAGACAGGTCATTCAAGGCTGCATATGGGTCAATGCCGTGGCCGGTTGGGCCATCAGGTATGTCGACCAGGCGTGCGGTGTATTCACCGCCTTCGTCCTTTGTTACGTCTGCTGGGAACTCAAACATGAGTATTCCTTTAACCCCACGCTATCGCGCTGGCTATAATGGCGCTCGTGGCGCATGAATATATTGGACAATCTACGTCGAACGGTCGGGAGTGCCAATCCTGTCGATGCCAGCATAATTAACCATGACAAATAAGTAAGACCCTATAAACACAACGTTTTTGACCCTGTTAAGCGCATTAGGCCATAACTTGGTACTGATTGGTGTAGGGTCATTGTACACTACATCTAAAGGTCCGAACTCCAAGGGTAAGCCTTGAAAAACCTCACTCTCCTCCTGTTTTCCCTGACTGTTTCTGTCTTCCTGGTAGAGGTGGCGTTTCGGGTCGCCGGTTTTGGCACACGCGAGTTGACGCCCGACCGCTTTTTTAGAGACGGCGAAGAGACAACATGGTCCGTACCTGATCCTCAACTTGGCTGGATAAACAAAGCCGGCGTTTCCGTATCAATAGAGGCTGGCGAGGCGCCCATGACGTTTTGGGATCAGGGACGTAGGGCGACGCGGGCATATCCCTCGGAGCCACAGGAAGGTATTCCCGTAATGCTCGTTGGTGGAAGCAATGCCCAATCTTATGGTGTCGCCGACCAACAGACATTTCCCTTTGTGCTTGGTCAGCGCTTCCCGGAAATGTGGATCGAGAATTTCGGAAACGGCGGCTATAGCACGGTCCAAGCCCGGTTAATGGCGGAACGTGTGGTCAACGAATTTTATGGTGGGGCGGCTCCTGAACTCATCATCCTGACATTCGCTGACTCTCATGTTGTGCGAAATGTCTCAGATCAGTCTTGGGTTTACAGCATCTCTGACTCGCAAGGGCGCTATGTATCGCCCCCTCATTTCAGGATGGATGGCGATCAACTCGCTTTTCGTTCCTTTAAGGCGATTGGACCTTGGCCACTCGAAACATCATCTGCGCTTATTACGACCATGCATAATGTTTGGATGCAATCGTTTTTGTTCAACAGTATTGAAGAAAGCGTGCCCGTGACGCGAAGAGTGTTGGGGCAATTTTATGAATACGCGAAGGCTATTGGGTCAGATTTCTTGGTTGTGATTTTGGAGGATCGCACACAGATTTCAGAACGTGTCTTCGAAGGTATGTCTTTCCCCACCTTGGATTGCTCAGGGTATGAAAGGTCGAACCCAGAGGAATACCTGCTGGGTGGCAACGGTCACCCAAACGCGAAACTGCACACTCATTTCGCGGACTGCTTAGGAAGTTGGGTGGCCGAATATTTTGAGTCTCGTTTACAGAAAGGCGCAGGATAGAGCATATGCGATCCTTCTTTGCATCTTCAGTTCTGACTCTATGTTCTTTCGTGGTGGCTATCGGGCTCTTTGAAGTTGTGTGCCGTACGATAGTCGATACCGGCATGCACTATCATCTTGAAATGTGGAAGTACGCCGTATCCCTAAAACAGGTGGCGGAAGACCCTGCTATTGGCCACAAGCACAAAGCATCTCAAGAGGCGTTTCTCATGGGGGCGACTGTAAAACTGAACAGTCGCGGCCTTCGTGATCCGGATCGAACAAGTGTATCCGGTGATACTGTTAAAGTGCTGATGCTTGGCGACTCAATCACATTTGGTTGGGGTGTGCCTCAAAGTGAGACGGTGTCGGCACGATTGGGGGCGCTATTATCGCAAGATACAGATCAGTCGTTTGCGGTCATCAATAGCGGGGTCGGCAATTACAACACGGCAATGGAGGTTGCATGGTTTGAGCGTTACGGTCTCGACTACGAGCCTGACGCTGTTGTCCTAAATGTATTCATCAACGACGCGGAATCGACGCCGACCTATAGCGATGTGCAGTGGTGGGATAAGACCCTTTACAGCCGCGTCGTTCTGTTTGGGGCAATTGATACCGCCCGTCGATTAATATTCGGCGGCGCAGATTGGAAGGCGTATTACAAAAACCTGTATGAGGACGGAAAGCCTGGTTGGCTAGCAATGCAGGCATCAATAGACCGATTGGCTGACCTTTGTCGAAATAATGATATCCAGTTGATCATCGTTGACTACCCTGAACTACGGGAGCTTTCACCGTATCCCTTCTTAGATGTCTCGGAAAAGATTGCAGATACGGCAGACAAACTTCAACTGACCTATATTCCTTTATTGTCGGCAGTAAACAAGGAAGTGCCTGAGACGCTATGGGTCACTGCGCCTGATCCTCATCCCAACAGTTTTGCTCATCAGCTATTCGCAGAGTACCTTGCACCGCGACTTTTGAATGCCATTTCCTTTGCGAATGGGCCGTTAGTCCGAGATATCGACAACACGGGCGTTGTCGTTCCGTGAGTCTGTATTCGCCCCGCTTCCTCAAAGTCGGTGGTCGAGAGCCAACGACCCAGCCACCGAAAGGGCATATTCCAGGCCGCCAACCGCGCGGCGACAGAGGATTGACACACCTGACATGAATTTGACTGCTTTGCCTGCGCAGCGCCGGTGGATTTTTGAAACAAATCACAGTCAGAAAACACACCGTCACAGGTGACGTAGCTCACTGTTGCGCCACGCAGCCGCAATCCGTGCAAAATCGTGACTTGTCTCGCGCTATGCATTGACCAATCGGTGTAGGGCGCAAAACAAACAATGTGAGGTGAGGACGTGGTCATTGTTTAATTATAGCGGTGCAGGGCCTACGATGCCGCCTACGCCTGCGACCGCTGCTATGTAAGCCGCGAAAATTCCGACCGCGAGTCCAGGACCAAGCGGGATCTCACCCCGCCAGGTCGTTTTGCGCAAGATGAGAGCCGTGACACCAACGGCGATAAGTGTGAGGAGTCCAGAAAAGGCCATGACATAGGGGAGGGCCCATGGCCCAAGCCATAAGCCTCCGACCGCGACAAGTTTTACGTCACCGAAGCCCATGGCCTCACGGCCCTTCACGCGAGTCATAACCCAGCGCAGGCTCCAAAATGTGGCGCCGTTGATCGCAGCGCCCCCCGCGGCGCCGGTCCAGGTCACGCCAATCGGTGAGCCAAGGGCGAGCACGGCCAGGGCGGCGATGGTCAGGGCGATCTGCAGGCTGTCTGGCAAATACCCGGTTTTGAAGTCAATCCAGGCGAGGGTGCCGAGGCCTGAAGCTAGCATGGCAATGCTGGCGTATATAATAAGAGGTGAATTCATAGCGCCACTTTCGGTGAAAAGTACGGGTCTTGCAACGTAGGTAGTGATTGGTCCACCAATGCCCCATGGAGTACCACGCAGTCTTTGATAAACTCAGAGGCGTTTGGGGAAGTCTTTCAATTTATTGTTTATAGGGGTCATTATGGATATCGTTCGCCTCATTTTTGCGATTTTATTACCGCCGGTAGGGGTGTTCCTGCAGGTCGGAATCGGTGGTCAATTCTAGATCAATATCATTCTGACATTGTTCGGTTACATTCCCGGCATCGTTCACGCCGTATGGATTATCGCTAAGCGGTAAGTGGTCGGCATGCTCTCGCATGTCGAACCCATTGGGGACCTGATGAAAACACTAAGTGCGTTTATCTACCGCGTAAGTGCTTCGGCACTTGTTCTCGTTGCTATATGGAGTGCGGGTACTGCGGCTACGGCCCAAGCCGCAACCGTTCTCATTCCCATTATTTGCGTTGCCGTCCGGGTGATCCGAGGTGCGGGCGAGCTCGAGTCTAATCGTCATAAGTGCGTAACAAATATCCCTGATTGAATGACGTATAACCGAGCGTAGCGAGTGCAAGGAAACGTCACCTTGATTTAGGTCAACACATTGCGCGCCTCATAGCGCCCTTGATTTGCCGTCTCGCCTGGGGTTACGTGATCGTCACAGCGCGGGTGTGGTTCAATGGTAGAACGCGAGCTTCCCAAGCTTGAGACGAGGGTTCGATTCCCTTCACCCGCTCCATTGCCATAGTCGTCGTACGAATGAACGAAGAGGGCGAGATGAAAAGACGGGATGTATTGCGAAAGCTGTCCGCTTTAACTGCAGTGGGTGTCTCGGGTTTGCCTTTTGCGGCAAGTGCGTTGAGCAAAGACTCAAGGTCCCCACGACCAGTCTATCAAGCCGCAGTGATGCGGGTCCCGGTCCTAGTCCCTCCGAGCCTAGACGCTTTAAACGATATACGACGGCGAAATGCCGAAGCTATGGTCGATGAAATCGAGAAGGTCGCTCGCTTTGCTGCTCAAACACCACACGTTATTGTTTTCCCAGTCCTCCAATATACGTCGTCACGTCGCGCTGTTTCTGGAGTACCGATGGAAGCGGTGGCCATCGACTTGGTGTCTGAGCCGCTCGATCAGGGTATATTTTCCCCGGTTATTGACGCGTGCAGGCGGCACAATCTTTATGTCGCGACCAGCACACAGGAGAAGGTGCCCCAACTCCCGGGAACCTATTTTCATACCGGGTTCATAATGGGGCCCGAAGGGCTGGTACTCCGGTCCCCTAAAGTGCAAGCGCCCAGTGCCCCGACAGTAAGTTACTTGCGTGACATAATGACAGACTATGAGGACATATTTGGGCCAGACTCAATTATGCCTGTTGCGAAAACATCTATCGGTAATCTCGCGTGTTATGTCGAAGGGGAGGCGCAGGTCTTAGAGGCTTCTAGATTACTAGCGACCAAAGGAGCTGAGGTCATCCTGCACACCAGTTTAGAGAGCGATGAGGTGCCGTGGCGTGCTCTTAAGCAATCAATCGGGTATCAGTGTCACGTCTATCTTCTAACGGGTACCACCTCGCGAAATATATATGCGGATAATCCGGATGAAGAATGGGCGGGTGGTTCGGCGACGATCGTTGGGCCCGATGGCAAGCTCTTGGCCGAGAAGAAAGGCCAAGATGAAGGTTTTGCTACTGCTGAGATCAATCTTGCCGCTGTGGATGAGGCCAGGGCCGAATTTAGCCGCGATACCGTTCCGGCATGGAGTCTGTATTCAGACCTCTACAATCGGTGATCTATCACGTAAGCCCTGCGTGATCAGAGCAAGCGTGATCATGGCCCGTAAATAATGATTCCTATGACCACTAGAACAATGACCCCCATGATCCAAAGAGGGACAGGGTCGAGTTTTTTCTTTGAGTTATTGTCTTCTGGCGATGCCGTCATGTGAATTTCCCACACTTACAAAATGGTAATCGTTTCAATTGACACTTTACCAGCTTATATCAATTCTATGAAATGTCTCTCGGATCAAACGTAACTTCAGGTACGGTCTTATAGGTGGCATCAATAAGTGCGTGACCTAGTCTTGACAGTCCTCACACATTCTTAAGCAGGATTTCAAATGATACTGAAAAAAATCGCTTGTTTTTCGTCTGGTATTTTTCTGGCGGTATCGCTTTTTCAAGCTCCTAATGCTCTCGGGGAGGATGTTCCTTTATATGAGGCAGCAAGGACAGGCGACATTGATGCTGTCCGGATATTGTTGGAAAGTGGAATTGATATCGACGGTAGAGATGGGCGTGGTTACACACCGCTCCTTTACGCGTCCTCTTACAGTCATGCAGACATTGTTGATTTATTGATTGCCAAGGGTGCAGATGTAAACGCCACACTCCGAAATGGAACGACGACAGTTCAAGCAGCTGCTGCAGTTGGTAACGTCGCAATTATTAAAAATCTGCACTCAAGGGGGGCTGACCTACACGCGGCAAACCGGCATGGTGATACGCCGATTTTGTGGGCTTCGCTAAACGGACATGCTGATGTAGTTGACTTTCTGATCAAGAACAATGCGCGTTTGGATGTAGGAAATATCAATAATGATACAGCTCTTCACTTAGCTGCTTCAAATGGGCATGCAATGGTCGTAAAGGCGCTTATTGCAGCTGGCGCAGACTTAGAGGCAATTAATGAGAAAGGTCAAACCCCTTTAGACATTGCAAAATCTAGAAACCGACGAGAAGTGGTCGAGATTTTGTCTGCTCACTAACTTGTCGTTGCGCCGTCTAATTGGGCGAAGGCGTCGCCGGTAAAATTTGTTCGACTGCACGTGCCAGACCAAGCAGTGCTTTGTCTCCCCGGATCGCACCATTGAGCTCAACGCCCATCGGCAGCCCACCGGTCGACAATCCGGCCGGCAGTGAGATGCCCGGCCCGCCCCATAATGTTGCTGGACCTGTATTTTGGATGTTCAGCCAGATTCCTCCAGGGATTCGGACATCATCAACAATAATATCTTCTGTGCCCGGAACTTCTATGCCAGCGGGTGTTGGCGTTGTTGGGAAAATAATTGCGTCCAGCGCATTGTCTTTAAGGTAGCTTGAATAAATCTGCCGCAGGGCAGGAATGACATCGCGCGCAACGCGGGCTTCTTCATTTAGTATTTCATCCGTGGGATTTAGGAATGGTGTCGTCCAGCCTTTGACAAAGGGGTCGGCGATTTGCGCCGCAACGTCATCAAATGTGACAGAAGCGCCGCTCGCTTCGAGATAAGCTGTTAGGTCCTTGCGTATGCGTGCGCCTAGCGTGATCAAACTCGTTTCGTTGACGATAGCTACTAGGTCAGGAATTTCTGTCTCAACGAGAATCGCTCCTGCGTCTTTAAGCCGCGCCTCAACTTCCTCCATCATCGATTGGATATCGGATGTATTGTTCTCTAGGAATGGAACTTTGGGAACTCCAATGCGTTTCCCTCTGAGGGTTTGCTGAGCAATCTCAGAACGATCTGCGGCGAGAGCCGCATCAAGGGCAATCACGTCGTCGACCGTATGGGCGAGAGGTCCTGCTGTGTCACGAGTCAGCGAAAGGGGAACGATTCCAGCGTTAGGATATCGGTCTAACGTTGGGCGGAATCCAACAACGCCGCAATACGCTGCAGGGTTACAGACGGATCCTGCCGTATCGGTTCCGAGTGACGCCGGGACGATTCGGGCTGCAACAGCGGCCGCCGATCCACCGCTAGACCCACCCGGGCTATGATCGGGCGCATAGGGGTTTCTCGTGCGTAGATAGGATGGATTATTGGTGGTGCCGCCGCCAGCCAACTCATGCATGTTGACCTTACCGGCGATCAAGCCGCCTGCATCTATCAGACGTTGTGTAACTGGCGCGTTACGATTAGGGAAATGATGTCGTAGCGCAGGTGTGCCGCCTGTTGTCGCGAATCCCACCGCGTCGATATTGTCCTTTAAAGCAATAGGAATGCCGTGCAATGGTCCACTGACTCGTCCCTGCGCCAAGTCTGTGTCAGCTTGCTTTGCGGAATTGCGAAGTTTATCAGCATCAATGCTTGTGAACGTGCCTAGATGCTCAAGTTGCTCCGCACGATTCAAAACGGCTTCCACAACGGACTCTGATGTCAGTTGTCGATCTCGAAGGGCTTTGGCTAAACGCCCAACGGTAAATGTGATGCCTTCAATATCAGTGCTTATCGCGGCTGCGCGTCCTTGGTTGGACAATAGGGCTGCTGCTGCCCCAGATAACGTGGCCTGCCTGCGTGATAGGTTTAGACGAAGAGTCTTTTTCATTTTTTAGCCTCTTGAATCGTTTGCCACACTCGTTCGGGGGTGAGTGGCATATCAATATGTGTCACACCCAATGGCCGTAGCGCATCTAATGTTGCATTTACGAGGGCTGGGAGTGCACCAACTGTACCAGCCTCTCCCGAACCTTTTACCCCTAAGGGATTAAGGTGCGTTGGCACTGCGTGAGTTTGAATATCAAACAGGGGCATATCGTCGGCGCGAGGCATGGAATAGTCCAGAAAGCTGCCGGTAATGAGTTGGCCATCCGGGTCAAAGACGATCTGTTCCATAAGCACTTGGCCAGCTCCTTGGGCGATACCGCCTTGGAGTTGCCCTTTGACAATCATCGGATTGATTACGGTACCGACATCGTCAACCAACACATAGCGTTCTAGCGTTGTCACTCCGGTGTCTGGGTCAATGATGACCTCACAGATATGGCAGCCGTTTGGGTAGGTTGGACCATCCGCTTTTTCCGTAACCGCGATGTTGAGCTTATCGCCGACACGTTTTCTAAGTTCGTGCAGGCTAATCGCCCGATCTGTTCCGGCAACGCGAAATGCACCCTTGGAAAACTCAATGTCAATCTCCGCCGCTTCCAAAGCATCTGCAGCCAGAGCCTTCCCTTTTTCAATAATGGTCTCGGTCGCGCGTACGACTGCGGTTCCCCCGGCGATCATTGTGCGTGAACCAAAAGAGCCTGTGCCCGTCGGGATGGTATCCGTGTCTCCGTCAACGACGGTGACCCGATGCGGGTCTAGCCCAAGGTGGTCGCTTAAGATTTGACGGTATGCCGTTGCGTGTCCTGTGCCCATTTCCTTTGAGCCCATTAGAACGGTGACATCGCCGTCATCGGCAAAACGAATGTCCGTCGTCTCAGGTTGATGGGCGCCTTGGGGCCCGCCGGCAATCTCGATGGAATAGGCAAGACCGCGCCCCCGCAATAATCCGTTGTCAGCACTTTGTGCGCGCCGTTTTTCAAAGCCTGCCCAATCCGCTAGGGCAACACACTTAGAAAGAATCTCGGGAAAATCACCGCTGTCATAGTGCATGCCAAGTGGCGTTAAGTGAGGCAGCTGGTCCGGCTTCAGCATATTGCGGCGGCGCAATTCAATGGGATCAATGCCTAAGTCGATTGCCGTTGCATCAACCAAGCGTTCAATCACATACGTTGCTTCCGGGCGTCCGGCTCCGCGATAAGGCGCTGTCGGTGGCGTGTTCGTGTGCGCCCCGGTGATTTCGATATGGGCAGCGCCAATTCCATAAGGTCCGATCATACCGCCAACGTTCGCGGTAGGCGGATGCGGCGTGAGAGGTCCAAGGTAGGCCCCCAAATTGCCGATTGATTTAACCCGGATGGCCGAAAAAATGTCGCCCGCATCCACAGCTAACTCAGCGTGGATGTGATTGTCGCGACCTTGGAAATCCGACTGCATACTTTCAATGCGGCTTGCCCGCCAAGCCACCGTGCGGCCGATCTTTTTTGACGCCCACAGCACAAGTCCGTATTCAGCATAGGGACTGTTCTTCATCCCGAAGGCGCCGCCGACATCGGGTGTCACGACGTGAATCTGGTCTGAAGATATTTTTAGAACATCTGTCGCCAGCGTGTCGCGCATGCGTTGCGGTGTTTGTGTGCCACATCTCAGCGTATAACGCGTTGTGTGTGGATCGAAGCTACCGATGGCTGCCCGAGGTTCAATCGGATTTGCAGTCACGCGGGTAATGCGTAGGTCCAGAGCTATGACGTGAGCGGCTTTTGTAAACGCACTTTCTGTTGCCTCTTTGTCGCCACGCTCGACAACAAAGGCAAGGTTACCCGGCGCGTCGGGCCATAGTGTTGGTGAGCCTTCGCTCAATGCAATCTTGGCATCCGTAACCGCAGTTTCGTCGTCATAGTCGATGTGAACAAGCTCGGCGGCATCTTCCGCTTGGGCGCGTGTATCTGCAATGACGGCAACTATCGGATCGCCGACAAATCGAACAACGTCTTTGGCCAGTAGCCCAAATCGTGGTCGGTACATTTCGTTGCCGTCTGGGCGCTTAAATGGAAAGCCCGTGGTGAAATGCCCAATGTCGTCGGCTTCCAAATCAGTAGATGTAAAAACACCCAGGACACCAGGTGCTAATTTAGCCTCTTGGAAATCAATAGATTTTATTTTTGCAGCTGCGACCGGTGACCGTACAAGAACCATACAAGCGTCGGATTCCGCAAGCGCGTCATCGGTATAATTTCCCTGGCCAGTAAGAAGGCGCTGATCTTCAAAGCGCGGGACAGCGTTGCCAATTTTTATCACCACAATTCCTCAGCTACATAACATCGGATGTGCGGCTCTTCGTCTCGGTGCTCACCTGCTCTACCGGTGGCGTGTATATGCCTTGCTCCACATAGCTCTCAATCCGCTCAATCATGGCTTTGGCGCCGATGTACGGATTATCGTACGGATTCCCAGCCCACATGTTGCTGGGGAATCCCATGTCAGGGGAGTAATGATCGGCATAGACTGCTGGGTCATTCCAAATTTGGAAATTGGTGCGTGGATTGGCACGTGCACGTCGTAGGGCCCCTAAATCAATATGAGCGCGTAGCAACACTGGCCCTGGTCCATCAACGGTGCCCTGCAAGCTGCCGTCGAAATTGACCAAGCGTGTGTGGCCCCGTCGGAAGAAGGTCATGTGTTCTGAATCATGAGATTTGTATTCCCCACCATCCATGGCGGACAGTATGTAGGTGCAGTTTTCCATGGCTCGCGTGCGTCTGGCGTTATCCCATGCCCTGCGACCTTCGCCACCGTGAGGCTCGGAGGTTGAATGTAGAATGACCTCCGCGCCTTGACGTCGCAGTCCGCCCGCTACTTCCGGGCTCATGTTATCGAAGCACACCATATTAGCGAGTTTCCCGATTGGCGTATCGGCAACGGGGAACAGCGCGTCGTATCCAAACAAGTCGAGGTATTCGTCCAGGACGGACCCCGGAGTGGTGTCGGGAAGGAGTCCCCAAACATCGGCGCACTGATTTTTACGATAGGTGTGAACGTGATTGCCTTGGTCGTCGATCAAAAACGCAGAGTTAAAAACACGGCACGGTAGTTTGGGATGTACTTCAAAATTCTGGAATGCAACATACACATTATATTCTTGGGCAAACCGGCCGATGATATCGAACACCTCATCACCTTCACTGATCGCCATTCGTTCGAGGTTCTGCACTGTACGCTGAACGCCGCCGATGCCTCCGGGCCCGGTTAACCAGAACTCAGGGAAAACACAGAGACGCATTGTCGGAACCGATAACCGGCTGCCGGCGCTGGCCAAATGCTCATCTAAATTTTTGCGAATGATTTCTCGCGGATCGGCGTTACCACCGATGGGGATTAGGCGCGCGACTGTTTGGACCAACATGCAGTCATATTGGTGTTCAGTCTTAGGATTCTTGGGGCCGCGTGCTTCAGCTTCAGAGTCCAAACGCCGTTCGGCTTCCTTTAGCCAGCCTTCCCGTGTCGTAGGTGAGGCGGGTACGGTACTTTCCGATTTGGCTTGAGCGTAACCGCGACCATAAACGTCGGCACGAACAATTGCTGGGAAACTGCCTTGAGGAGTCACCCGACGCCGGCGTAGCAATTGCATATCAATGTCTGGAATGACGAACGTTTCATCACCACGAACCGCGGTGGCCTCCCGTTCCCAAGGATATAGAGCCGTCGCAGACGGTAATTTCACCTTGATGCCGCCATCGTCCATTTCGGCCGGGCTGGCAACAGCCACATAGGCAACGCTCTCACTGGCTCTGCCAAAGCGCGACATGACGCGATGATCAAACTGTTGGTCAGATCTTTCTACGCAGGGATTAAGAATAATCTCGGCGCCGTGGAATGCGAGTGCGCGCCCGTATTGAGGGAAGTGAATATCTTCGCCACATAGTATGCCCACGTTTGCAAAAGGTAGTTTCGCTACAGTAAAGTCTGCAGGTTGACCCATAGCTGAAGTGGTGTCGGTAAAGCCTTCTATCAGATCCGGAGAAATTTTAGGTGTGCGGAGAAGAACGTCACCTGAGGGGGCGACGACGAACCCGATGGTCTGAGGTGCAGAGGCGCCGTCAGCGGTCATTACGGCCGACCCCGCAATATGCACACCGCTTGAAGCGGCTGCTGATTTTACCACCGCCATTGTATCTAACTCTGATAATGCGCCAGCTGATGGCATTGGAGAATGAGGGAGCAGCAACAATACATCTGGATCTGCTGCCGATGATTGGCGCACCGCTTCACGTTGAGCGGCAGCAGTCAGGGCTTCAAGTCCTTGTGCATCGCCAGGTGACCAGGCCGATTGGGTCAATATGAGCATATGTGCGCGTCCTTGGGGTCTGTCTTTTAATTGGGGTGATGCATGACTTTTACGGTGCTGCCGCATCCAACTGGATGAGGACTTAAGCATATGCCCGGGCAGTGAGCGACTCACCTACCGGGAGGCGGTATTGATGCAATTTTGACCCGTGTCGTGATTATCATCGCGACAACAATATACCCCAGGCTAGCTGCGGCAATCAGGCGTATGGTCCAGCCCGAATCCAACAACCATCCCATGACGGCCGGGGCGAGGGCTGCCGCGAAGATCGTGGTCGATGTGACGAGTGAGCGAATCGCTCCTAGGTGTTTAGTGCCGTAAAGCTCAGCCCAAAGCACATTATGTACCACGCCAAACATGCCGCCATTGATGCCGTTGGTAATCATGTAAATCCAGATAATCACCGGTGTATCGAAACTCACCAGCAATGCCATTGAGATGCAGAGGGGGGCCATGAACCAGGGCACGACCCGGTTGATGCCGCCAAGCCGGGCAATGAAACTGCCGACGCTTAATCCGCCGACCACATTAAAGATAGCAGCTACGAAATATCCTGATGCGAAAGTCGCTAGAACCCAACCTTTCTCTTCGACCAGTTCAATTTGATGGAACTGAATTCCGGTCGCGACGAAGGGCATGGACATCATAATTGGCATTAGGAGGTAGAAGCGTTTGTCGCGGAGCACTTGAGAGCGCGTCCAACCGACGGCGGCTGGCGGGCTGTCTCCTTCTTGAGGTGTTGTCTGGCGTTCTACATAACTCGCATGACGCGCTGTCTGGCCGCGCAATAGAAATAGTGCCCATGGAAGACAAATGCATAGGATGAACGCTGCGCTTCCGGTCCAAATACCTCGCCATCCATATGTCGCTATAATCAAGGCGCCAATGAAAGGGAAAATCGCCAGGCCAACTGCAAAGCCGATGTTGGCAATACTGACCGCAATGCCGCGTTCATTTTCAAAGTAGCGCGACATGCTGGTCAGGGCAGTGTGAGACATTAATCCCTGGCCACCGAGCCGCAGGCCTAAAATAGCGATCAACAACGTCATCTGGCCTGTGACGTTGGCGAACATCAGGCAAGCGGCAGCTAGGATGGTAAACGTAAATACCGTGAACGTCCGTAAGTCCCAAACATCAATAAGCTTTCCGATACCGATGAGCAGAACCGCGCTGATAAAGGTGGCTGCCCCATACAGCCCTCCCAGTTGACTGCTTGATAGGCCGAGCTCGTCATTGAGCACTCCGTTAAAGAGCGCGACATAGAATGTTTGGCCAAAACTAGAAAAAAGCGCGAGGAAGAATCCGAAACTGACGAATCGCGCGTTTCGGGTATAGAACAGGGCGAGGGGAAATTGTTGTAACACGGTGACACATATTAAGGGCTGGTGCTGTTGGAGTACATGTAAGCATTTAATTGCTTATGGCCTGATCTCAGACTAGACCCGAGTGGGTATTACGTCGCACCATGTGCTGTAATATTTTTCGCCGGGGTCGGGCTGGCAAGCACTTCAAGGGGATGAAGATGAAATCGATTGTTTTAATGATTGGCGTAACGATCGCCCTGGCGTCAGTGGTTCAGGCGCAGACCGGATCGGACTGGCCGAACTTAGGCAACGACTCTGGTGGCAGCCAGTATTCGCCTTTGGATCAAATCAATTCCGACAATGTCACCGATTTAGAGGTGACGTGGATTCATCGCTCTGGCGACTTCAAATCAAATCCCGGTGGGACGTCTCTTCAGGTCGTGCCCATCCAGGCCAATGACCTTTTGTACTACTGCACGCCCTTTAATCGGGTGTTCGCTCTAGACCCGGCGACCGGTGAAGAGGTTTGGGTGTTTGACCCACATGCAGCGGATCCCGATACCGGCGAACCGCTGATCGAGGGGGAGCGTTTGTCCGGAACGTGTCGCGGTGTGTCCTATTGGGCCGCAGCAGAGCCAAAAGAGGGTGCAGCGTGTCAGAAAAGAGTTTTTAAAGGTGACCGTGGTGGCAACCTCTGGGCTATCGATGCAGATACAGGTACTGCGTGCATGGATTTTGGTGCTGACGCTGGTCATCCTGGACGTGTTTCGAACGCTGATTACGAAATGTACGGTGAGGGATTTGTTGCCATGCCGTCGCCGGGTGCGGTTGTCGGCGATGTTGTGATCGGCGCTACGGCCTCTAATGATGGCGTGCAAAATGCCAACGATGGTTTCGTCCGCGGTTGGGATGTCCGCACTGGTGAGTTGAAATGGGAATTTAATCCCATCCCTCAAGATCGCCGAGATCAATCAGGAGCAGCGAATGTTTGGTCGACCATGAGTGGCGACCAAGAACGTAACCTTGTGTTTCTGCCGACGACTAGTCCGTCCACCGACTATTACGGCGGTAGCCGCCGGTTCCCTATTCCCTATTCGGACGCAATCGTTGCGGTAGAGGCGGAGACCGGCGGGGTGGCTTGGCATTTCCAGACCGTCCGTCACGATTTATTTGACTATGATCTTGTCGGGCATCCCCTACTTGTCACCATCGAAAAGGATGGTGAGCCCCGTGAGGTGGCAATTCTGCAAACTAAAATGGGATGGTTGTTTGTCTTTGACCGGGACACCGGCGAGCCGGTATGGCCCATCGAGGAAATGCCAGTTCCCGAAACCAATATCCCTGAAGACGAAGCCGCGCCTACACAACCAATACCGACTTTACCAGTCGCGTTTGCGGGACAGAAAATCGAGCGGGAAGATTTATTTGGACTGACGCCTCTCGACAAGGCGTGGTGCCAGTCAGAATTCGATGATATGCGTTATGAAGGTTTGTATACGCCGCCTGATCTGCGCGAAGCGTTGCTGTTTCCGTCTGCACTCGGTGGAGGCAACTGGGGTGGCGCGGCCTTCGACCCGGATAGCAATACGCTGATCATCAAAGCCGAGAACTTGGCCTCTCGGTTACGTCTTGAACCGAAGGGTGACCGTGCGGATGAAGATATTACGCGCATTGACTATCTGACCCGACCCCTAAAAGACGTGCCCTATGCGGCAGTTGGTGAACTGTTTATGTCGCCATTGGGAATACCCTGCACCCCAACGCCTTGGGGAACATTGGCCGCGGTTGATATGAATACGGGCCAGATGAAGTGGCAAATTCCGCTTGGTCAGATTAAGCGCTTTGGCGTTACGGTTCCGGCCTCTTTTGGGTGGGGCTCACCCAATATTGGTGGTCCTATCATCACCGGAAGTGGACTAATCTTCATTGCTGCCACTATGGATGACAAAATTCGCGCCATCGATATCAACACCGGTGATGAGCTTTGGCAGGCTGGCTTGCCTCACCAAGGTTCGGCTATTCCGGTAACCTATATGGCGAATGGTCGGCAGTATGTTGTAATTGCGTCCGGTGGGACGTCACGGGTGTCTGATAATTTAGGCGATGCCATCGTGGCGTTTGCGTTACCGGAAAATTAACTGGCGGTCACGGGTTAGTCTTCAATGAACTCTTTGAATTCGGTTGCGGCGGACTGTTTGTAAGTTTGCCCAACTGGGACACGCTTGCCGCCTTTGAGGACGATATCAAAAGATCGACCGCGGCGGACGATGCTTTCGATTGCTGCCTTGCTCACCCAATATGAGCGGTGAACCTGTAAGCCTTCTCGACCACGTTGTTCATTTACGGCGTCGGCAAAGCGATAGTGAATTAGTTCTGATCCACCCTCGGTGTGAACGCGGACATAATGATCTTCAGCTTCCAATGCGGCGATCTGATCCTGAGTAATGTCATCTAATCGCTTTATGAATTCAGGATCAGGAATGTGGTCCTCCTCGGTGGCAGCCTGCCCACTGGCATAGGGTACTGTTCGATAAGTAGGAGCGAAGCCAAAACGATGAAGATTCAATGGCCCACGCATCATCAAATTTGTTCCGATCCATAACAGCAGAATAACGGCGGCTTCCTGAACAAAGCCGAGGAGCCATTCGGTAGACCAAATGAATTGTGGAGCTGCGACGGGCGGTGCTTGATCGCCCTGCGAGGCACCCAGAAAGGTGCCGATGATGTAAACCACGAATGGTCGGGCCGTCAGGCCGCCAACAACAGACCCGATCAAGATCACGACAATGAAAGGCGGTGTGAGAGGTCGTAATACGTAAGCGGCTGCCCAGCTTCCAATTTCGAAGGCCAGCCAAGTGGTGACGAGTATCGCCAGCCAGTAGGTGATTGCGACGGACGAGCCAATTCCCGTCGTCGGAATGCCCGCGCCGTACCACCCCAACAACAAGGCTGCAAATGCGGGCACGAAAAAGCTCACTGCTGTCGAAACGGCAATGTCTCGGTTTACCTTGGGTAGGCGGGTCTCCTGCGCCACCAAAATACGTCCTCTCATACTCAAGGAAGCCATGTGGGGCTGAGGCTTTCGCCCCTTTTTCCCTAGGCCCTTGGAATTATTGGATAACTCTACCCCGGCTGGCCGATTTCGTGAACCTGCTTTGCGGACTCGCGGTTGGTCGTCGACCATCTTTGCGAAAATATAGTCCGATACCCCTCAACAGACTTTGGTGGCGCAGAGTCTGGGCCTAAACTGTTGCCAATTCTGGGGAAGGGCGTTATCTGCATCCCGACCCAAGCCGCACTTAAATCTGGGAGGAGCCACCTCATGGCCACAAGCAAACTCAAGACTGATCGTCCGACTTATGCCTCTGACTTTATTCCGTCAGATGTTGAGCGGGCCGTATTCCTCGGCAATCCGGTTCTCGACAACATGATGACCAGCCTCATCGCCCTTGGGGCAGAAGT
>JAURPI010000013.1 GCA_030835385.1 Alphaproteobacteria bacterium | reverse complement strand
TGAGCTTGTCGTGAACGAAGTCTACGCTCCAGATGTGATTGGGATATTGAGGCCTGAGCCGGATGACGGAACTGTCCTGGTGATAGAGCCGTTTACGACGCTTGTGACGATAAGGCAGCTGCAGGCCTCCAAAATCCAGACCAAATGCTAAGCAACACTTGGCCCAGTTTTAACGGGAAAGGACACCTCGAAGACTATGGCGACATATTCCTCTCATTGTCCTACTACATAAATTGTCTCGACCGTCTGCAGCCACTTCTCGAGAACTTCGTTCAATCGATGAATGATATTAAGAAGAGCTGCAAAGTTAAACAGGATCAAAATTTGCTAAACGAAGCTGCAAAAATAGAAAACTAATGGTCGGCTTGGTGGAGTTTCTGCAATGTCTATTCCAAGACTTCGACAATCAGACACAAGATTTGTGGGACAACTTATCTGCAGAGCGATTTGAGCAAGTTAAAAAGCTTATTTCTCACTATCATACCACAATTGGCGGTGTCTTATGTGGTTGACCGTCAAGATGAATGCCTGGGTTTCACGCTACCCGGACCCTCGCGCCGGGAGCCCAATCGGCAAAGGCGAGTTTATCATGACCGATATGCGACAAGGTGCCGCAACCATTCGTGAATTGGCATCAAGCCAAGCGCGTTAGCTACACCTTTACGACGTTTGAGCAACTGGCATCTGAGCGATCAGTCTTTCTTCCTTTTCTACAGTTCTGCGTAACCAGACGTAAGCAAGCCCTGAAACCAAAGCGGTTGATATGGCCATAGACACGAATATGCCCTGCATCCCGCCCAAATACGCGCCGAGATAGGCGAGCGGCACTTGAACGACAAAAGCCTTGCAAGCACCGATAATCATGGCCGGCATAGGACGGGCCAATGAATTGAACGCCTGCGAACTGATGCCGATAATCGCCAATATTGGGTAAGTCATCGGCACCACAAGTAAATAGAATGCGGCTAGACGAACTACATCGGCATCATCACTAAAAATCATGCCGATGGACTCACCGAAGTATCCCAATACCACAGCAATCATCACGCCATAGGCAAAGTTCGCTTGGAACGCAAACCGCAACGCTGTCTTTACGCGATCGATCCGGTCAGCGCCGGCGTTCTGACCCACGAACGGTCCCATTGCAATTGATGTCGCCATCATAAAAATCAAGGCAAACATTTCGACCCGCGTCGCCACGCCATAAGCAGCGACGGCAACAGACCCAAACGACGCGACGAGGGCTGTCAAAATGCCCGTCGAGACAGGCACAATCATTTGGGTTGCTGTTGAGGGAAGACCAATGTTGAGAATGAGCCGCCAATTCTTCGTCAAACGATCAATTGTGGGCATGTCATAGGTGAGCGCGCGCATGCGAAAATGAAGGACGCTAAGCGAAGCCGCAAAAGTGACAAATCTGGCGATCACGGTCGCCAACGCCGCCCCTTGGAGTTCTAATCTTGGCGCGCCAAACAAACCAAATATCAAAATGGGATCAAGTATGATGTTGAGCACCGCGGCGATGGTCATGATCATACTAGGAAATTTGGCATCACCATGGGCCCGAATAATCGAATTACCGATCAAAGGCACAATCATAAATATAATGCCGAGGTACCAAATCTCCATGTAGTCACGAATCAGCGGCATGATATCTGGCTCGGCACCAAGCAGGGCGAACACTGGCTCAATGGCCATCAATCCAATGACTGAGAAAATCGCTGTGACCAACACAGCAAGGTACAAACTATCCGTCGAAATCGCTTTTGATTCTGTCCCACCTGCGCCAACAAATCGGGACACCACGGCTGTTACGCCGGTACCAAGACCGACCGCAATCGCGTGTAAAATCATCACAACCGGGAACGTAAACGCCATCGCGGCCAATTCTTGGGTACCCAATTGCGCCACGAAATAGGTATCAACAACCTGAAAAGTCATTGAGGCCACTGCCCCAATGGCCATAAAGGCTGACAACTTGGTGATATGCCGCCGAACAGACCCGGTGGTCAGGTCCTTGCCGCCCTTAGCCTGGCCAGTTTCTCCCGGCTTATCTTCTAAATTGCTCACGCGGCATCCAGTACACTCATTTCCTATAGTCTCTATTGATACGCATCATTGGAAGACGAGGATTTGCACGGCTCCTATGCAGAAATATCATCCTTATGTTTCAACGTGTTAGAGCTATAGTGCGTCACGTTTGAGTGATATAACAGCCCGCTTTATCCTTTTGCGAGGAACGCCCGCATCATGCCGGACGGAATGCAAGACGGAACACGCCTGACCGAGACCTTCCGTGCGGAAGGGATCACCAAGGTTTATGAAACTGGTGGTCTTAGGGTTGAAGCCTTACGCGGTGTTGACCTCACCCTATATGAAGGAGAACTGGTTGTTCTTCTTGGCCCATCAGGTAGTGGCAAATCCACACTTCTCAATATACTTGGCGGCTTAGACTTGCCGACTGACGGACAGCTGTTCTTTAAAGATCTGGAACTAACCGCCTGCTCCCCTCATGACCTCACAATCTACCGTCGCGATCACGTTGGATTCGTGTTTCAGTTTTACAATCTCATTCCTAGCTTAACGGCGCGAGAGAACGTCGCCCTTGTGACCGAGATCGCCGAAGACCCAATGGCTGCTGATGAAGCACTTGAGATGGTCGGTCTCGAACATCGACTGGACCACTTTCCATCTCAACTGTCTGGTGGTGAACAGCAGCGGGTGGCGATCGCAAGGGCGATTGCCAAGCGTCCCGATGTTTTACTTTGTGACGAACCCACCGGCGCATTGGATAGTAAAACTGGTGTGGTCGTTTTGGAGGCTTTAGATCGGGCTAACCGTGAGCTTGGCACCACAACTGCTTTGATCACCCACAACGCTGGCATCAAGGATATGTCGGAACGTGTCATACGGTTCGCTGATGGCCAAATCATCAGCGTGGATGAGAACCCGCACAAAAAAGCGCCCGAGGAATTGACGTGGTAGTACGCATCGACTCCCTCAATCGGAAACTGTTCCGCGACCTTTGGCGGATCAAAGGGCAAGCCCTTGCAATTGCGGCGGTTGTTGCGTGCGGTATCGCTTTGATGATTTCTTCTTTCGGCACAGTAACGGTGCTCGAAGAAAGCATGAATGCGTTTTACGACCGCACACGCTTTGCCGACGTTTTCGCTTCTCTCAAACGGGCACCGGACAGCCTGAAGGAAGACATCGAACGTATCCCAGGAGTTTCCGTAGCCGAAACGCGCATCATCGCTGCCGTCAATCTAGACCTACCAAATATGGCCGAGCCAGCTACAGGGCAGCTGCTGTCGTTGCCGGAGCGAGGTACACCGCTCCTCAACGATGTCATCATCTTGTCGGGTCGGTACCCATCAGCCCAACGTCCAAATGAAGTTGCGATCACTGACGCATTCGCCAATGCGCACGGTCTGACAGTCGGGGATAGTTTTAAGGCCATCATCAACGGCAACAAACGCAGCCTGGAAATTGTCGGCTTGGGTATGACGGCTGAATACATATATGCGCTTGGACCGGGCTCTTTGATGCCAGATGACCGCCGATTCGGCGTTATGTGGATGGGACGCAAAGCCCTCGCCGCGGCGTTTGATCTCGATGGCGCGTTCAACAACGTCACAATGTCGCTTCAGCTTGGCGCGTCGGAAGAAGAAGTCATTCGTCGCCTAGACACATTGTTGGAACCCTATGGCGGGGTCGGTGCTTACGCGCGGGAAGATCAGCTTTCAAACTTTTTTCTAAACAACGAGATCACTCAACTCCGAACCAGCGGCGCGATCTTTCCACCGGTGTTTTTGTTGGTCGCCGCGTTTCTGTTAAATGTAGTTGTTTCGCGCATAGTCGCGACGGAACGAGAACAAATCGGTCTGCTTAAAGCCTTCGGCTATAACGACTTGGAAGTCGGGTGGATCTATCTCAAGCTGGTTCTGATATTAGTGGCCATCGGGCTTGCCATGGGCATGGCCCTTGGACTGTGGATGGGTGGCGGCATGATCAACATGTACACCACCTATTACAAATTCCCTCTGCTCGATCTTGGAATAGACCCAGGTGTATTTGCGTCGGCCGCCATTGTCAGCCTTGTAGCTGGATTGGTCGGCGGACTAGGTGCCGTTCGACAAGCCGTGAAGTTATCGCCGGCTGTTGCCATGGCACCACCTGTACCGACGTCCTACAAAACGGGTGCCCTCTCCCGCTTTTTCTCACAATTTACGATCAGCCAGCCAACGCGCATGATCTTTCGGCATGTCACCCGCTTTCCAGTGCGCGCCAGTCTAACAATCATCGGCGTGGCTTTCTCGGTCGCCCTGATGATTATGTCTCTGTTTTTCCTCGACTCAGTCGAGCGCGTGATTGCTGTCTACTTTTTTCAGGCTGAGCGACAATCGTTAACGGTGTCCTTCGTCGAGCCGCGTCCCGCCACGGTCGAGCAAGAGATTCAGCATCTACCTGGTGTTATACAAACACAGCCGACACGCAGTGTTGCCGTTCGTTTGCGCAACGGGCATTTGTCTGATCGTAAGTCGATTATTGGCATTGTCCCTGGCGCGGATCTCAACCGCTTGCTCGACAGCGAACAGAAGACCATTGAGCCACCGCCCGGTGGATTAGCGTTGTCAAAACACATTGCCAAAGACCTTAATTTGAAACTTGGCGACCTGGTCACGGTTGAAGTTTTGCAGGAACGACGGCCAGTTGAAGAGATCAAGATTGTACGCCTCGTTGAGGAGTATCTTGGCTTTCAAGCGTATATGCACATTGATGCGGTAAACCGACTGATGCGCGAAGGTCCAACAGTGACGGGTATTCACGTCATGGTCGATAGCCGGTATGCCGATGACCTTTATTCCACCCTGAAAGACACGCCGGGTGTAGCAGGCATTGCCCAACAAACCGCAACACTCGCCAGCTTCCGCGAAACCATGGATAACACCATGAATGTGATGATCGGGTTCTATGTTGCCCTGGCCAGCTTGATCGCCTTTGGCGTGGCCTATAATGCGGCGCGCATTGCCTTGTCAGAACGGTCGCGCGCTCTGGCAAGCTTGCGCGTCCTCGGTTTTACTCGAGAAGAAGTGACTTACATCCTACTCGGTGAACTCGGCATTCTTACGCTTGTTTCTCTACCGGTGGGGTGCGTGTTGGGCGATAGCATGGCTCTTGCTATGTCGCCTATGCTTTCCACCGACCTTTACAATTTTCCCTTTGTCATCGAAAACGCGACCTATGGATGGTCGGTCGTTGTTGTCTGTATTTCGGCCGTATTGTGCGGCCTCATAACCCGTCGTCGGGTCTTTGGGTTGGACCTTGTTACAGCCCTAAAGACCAGAGAATAAACGGGAGGAGTATGTCTGTGCCTAACCTATCCCGCCGTGATTGGACCATTGCCACCATAGTCTTAGTCTTGGTTATTTTGATTGGGCTGTCGCTTCAACCACAGCCGGTCGGCGTTGATGTCGCGCAGGTCACCCGTGGGGATTTGCTTGTCACAATCGATGATGAGGGCCAGACTCGGCTAAAAGATGTCTATGTTGTTTCTGCGCCCGTCGCCGGACAGGTACGCAGAATAGACATCGAAGCTGGTGATTCCGTAGTTGCCGGTGACACCATCCTCGCCCTCTTTGAGCCCTCAGACCCGATCATGCTGGATTTGCGCAGCCGGACAGAAGCAGAAGCCATCGTAAAAGCTGCAGAAGCCGCTGTTGGTCTTGCCGAGGCGGAACAGTCACGTGCCCAGGCGCAACTCGACTATGACCGCGCGGAATTGCGGCGCGCTGAGCCCTTGGCGGAACGCGGCACCATCTCTCAGGCGACGTTGGATCAGCGTCAACTCTCTGTCCGCACCGCTCAGGCCAGCCTGGCACAAGCCACAGCAAACTTTCGCAAAGTCCAAGCCGACCTTGAGTCCGCGCGCGCCACGTTGATTACGTCTCAGGAAAGTGAGACTGGCTCCGACAACAAAGATCTCATCCCTGTGCGCGCGCCGATCAGTGGGCGCGTCTTACGCGTCTTGCAAGAGAGCGAAGGCGTATTAGCCGCTGGGACGCCACTGATGGAATTGGGTAATCCGGCCGAGCTAGAAATAGTGGTAGACCTCCTCTCGACGGATGCTGTCAAAATTACAGCCGGTGACCGGGTGATCGTTGATGACTGGGGTGGTGAACAGCCATTGGAGGGTCGTGTTCGATTGGTCGAACCCTTCGGCTTTACGAAGATCTCAGCGCTCGGAATCGAGGAACAACGAGTCAACGTTGTCATCGATTTTATTTCGCCACAGTCCGAGTGGCAAAACCTGGGCCACGGCTATCGCGTAGAAACCCGCGTTGTTATTCAAGATCAACGAGATATTCTAAAAATTCCCGTGAGCGCTTTGTTTCGGTCAGGTGAAAGCTGGGCCGTCTTTGTTGACGACGACAGTACCGCCCGCCTGCAACTGATTACCCTGGGTCGTCGCAATACATTGGAAGCTGAAGTCGCTGACGGCTTGAGCCAAGACGAAGCCGTAATTCTGCATCCGTCAGATGCAATTATCGACGGTGTTTCTGTGGTGCGACGCGACGGCTAAATCACTTTCCCTGGATTCAGGATCCCTTTGGGGTCGAGGGTCTGCTTGAGCATCCGCATCACGCTCACTTCAGCGTCGGTGCGACTCCAGTCCAAGTAGTCGCGCTTCTCAATCCCGATGCCGTGTTCAGCAGAGACTGATCCCCCAAGGTCGCGAATAATGCCATACAGGATGTCATTCACTTTGCGATGTGCAGTGTCTGACCCATCTCCCACCGCTACAACAGCATGCAGATTCCCGTCGCCAAGATGGCCGAGAATAAGTGTTATGGCGTTAGGAAACTCTTTTTCGATATCAGCCATTGAACGTGATGCAAATTCATCCATGGCGGTGATAGGCATCGAAACGTCGTAGGTAAAAATAGGCGCAATGGTACGAAACCCTTCACCTGCGCCTTCCCGAATTGCCCACAATTCGTCACGCTCTTTGTCGGACTGCGCAACAACGCCGTCCTGAATAAGGCCCTGTGTATGCGCCATCTCCAAAATAGCGTCGAAGCGGTCCTTATCGCCATCCGGATCAGATCCCAACGCATCTGTCACCACATAGTAGGCATATTCTGGCGATAGAGGTGGCTTTAAGGTCGGGCAGCGGTCGCGGACAAAATTGTAGTACTCGGACCACATCACTTCAAAGGCACCGAGCCCCCCACCCAACTTATTGTCGAGCAACGCCAGAAACGCTGGCACAGATTCAAAATCGTTTATGCCGACAAATGCCGTTGAGGTGGTCAAGGGTTTCGGCTGCAGTCGAAGCACACAACGGGTGACCAGGCCGAGTGTTCCTTCTGATCCGATGAACAACTGTTTCAGGTCATACCCGGCATTGTTTTTCAACATCCGGTTCATGGATGTCAGCACAGTCCCATCCGCCAGAACCGCTTCCAGACCAAGAACCGACTGCCGTGTCATGCCATAGCGAATAACACGATTGCCGCCCGCGTTTGTGCTAATCAATCCACCCAGGGTCGCGCTGCCCCGCGCTCCGAGATCAATTGGCAACACAAAACCCGACTCTTCTGCAACACCGTGAGCTGTTTCAAGCACGACCCCAGCTTCAGCAATCATGGTACGCCCGACGGGATCAATTTCTTCAATCGCGTTCATGCGCTCCAAAGACAACACCACATCGCCGTCGTTTGGCGTGCCGCCGCCAACAAGGCCTGTCATTCCACCTTGCGGCACAACCGGTCGTCCGGCGTCATGGCATAGCTTCAAGATCGCGGACACCTGAGCGGTAGATGTGGGTCGCATCACACACGCGGGTGCCCCTGCAGGGCCATGCCCACGGGTGTCCGTATAGCGCGGACCGATGTCATTGCCCGTAAGAATGCCCGATTTATCGACGGCATCAGCCAAATCAGCGAGTAAGTCGCCCATTAAGATGCTGGTGACTTTGGCAGGACATCTGCCAGGTCGTTCCATACTTGCTGATCGACCATCAATCCGTCACGAAACACAAAGCGGTCGATATATCGCACTTCACTGATCGCGGAACCGTCCAGAGCCTCACCGTTCAGCATACCTGTGCTGTACACCACCGTTTCGTCGCCATCCTGGAACTCGTCAAAATCTTCAAAAGTTTTACTGATTGATTTGTAGCGACCTTTCGACCACTCAACCAACTCATCAAGGGTGGTCATGGTAACACCGCCTGGAAAAGTCATGCGAAAATCTGGCGCAAGAAACGTCCGTGCGGTTTCCAGGTCTCGCTCTTCCATGATGCGTAGAAATTTTTTGACCTTTTCCGTACTCATCAGGAAGCGTCTCTCTCTGCCGCTTCTCTGACCTCCGGCGCGATGCATACTTCGCCAGACGCGTTGTCAATAACGCACGGGCAGTCAAAATATTCAATTTTCAGATTCGGACCATATGTCGTCGTTATGAACTGATGCCAAGCAGGCGTGCAATAGGCTTTGGCATGCTCCATGGTTTCCCATTCATACCAACCGCCTGCCACGTCTCCGCTGCCCATAAAGTACTTACGTATCATACCCGGGACATTTTGATACTTTGGTGCCATCGCTTCATAGAGTGCCAGTTTATCTTTAGGAGATATCTCTGGACGATCTGGGTCTAAATCAAAGGTTACAAGCGCGGTGATCATTTCAACTTCCTAAAAAATACAGCTCTTGCCGTATTCCGCTGTCTCATCAAGCGTCCACTCGCCCTTATCTTTTTCCTTGAGGTCCTCGCACCACTCTTCATTGCCAACCTCTGGCGAACATGCTGATAGAAATGCGAAAGAAGCAAGCGTTATCACTAAACGCAAAATCATAACTCTCTCCCTACGAAAGTATTCCCTCTTTACCCAAGCGCTCCAACACCTCTTGCTGGCGTTGAACAAAGAAAGCGCGGTCCGGCACCTTCACCTCACCATTCTCAAGCATTCCGTTGGGTTCCACAAAAGTATGACTGCCATACTCCTGCGCATAAAGGTCGAAAGGCTGCCGCGACAAGAGGTTGGTCATGCCTGAATGTTTGCGCACTTTACGCAGGCTATCCATGTCTAGCAGTGCGCTCGCACAGAATGTTTCGCCTGTGTAGGCCTCGGCCAACACCAACCCTTTGTAATCAACGATCTTGGACATTCCGCCCGTGGACTCTGCCGGTATCGGTGTCCCTTTGATGCTCGCCGTGTTTGATGACACGACATAACACATGTTCTCAACAGCCCGCGCCCGTCGGCAAATTTCTTTCGGCGTCAGCATCGGTGCGCCGACTTCTGATGTTGAGTGACACAGGATTTCCATGCCCCTCATGGCAAGACAGCGAGATATCTCTGGATATAAAATTTCTTCCGATGCCACACAGCCGATCTTACCAATCTCTGTATCCGCCACTGGAAAAATTGCATCAGCACCGTAAAGATCAAGATATTTGTCCAGCACATCGTAGGGGCCCGGCGCAAACTGCGAAATCAATCGGCGATAGCGCAACACCACATCACCGCTCGGTCCAATGACAAAGCACGTCTGAAAGTAGAGATCAGAGAAATTCGGATCGATTTCGTAAACATTGCCTGACAGAAAACAGTTGCTGGATTGAGCGATTTTGCCCATCGCTTCGTATTCAGGTCCATCCATGGGAATTGACCCAATTTCTTGCCACCGGGCAATAGGCTCCCCCATCGGGAAACTGGACAGAAAGTATTCGGGCAACACGAACAGTTTGGTTTTCGTGCCATTAAAGCCCATTGTAAAAAGATCAATGGTCTTTATCGCAGCACCCAAACTTTCAATCTGTTTGAGCATCTGCGCCGATGATTCAGCCCGGTCAGCACATCCGTTTACTGCATGGCAATCGACCTGTAATGCCGTGGCGGTAAACGTCGTATTCGGATCCGACATGCGATGCGCCCCTCTATAGCAATCTGTGTTTTTTCATCCCCAACCAGCTTTTGGTGTAACAAGGGAACCGTACGCGGGCAAGAGCCGCCTAGTTGGCCCTCTCCGCACCCACGACCACCACCAAGAGCACCGCAACCTCATCTGTCCGGTTTTCCCAGGTGTGGTTATTACCCGTCTGCACAAGTGTGTCGCCGGATTTTAACGTGACTTCTTCTTTGTCGGTGACCAACACGATTTCACCGCGAATCACGGCGATGTAATCCACACTTTCTGACGTATGCATGGGAATCTGAGGGGCGTTCGCTCCACCCGGTAACTCTGCGGTATAAAATCTCGTGCCACCAAATTACTTAGGCAGCCGGCCAAGTCCGTCGTAGGTCACATCTTCGTGAATCGGAATGGTCGCAGGCACGTCATCGGTTTGCCACAACCGGACCATGCGCGCCCCATTGAGAATGAGGACATCCTCCGGCTCGCCATCTTCCATACGTACGACTGGCCGTCCTTGCCCTCGACAGTCAACACGCGGCGGGTCTTATGAACAAAAGGATCAGATGGGTTGTCCATGGCGTAGTCCTTGTCTGGATTTTTGCGATCAGCCCAAACTATCCGACAATCTGGACCAAGCTGTGTATTCTCAATCAAACCCAAATGTGAGCGCACTATCGGAGTTTAGGCAATGAGTTTCGACGTCTTCGAAGGACATATTTTGATAACCGAGCCTGGCGGTACCCCCCAGATGTATGAGCGGTTTCTGCTCACCGCTAATCCTGGTGGCTCTCGCACGCTGCGAACAGTGACGCAGTCACCTAAAGGAGACCTATTGCGCGATGTGAATCAGATCGTTGCCGCAGATTGGCGGCCAATCGAGTGCCTCGGCCGCCTCTTTTATAAGGGTGAATCACATGGGTCGGTGTTACGCCGGGTTACAGGTGATCGTCTTCACTCATATGTTTTTGCGCCGGACGGCGATGTCGACTACGCGGAATTTGACGCCCCCCCACACATGACTGTCGGCTTTCACAACATCATCCATGATTCTTGGAAAATGTGCTTCATGGATACGTCAAGCAATAAGATGCAGGAAATTTTACCGCATTCCGTCTCCAACACCTGGAACGGTCGCACGCTAGGTCATGGTGAAAAAATTCCGAGCGAAGCCCGGTATGACGGGACAGAAACCTTAGACCTCCCCGCTGGCCGTTTTGACTGTGAGCGCTTTATTTGGGCGACATCTTTCGGCAAAGAGTTACACGTGTGGCGGACAGGCCCCCATCACATGTTGGCCCGCATGCTTGTTGCCAGTGGTGATAAAGAAGGCAGCGTCTACGAACTGGGTGCGATGACCAAAACCGCCACCACATGGAATCCCTAAACTAGATATTCATAATTTCGAAGGCCGCACGTTCTCCGGATTCCATCGCCCCTTCCATGCCGCGGTTTGACAGCGCGGTGTGCTCGCCGCAGAAGTGAATGCGGCCATGAGGCTGGCCAACGGCATGCAGGAATTCAGTGACTTGGCCCGGCTCCCATACTGCATAGTCACCGCCCGCAAAGGGATCCCGCAACCATGACTTAATGTAAGGCGCTTCGATCTTGCCTTTTGCGCTGGGGCGAATGCGTTCCAACTCCGACACGACCCAGGCTTTTGCCTCTTCCGGATCAACTTGATCGAGTTTCAGAGCGGTAAAGCCGCGGGCCCACGTGGTCAGGCTTGTAACATCCGTATTATCGATGTTGTGACGGTTAGCGATCACATGCCCCGCAACCGTATCCGTCCACATATCCGGAGACCAGCCATCAGCTTCCCAAAACGGTTCCTTGGCAACCAGATGCACTTGAGTCATCGGGAAATACGGGACCATCGCGATCCCCTTAGACATCACAGATGGCAAAAATGGATCAAACTTGATGTAACGCATCACGGGCAACGGTAGTGAACAGACAACATGGTCTGCCTTGTAGATGGTGCCGTCCGCGCAGACGACTTCTGCGCCGCCATCGTCTTGGCGAACACCGACAACCTCGCGCTCTAAATGGACTTCTCCGTTCAGCGCTTTTGCCATAGTTTCCGGAATGGTCATGTTGCCGCCAATGGCGGACAGCTGAGTGGGCGGCCCTCCTTCCATGGAAGCAACCCAACCATCATTGAACCACATCATCAAAGCAGATACGTCGTGGGCCGACGTGCCATAAGACACATTGAGATTAAAGGTCAGGTCAATCTGTTCGTCGGTAAAGCCGTTCTTCTTGAATACGTCATAAACAGATATGTCGTGTGGTTTCGATTTAGGATCGTACCAATCTTCAAATGACGCTAACGGGTTTGTTTGCCGAAGCAAAACCAGGGGCACTAAACGCGGACTAAAAGCCTTAAACGCCTCTGGCAAAATATTGCGCGGATGGGTTGGCCATTGCTCACCCGAAATACGCTCACCGTCTAAATACAACTCGAAAGGTGTGATTTGGGCACGCCCAGCCGAATTGAGCATCGGAATTTCAAGACGCTCAACCGTATCAATCATACGGCCATAGCCGGAGCCAATACCGTTACCACCCGCTTCAGGATTTCCAGGAATGTCGCGCAGAGAAAGCAACCGGCCACCAATGCGGTCACGGCCCTCAATCACCTGCACCTTGAATCCCTGCTCCTCCAGCAATAACGCGGCATTCAGACCTGAAAGACCAGCGCCGATAACAAGAACATCAGTCTTATTTTGCGCCCTCAGAGGCTTTGAGGCCAAACCCGTTGCGGCTACCGCTGCGCCCGCTGTCGCGAGCGCGGTGCGCCGCGTTACTGTACTAGATTGCATCCATCACCTCGAAAGCTACACGCTCGCCTGATTCCATAGCGCCTTCCATACCACGATTAGACAGCGCCGTATGCTCGCCGCAGAAATGCAGATTACCGTGAGGCTCGGACATCGTGCCGATGAAGTCTTTTATCTGTCCTGGCTCCCAAACCGCCCAGTCGCCGGATGCGAAAGGATCGTTGTACCAAGACTTGAAGCCAGCGACCTCAAGCTTGCCCTTTGATGCTGGGCGTTGCTCTGCCCAAGTATCAAGCACCATTTGCTTGGCGTCTTCTTCAGACAATTGATCTACCTGTTGCGCTTTCCAGCCACGGTGCCAACAGGTGATACTCGTCACTTCTTCGGGTTTATCTCCAAAGTGCTGCGCCATCACGTTACCAAGAACACTGTCCGAGAACATGCCAATAGGCATTCCATCTTCTTCCCAGAACGGTTCTTTCGCCACCAAATGAGATTGGGTTAGCAGTTGTTTGCCTAAAGTCTGCACCGCCTGATGCTGAACACCTGAAAGGCCGGGTTCAATCTTCATTGTGCGTAAGACAGAGAACGGAATAGAAGAAATGATCCGCTTAGCACGATATACAGTGCCGTCGTCGCAGTGCGCCTCGGCGCCAGAGTTATCGCTACTGATGCCCATCACTTTGCGGCCTAGATGCACCTCGTTTTTAAGAGCCGCCGCCATTGCTTCCGGAATACGCTGATTGCCTCCCACGGCAGCGTAGGTCGCACGCGGAATATTAGACCGCTGCATCATTCCCCAAGCGTAAACAAACATCAGCATAAGTGCGGAAACGTCGTGAGACGAATTTCCAAAGTCTGAGTTGATGTTGTACGCGAGGTTAATCTGTTCGTCGGTTATCCCCTTGGACCGGAACCACTCATGCACTGAGATATCAAATGGTGCAGTCTTGGGGTCGTACCAATCTTCATAAGAATCAAGGGGATTGTTCTGAATGATGAAGATGGGCACGAAGGACCAGGGCATCATCTGCTTAAATTTCTCTGGAAATACGTTGCGAGGATGGCTTGGCCAATCCTCTTGGCTAATCATTTGCCCATCGAGAAACAAACTGCGATTCAGAATTAAGGGAGCACGATCTATTATGTTGTTAAGCTTAGCCCCAAATCGCTCAGCCGCATCGATCACTCGCCCGTAGCCACCGCCAATACCGTTCCCGCCGGCCTCCGGATTTCCCGGAATATCGCTCAGAGATAGGATACGCCCACCGATGCGATCCCGACCTTCAATCACCTGAACGCTGTACCCTTCGTCCTGCAGCACATGAGCGGCCGCCAAACCAGATAAGCCCGCGCCGATAATCAGTACGTCTGACTCGTTTTGCGCCCGCACCGACCGAGGTGCCATGCCAACACCAACGCTGGTTGCAATGGCAGCTGCGCCAGCGCTTTTGAGTGCCGTCCGGCGACTGAAGTAGTACTTAGTCATGGTCGATGGTTCCCTTTTAAAACGTGCCCAAAAACTGTCCCTATGGACCTGATTGTGAGGCGATCGGCGCGCAGGGTAAAGGCCAGCTATTCCGCAGCAATCCGCGGGTTGCCCAATGACCACGCTGCGGTAGGATGCACCTACTGAGACTGGAGAATTCTACACATGTCTGAACCTCAAGCTGTTGGCGGGCTTTTCGAGACCTGTATCGGGGTCCCAGATCTGGACGCCGCAACCCGTTACTGGGAGAGCTTTGGCTTTCGAAATGGTCCCGAAGGTTCGCTGGATGCAGATCGTGCAGAGGCTCTTTTTGGACATAAAAGTGCGCTGACTAGCCGTCGCCTGCTCCATATGGACTCCGACCATGGTCTCATTCGATTAATGAAATGGGACCAGCCTTTGAATGAGGGTCTCGGTATTCGCCCTTTTCGTGGGCATGGCAACAGATGGGCAGGACAATTCGTACGGTCAGCATCAGACATATCCAATCATGCCCGGGTCGCTGAGAAAGCCGGCCAACCAATCTATGATCTGCCGCCGACCTTTATAGACCTGTCGGCCTACAACCCGGATCTGTTTAGCGGCAAAGCCCCGGTACCATTTCACGACATGATCATAGCCGTACGCGAATATAGCCTGGTTCAACCCCTCTCCCGTCAGGCCTTCCTGGAACGCTTCAACTACGAAAGCAAATTGCTCGGAAAGTTCAATGATGACTGTCTGTTTCCGGCGACCCAAATCGCCCATGCGGGCTTGATGCTGACCGCCGATGACCACGGCGTATTCGACTTTTATGACCAAGTGCTCGGCTTAAAGAGAGTATCGGATCATCCGGTCACCTGGGACGAAGCCATGGCGTCTCGCGGCGCCTTCAGTTTGGTCGAAGGAGAAACCCACTGGTCCGTGAATTTTGAGGAACCGCGTTCTGGTGCCGGAATGGATGAACGGCGCTCCGGCCGCCTCCTCATGTTCCGATTTGGCTCAGATAGTGGCCTCGAAGACCAATCTGATCTTGCAAAACCGGGCTGCCTTGGGCATAGCCTCCTGACGTGGCGTGTGCGTGATCTGGCGGCATTTAAGGCAGATTGTGCTGCCAGTGGCTGTACAGACCTCTCGGACATACAATCGGACGAGTTTGGCACTGATGCATTCACTTGCACCACGCCTGATAAATTTATTTGGACTTTCCTACAGGCCTGATCATGACCCAAACCGTACATCGAAAAGTTGTTCTTAACGCCTACCCAAAGGGCACGCCCAAGCCGAGCGATTTTCGCATTGAAGAAGGTCCGATTCCAGAACCCGGTGAGAACGAGATGCTCATTCGCACGCTCTACCTCGGGCTCGAACCACGGACTCGACTGATGTTGAATCCAACCACCGAAGATAACAAAGCCATGCGCCCCCATGGCGCGATGACGGATATTGGTAAAGTCATACCTGGAACAGTTCTGGGTGTGGTTATTAAGTCGAATAATCCCAAATTCAATTCCGGTGATTTGGTTGAGGGCTTTCTTGGCTGGCAGAATTATGTGGTCACCGACGGAGAGCCACACCCAACCAATAATCCAGAAGGCGTTGCAATCTGTGACCCCGAGTTGGCTGACCCCATCGAGTTTATTGGCCCCCTAGGCGCACCCGGTCTAACGGCAATCCTCGCTCTGAAGCACGAGGGCAAACTTCAGCAAGAAGAATCAATCGTCATCACCAGTGCAGCCGGTATGGTTGGCTGTTTGGCGGGGCAGTTGGCACTTTTACTGGACGCATGGGTTGTCGGCGTAACCAGTACAGATGAAAAGTGCGACTACTTAATGAATGAACTCGGGTTCGACGCAGCCATTAACTACAAGACGACCGAAGATCTTGATGCGGCCATTAAAGAAGCCTGTCCCGATGGTGTGGATTATTTCTTCGACAATACCGGCGGTGATATGGCCGAGACGATCAAAGCGAATATGTCAAAGAATGGTCGCATCACTCGCTGCGGGATTATTGCAAATTATAACAAGACGGGCTGGAACCAATCAGAACAGTTTGACGGTCAGTTCTCCGTGCACAACCATGTCAGTGAATACGCAGACGCACGCAATACCATTGCAGACCTTCTTAAAGACGAAGGCATCCAGTACCAGCGCAAAGTCTTCGAAGGATTGGACTCTGCGCCGGAAGCTTTTATCGCTCTGTTGAGCGGACAGAATATCGGGAAATATATTGTCCAGGTGTCCTAGGCGTTAGCCGCCGAACATCCCTTTGTGCTCTTCGATAAATTGCGCAATGTTCATCGGTGGTCGGCCGAGCAGCTCACCCATGGTATCGGTGGTGTAATCCAATCCGCCCTCTTCTGACATCTCTTGCATCAGTTCGACCACGCCTTCGACATGCCAATCACTCTTGAGCACACTTGCCAAGTAATCATGGAACGCCTGCAACGGCATAGGCTTGTAGGTGATTTCACGGCCGAGGGTCTTACTCAGCAGGGAGGCCACATCGTGCATGGATACAATATCCGGCCCAGTGAGATCGTAGGTTTTGCCGTAATGTGCCTCACCGCCGGTTAGAATAATCGCGGCCACTTCACCAACATCCCGCACATCGCACATCGACGCAGTGCCGTCGCCTGCTGGGAATGAGAATGCGTCATTAGCCTTAACCTGCCCAGCGAACGGGTAGATACCCTGCATGAAAAAGTTAGGCCGCATGATCGTCCAACCCATGCTGGATGCCATAACCGCTTCGGCCACTTTGACGTGTACTTGAGGAATTCGCCTTGGGTTATCCGAATTGGACTCCGTCGACGACAAGTAAACCATGTGTTTTACACCGGCGGCTTCCGCCTGTTTCAACACACCCATTTCCCAATCGAGCTGGTTAGGACCATTGGGTAGAGTCAGCAAAACGCCCTCAACCCCGTCCATCGCTTTGGCCACAGCGTCGGCATCACCGATATCGCCAATGGCGAGTTCCACACCCTGTTCCTTCAGAGGCGCAGCCTTTTCCTCATTGCGGACAAATGCGCGTACGGGCGCACCCTTGGCCAACAAATGTTTAACGGTTTGTCCACCGGTCTTCCCGGTTGCGCCTGTCACGAGATACATGGTGTGCGTCTCCTACTTTTGAGGTTTTCATCTGCGTAAATGGCAATTGAGATATCGCCAGGAAAATATACTGGGACACATGCCAGGGAACTTTAGTTGGTGCAAGTCCAACGATACAAAACATAATAAAAAATAGCCGGCCAAAACGTAGCGAGGGTGCCATTACACCCGCCCTCAAACCTGGCTGGCTTACTGACTGACTGAAGTTTTAGATTGCGTGGCCAGCACACTCGCATCAACAATAGTCTCATGCCGAAACACCCCCACCTGAGTGCGACAGAACTTGCGCGCCATATCGATCAGGGCGCAACAACGTCTGAAGAATTTTGTAATGACCTCGCGAATGCTGTTGACGCCGGTTCAGAGCTAAACGCTTACACCGTCTTCGATCGAGATTTGTTGATGGCGCAAGCGAAAGAAGCGGATACCGCTAAGACCTTGGGAAAACTGCGCGGACCTTTGCATGGCGTGCCGCTCATTCTGAAAGACAACATCAATACAGCGGCTCTACCAACCAGCGGGGGCACACCAGCTTTGGTCGGCAACGATCCCGGTAGCAACGCACCGATTGCTGCACGTCTGTTTGAAGCAGGCGCTTTACTGTCCGGCAAAGCCAATATGCATGAGCTGTCATCAGGAGGAACCAGCGCCAATCATACCTTTGGACCTGTGAGAAACCCTTACGATCATGCTCGTATACCGGGGGGATCTTCTGGCGGAACGGCAGCCGCCATTGCTGCTGGCTTGGCACCAGCTGGCCTGGGTACGGATACGGCCGGGTCTGTTCGCGTCCCCGCGGCACTTTGCGGAATTTTTGGCTTCCGCCCTTCAACGGGTCGGTATGAGGCCGACGGCATCGTGCCTTTGTCTAAAACTCAGGATACCGCTGGCCCCCTCGCCCAGACCATGGACGACATTATTCTTTTGGACCAAATCCTCAGCCAGGCTCCACGCCCATTGCCTGCTCATACTGTTGCCTCGCTTCGCATCGGAGTTGCCGAACAACTAATTGCAGACTCTTCTTCTGCCGTCGTGAGTCAGGTCATCTCCGATGCGCTGGCCCGCCTCGAGGCATCAGGGGTAGTCCTTATCCCGGTTGATTTATCCCCTTTACGTGACCTTCAAATCGCAGCTCAGCTTGGGGTGATCGACATGGAATTTTCGGACGTTATGGGCAACTACCTGGATGCCTTTGCCCCCCACCTATCGATTGACGCGGTTATCAATGCCGTAGCCTCGCCAACTGTAAAATCTTTCACCCAAGAGCGACTGGCAAAAGCGTTTGATCCGGAAGTCTATGCCCAGGCCATTGGGCCGGACTTGCACGCCTATCAATCTGCCTGGGCAGACTTATTCAACCAGCACGACCTCAACGCCATTGCTTTTCCGACAACACCAGATATCGCTCTACCTTTGGCTGAGGACGACAATGTCCTGAAAGACGACGAGGTTGTTTTTTCATGGTTCTATTTCCGTCACACCAGCATGGGTAGCGTTGGACAACGCCCAGGAATCAGCATTCCAGCAGGACTTAGCAGTAGTGGCCTGCCGGTTGGGCTAGAACTCGATGGATTGCCTGGAAAAGATGAAGACCTTTTGGCAGTCGCTAAAGCCGTCGCGGACGTTATTGCGACTTAATTTGGGCCCTCGTAGACGCAGCCTTCGCCACACGAGCCACGTCGGATCACAATCTTACTTAGAGCCGGAAACTGCGGCGCCAGGCGTCCCCAAATCCAAATGGCTATATTTTCTAGCGTCGGATGGCTGAGGCCATCCAAGTCATTCAGATAGCCGTGATCCAGTTCACTCTTGAGATGGGCGATGGCGTCGTCAACTTTGGCGAAGTCCACAATCCATCCCGTTTGCTCCTCTGGCTCACCTGACAGATAAATTTCCGCCGCGAACGAGTGTCCGTGCAGGCGCGCGTAGCGATGGTCTGGCGTCACATTGGGGGCCAGATGATGGGCAGCTTCGAAGGTGAAACTCTTAAAGATATCCATAGGACGTCGAGCGGTCTAAACGTGAAGAGGGCCTGAAAAGGGGCGGACTATGCCACCACCGCCCAAAAAAAGCACGGCCTGATAATAGGTGGCGACTGCCTTTCTTTAGTCACCACTAAATGCCTTAGAATCAAATACTTGAAAATGATTCTTGACCTACAGTCTGCGCTGGTCAAAGTGCGGCTATGAATACGGAATCACCTCCACAAGCCCGGGCGCCAGAGGCCGCACTGGTCCTCTTCTCAGGCGGACAGGACTCAACCACCTGCCTCGCCTGGGCCCTCGACCGCTACGAAACAGTTGAAACCGTCGGGTTCGACTATGGTCAGAGGCACCATGTTGAGTTGACTTGCCGTGACAACGTGCTCGCTGAGGTGCGCCAGCACTTCCCCTCCTGGGGCAAACGACTGAGCGATGATCACCGTATCGACCTTGGTTATCTCAGCGCGTTAGGTGAAACAGCGATGACGCACGACGTCGCGATTGAAATGAATGAGGCGGAACTTCCAAACACGTTTGTCCCTGGGCGCAATCTTGCTTTTCTCAATGCGGCCGGGGCCCTTGCCTATCGCCGTGGGATCAAAATTCTGGTTGGCGGCATGTGCGAAACAGACTACTCGGGCTATCCGGACTGCCGCCGGACGACCATCGATGCACAAGAAACAGCCCTATCTCTCGGTATGGACCGGCCAATGCACATAGAGACACCTTTGATGCACCTCGATAAAGCCGCGACTTGGGCATTGGCCCAAGAGCTTGGCGGGTCTGCCCTCACCGACCTGATAATTGAGCACACCCACACCTGTTACCGCGGTGACCGAGAACACCGCCATGAGTGGGGCTACGGCTGCGGTGATTGTCCTGCCTGTGACCTGCGATCATCAGGATACGGACGCTTTGTGGAGGCTGCGTGACCTACGCTGTCAAAGAAATGCACTACACACTTCAGGGCGAAGGCGCACAAACGGGCCGCGCCGCTGTGTTCTGCCGCTTCTCCGGGTGCAACCTTTGGTCCGGCCTCGAACGGGATCGTGCAACAGCCCAATGTCAATTTTGCGATACGGACTTTGTCGGCACCGATGGCAGCGGCGGGGGATCATTTGCCTCAGCCGCAGACCTTGCTTTGAAAATTGCGAGCTACTGGCCAAAAGACTCCCGTGGTCACCCATATGTGGTGTTCACCGGCGGCGAACCATTGCTGCAACTAGATGATGACCTAATCACCGCCCTCCACGGCCAGCGTTTTGACATAGCAATTGAAACCAACGGCACTCTGCCTGTCCCACCGGGCGTTGATTGGGTGTGTGTCAGCCCCAAATATGGCGTTGAGCAAGTTCAATGTTCTGGAGATGAGCTAAAGATTGTGCATCCACAAGTCGGTTTTGACCCACGGGACCTTGAGGTTCAAAACTTTACCCATCGCTTCGTTCAGCCGATGGACGGACCTGACTACCAAGACAATCTCAAAACCTGTGTGGAGTTCTGCCGGGACAATCCAGCTTGGCGGCTCAGTTTACAGACTCACAAGGTACTCGGAATTCCTTAAACCACTCACCACGGATCGGTAAACGGATAAGGCTTGTCAAAATCTTTTAGGTGGTCTGGCAGCGCTGGGTTATGCGGCGGCTGGAAAGAAAACGGCGACTCTTCTTCCAGAAACTTGTTTTTCAACGGTCCGCCATAAATGCGAATGAAAAGGTTGTAGCCAATCTCGCTCCCCGCCGGACCGTGCAATTCGTTTTCCCGCCACCAGGCGTAGCCCCCTGGCCCCATTTTGCCGACATCACCAAAAACATATTCGCCAGATAACACGAACACCTCTTCAATCATCGGGTGGCCAAACTTTCCCTTCATGATCGGCGGCGGTGCGTGGTGGGGTAAAGCGGCATACAAAAACGTCTGCTCGTGGGTATCCGCATCAACACGTAGTTTCTTGGTAAAAATTGTCGGTGAAAGAGGTTTTCCCGTGACTGACCCCGCTTCACCCGTCTCCCAATCCATCGCATAGGCATTCAGTTTCTTGATCAATTTGTCTTTGCGGAAATGCCCCTCGGGTGCTGCACCAAAGATCGGTTGATGAAACCCATCAAACAGCGCCAAGAGTGCACACCCTTGTTCAGATGAGGTGCTGTTCCTTAGATACCCCGACGGCCAGAAGGCATAGCAATCTTTCGTATAGTGCTCACCGTTCACCTCTAGCATTCCATCTAGCACGAAGATTTCAACGTCGCAGCGAAAGTGCACAGGACCAGGTCGCGTAAACCCTGGCTGAACTTTGAGGATCGCCGTAAACGCACCCGTCTCATCGTCTTGGCTCAGAACCTTGCTCTTTACCGCAATGTCTGGATTTCCCGGCGCACCATCGACCCAGGGAATTTCCTGGGCTTGAACGAAACATGTGTGGGGCCGCGCCATTAAGACGTCCTTTTACTCATCCGCGGGACGAAACTCAGACATATCGCTCCACACCCGCATATCAACGATCTTACCGTGCGCTATTTCAAACCGGTCGATGTATCGCACACCTTTAAACGTGGTGTCGTCATTCCAGGTTCCGGCCATAGACCCCATCGCATACACAACAGTGCAGTCTGCTCCAGGGATAGCATCGTAGCGGTCAGTCGTTTTACAGGCGCCTTTGTGCCGCCCTTTTGAAAACGCCACGAATTCAGCGGGTGATGTAAACACATGACCACCGCTCACCGTCATGCGAAACCCCTGACCGAGCAAAACATCAACCGCCTCCATATCGCGCCGACCGAGGGCATCGAGAAACGTTTTAACGGTCGCAACAGCATCGGACATGGATGATTCCTTTAATACAACGTGCGTCGCACTGGCGGCTTAGCATAGGGTTTGAGTTCATCGGACTCTACAACAGGCTTGTACGGCGCGTCGTAATCAACCGCGATCCCCTCTTTGCCAAATTTGTTCGCCAATTTCCCACCAACGGTTCTGATAAACATCATAAAACCCGTGTAAGAGCCATAAGGTCCGTGCAGGCTTTCCGGTTCCCACCATGCGTAAGACCCAGGACACATCACGCCGACATCGTTGATGGCATATTCACCTGACAACACAAACATTTCTTGCACGGTGGGGTGAGTCCATTGTTTTTCCATGAAACGAAACGGAAGAGCAGCATACAAAATACTTATTTCACCTGTGTACGGGTCTTCTCTCAACGGGCGCACACCTGTGCCCATCAAATATCGGGTATACGGATTTTCCGTCCACCCTTCTAAGCCATCAGGAGCGACATCAATCTGTTCAACCAACAGCTTTTCATCGAACACACCTTCGGGCGCAATGCCATCTGCTTCATGCGGTGTGGCTGAGAGCATGGTTAGCACCACGGCCCCTTCAGGTGCGGATACGGATTGCCGTGCGTAGCCGGCTGGGAGATTTGCATAGGCATAAGGACCATACGCAATACTGTTGACGACCAGCGTGCCTTCGAGCACCAAAAACTCTTCATGACATGTAAGGTAGCGATTGCCGTTTCGTTCCCAGCCTTTGGGGTAACGAACGATTGTCGAACAAGCACCCGTGTCTGAATCTAAACTTAAGACTTTGACCTCAAGGTCATCCCAACTACCGCCGGGAAACCCTTTCGACCAAGGCACATCCTGGGCCTGGATAAACATGCAATGCGGTCGCGGCATGGCAATTTCCCCTCACCTTTAGAAATCAAGTCTACCCAAGCTGACGAATAAAAAATACCTTTCTATCAACGCGCAGCCACTAGGTCTGAGGCGTTGCGCGACACCGCTGCGTCCGCCATGATCCCCCTCATAAGACCAATGAAACTAGGGGACCACAACAATGGCGCGACCACATATTCTCTTCATCCAAGCGCAAGATATTTCTTGGCAAAAGGGCCTCTACGGTCCTGGCCGCGACGACATCTACATGAAGATTTTATCGATCGATGAAGCTGGGACGGACTCCACCACGATTATACGGTACCCCAAAGGTTGGAACCGGACCGAGCCGGAATTCGTGACTGCCCATGAAGAGTTTTTGGTGCTTGAAGGGTCGATCTCCATCAACGGTCAAAGCTATCGCGCCCATCAGTACGGTTTTCTGCCAGCTGGTTACACGAGACACAGCGCATCGTCGGAACAAGGCTGCGTCATGCTCACCACCTTTGCAGATAAGCCCGAGGTCAAATCGGGGGCCGGCCCCGACTTCGACGAAAAACTCCTCATCCCGTTCGTCGACCCTATGACCATGGAATGGGACGAAGGTTTAACCGATCCAAAATTCGCCGGCGGCACAGCCATCAAACCGCTACGCAATGACCCCTACACCGGCGAGCAATCCTTTCTCTATTGCACCCGACCTCACCGCGTTCCTGCCGGCATGATGAAGCCCAAGTGGACCCACCCGATGATCGAAGAAGTCTTCTGCATTGATGGTGAGTATGTCTGGGGAGATTGCGGCCGGATGGGACCCGGAGGTTATGTCTGGTGGCTGGAAGGTGAATACCATGGTCCCGCCGGGACCGATGCCGGGTATCACCTTTGGGTGCGAACCGTAAATGGGCCTCTGGCCAACACCATCGCCGAAGAGAAATCGCCATTCCAGTGGGACCCAGAGTTTAATCCATCCCTGCCAGATGACCTCAAAAAAATCGCCAAACCCTACGTGAGGCCACCGAACTACTAGGCAAAGTCTATGGATGTCATTAGAAAATTTATTGACTTTGAGCCGGGTTCTGAGGAAGAAGCCGCGTTCAAAGTGATCGAAAGTGTTTACGAGGCTTATCGAACCTTCCAGCCGGAAAAGATCGAGGCTGTCCAACTGCCTTGGTATTCTGTTTGGGACGGTACGTTGCCCCAGTTGTTTAAATCTCTGTCCGAGGTCAAAGATTTTCACAAAAAAGATCAGGAAAACACGCGAGCCAGGGGGCCATTCTCTTTTACGCTCAATCCCCTCAAAATCGACATCTACGGAGACCTGGCGATCGTCCTTTGCCATATGGCCGCCGCCTGGGAGCCGCCAAATGCATTATCCGCCGACATGCGGTTAACCGACGTGATGCGTAAGGTGGAAGGCCGGTGGATGATGCTACATCATCATGAGAGTTTTGAGCCCGACGGCTACACACACATATAGAATAGAGAGCGGGAAACACGACATGCATAAAGACGTAAAAATCAAACCGTTTTGGTATTCAGATACATTCGTTTTTCCAAAACTCATTACCATTGTTACGACTCTCAATGCCGATGGTAAGGTGAATGCGGCCCCCTACTCACACATCATGCAGTACGACGTGATGCACAAAACGCCACGCATTTATCTGGGCTTTCGAAACACATCGCATACCTTCCAAAATATTCGTGACACCGGCGAGTTTGTAATCAACTGCCCTTCAGCCAGTCACCTTAAAGACATGATGGAAACAGCGCGCTTTCATGCCGAGGGCGTGAATGAACTGGAACACACATCTTTCACTCAAATTCCGTCGAAGCGCGTAAAGCCGCCTAGCATTGCCGAATGTAAACAGGTACTCGAGTGCACCGTAGATGAAGTGGTCGAACTCGACGCGACTCAAGGCCATGTCATCGGCAACATTGTTTCCCTCATGGTCGAGGAAGATCTGGTCGATATGGGCCGAGAAGATCGTTTACGCGCACTAGACCTTCCCATTGGTCTCGGTGACGAAAGACGCGCTGATTACTTCTATTGCCATAGTGACAATATCGAGATGTACACATTGGAAGACATTGAGGACTCGTCCCAAGAAGTACATGCCCTGGTAACGGGCATGGATTGGGATGAAGGCGCCATGCAGGCGCTGCGCCGGGTGCCGGCGGGCGTGCGTCGCACCGTCATTCGCCACACAGAAGCGGCAGCCAAGGAGAAAGGGGCGTCTGAGATAACCGCCGAACTTTATGGCGAAATCTCGCGGGACGCGGGAATGGATGATGTGGTGCTCGATCGTTTCCAAAGAGGTGGTTAACCCATGAAACGTTTCTGGCTTTTATTGAGGGTCCTTTTCACAGGAATAATGAGCATCGGAACCGCGCAGAGCATGGACCTGACCTTTACAACAGTCAACGGAGGGGGCGGTGTTCCTCTTTCCGTCGGTCACGGTGGAAACTCCGATGGTCCAGACATTTTGTTTATTCATGGCTTTTCGCAAAGTTATCTGAGTTGGGCCGAGCAGATTAATTCTGATCTCGGAGATAAATATTCGATTACGGTTTTTGATCTTCGCGGTCATGGCGCATCAGGCAAACCATCGGACCGGGAAAGCTATCGATCGAGCCAACTGTGGGGCGACGATATCGCGGCCATCATCGACCAACAGGAATTAGATAAACCCGTCCTAGTCGGATGGTCATGGGCCGGATTCGTGATCATGAACTACGTCCGGCACTACGGCGTTAATGACATCACAGGCATAAATTTGGTTGGCGCTAACACGTCTTTGCAGGGGGCCGTGCCGCCCCCGCCCCCGAAGCCGGGTCAAAATATGGAATGGTTCGGCGAGATGATGTCGCCGGACATCGCTGTGAACTTAAGAGGTGTGACGGCGTTCATTGATCTGGTGACGGCCGAGCCTCTGGCACCCGACGTCCGCGAGAAAAACATCATGTTCAACATGATGACTCCATTTTACGTGCGCCGCGCCATGATGGGGTATCCGACAGACAACAGCGACCTAGCCGACAAAGTGACGGTGCCGGTTCTCATCAGTCATGGCACCGACGATCTCATAGTGAGTTTCGACGGCGCGACAGCCATTACCGCTGTTCTGCCGGATGCGACCGTGTCGACGTATGACAAAATTGGGCACGCGCCGTTCATGGAAGACCCGGACCGCTTTAATCGAGAACTGTCGGCGTTTGTAGATCGCGTCATTGAATAAGGTGGCGGAACCTGAATCAGGTTCGGCTCGCCCACAATTAAACCATTGATTTTAAACACTGTTCTTGATGCATGGGCTCGTTCCTCGCTGTTTCAGAAAAATATTTAGTGTCCGGGCAAGAAAAAACGGGACCCGCAGGCCCCGTTCTATTTTCGCGATACCAGTCAGAGAACCTTACTCGGTCGCTGACGTCTCCGCCATAAGATACGTAATCAATGCTTTTCGGTCACTTTCTTTACGCACACCAGCGAAGGCCATTTTGTTTCCGGGCAAGAAATCCTTCGGCTTGACCAGCCATTCTTCTAAGTTTTCTGCGGACCAGACGATCCCGGATTCCTTAACTACATCTGAGTAGCGGAAGCCTTCTTTCACACCTGCGGCATTGCCAAACATGCCGTGGAGGTTCGGCCCGACCTTGTTGCGCCCCCCCTCATCAAGAGTATGACAAGACCGGCACAGCACGAAGACGCGTTTACCACGCTTCATCAGTTGTTCTTCGGTCATTTCCTGGGCTGAAGCAGGCAGTGAACCGCCAGCTGCCAGGGCAAAAGCGGCAATAGCTAAAGTTAAGAAACGCGTCATTCTCGACCCTCACATGAGCAAAATTCGTTGAGAAACCTAGTGAAATTTACGCAGTTGTAAAGTGGGAATGTGTCGCCGGCGAGGCATTTCATGGCAGAATTGAGCCAGGCCGGGCTCTAAACGGTCACAATTCGTTACCAAACAACAATAGAACCCGGGCCGGGACTGTGGCATCGACCTCTTACGCGAGGTCGAGGTACCGATTCAGATAGCCAGAACTGATCCAAATCAGGGGTTTAATCGTATTGCCTTCACATCCTGCTATTGTTTGAAACGTTTAGGTTATGGTTGATGAATAAGGCGCAGATAACAGCATTAACAATTATCCTTGCCGGCGCGGCTTGGATTGCGTCAGGCGTACTGACTGGCAATGGCACGGATACAAACAATGCCATAGCTGATGCTGCAGTGGACCAAGTTGAGTCTGCCCCGCCCTCGGTTCGGGTTCTAGACTCAATTGCGCAACCCTTTGAAAGTGACATTGTCCTTCAAGGAAGAACCGCGGCATCCCGGATGGTTGAACTAAGAGCAGAAGTCTCTGGACGTGCCGAAGAGATTTTTGTGAGAGAAGGCCAGCCGGTCAGCAAAGATGACGCTATTCTAAAGATTGCCGTCAATGATCGGGCGGCTCGACTGAATCAAGCCCGCGCCGCTGTTGAACAGCGCCGCATTCAAGTTGAAGCCGCGCGCCAACTCGCTAAACAAAATTTCGGAACACAGGTTCGCCTAGCCGAAGCAGAAGCCCAGTTCCAGCAAGCCAAAGCCGATGCCGTTCGTTTCGAGCTTGATCTGGCCAACACAACAGTTCGGGCACCCTTTGACGGGATCTTTGATACCCGGGATACAGACGTCGGTGCGGTACTTAACGTCAGTGATAAAATCGGAACGGTTGTTGACCTTGATCCCCTGAAAGTCACAGGTCAGATATCCGAACGCAATGTTCGTGACGTGAATATCGGCATGCGCGGCAGCATGGTTTTGTCTGACGGAACTGAGGTTGAGGGGGAAATCAGTTACGTTGCCTCCGTATCCGACCCCAGCACACGGACATTCAAAATCGAGCTGCTCGTTCCTAATCCAGAGTCAGGTTTTTTAGCCGGTCTCGCTGCTCAACTTAGATTGCCCGCAGGTCAAGTAATGGCTCACAGTGTTTCGCCTTCGGTGCTCACCTTGTCTGACAGTGGTCAGATTGGCATCAAGACAGTGGATTCCAACAATACCGTCCGTTTTTGGCCCGTTGAAATTCTTGATGACGGCCCTCGGGGAACGTGGGTCTCTGGTCTGCCGCAAGCCGCTACAATCGTAGTCGTGGGGCAAGACTATGTGGCCGTAGGCCAAAAGGTGGCTCCAGTTGTCGTTTCGATGGCATCAGACCAGTCTTGACGACAAGTCTTTACGCGGCCTTCTTATCGGTCACCAAACGGTCGTGTTACCGTCGGTTACCCGAGTTAAATTGCAGCTAGCCAAGTTTTCTCTATATTGCGCAACAGGTTAGAGACGACCGATCTGTGATAAATTCGTCGTGGTCCGCAGCAGTATTGCCCCAAGGAAGATTTTGGTCCCGAATCCATGAACGCCATTATCGATGCCGCCCTTAGTCGCTCCCGCATGGTCATATCGGGTTTCGTTGTGCTGTTTCTGGTCGGCACAGTTTCTTATGTTGAAATCCCAAAAGAAGCCGAACCGGAAATAACCTTTCCGCTTATTTTCGTCTCCTTGATGCTAGATGGTGTTTCTCCGGGTGATGCAGAACGACTGCTTATTCGTCCTGTTGAGGAAGAAGTTCAAGCACTCGCTGGGATCAAAGAAGTCCGCGCGACGGGCTATCAAGGTGGTGCGAGCATCACTCTTGAATTTGAAATAGACACAGATCTTCAAGACGCTTTGGCTGATGCGCGTGCCGCTGTCGACCGAGCCAAAACTGAGCTCCCTGTCGATGCCGAAGAGCCCAGTGTCCGTGAGTTTGATAGCTCCGGGTTCCCTATCCTTTCCGTCACCGTTTCCGGGCCTCTGCCCGAACGCACATTACTGCAGCTCTCAAGAGACGTACGCGATCGTGCAGCACAAATCGGCAATGTGTTGGAGGCCACCATATCTGGTGTGCGAGAGGAGCAGGTCGAGATCGTCATCGACCCCTTGATGGTCGAACATTACGGCCTCAATAACACTGAATTATTTCAACTTTTCAGTCGGTCGAACCGCCTCGTTGCCGCTGGCAGCCTAGACACTGGCCAAGGACGATTTGCTGTCACTCTGCCCGGTCTTTTTGAAGACATAGACGACATCCTCACCTTGCCGGTAAAGGCCGACGCTAAAGGGACAGTACGTTTCTCAGATATCGGCGAAGTCCGGCGCACTTTTAAAGATCCAACAACTCTGGTCCGTGTGAACGGCAACCCCGCGGTTACGGTCGACATTAAGAATCGTCGGGGCACCAACATTTTTAATACCGCGGAGCAAGTCCGCGCGATGATTGATAGAGAAACCAAAGATTGGCCGGGAGCGGCTGAAGTTCGGTTTATCACTGACCGCTCCGTCAATGTGCGTGCTCAATTGGACAGTATTCAAAACGGTGTAGTCCTCGCGATCTTCCTGGTTATGACCCTGTGCATGGCGCTGCTTGGCGTGCGCTCAGGTTTACTTGTGGGCGTCTCAATTCCGGGTGCTTTTCTCACCGGCATATTCTTCATGTACATGCTTGGCATGGCGATCAATTTTGTTGCGATCTTTGGACTCATTCTCTCTGTTGGTCTGCTCGTAGATGGAGCCATTGTCGTTGTTGAGAATGCTGACCGACGCATTGCTGCCGGGCAAAAACCATCCATTGCCTACACCGCCGCCGCAAAGCGCATGGCTTGGCCGATTATTACGTCGACCGGCACCACGATGGCCGCGTTCGTCCCCCTGCTCTTTTGGCCGGGCTTTGTCGGCCAGTTTATGGGGCAGCTTCCCCTAACTATTATTCTGGTGCTCACCGCATCGGTCACCATGGCCCTCATCTTTGTGCCAACGATCGGGTCGGCGACCCGCCGCAGTGACAGCGGCACAGAGACTGTTTCTGATGAAGCGGGACTTGTGAATCCGGAAGCAGTTACTGGCATTTCCGGCTTATACGTTAAACTACTCAAGGGCGCGCTCGCCCATCCAGGCAAAGTAATTCTCGCAACCTTTGCACTGCTCTTCATCGTACCCGGCTTCTATATGAAATACGGCCCCGGTATTACGCTTAATCCGTCTGAAGAACCGCGCGCGGCCATGTTAGCGATCAAAGCTTTGGGCAACCTTTCCATAGAAGAACAAGACCGCCTCGTCGGCGAAGTCGAAAGTCGTATTCTCGATATCGGCGATTTCGAGCACGTGTATGTCCGCACCGGCAAGCCACCAGGCAGTGGCACGAGTGATGCTGACCTGATCGGAGAAATACGTCTGATTTTCAAACAGTGGGGTGGACGTCGTCCTGCTAACGATATCCTTTCAGATGTCACCCGCCGTACCAGCGATATTGCGGGTGTCAAAATAGAGGCGAAAAAACAACTCCACATGACGTCTGACATCGCTGTGGAATTGGTTATCAGTTCTAAAGATCCATTGGCACTTAATGCTGCAGCTCTTCAGATTCGTCAGATATTTGACAAAGTGGAAGGACTGCGCAATGTCGACGACACATTGCCTCCTCCCGGAATCGAATGGCAATTGTCAGTTGATCGAAGTGAAGCTGCCAAATACGGTGTGGATATCACCTTGGTCGGTGAATCCATTAGGCTCATCACCAACGGTCTGCGTCTCGGCACGTATCGACCCGACGACAGCGAAGACGAAATCGATATTGTCGTAAGATATCCCGCAGATTACAGAACCGTCCGACAGCTCGATGATGTTCGGATCGAAACTCAGCAAGGCTTAGTCCCGATCAGCAATTTCGTTCGTCGTGACCCTGTCCAAAAGGTCGCTGAAATTGAGCGCACGGACGCTCGCCGTACCGTCACTCTAACGGCCGGCGTGTTGCCCGGTGTGCTTGCTAATGAGAAAGTTGAAATTATCAAGGAAGAGATTGCGAAGCTGAACCTGGGTCGCGACGTCGATCTGACATTCAAGGGTGAAGAACTAGACTCTCAAGAAAACTCAAACTTCCTCGTCACTGCATTCTCCATGGCAATGTTCCTCATGGCGATGATTTTGCTGGCGGAGTTCAACAGCTTTTACGCGGTCGCGTTGATTCTGAGTTCGGTAATCCTGTCAACGATCGGTGTGTTCTTAGGGCTGCTGATTACCAACAATCCATTCATCATCACTCAATCCGGGGTCGGCATTATTGCCTTGGCGGGGATTGTCGTTAACAACAACATCGTCCTGCTTGACACGTTCTTCCTCTTCCGCAACAACGCTGTGTCCACTTATGACGCGATTCTACGAACCGGAATTGAGCGCCTTCGCCCGGTGTTCTTAACGACAGCGACAACTGTCCTTGGGCTCGTGCCTATGGCTCTGCAAATTGGTGTGGATTTCTTTGATCGATCCATTGAGTTTGGATCCCCTGCCCTTCAATTTTGGCGGCATCTCGCCACCGCGATCGTATTCGGGCTGATCTTTGCTACTGCTCTTACGTTGATTGTCACGCCAGCAGCACTAATGGCTCAGCGTAATATTATTACATGGTATAGGTCATTTATGAATAAAAATGATCCGTCCTCCGATGGAGCCCGGCTGACACCCGCAGAATAGCTAAAAACTGATCTATACTGCGCTGCCTCGCGTAAACGCTATTACCGGAGCAAACACGGGTTTCTATTGTGTTTCAATGACCTGGGGCGGGCGACGCTGATATGAACAATATAATTGCCTTGGCTGCGCGCCGAGCCAAAATTATCTTCTCAGCCTTTGCAGTCCTGATCATCAGCGGCGTGACGGCATATGTAAACGTCCCGAGAGAATCTCTTCCGCAGCTCGCAATCACTGTCATTTACACCTCGGTTATTCTCGAGGGTGTATCTCCCGAAGACTCAGAACGACTGCTTGTTCGTCCTCTCGAAGAGGAGCTGCAAAACCTAGAAGGTGTCAAAGAAATGAGAGCGACCGCCTACCAGGGTGGAGCAAATATTGTTTTAGAATTTGATGCCGGCGTAAGCGAAGAAACAGCTCTCCAAGATGTTCGAGCCGCTGTTGACCGCTCAAAACCCGAGCTCCCCGAAGAAGCGTTAGAACCGACAATCAGCCAAGTGGACTTTACGCGTCGGCCAGTCCTGACAGTGGCCCTATCAGGCGACCTACCGGAGCGGACTCTTTTAACACTCGCCCGGGAATTGCGTGACGAAGTTAGACAAATCCCTACAGTTTTGGATGCGACTGTTTCTGGCGCCCGAGATGAGCAAGTAGAGATCATCATCGACCCTCTCTTGGTTGAATATTATGGTCTCAATAAAGATGAACTCTTTCGCATTTTCAGTCGGTCAAACCGATTGGTTGCCGCGGGCAACCTCGATACAGGTAGTGGGCGCTTTGCCGTAACAGTTCCGGGTTTATTCGAGACATCCCAGGACATTTACAACCTCCCGATCAAATCGACGGATGAGGCAGTAGTTACACTTGGCGACATCGCCGATATACGTCGCACCTTCAAAGATCGACAAACCTTTGTTCGCATTAATGGAAAACCTGCCATTACTGTAGATATTAGCCGACGCCCTGAAGCTAATGTTGTCGGCACCATCATTTCTGCCCGCAAAGTCGTTGAAAGCATGCGCCCCACTTGGCCCGAAGGCTTGAATGTGTCCTTCCCAGTTGACGACACAGAAAACATCACGTCTCGGTTCGACAGCCTTCAGAACAGTGTTATTGCAGCAGTCATTATTGTCATGGCGATCTGCATGGCGTTCCTCGGTTTCCGGTCTGGCTTACTTATTGGCATCGCAATTCCTGGGTCTTTCCTAACTGGCATACTCGTTCTCGCCACCATGGGCGTAACCCTCAATGCTTTAGCTTTGATCGGCCTCATCCTTTCTGTCGGCATACTGGTCGATGGAGCAATCGTGGTGGTCGAGAATGCTGAAAGTTTAAAAGAAGAAGGCGTAACAGCCCGAGAGGCTTATGTCCGCGCTGCTCAGCGCATGGCGTGGCCGATTACAACGTCAACCGCGACGACCTTGGTCGTGTTTCTACCGCTGTTGTTCTGGCCCGGAAACACTGGAGCATTTTTTAAGTACTTACCTATTACGCTCATCAGCGTTCTTTCTGCTGCCCTCGTGATGGCACTGATTTTTGTGCCTGCAATTGGCGCTAGCCTTAAGTCAAAAAGTAGCAGCAGAACGCGCACGTCGGAAAAAACGTCGGCTATCGATTTAGCCTACTCCAAACTCCTCAACACATGCGTCGACAACCCAGGCAAAGTCATCCTTGCAACAGTCATGACGCTGGTTTTTGTTCAGGTAGGTTACTCAAACTACGGCAAAGGCGTTTACTTTTTCCCTCCACAAGAGCCTGATTCAGCGACCCTTTCAATCCATGCGCGAGGCAATCTATCACTTGCGGAACAAGATCGGCTTGTCAATGAGGTTGAGAACCAAGTCCTTGGCCTCGACGGCATAAAGTTCATCTATACCAAGACCGGCCGTCCACCCGGCGCCGGCGCTGATGCTCCAGCTCCAGATTTTATTGGGGACATCAAAGTCGAGATGCTTCCATGGAATAATCGTCGCCCCGCCTTAGAAATTTTGAGCGATATTCAGAACCGCGTAAGCACGCTTCCTGGTATTGAAGTTCTATTCAAGAAAGAAGGTCAGGGACCTACACTTGGTCAGGCCATTCAAATTGAAGTCGCGTCGAAGGATTCTATCGCGCTTCAACAAACTGTCGAACTGGTCCGCCAGGGCATGTCAGAAGTGGGCGGATTTACCAGCGAGTCAGATAATCGCCCCCTACCCGGCATTGAGTGGCAGCTTCAAGTCGATCGCTCTGAAGCGGCCAAATACAACGCTGATGTTACAGTGATCGGCCAATCAATTCAGCTCATCACCAACGGACTCAAGCTTGGTGAATACCGGCCTGATGATAGCGAAGAGGAATTGGATATCGTTGTTCGATATCCGGAGGATCTTCGTTCAATTCGTAGCCTCGACCAAGTTCGTATTGAAACTGGTCGGGACCCAGTGCCCATCAGCAACTTCGTTGACCGCGTTCCTGTGCAACAGGCAGGTGAAATTGCTCGTGTGGACGGTATTCGAACAATGAAAGTATCCGCAGATCCCATGCCAGGATATTTTTCAGGACTTCAAGTTGTTCGATTAAAGCAGTGGCTTGCGGGACAAGATGTGCCAACGAACGTAGAGGTGATCTTCAAGGGCGAAGAAGCTGATTCTGAAGCGAGCAGTAGCTTCCTGACGAATGCGTTCCTTCTCGCCATATTTATGATGGGAATCATTTTACTCGCTCAATTCAACAGCTTTTATTCAGTGTTTATTGTCCTAACAGCTGTGGTGCTTTCAACTTCTGGCGTATTTCTTGGGCTTCTCGTAACAGGGTCAAGCTTCAGTATCGTGATGTCTGGAATAGGGACCATCGCGCTCGCTGGGATCGTAGTGAATAACAATATTGTATTGATCGACACCTTTAATAAATTCAATGACGGCGCTCGCAGCTTGCGAGAAGCGGTCATAAAGACAGGGGAAGACCGTCTGCGCCCTGTCCTACTGACAACTGGAACCACGGTTCTTGGATTGGTTCCGACCGCAACGCAATTCAATTTAGACTTCTTCAATCGAACCGTAAGCATAGGTGATCCGGCGACCGAATGGTGGGCATATATGTCTCAAGCCATCATCTACGGATTGTTGTTTGCAACTGCACTCACCCTAATCGTGACGCCTTGCATGCTTATGGCAAGAGAGAGCTTTGCTATCTGGAGAGACGGTAAAACCTCAGCGCTTCGTCGCCTACTCACCCGCAAGGGGTATGATGAACCTGATGTGATCCCACCTCTACCGGCAGAATAATAAAGCTACGACTTAGCTTGGGTCGTAATTATGCGACCGTGACTCTAGATCTGCCTTGAGATCACGCAAAACCCCACAGGCAAAAAGACCCTCAGCGACGAGAAAGCCGGGCGCCATAAAAATCTGGAGCAGATTGTCTGTGAGCGCGGGTTTCCGCCCCTCGAAAAGATGCCCGATGAGTTGCAGGACCCAACCGCCGACAAAACAGGCCCCCGCAACTGTCCAAACAAATGAAAGCTCTTCAAGTGATAACGACTGGGCATACCAAAGGAGCGGCGTAAACACGACGACAGATACCAACCCCATCAGCGGCACAGTGGCGCAATAAAAAACCAAAAGAAGCGATAGGAGTATGGTTGCCAATGTTATCGTTAGACCGCCGATCGACCCGACGGGCACGAGTGACATTGTGACCAGTAACGAGAAAACGATCAGCGGTACGCCAACAAAATGAGTGGCGCAATTACGTAAATCCCGATGGTAGGCGGTGTACATTGCCATTTGTTCGCGGAACCACTCGTGCATACACCTCTCCTTTCTCTTCCGAAGATACTACACCGTAGCTCCCCTTTCCTCTAAAAGGTATAAGAATGGCGGACTAAGCGCCTTGCGGGAAGATGCTGAATGACCTCCGGATATACCGTTTACGGCCATCCCCCACCGGTGTTTCAATCGTATCGGCCAGCTTACCCCTGGCGCGGTGGCGACCTTCAGACAATCAAGAACAACTTAATGTGGCGCCAACCGACCTTCGCGCCCGAGCGGCAAGAACGACTGACCTTCCAAATGAATGACGGTACCGGAGATGCTCTCTTAGGGCTTTTGGATTGGCCAGAGCGAAAGACCAGCCTCCCTCTCCTCATTCTTATTCACGGACTCACAGGGTGTGAAGAGAGCCGCAACATTATGGTTTCCGCCGCTCATTATTTATCCCTCGGGTTTCCGGTTCTTCGGCTTAACTTGCGTGGCGCCGGACCCTCCGTCGGCTTATGTCGCGAGCAATATCACGCGGGACGCACACAAGATCTGACTACAGTAACAGCCGGAATTCCGAAAAATTTGACACAGAATGGCATCGTTATGGTTGGTGTGTCCCTTGGGGGGAACATGCTTCTGAAATTCGCCCGTGATCAGGCTGGCTCCTTAGATATTCGCGGAATCGCCACCGTGTCTTCGCCGATTGACCTAGAATTGGCCCAAATGCGAATTATGGCGCCGCGAAATTTCGTCTATCACCGTTACCTCCTCAATCGCATGAAGGCGGATGCGCAGGCTCTGCCAAACGACAACAAAGCGCTCGCCAAAACATTAGAGCGTGTTAAATCGGTTTACGATTATGACGACCTTATTATTGCGCCAAGAAATGGATTTTCAGGAGCCCAGGATTATTATTCAAAATGCTCTGCAAAGAGCGTCCTAAGCGAAATAAGTATTCCAACCCTGCTTATACATGCGGCGACAGACCCATGGATCCCATTGAGTATGTACTTGGACAACGATTGGCCTGCCAATCGACCATTAACTCTTATTGTCAGTAATGACGGCGGACATGTGGGTTTCCATGACGCGGGGCACACGGCGCCTTGGCATGACCGATGTATTGGCGACTATTTCTTGGATTTACTCTAAAGCAATACGTGAATTAGGAGTCGAGCGGCACCTGTGAAAGCGCATCTCTCCATCCATCAATAGGTCGCTTCGGATCATTAATGATGCGAAGAGTCTTGTTGAGTGCCGCTGGATTGCGGGCGGCTTCGGCCATCACGGCACCAACATCTGCCCGGGAAATTGTTCCAACCGTAATATTGTCTTCGCTTTGAAACCAAATCCCCTGGAGACGCGGCTCATAATCCCTTAGCCCACCTGGTCCGACAATCGTGTACGGAATATTGCTATCTCTAAGATAGTGCTCTGCCTTGTTTTTCCACAGCATCCCTGTGAATCGGGCAACCAAATCTGGATCAGAATCAGCGCGCCCAGCGGACAATGAGGTGATCATAACCACCTGCTTAAGCCCGCTCTCCTTCGCTTGGTCGATGAGGTTTACGTTGCCGTTGTACTCAACAGCCTCGGGCGTGTTCTCGCCGGTCCGTTCCGTCGCTCCGAGCACCGAAATCACCCGGTCACAACCAGTATATAGTGGAAGCAGAGATGCACGATCACGGACATCTCCCGCAACCCATTCCACATCATCTCCATACCGTTCGCGCGCGCGATCCGGATTACGGGTTAATCCGCGTACCGCGTGACCAGAGTCTAGTAGGTCTTGAGCAACAAAGCGGCCGGTGCGTCCTGTCGCTCCGGCTACGAGTATCCGCTCATGCGACTGAGCGGCCCCACGCTGTGGAGCCGCCCCAATTGTCGCTATACCAAATGCGGCTTGCGAAAACCGCCTTCTTGATATCATTCGCCTTGACCAGGTCGCAGCGGTGGCGCCTGCACCGCATCAACTGGGATGGACGCAAAATCATCACGCCACTCGTCCGGCTTTCTGTTTGAGTCTCCGCCGATTGCAATTGTCTTACCAGCAGCATCTTTGTTGGTTAGCGCTTCGACCAGAACCTTTGCAACATCAGCACGCTGAATGAAGCTAGTTTTAAGTTCACCGACAGCCGCAAGCGTGATGCCTTGTTTTCCACCTTCGTCGTTACCCAGGCCACCCGGACGGATGATTGAGTATGGCAAATCGCCATCACGCAGATAGTCCTCGCCCAGCCATTTCCACATCTGAACATTGTCGCAGAATTGGTTCAGTGGTTGATCAGGGATTCCCGCGCCAAGAGCTGATGTTAGAACAAACATCTTTACACCATAGTCTTTGGCGATACCGGCCATGTTAACAACGCCTTGAAAATCGACGTGGCGAGCAGACCGCGGGCCGCCCGGATCAAAGCAAGATCCACCGAGGGTAGAAATAACATAGTCGGCGCCAGCGAACGCCTTGCGAATGTCATCCGGAATACGGGCGTCCATCTTGACCCACGTAAAGCCATCGTCGCCTTTGCTTTCTGTTGCCCGCTCGACGTTAGTGGTAGTGGCGCGCACTTCATAACCTTGCTCCATTGCCTCTTTGACCGTTTCCCAGCCGGTACCACCCGTGCCGCCTACAACAACTACAAGATCTGCCGCTAAGGCTGAGGTTGAGATCGCCACTGCTGCCAGTGTCGATATTGATAAAGATTTCAACATTGAGCACTCCATCCCTTTGATAAACTATGTGATTTTTTAATTCGTCCAGTTGCTAAATACATTATCTCGCAGACTCTGGGTGTTCTGATTTGCGTTTCTCTGCTGTTTTACCAAGCCAAATTGAAACGCCACACCACGCGGCAGCGACGCCGGAACCAACCAATGCAATTTGGGCAAGCCCAAATCCAGCTGAGCGAAGGCCGTTCTCGATCCAAATATTAATGAGATCAGCACCGCGATAAACCGACGTATCAACAACGTTCTTCGCTTTGTATTTTCGATCTCGATCAACAACTGTCCAAAGCATCTCTCGGCCAGGTCTCGTCATCGCATAGTTTCCGGCTCTACGAACAACCTGAAGAGACAAGATCATCATCAGTACTGGGAATGCGCTCAACGCAAAGAACGCAAAAATCATGAATGCAGGCATGCAAGCCAAAAGAAAGACCATGCCCCAACGTCCAGCGATACGAGACGTCACGAAAAGCTGGGTGAAAATAGCTAAGCCATTGACGATGCCATCAACGATCGCATTCACGGCATAGCGTGCTTCACGCGTTTCAAATGCGGCCCGCACCAAATCAACCTGCGCCACATAAAAAATCGTAGAAATAAATGTGTACAGCATCACGAATACAGCGATGGCCATGAGATACGGGTCTTTAAACAGCGTCGCAAAGCCGGACCAGGATGAACCGCCAACTTTTCCTTTCACTTTCTCCAATTTGGCTTCCTCTGAATGCCCGCCCGTTGTGTGCTGGTTCAAATCACGAATGCAGAAAATTGTGATCGATAACACTACCGCCGAGATCACCAGCATATTCTCGACACCAAGGTCGGTTACGATAGCAGCCGTGGCAAGTGGGCCAAGAGCGGCACCAGCACTCCCGCCAGCGGCGACAAACCCAAACAAACGTTTGGATTGATCTTTGGAATACCGGTCAGCAAGGAAGCTCCAGAATACGGAAACAACAAACATGTTAAAAACACTAAGCCAAACATAATACACACAGGCTACAACCGTGCTGACTTTCACGGGCGCCAAGACGATGGGCCACGTATTTAAAACAGGCGCAGTCATCGTATCCACACTGCCAAGGGGATACCCCCCCATCAACACGTAGAAAATTCCAATATTGATAATGAAAAAGCCGTAGATCCACGGCAGACAGGAAGAAATTTTGAAGCGTGAGACAACCCAGCCAAATACCAGTGCCGCGAGGGTTGAGGCGACGAAGGTGCCTGTCCACAAAAACTTAAGGTCCTCAGACGCGACTTCCGATGCCAGCGCGTCCCGCAGCGGCCGCATGGTGTAATAGCTCGCCATGAGGCAGAATAGGTACACGAAGGAAACCAGGATTGCCCTGAGTTCGTGGCTCTCAATTTTCGCGGTTTTCTGGAAGAAACTATGAACGGCTGAGGACATATAAAGGGCCTAAATCAAACAAAATGTGAGCCAGACTATAGCCAGATTCTGGCGCTCAAGACGAGCCCCTTTCGCCCACAACCATGGCGTGGTCGCAGGATTTTGAAGCTCAAATTTGTCCGAATGTTATGCCCGGGCGCGGTCTGTTCCTGTAACCCGCGCCAGCACCCACATGCCAAACCAGATCAACGCTCCGAATATAAACACAAGCGCATATTCGACAATTGGAACGCGCGGTATTTCTTCGAGAGTTTGCCAACCGCGCCCACCATACACTATTCCAATCGCAGCCAGGTAAGCGCCTAGGAACGCCCAACGCAGCCAGCGCTTCAATCCAAGACCATGCATCTGAGTGATGACAAACAAGGCAAGGAATCCGAACGCGAACATTCCCCATTGTCCGTTGCCCTGCATGAGCGCAACAATTGTGCCGTGTATGACAACAAAAAACTCAAGAAAAGCTGTCCAATATTTGTTTACATGCGCCCGCGTGAATATCAAGCTGCCCTGAAGCATGATCATGCAGGTATAAAACGTACCCATGAGATGCCCGACAGATGTTTCCATCGGATGGTACCAAAATGTGTAGATCACGGCCCAAGAGAAGATGTAGCCGTGATACTTGCGAACGGCCCGACCGGGCTCCGCTAAGAAGCCCACTTTCTTTCCAAACACCAAACCCCGGCGTTGGTTTTCCATGATCAAGATCAACACGAGCATGATGATCACTGACCCCTGTGAGGTCATGATGTGAGTATCCTGCGCCGTGCCATCATACCACACCTGTGTTTGCAATAGATGCAGCAGAACAAACAAAGCGTTCGCACCAAGAATCAAAATATTAATCGGGTGCAGACCCTTGGTGTATGACAGCTTGTTGTTCTGGGCGTAGTAGATCATGCCCCATATCGTGCATTGATGAAGGATGTAGCCGGCCCATGCTGTCGCTCGAGACCAAAATGTCGGATCAGGGAGTTTCCAATAATAGTGGGAAGCCCCCGTGTCAGGCGCGAAGTCGATCTGAGGCATGTAGGGCTTCAGAAAATATATGAGCGCTGTATAGCCAACGCAGAAGGCCACACCCGCAGCCAGCCCCCAGGAGCTATTCATCACCCCTTTGGGTTCGGTTGAAAGCTGATCAGGTGTGGTGTCCGTCATGGTCAATATCCCGTCGTCAGATAAGGTCTTTGATTATACCAATTTTACGCTCTAAGTGCCTGTCTGGATCAAATTTGCCCAGTTTTCCGCACTTTATTTACCAGCTAGACCACAAGCGACCAACAGGTGGCTAAGGGGTTAAGCCGAGCGGGTGATCCTATCAATCTCTCCATCCACATCAGGCGTCGGACGCCATTCTGCCGCTTTAACGTTAGATTCGATGTGTTCGGCACGGGAAGCACCAGCAATAACACTTGAGATGTAAGGCTTGTTAAGTAACCAGCCGAAAGCAAAATTGAGCAGGGAAACACCGTTCGCGTCTGCAAGTTCGGTCAACTGATCGATTTTGTTAAAGCGCTCCTCGTTGATGAAGCGTTCTGCTAAGTCTGGTGAAAGGGCCGCAAACGTGGCTAGTCGTGTTCCTTCTGGGAACGCCTCGTTTCGTTTGTATTTGCCTGTGAGCACACCACTTTCTAGAGGGAAAAAGGGCAACACACCCAACCCAAGTTCCTCACATGCAGGAACCAGCTCGTCTTCAATATCGCGTGTCAGAAGACTGTAGTAATTCTGCGCTGATACATAACTAGCCAGATCATCATCCGCCGAAATTTTCTCACTTTCCCGAGCTTGTGACGCACTAAAGTTTGAGTTGCCGATGTAACGCACTTTTCCCTGCTGAACGAGATCATCCAAAGCTCTGAGTGTCTCCTCAGCCGGTGTCACCCCATCAGGTCGGTGATACTGGTAGAGGTCGATTACGTCGGTATTGAGACGTTTCAACGATGCTTCAGCCGCATACATGATGTTGTCACGCGTGCCACCGCCATCAGGGGATGGGCCAGCCCCCATGGATCCACCAAACTTTGTTGCGATGAGGACTTTGCTGCGTCGCTTGCCAAGCGCCTTACCTAAATATTCCTCTGACAAGCCGCGACTGTACACGTCGGCCGTATCGAACAGAGTAATGCCGTTCGCCACGGCAGCATGGACAACTCGATCCGTCCCGGCCGCATCCAACCGCCCACCAAAGTTGTTACACCCGACTCCAACTCCAGACACAACAGGTCCGCCGCGACCCAATGTGCGGTTCTCATCACCAGCGCGCGCCGATGAATTCATCGAAGGCAGTGCCGGAATAACAGCCGCTGCGGCAGTGGTCTTCAAGATTTGACGGCGCGATAAATAGGGCATGTTGATCCTCTCAAAAAAGGTAACGCAGCTGGGCGGCTTGGCCCACGAGATGATATCTAATTTAGGTCATCGGTAGTAGGCACCGTAAGAAAATACTCAAGATTAGTGGAAACCCTAAACTGGACTCAGCGTGAAGTCGCAGGTCGAACGCTTAAACAGCTACCCCGCTTGATCAGCGCATTTATATGGACGCCGGTGCACCCATCCGCCAAGCTTGTTCACTGCTCGCGAAAAGACCAAACAGGCATTTAGTTTCTTGCCGCGAGTGTAAGTTCTTGTCGACGGAGAGCAGAAAATGGATGACGACACCAATTCAACTCTGACACGTAGAGCCGCTTTACGAAGTGGAGCCAGCGTTGGAACAGCTGCAGCCGTTGCTGCAAGCATGACACCAGAAGACGCTCACGCCGCCATTGATAACGATATCAGTGTCGCGCCAGACGGCGTCTATGAAAGGGTCCCTCTAAAGAAAGAGTCCATTCGAGTTAGGGCGATACAGTCTCCCATGATCCCCGCCGACGCCGACAATCCAAAGCCGGTCATGGAGAGTAATCTGCAACGGATGCTGGATCTTGTTGATCAAAACAACGGCTTTATCGCTGGCAAACAAGATTTAGTAGGCTTTTTTGAGCAACCCATAATGGGGTGGGCACCATGGACCCGTGAAGAAGCACTCAAGGTTTGCATCGAAGTGCCAGGCCCTGAAACAGAAGCACTGGGTAAAAAGGCGAAAGAGCACGGCTGCTATATCGCTTTTGCATCCTACGTCAAAGATGAAGAAAATTGGCCCGGTCACTTGTTGCTGAACGGGATTCTTATCGGGCCGGATGGCCGAGTGGTCGCCAATCACTGGAAACAACACAACGTTCGCAGAAACCCGAGATGGACGATGTACACAACATCGGCTTACGACGTTTTACCGCGCTACATTGAGATGTATGGGGAGGATGCGGTATTGCCCGTAGCACGCACCGATATCGGCAATATCTCTCTACTCTGCTCTCCGTATGACCCCGATATTCACCGTGCCATTGCCCTTAAAGGCGTCGAGATCAGCATTCGGTTTTCCTCCGGTGGTTTTAATCAAGTCGATTCTCAATCCGCGTCGTTGTTCAATGACAACTACACGATAACAATGAACCAATCGATTGCACCCGATAACACAGGGGCCTCAGGCGCAGGAGGGACCAGTATTTATGGTCCGGGTGGAAAACTCATTGGTATCGCTAAATCCGTGTATGAGCAAAGTGTCTCGGCCACCATCCCTATAGCTGAATTTCGACGCAATCGCCGCCTCCCCGATGTACCGATGGCTCTGGTCATGCCGGTGTATGAGAAGTACCGCCCACCCATCGACCCTGGCCTGTCTTTAGAATATCTGCCGACCGACATGGTAGATTCTGCACGCTATATAAAAGAGAAAAGAAATTGGTAACAAACACCGCTATTTTATAATCCAAAACTGATTGAGGGATTTAGTCATGGATCGCAGACACATCTTAGGCCTAATTGGAGCCGCACCATTTGCAGGAACAGCACTGGCTTCCAGGCCCGTTGGTGCAGCCACGAACCTGTTAAATCCACATGATCCAGACGACCTCTACGTCATCCATAGAAAACTCAATCATTCCTTCGATAACCGGGTGGTGTATTGGTACATTCGAGCCATCCGGCACGGCTTGTTCGATAGCCAGTTCATTCCTTTCTGGGATATGCACGTTGGTTTTCTATCTGTGACCGAAGATGTAGATGGCGGCCACAGCACCAAAAGCATGAGTGCTATTTTCTACACAGACCTAGAAACTGGAAAACTGATTGAGACCTTCGACAATCCCTACACAGGCGAAAAGATTCCCGTTCGCCAGCCCGGCGTAAATCGGTCTTCCGGTCTATACAATAAGCAAGGTAGAGACGGACATCGCGCCGAAAGACCAGGCTTAGAAATAACCGAGTATGGTCACATCGGACCTGCCTGGGTGATCGGTGACGACGTGTGGTGCCGCGGAGACACCGGATTCCGAGGTGAGCCGACGACGGAAGAAAGCCGCATGATGCAGATTAATGATTGGACCACATATCACGGCTCGATCTCAGAGGTATCAGACCCCAGCGTATTGAGTGCGAACGCCACAGAAACCTTTAACGACATTAATACGTGGCCGGCATGGCTCAATATGGGCGATCACCCGGGCAACTACGTTTCACGAGGATTTGGACGTAAATCTTGGTCCATTGACGGTATGCCACCAGAATGGAGTGCCATTATGCGCGATCTCTATCCTAAGGAATATGCAGATCCCCGTGCATTCATTGAGGGAGCATAAGCTGGAAGGCTCTTAGTCTTCCTTGCGAAAGAGTATGCGGCCCCGTTGCGCGAGTAGTAGTTGCTCTCCGGTGACGGGGTCAAAATACCCTTCGACTCTCTGACCATCAGGCGTAGTGCCATAGACCTCCCAACACCCACCATCGGGTTTCATACGGCGGACCTCTTGCCAGCCACTCTCAATGAGTTGCTGGGTTAGTCGCTCTTCGGTCAGCCACTCTGAACGATCTACGGCGTCGCATTCATATATCCCAGAGGCCTGCGCCCCGGCCGAAACCAAAAGCACCAAAGTGATTGCGAGTACATTCTTCATTGGTTTTCCTTTTCGATCTTAAGTTAAGCACCAGCCATACTTTTGGGGTTCATCGTTCTCCAAATACGATACCCTTCTAGCAGCGCTAGGGGAACAAAACGCGCTAATGCCGGGCCAATATTGTTATGAACGAAAATCCAGTGCACGAGCGTTGCGATTGCCGCGACGTAAACAAAGCGGTGTACTGTTTTCCATGACGTTCCGAGCGCACGCACAGAAAAGTCATTGGACGTAATGGCCAACGGAATAAAAATAAAGAACGCAAGCCAGCCGGTCCAAATGCCCAATGCCGTAAACTCGTTGAGCATGGCACGCACAGTACCCATATCAACAATGTAGAGGACGGTGTGGAAGACCGCATAGACAAACGCCGCCATCCCAATATACCGACGTCGTTTTAGCATCCATGCCCAGAATTTGTTCTTTGGGAACATCATCCTGAACGGCGTTATCATCATCGCAAGAATCATGATTTGCGCCGCAGACTCACCGGAGGTATGAAGAAGGTATTCCTCTGTGGGTTGCCCTTCGGGCCCTATCGCTCCGGACAACAACGAGTTGGTCATCCGAAAGCCAGGTAAAGCCAATATGATCCATATGAAGCGCGGCGGATCAACAATCTTACGGATCATCCGAATTTCCCATTACACCGATTTTGAACAGTGCTGAAAGTATAATGAACGTTAGGTGTATGCCAAAGATTGGCCGACAGACCTATGCGCCACCTGGTGGCGCTGGTTCCTGCTCCCGCGCATACCACTCAAGGGATGACAGCGAGGGCTCCTCCCATTCCGTCGGCGCATCCATGAATTTCGGATAGTTCATCGCTACGTAGTCGACGATTTTTTGATCTGGCATATCTTCTGGTGCTTTGACATCTGCAAACATGCAGTTGTAGAGGCAGTGTCCAGGCGCCTGCCCCATTAGCATCCACGGCAACCACGGCGTAACTCGCCCCCACGCGCCAGTACTGGGTATGGTTGTCAAATCTGGATTTTGTAAATCGTCAAGTGACGCCGAATAAATAAACGTCTCAGTTACGCGATTCATCGGGCCAGAGCTTTCCCTCACCCAAACTTTTGGGTCTAGGGCATTGGGATAATAGAGATGGACACTAATCTCCATCATCAATTTACCGCCAATAATGTTCCAATTAAGGATAAACGGTTTGGGCTCTCGCACCTCGGTATTCAAGCCACCATAGTCTGGTGCGTCCGGCCAACTTTCACGGAAAATAGCATTGAAAGGATCGTTCGCCACCGGCACCACCTTGACGGTTTCACCCGTGTAGGGGTTTTCCATTTCTTCAAGAATTTCACCCGTCTCTAGGTCAGTATAAAACACGACTTCGCGCAAAACACGGCGGAAGCCATATTCTGGGCCGTCGTAGGGCAAAAGACGGTTACAGCCAAACCCGCGAAACCCGCAAATCTCCTTTAACGGGCCACCTGGCGCGACCCCCATGACCTTGCCTTCGATCCAACCATAGTGTGTGGATTTCATATCCAGGTTGGATGTGAGTTTGAGGTAGGCATCGACATTACCGCGGCCGGTGGAGAGATCATAGGTCGGCCCTTGCAACGATGCGCCACTGGCTGTGCGAGAGTCAGCACGCGCAGAGCCAGGCTTTATGATTGCAGACAAAGCAGGTAGAGCTGTGAACGCTGCCCCACCTGTGAGAGCGGATCGACGATCGAAAAATTTATTTGGCATGTTATAGCTCTCCTTAGATTCTATATCTGGAAAGGAACTGGGCGGTCAAAGTTGTCCCAGCGCGGTTCAAGCAATTCAGGGTATTCGCGCTCCAATCGATCAAGCATTTCGCGCGGAATCTCCGCGGGCGAATTGAATTTCTGATCGCCAAATATTTCCTGGGCGCGAACGGGCACCGCGCTCTTCACATAATTAGCGATTGTCCTGATCATGTTTCAGGCCCCTTATAATTGTGTTTGGAATAAACGAATGATCCCACTCATCGGCCGTATTGCCCAATCGTAAAATCACCAAGTCAAAAGATGGACTAATCCACATCACGCGATTGCTGCCACCCTCCAAAAAGAAAATGTCGTCCGTCAGAAATGGTTCCGACTGATAGTGACCTATCCCCGTACCTTCATAAACCTCTCGAATGCCTGGAGCGCCAGCCCCGCTCCAGATATGCAATCCATACTGTGCATAGTGGCGCCCCGGCGCTGTCATCTCAGCGACCCAGCCGACTGGAAGGATCTGACGACCCTTATAGGCGCCATCATGGGCAAGCATGTAGCCAAGGCGCACCCAGTCGCCTGGGGTTGCTCGAAAACAACAATCAATGTGAGCTCTACCCCCAGGGCGTTCTACGTAGAAACTGCCATGTTCGGCCCCTAAGGGCGTCCATAGGCGTTCATTAAAATACGTGTGCACGGGTTTCTGTGTTGCCCTTTGCAAGACGACGGCCAGCAAAACTGAATTGGCGCTGGATACGTTGAATACCTGACCTGGCGGCTGTTCAAATTCGAAGCCTAGAGCCGTGCTCGCAATATCTGGCCCCCAGGCCAGCCGTGTCTGCTTGTTGAATGGACTTGCAGTGAAAGGAGGGTTTTCGAGTCCGCTGGTATTCTCAAGAAGGTGACGGATCGTGATTTCTGAGCGCTCATCTCTATTCCATTCTGTAAGAAAATTTGCCGCTGGTTCGTCAAGGTTCAAAACCCGATCGCCTACTGCGAAGCCATAGAGAATACCGATCAGGGATTTTGTCATACCACGACCGCTATAGAGCGTACGGCGGTCTACGCCACCCCAGTACTGCTCCAATGCTATTTGACCACGGTGGAGAACTATTAATGCATGCGTGTTCCTTTTTGCCGCCCAAGACGAGGTTGAATCCAAGGAAGATTCGGAAATTGCACTTTGATTTTCAGATATAGAATCAAAGAATTCCGAGTCTCCTTGGCCTATATCATAGGTAGGTTGATAGAAAGATGCGGGTGGCTCCCCTGCATTCTCCGGCTGGGTCAAAAACCGTTTGACGTATATCCATTCGTGGGTTGTGAGAACTCCAGCAGCCAGAACGAAGAAAAACAGCGCCAATAAAATTGAGACGTAAATTCTCATCTTCTTCAGTTCACACCTCTGAGGACCCCTTCTGGATCATCCAAAATGTCTGGATGATGAATGCTTGTAAGGCGCAACCATTCCTCCGGCATTTCATCAAGACTGTTGCATGTCGCACCGATGCCACTCGACATGGTGTGACCTTTCACATCCCCCATTTCCATCCACGGGCGCCAGCTTGTTGCTGCTGTGTAGGAGAGTTTTGCGGACGCGGCGGTGACGTTGGGGTCAAGCAGCTCGTCCAATTCGCCCTGCCAGATTGCTGATTCCTTATAGAAAATACGTGGCTGCTTTGGGTCTACTGGGAAAACGCGGCCATATTCCTCGGTTGGTATCCACACCGTGTTCTCATCAATCACAGCAGGGCCAACAGATCGATCAAGCTCAACGTCGCCTCTTGGTGCGAAAGCTGCCTCCTCCTTTTCACCATCCTCGCCTACAACACCAGCGTCACCAGTTGAAACTTCAGTGTCTTTTGTCTGCGTGCCAACGGTCACCACACCCGGACCAGACCGATAGAGCGGCACTTTCACGACTTTTCCCGTCCCCGGCATTACGAGAGTATCGAGAATCTCCCCACTATCGACGTCCAGGTAATACGTGGTCTCAATAAGCTTGATATCAAACGTGCCATCACCATTGTCCCGTGATGTGCTGATGCTTCCGGCCAGGAGTAAAAGTAGGGGCGCGATCTCGCCATCAATATAAGAGAACCTCTTGGCCTCCAGCCAACCGCTTCTCAAGCTGCCATCCGTATTAGAGCGCATCTTCCTTAATGCGTGTACCATTTCGGCGTCGCTTTCAAACGCACCGCCCCTATTGTTGTCGGTGTGATTATCGGCATGGGCTGAGCCCGCATACCCTGCACTTGCAGCACCAGCAACACTCAAGGCGCCAAAAGCCCGTCGACTAAAAGGTTTTGCAGTTTGGCCGTTATTCATGTCGATCGCCTTCTTAATCATCAGATGAGGGGCGAGCACTCCAAGACGTGTCCGCTCGTCTTTGATCGCCCGTTATATACAAAAAAAGGGTGTGGAAGAGATTATCCCCTCCACACCCCTACTCTGTTTCTTTTTCGCGTAGCCTAGAAGCTCGCAGACAATGTTACGCCAAAGGTACGTGGCTCAGGCAACGTAAGCTGGTAACCCAGGCGACCCGTTAAGAAGCTACCTGTGGTGCGCGCCGATGCCAGTACTGATTCATCATCGGTCACGTTTTCAACCCAAGCCGTAATACTGTACTTATCGTTACGCCATCCAGCGCGAAGGTTGTGCAGCACAGCCTCTTCAGTTTTGGCCAGATTGATCACCCAGTTAAAGGTGGATGACTGGTACCACGCATCCCAGCGACCGAACCACTCCCCATCCTGACCAAACATGGTGTCCGCAGGATAGTTGAAGTCCAAAGCAAACGTCGCCGCATGTTTCGGCGAACGGGCGATATCCTTCCCACTCGCGTCAGCGGTACCAAATACGCGCTCATGAACGCCATCTAGGTACTCTTTAATGTCGCTATCATTGTAATTGTATGACGCGCTCGCCACCCAGTTTTCGTTAAGCGCATATGTACCAGATAGCTCAAAACCCATGATATCGGACGCACCGTTACCATTATAGTCAATCTGTGCACCAAGCCTGTCAGACCCCTGAATGAAGACTCCATCACCATTACTATCAGCATTTCTGAGGAAGCCACGGAACCGCTGGTTTCCCCACTCCATGTAGTAGAAGGCGCCGTTTAAAAGACCACGTCCGTCTGGTAGCGTGAATTTGCCCCCAAGCTCATATGCGTCAAGCGAGGCTTGGCTAACGGTGTACCCAATCCCCGGAACAGCGGCCTGAAACGCTGGAAACGCAACAGTTGGCTCCAACTGGATGACTTCATTGTTGAAGCCGCCTGGGTTGTTGCCCTTGGAATAGCTACCATAGATGAGCGTATCCTCGTTTGGCTTATATTCAACAATGACGCGTGGCAATTCTGCCTTGTACTTGGCGTCCAGATCTATTGATGCTCCGCCAAACTGTTGGCGTGAACCTATCGGATCATTGGGATCAGTTGGCATCGCTTCCTGAATCAGTGGCGTACCAGACTTCAGAGTTTCTTCTTCATAACGAAACTCCGCATTGATCGTCAGCTGGTCGGTTACGTCATACGCGATGGTTCCAAAGACCGCCTTATTCTTAACGGCGTCGGTGGGAGCCATTCTATTGATGGGGAATAGACCTTCTCCACCTCTTCCAGCCTGAGAGAAAGTACCGAAGTTGAAGCAAAACGGTCCGGTGCCTGGGCATGGAAAGCCCGACTCAGCATTTTTGTTGTAAGTCACGTCAAGATAGTAAAGACCGACCATCCAACGCAGATTCTCGTCTCCAGGCGACGCGAGACGGAATTCCTGAGAGAAGGAATCGTCGTCCCACTTTAGGTAAACTAGAATTTCATCGGTGAGGAGTTCACGCAGTTCGGATGTGCTTTCTTCGTAATAGCCGGTTACGGAACTTAAGGTGTAGCCTGAGCCGCCGATATCCCAATCCACATTCAGGCTGGCAAAGTCGAACTCGCGATCGAGACCCAAGTCATCTTTTATAGACGTGTCCTCCAACGGCGATGTATCGATCTGGATGCCATTAGTGATCAGATCGCGGCTTAGCGTTCCACAATAATAGTCAGCAGTCCCGGTTACACCGTTAGTCGTGAACGGTCCGCAGTTATTGCTTTCGCCTTTGACTAGAAACTGAACGGCTAGCCCATCGTCAAGAACGGTGTGCATATACCGCGCTTTAATTGTGAGATCTTCACTTGGCGTAGCATAAAGGGTCACGCTGCCAGCACTGGTCTGTTGAGCACCTAAGTCACCGCTAGACGGATGTTCGTTTTTCCAAGCACCATCGTATGTGTAGTACCGACCGGACGCCCGGATAAACAATTTGTCTTCCACAATCGGACCTTCGGCACTGACCCAAATGTCTGCGCGTTTGTTATCGCCAAGGATCAACGTGGCATCAGCACCCCACTCATCGCCAGGCGTTTTGCTGATAAAGTTGACTGCACCACCAAATGTTGCACGACCGAAAAAGGCGCTTTGAGGGCCCTTAACCACTTCAACGCGCTCAATGTCATCCATGGATACCATTTGGCTGCCAGTTGGCAGATATACGCCGTCCAAAAACGCTGAAGACGTCTGCTCATTACGTGTACTAGAGGGAGGATCAATGGCTCGGAAGCGAACCGCTGGATTATTACGGTTGGCCGTGTGGTTGCTCATGTGCACGCCAGGGATGAATTGAAAGATATCTTCCACATCCGTGATTGCTTGGTTCTTAATTTGATTGGCACTAAAGGCCGCAACACTTAACGGAATGTCCTGAATAGACTCATCACGCTTACGTGCGGTAACCACAATTTCTTCAAGAGCAATGCTTTGCGCTCCGACCTCTCCGGCAAAGGCTGTCAGAGCCATCGCACTTGTGAGGGCAACTGCCCCCTTCTTCGTAAACATATCAATCTATCCCCTTTGTAGATTAATCTCTTAGTTGATCACACTTCGCGAACCACCGTAACAAAACACACACTGGGCGCACGGGCAGCGTACGTGCCAGTTCGTGAATTCCATTTCTGAAGACATGGTTCCCCAATAGCGCAAACCCCACGCGCCTCTCTTCCAACACAAAATCAAATCGCCACAAAATAGAAAGGCGAAGGCCACAACAAACACTTAAGAGTCAATTTTCTGCTCTTATCAGCCCAACATCAAATACAAATACTAGCGGCACATATGCATAATATTTATGGTTTTTGTCTGGACTAATCGGCGCTATACTTTGTTTAAACACAAGCGCATAACGCCACTGCAAGGATGACGGGTCCGTGAGGCCCACTTCAACAATCCCTCCAAGAGGGTCAGAAATCACAAAACCCAACAAGAAAAGTGGATAAACACACGTGCGATGCTTGATCAATAAACATTGCGGACAAGTGCGTAACATTTTGGCTGATAGGTTATGGTGAAAGTCGACCCGCAACGCCGGCTTAAGGCTTTAGTGGGCTCGGCGGAAAGATTAGCTCGTCCATTCCATTTTCCCAAGCCCCATACTTCTCCATAACAGCTAAGAATCGATCTGACTCTAGAATGCTGTGCAACCAATTTTGAACTCCGGGAAGTTTTAGTGAATCAAACCAATCGCGGTCATTATTAGCAAACTGCCGAACAAACGGTGCAATTGCGGCATCAGCAATCGTAAATTCATCGCCGCATAGATTCCTGGCATTATGAAGCCGCTCATTGAGTTTGGTTAAGAACACCAGAGCCCGTTCACGATGTTCCAGCGAGTCTACATTTTCGTAACGCGTTGGATACTTGTAGCGATCAAGATTGTCCTTAAAGGGCCCGTCGTTTTCTTCAATCAGTGCATCAAGATCGTCCCGGTCATTTTGTAAAGGTGCCAGCCACCCTTCGGGATCATTTCTCTCCAATGCCCACAACATTATCTCAAAGCTCTCCTCAATGACCTGACCGTCTGGCAACACCAAGACTGGCACCGTACCTTTTGGCGATGCCGTGATCATCTCTGGGGGTTTGTTCCGCAAAACAACCTCGCGCAGGGCACATGATTGACCGCTCGCATATACCGCCATGCGAGCCCGCATGGCATAGGGGCATCGTCGAAAGGAATACAAAATGGGTAGGTCGCTTGGCATATCGCCCCTCACCCGTCGTTTGCCGTTAGATCCTTTGCCACCGCATAGGTCGCGCCAACGTGCTTCAAACCCTTTTCTTTCGCCAATTTTATTTGTGCTTGTCTGGCGACATAACGTTGCCGCTGGGCTTCGGTACGTTGATCGATGCATCGGTCACAGGACACACCTGCAACATAGTTCGCAGACTTACGCCCGGATGCGCTCACGGGAGACCGGCACGCGTGGCATAATTCGTAGTCACCAATCTCCAGGTCATGTTTTACCGAAACGCGGTAGTCAAATACAAAACAATCGCCGCTCCACGTACTTTCTGCCTCGGGGATATTCTCTAAGTACTGCAAGATACCGCCCTTCAGATGAAAAACATCGTCGACGCCTCGCTCCTTCAAAAAGGATGTCGCTTTTTCACAGCGGATACCGCCGGTACAAAACATCGCAACCTTTTTATTTTCCCATTCGGCTCGCCGCTTCTCGAGCCAGTCGGGAAGTTCGCTGAAGCTGGTCGTTTCTGGATTGATCGCGCCCTCAAATGTACCCATCTGGACTTCAAAGTCGTTGCGCGCATCTATCACCACTGTGTGCGGATCAGCAATGAGAGCATTCCACTCTTCCGGCGCAACGTAGGTGCCAACTTGAACCAGCGGGTCGACGCCCGGCACCTTCATGGTGACGATTTCTTTCTTGAGACGGACCTTTAGCCGGTAGAACGGCATCTTCACCGCAAACGATTCCTTATGCTCTAGTCCGCTGGAGTTCGGCAACGCACGCAATGCCTCTAAGGCACCATCAATTCCCGCTCGCGAACCAGCGAGCGTGCCATTAAAGCCCTCTAGGGCTACTAAGATCGTTCCGGTTACATCAAGCGGTGAAAGTTGTGCGAGCAAAGTCTCGCGCAACGCAGCGGGGTCTTTAAAGGGCGTAAAGTGATAAAAGGCCGCAACTACAATGTCAGTCATGGGCGCCAATATATGCGACCACCTTTAAATATAAAGAGTTGATAGAACACGGTAATGGTGTGGTACTAAATCGCCGTGATCTAACAGCCTTCCTCCCCAACACATCTCTCGCTTTACTCAGGCTTCTGGAATAACAGAGTGTAGCGATCCGATTGTCCCGTCACTGCTGGATTTGCAACCTCGTATACGAGCCCATCTTGCGGTCGGGCCAGAACATCGGTGAAGTCGACGAAGATGAAGCCTGCGTCCAAAACTTCTTTTACATTAAGGACTGGATCAATGCGTCTGCCGTTCTCCTCGTTACCGGGCTCCATATGTCTACGGGTGTGGTCCACAATTCCGTAGTAACCGCCAGGCTTTAGCGCATCGAAGGATGACTTATTTACTTCCATGCGGTCTTCCGGTGAAAAATTGTGATAATTGCGGAAGGTCAGCACGAGATCGACAGGCTCAACATCCCACTTTCCTGAAGGACCAAAGAAACCACCAGTCTCGCTGGGGCGTCCGTTCCAGTCGATCTGCTCAACGTCCTCGAGCCCGTCCAGCCCAGCCGTCGGCTGAAATATATCCTCGTACAAGCCCGGTGGATGAGTGACGTAAAGTTTGCCTTTGTCTTTCAAAACTGGCCCAAGAATTTTCGTATACCAGCCTCCTCCCGGCAGCACCTCGATCACACGCATGTCGTCACGCATACGGAAGAATTCGAGCACTTCGGCGGGCATGCGATTGGCATCGCGGGCGCGGTCTTTTTCCGAACGGATGTCGCCTTCCATGGCGTCCATAACACGTTGCTGGAAAGGAGTTGGGTCGGCCGGTTGAGCAAATACTGCGGCAGCGGGCAACAGAACAGAACCCGCAGCTAATGCGATCAACGAGGTCCGAATAAAGTTTTTTGTGCGCATTGATTGTTCTCCTTTTAGGGTGTTTGGGGATCAACTCGTGTACAGACTACAGCAATAATTCTCACCGATGATGAAGTAAGGATAACCTGTAACATCCTAGCATGGCCAGAAGCGGGCCACATGTGAGATGCCTTATTTTTCCTGCTCGTGTAAAAGCTAAAAAGTCAGCAAAATTCGAATCATAGTAATGGCGGACCCGGCAGGACTCGAACCTGCAACATCTCGCTTAGAAGGCGAGTGCTCTATCCAGTTGAGCTACGGGTCCTAAGAGGCGGGTTTGTAGGCGAAGTTGTCTGCGTAAGTTTTGGCTTGCACGACGCGCTCACGAGGCTCCTGAGTCCGATAAGTCAGGCCACGTCTTTTGGCATAGGCGATTGCATCTTCTTTCGACGGGAACCGCAGCTTCAATTGCCGTGACGTATCATGGGACCCGGACCAACCCATTAGGGAGTCACTTTGCAAACCATCGGAGGGCTCAAACTCGAGAACCCACTTCCGGATATTCGACCGCCCTGACTGCATCGCCGATTTCGATGGCCGATAAATGCGAACCTCTGAACCCATGCCATACCCTCACACTTTCATGAGGCCCAATTCTAGGCCGGATAAGATGGTCGGGGCGAGAGGATTCGAACCTCCGACCCCCTGGTCCCAAACCAGGTGCGCTACCAGACTGCGCTACGCCCCGACACGCCGGATTATCTACGGGTCAGGACCGCATTTGGCAAGCTTTGTCGGGCATAATTCTGCCAGATCAGCGCGTTGACGGCATTTAGGAAAGACTGGCACAGTTCCACACTAGGATTAGGGATAGGAATAGCCGATATGACGCTCTCTAGACGCCAGATTTTAGCGGGATCTGCCTCAAGCGTCGTCTTCGCTGCCCTTTACCCGCACCGGACGTTAGCGAATTCTGGGGATGTTCGGGCGTGGCGTCAGTATACCAGCGGCGGCTGGGGTCAAATTCACCTCTGGATGGCTGAGCCAAAATCCGGCCCGGGTGACCGCACGCCGTTGGTCTGCATGCATCAAAGCCCGACCTCGGGCGCCTACTACAAAGAATTTCAAGCGGTCATGGCACGCGACCGGTTGGTAATTTCACCAGACACTCCCGGATATGGCGGGTCAACCGCCTCTCCTTCAATTCCAACCATGGAGGACTATGGCCGCTCTTTAGTTGAAGGTCTCATCAACCTCGGTTACGGCCGCGACGGCAAAGGACCAGTCGACATACTTGGCTTCCATACTGGAAATTTTGTCGCGATGGAGGTCGCGCGACAAAGACCAGACCTCGTGCGCCGAATGGTCATGCCCGGTATACCTTATTACCCAGCCGACGAACGGGAAGCCAAACGCATCCAATATGCACAGCCGCGGCCCTACTTTACCGACCCGGATTATATGTCCCGCTCCTATTTAAGCAGCGTTTTCAACAGAGACCTTGGTGTTTCTAAGGATCGACATTTAGAAATGTTTGTTGAACGTTTGCGCGCGGGAACTAAATCTCATTACGGGTTCGATGCAGTGTTCCGCTACAACCCTGACCCGGTACTCAAAATTATTGAGCACCCAACGCTCTTACCCATCCTAAACGAGACTTTGGCTGAACCAACGCGAGAAGCGGGTCAATTAATTCCAGACAAAACGTTTGTTGACCTCATGGATCTCGACGGTTGGGCGTGGTTTACGGCGCCAGAACGCATCGCTGCTGTCGTGCGGCCCTTCCTCGATAAAGCCTGAATCCATGGCATCGATCCGTATTTGGAAGCATTACGCGAATAGTCGCGATGGCCAAGTTCATATGCTGTCGGCTAAACCAGAGAACCAAGAAGCATCACCTAAAACGCCATTGATATGTTTGCATCAAAGCCCAATGTCTGGCGAAGTCTTCGAGGAATTTCTACCGGTGATCGCTCGTGATCGAGTGGTTCATTGCCCAGACACGCCGGGATTTGGTGGGTCTGACCGACCACTCAAGGTAAGAAATGGCGGCAAAGCCAACATCGAGAACTTCGGTCTGGGACTCGCCGACGCCCTGGTTGAGCTTGGTTACAGCGAAGATAACCCAGTCGATCTGTTCGGGTTTCACACGGGGTCTCTCGGTGCCATCGAGTTGACCCGGGCCCGACCAGATTTGGTCAGGCGCATTATCCTCGTTGGTATTCCTTATTACCCAGCCGTGCAAAGGCCCGTAATGGAGAAACGCTTTGTTACTCCGTACGCTTTCTTGACGGACCCAACTTACGTGCCCGACATGTATGCGCGGATCGTGCTAAACGCGAGTAACGACCTTTCCAATGAAGAACGGTTTGAGGCGTTCCTGGGCCGCATGCGCGCCGGACCAAATGGCCAAGATGGTCCCGATGCAGTGTGGAGCTATGATGCCGACGAGGGATTGTCGGAACTGGCCGCGCTCAATAAACCAACGCTATTCTTGGCCTTCAACGAAGTGCTGACCGAGCCACATAAACATGCCCATCGGCTTTATTTTCCAAATGCGCCATTGATCGAGCTCAGCCACCTTCCGATGGAGGGGTTCAAAGCCGGCCCCCAAGATGTTGCAGATGCCATCAGGCCGTTTCTTGACGGTTAGGTTTTGTTCCCTTGATTTACTGAGCAAAAATAAAATTAGAGACTTCCCTCACCCAACCCTTCGGGTCTTGGTCGGTGATATCGACACCGCCGCCCTCGAGTTCAGCATAGGCAAAATGCGGGCATAGATTTCTAGTCTTTTCCGCTAGCGGGTAAAGCATGTCACCGGTGTTGAAGAGCGCGAGCGCAGGCTGGGTGAGTTTTTGCATTGCTTCAGCGCCGTCGTAATTGAACGCGGCGTGGTGGCCGTACCAAAACGGCCCTCGCCCCATGAGCTGCTGGACGATGTACCCAGTGCACAAATTTAACCCGTCTGGATGATCTTTAATCCACGGGTAGCGTTTTACGAACATTTCCGAAAGGTGAGTGCCATCCGACTTCGCGGTATAAGATTTTTCCGCTTCAAGAACCGTATCGATATACTTCAACTGCTCCTCTCGGCTCATCGGACCAGGACCAGACAACACAACCGATTGAATGCGATCTGGATAGGAGATCGCCGCCTCCATCGCGATTTTGCACCCAGTATGGTGCCCGCCAGCGTGCGCCTTCTCGAGACCTAAATGATCGAGCACGGCAGGAACAGACGTCGCAAAATCTCCTATGGTGGGCGGACCAGGTGGAGGATCGGACATGCCAAACCCAATCGTATCGATACCAATAGTTCGGATACCGGCTTCGGCAAGTAACGGGTAGACGTAGTCAAATTGACCACTTGTCAGCGGCGATTGTGAGCAAAGGACCAATACCGTGTCTCCTGGTCCAGTGTCTTGGTAATGAATCTGCCCGAAGGGGCCGTCTGCATATCCACGTCTTGGGATCATGGCTCTTCTCTATCTGTTGGAACGAAGCGAATAATCTGGCCACCAGGATCATGCTCAAGCAGAACGTAGAGCGTTCCGTCATATCCAATTTCTATATCGCGGAAGCGCGCAACGTCTTCTAGGAGAATCTCCTTATGGACCACTTTAGTACCATCAAGCACGTATCTAAATAGATCCGTCGCGCGAAGCGTTCCAACGATGATGTTGTCCTGCCATTTGGGGAATTGCTCTCCGTTATAAAAAACAAAGCTCGAAACTGCAGGCGCCGGTGTCAAGTCAATAACCGGCTGCACCATATCGGCTGGATCGAATTCGATACCCAGAATTTCTCCAAAATTTATTGGCGTACCGTCGTAATTGACCCCCGCCGAAATCAAAGGCCAGCCGTAATTCAAGCCTGGCTTAATGAGATTTATTTCGTCGCCACCGCGTGGGCCCATTTCAGAGCTCCACAGTTCCCCCCGATCGACATTAAATTCGAGTCCTTGGGGATTACGATGCCCATACGACCACATAGCCGGAACAGCTGTGGCATCATTCAAGAACGGATTATCTGCGGGCACACGCCCATCATCGTGGAGCCGCATAATTTTGCCATAGGGCAGCGCGAGGTCTTGAACACCGATGTGCTCGAGAGGCCCCTTCATGCCGACACTGAAATACACATACCCTTGATCATCGAAAGTGATACGCCCTCCAGCCGCAATCTCCGGCATGATTGTGTAGGTCTCTTTGTTTGACTCCCAAATCACCTCTTCATCAATCCAAGCGCCATCACGGATACGTCCACGGACTAACTTGTTCATAGACACGGGCTGACCAGACCGGCTGCTCATCGCATTGCAATCGGAACATCGATCACCGTAATGGATATATATCCATCCGTTTTCGGCATAATTGGGGTGGATCGCCACGTCCATCATCCACCCCAGACCCATAGGTTGACCGACGAACTCAAATGAATCGTCATAGGCCTTTGGTGCATTGCGAATGAATTCAGATTGGGTCCCGTCACTAGAAACGAAACTGAGGCCACGTCTTTTTTCAGACAATAGAATGCGGCCGTCCGGCAGAGGTGCAATGCCAAAAGGCAGTGCATCCAGTCCATCTATGACGGTCTCTACAGCAAAGTCGTGATGTTCGCTTTCAACAACACCGTCCGGAACGACCAGAGGCGCGTTGTAGCGAAAGTCATCTAGATTGGTGCCTTGGCGCTGCTCCGTTATATAAATTGCTAGGGCCCAAATTTGATCTTCGTCGAAAACCGAAGACCAGGCAGGCATACCCTTCTGTTCAGAACCTTCAGCCGTACTCCGGGCAATATCGGCGACAGCATTACCATTGATCAAATCAATCCCGACCAGTGGCGTACCCTGGGCAGCACCGCGCAACGTCTCTCCATGGCAGACCGCACACTCTTGTTGATACAACTCCGCAACAATGTCCGTCGGAATTGGAATATCTAAATCACGGAGATTGACCAGCCCCGAACCTTCATGAGGCTGCGCAAATGCCGGCCCCATGAAAAATAGGATCATCGCGATTATACATCGTAAGACCTGCCATAGGTTCATAGATAATGCCTCGCTATAAACTCGCATTTAGTTGTCGAACATCGCGTGTCTGACGCGGTCGCCAACTTTAATACCAAGGCGCTGCACAGTGCCGGCGGCTACTTCCAAGACAGAACGAACGCGCTGACGCGATGGAACTGACTTTTCCGAGTGCGGCACAGTATTTTCTGCAATCGTTACAATTTCACCATCTGCGGTTAGAAAAAGCATGTCGAGCGGAATAAAGGTATTGCGCATCCACATGCTAACCTTCCGGTCTCGTTTGAAATCGAACAACATGCCTCGGTCCGTCGCGATCTCGGCGCGGTGCATTAAGCCTGTGGAGCGAGCCGCGTTTGTATCCGCCAGTTCAAATTTGAAGGCATGCGCCACGACCTCCTCACCCTCTCCGGTAACGAGTATCTCACCTGACTCCAATGGCAAGCTCTGCGCCTTGGTTGAATCAAAGGGTTCATGCGGTCTCAAAAACTGCGCATTAACAGGCACTGCCGCGAACGTGACAACTAAGATAAACGAAAGTCTGAAGAGCGGTGTAATCATGGACACCACCCTACCTGAATTGACGGCCTTTACATAAAGACAAAGTCAACGAGCAGGTAAACCGCCAACATAATAATTGCCCAAAACACCATAAGCCCCGTAGGCATAGCGCGCGCCAGAATGCCGTCCGGTCCGTGGCGGTGGTGAATACCGTCAATTGTGGCATTCGCCCCTTTAGACAAATCCTCGATGATACTGTCACGAGCGGAACCGGAATTTTCGTTAAACGTAACGGCCAATTTATGACCCCACACGCGATAGAACCAATCAAAGTCGAGTGTCAAACTCTCAACCAACTTCCATCCATAGTATTTAAGGAAGAGGAAGAACGCGGCGCCAGAGAACAGCAGTATCTGGAACTGAGTCACGATGTGATCCGGTGTGTTCGGCTCATAATCCAAGCTGTAAGGCAGCAGCTGATAGAACTGTTGCGGCACTAATCCAATACCCACACAAAGCACGGCAAAGAGGACCATTGCCGTTCGCATATGCAGCGGTGGCTCAGGTGGTCTTAGCCCAGAGTCTTTGCCGAAGAATACAAAGTATTGCAGCTTGATGCCGACATCGAGGAAAACGCCTGCCGTCCCGGCCGCCAACAAATACCAAACCCAATAATATTGGCCGAGATATGCCGCCTCAGACGTCATGGCTTTGGCGACAAAGCCAGAGGTAAATGGAAACGCCGAAATCGAGAGGCCACCAATAATACAACAGATGGCGGTCAAAGGCATCGTGCGAAACAATCCACCATATTCCGTAAACTTGCGTTTGCCTGTGACGTAAAAAACGGATCCCGTCGCCATGATGAGCAGAGCTTTATAGATAATATGGGCAAAGGCGTGTGCCACTGCACCGTTGATCGCCATAGCAGAGCCAATACCAATAGCGGTCACCATGAAGCCAACTTGGTTCACGATGGAATACCCAAGCATCTTGCGCGCGTTGTTTTCACAAAGACCGTAAATGATGCCGTAGAAGATCATGAACAGACCAATGAAGATCAGGATTTCCGCTCCGGGGAACCCACGCGCCAAAACGTAAACAGCAGTCTTAGTGGTAAACGCGGATAGAAAAACCATGCCCGAATAACTGGCTTCTGGGTACGAATCTGGTACCCAGGCTGAGAAAGGAGGAGCGCCCGTATTTAACAAGAAGCCTGCAAGAATGAGCGCTCTTGGCAAAGTATCAGGCAGCATCGATGTAAAGGCGATAGAGCCCGTTACCGCAACTTCACCGGCTATACCGGCCATCAAGACCACGCCACCAAGCAAATGGACCATCATGTAACGCATACCGGCAGCGCGAGCAGTAGAGGTGCCAGCCGAGAAAATGACCGTCGATGACGCCAGCGCCATCATTTCCCAGAAGATAAACACTGTGATGAGGTCGCCAGCAAACACAACACCAAGCGAAAACGCGATGTATACATTGGCGGCGAACAGTTCCAGCACTTTCTCTTGCTTGAGTGCATAGAGGTTGCCCGCAAAAGCCATGATCGCAAACACCGTTGCGAACAGACGACTCAGTTTGTCTGCCTTAAAGGGCTCTAATGTCCATTCCATATAGGGAATAGCCAATAGAACGCCATCGGCGGTCATCCAGATGAACGCGAGCGAAACAAGCGGACTACCCAACAAGATGACGCTGCGGGCAGTTCCGGTTAGCCGAAGAATGAGAAACGCGCCGACAATTATCGGCAACGCTGGATGAAATAGAAGGCTACTCATCGTAATAAGTGTCCTTCCGCTTCAGAATTTTTTTCCAGCCTTTAGATAGTAAAATTGATACGCCGCCAATAAGGAAACCAAACCACGCACTAAATCCGTAGTTAAACATGAACCCTTTGTGATGGTGCGTCACAAATAGCTCAGCAATCAGAAGCAGTACCAGAACAACAATAAATATGGTCCACAAACGCTTCGGCGTCCCTGGGTCGTCCAACCAATGGGAATTACTTTGATCGCTCATAGGGCTTGCCCCACCAAAGCTTTGGCCAACGTGAGTGGCACTTCTGGGAACAGGAAGAGTGAGAGAGTGCCTAGGGCCGTTAGGCTTAGAGCCAAAACTACAGGCCAAGGCGCTTCACCATGTTCGTGAGATGGCGCCACATCTTCTGTTTTGAAGAAAGCGCGATAAATAATGGGGACAAAGTACCCAGTGTTTAACAACGTGCTCACGAAAATGACAAACAAGACAAACCAGTCCTGAATCTCCATCGCCGCTGACAAGATATACCATTTGCCGAGGAACCCAGCAGTCGGCGGTACTCCAATCATACTCAAGGCGCCTATGGTGAAAGCTGCCATAGTGAATGGCATGCGTTTACCGATACCATTGAGTTGGCTGATTTCTGTCTTATGGGCGGCCGTATAAATGGACCCTGCGGCAAAAAACAATGTGATCTTGCCAAAGGCGTGAGCCGTGATGTGCATAGCCGCGCCGATAATCGCGAGAGGCGTCGCCATTGCGGCCGCCAGTACAACGTATGAAAGTTGACTCACGGTAGAATACGCGAGCCGGCGTTTCAGGTTGTCCTGACCCAGCGCAATAATTGAAGCCACGAGCACGGTAAATCCGGCCGCATAAACAACCCAGTCTGTCGAGCCCGATCCGCTGAATAGATCTATGCTAAAAACATAGACAATGATTTTTACGACCGAGAATACGCCAGCCTTCACGACCGCCACCGCATGAAGCAATGCGCTGACCGGTGTGGGCGCCACCATAGCTGCCGGTAGCCAACGGTGCACCGGCATTACAGCCGCTTTACCAATACCATATATGAAGAGGACGCTGAGAGCGGCGATCAAGAACGGGCTTTCATCAGCTGGAATAATTCCACCAGCTGTAAAATCTCCTGTTCCCGCGACGTAGTAGGTCCCGATAACAGCGGGGAGAAGGAAAACCACTGACGTGGTCAGCAAAATACCGAGGTACATGCGACCACCTGCTTTCGCATCATCGTTCCCCTTATGCGTCACCAAGGGATACGTCGAAAGCGTCAACACTTCGTAGAAGAGAAATAGCGTAAAGAGATTGCCCGCGAAGGCGATGCCCATCGTGCTGGCAATTGCGATGGCAAAACAGGTGTAGAAGATCGTTTGGTTTTTTTCGTTATTTCCCCGCATGTAACCCACGGAGTAAATCGAATTCACGATCCACAATGTCGATGCGATCATCGCAAAAATCATACCCAGGGGCTCGATAACAAACCGAACCGTTAGGCCTGGCAATATGTCAAAGCCCTCGGTCGCCGGACGCGCACCCTGCATAACCGAAGGGACCAGCAGAAACACGACGACGAACAGCAATGCTGCTGTCACAAGAGTGTAAGCTTCCCTCACATTCGGTTTGGAACCACTCGACGCCACAAACGCTGCCCCAACAGCGGGAATCAAGATAGCTGCAATGATAAACAATGAGAGGTCGCTCATTGGGCGCCTCCCATCAGGACATCAACCGCCTGCTCCGCCACACCAACGGTGAAAGACGTATCAAATCCCAAATAGACGCAGGCTAGGATAAACACCCAGGCCGTCATGATCATCGATTTAGGTGCTTCCTTAAGGGCGGCAGCGCCTTCGGGACGTTCACGGAAAAACGCAACTTCAATAACACGACCCATGTAGGCGAGAACCAGTAGAGAACTGAGCATGAGTAGGGCAACAACCCACCACCAGCCATTATCAAGAGCACCTACCGCCAAATACCATTTAGATACAAACCCGACTGTGCCCGGCACTCCGAGCATACTAAAGCCGCCGAGGACAAAGCCGAACATGGTCAAAGGCATTGCTTTGCCGACACCCGCCATATCTGACAAGCGCACCGTGCCAACTTGCAGCGCAATACCGCCAACAAGCATAAACAGCGCACCCTTCATAACGGCATGGTTAAATATGTGGACAAGGCTACCCGTCAGCCCCGTCGCGTTCGCCAAAGCTATACCAAGCGTGATGTAACCTATTTGCGCGACGCTGGAGTACGCGAGCATGCGCTTAACATTCTCTTGGAAAATAGCACTGAACGATCCAGCAAATATTGCTACCAAAGACAACACCATGATGACTTCGGGTATGGGTGTCTGCTCGATGGCAAAACCAAAGCCAAATACGCTGTAAATGAAACGCATCAATAAGTAGATGGAAACTTTTGTTGCTGTTGCTGCGAGAAACGCCGTAACCGCCGATGGAGCAAAAGCGTAGGCATTGGGCAGCCAAAGGTGTAGCGGGAACAGCGCAATTTTCAGTGACAGCCCGACAACCACGAAAGCCATACCGGCAATTGCAGCTGGTGTATCCAGAATTGGGCCGAGACGATCAGCCATATCAACGAGGTTGAGCGTGCCAGTAATCGTAAATAGAAGCCCGACCCCAATTACATACATGGTCGCGCCGATCGTTCCCATGATTAGGTATTGATAGGAAGCCGCCAAAGCCCGGCGATCCTTGCCGAGAGCAACTAACGTGTACATGGAAAGAGAAGATATCTCCATGAACACAAATGCGTTGAATGCATCGCCAGTAATGACGATTCCTAAGAGGCCACACATGCACAACAGGTACATGGCGTAGTACAAACCTCTGAGACCCTCTTTGATTTCCGATCGCACACTATGTCGCCCGTAAATAAGAACGGCAGATGCGATAAGAGATACAAGTACAAGAAGGTAACCAGATAACAGATCAACACGAAGCTCGATCCCAGCAGGCGGCGCCCACCCCCCCATTTTGTATGACAGGGGTTCGCCATACTCTTTAATCTGCCCCAGCATTGTTGCGCTGCCGACGAAACTTAGAAACGCAACAACGAGAGCTATCAACCAGCAGGCTGTTTCATGCCGTATGATCGCACAAAGCGCGGCCGCAACCAGCGGAACTGCAACAACGATGGCGGGAAATTGATCAATGAGCATTGGTTAGTTCCAATCCCCAACGCTGTAAACTTCATCTTCTTCAATTGACCCATACGCTTCGTTGACGCGCACAACCAGAGCTAAGCCAAGGGCAAGAGTCGCCACACCAACAACAATCGCGGTGAGTATAAGAACGTGTGGCAGAGGGTTTGAGTAAAGTTGGTCTTCAGCGCCTTCAATGATAATCGGCGCCGTGCCGCCTATAATTTTTCCGGGTGATACGTACAACAAGTATACCGACGTCTGGAAAATGGATAAACCGACAAGCTTTTTGATCATATTCGAACGCGAGACGATTATGTAAAGCCCTGCCATGATCAAGAAGACAGTGATCCAGTGGTTGACGCCACCGAGCACGAAGGCAAGTTCATTCAGCCCTTCCATGTCCATCCCCTCAACGTCCCCGGCCAGCAAAGGTATAGAAAATCAATAGCATCGTTGACGACACCGTCATCAAAACCCCTGCTTCAACAAGAAGAATGCCGAGATGTTGTCCATGCGACGGATCATGGGAATCAAGCATTCCATAATCTAAGAAGTTGCCGCCAAGGGACCACGTGAGCACACCCACCCCGGCATAGATGAGAACACCGAGTGGAACGGCCACTTCTAACAAGGCTGGCGGAATAATTTTCTGTGTGGCTCGCAGTCCAAAGATAAGGGCATAAAGAACGAACGCAGCGGCGACGATTACTCCAGCTTGGAAGCCTCCTCCCGGCCCAAAGTCACCGTGAAATTGCACGTAAAGCGCAAACAACAGCAAAAAGGGAATGAGTAGCTTCGAAACGACGCGCAGAATTAGGTGCCCTCTCATGATCGCCGCCCCTCTTCACCGTCTTCGTCTTCCCTACGACGGCGCCCTTTTAGAAGCATCAGCACACCAATGCCGGCCGTAAAAATGACGACCGTCTCGCCAAGAGTGTCGTAGCCGCGATAACTTGCGAGCACGGATGTCACAACATTTGGAACAGTCGTCTCAGGGATTGATCGCTCCAGATACTCAGCTCCGACGTAGGTGTTCATAGGGTTCTCAGAGTCCCCATACCGGGGCAAGTCCCACGTCCCATAAACCAGAATTAACCCAGTCAGCACTGAGAGAGCGATTGGCAATACGTTAGAGTGCCGCGCCGGCGATTCATCAGTCTTGGTTAAGTGAAGGGCTGAAAGAAGCAACACCGTAGAAACACCCGCACCGACTGCAGCTTCAGTCATGCCAACATCAACGGCATCCATGGCAATCAACAACGTGGCCATAAGAAAACTGTAGGCGCCACCCAAGACAACCACAGCAAATAAATTTCTGACGCCGATAATGGCGACCGTCACAGCGGAAAGAAAAAGTAAAAGGATGAGATTAATTAGGAATTCCATGTCTAGCTGCCCTCACCCGTCCGATCTTCTGAAAGAACCGGCTTCACGTTTCGATGGCGCATCGATCGCGCAATAGCATGGCTGGCTACAGGACTAGTGAAGAACACTAAGAGTAGAATGATGCCAAGCCGTGCAGTGGTGAGCGTCAGACCCGACTGCACCATAAGTCCAGCAATGATCATCCCCACACCAAGAGTATCGATTACGCTAGCGGCATGAAGGCGTGTGAATGCGTCTGGCATTCGAAGAAGACCAAGCGCGCCTACAACACAAAAGAAACCGCCGCCCGCCAGCAAGGCCCAACTCAGAATGTAAATAAAAGCGTCCATCGTCTACGACCCCGCTTCGTCTTCGCCGGCCCCGAGGTCTCCGTACCTAAAGAACTTAAGTACAGCGATGGTTCCGATGACATTCAGCAATGCGTATGTGATCGCGAGATCAATAAACTCGGGCCGACCAAACACGTAGCCGATGACGGCCAACAACAAGACCGAAAGGGTGCCAACTGAGTTACCAGCAATAACGCGGTCAAATATCGTTGGTCCCTTGATGACACGGACCAAGGCCAGTCCTAACGAAACAAGTACCGCCAGAGCGGCTGCCGTAAACATAGTCATGCGCTGCCCTCGAATTGAGTACAGCGGCGATCCATTTCTCCAGCTTCCAGATCAGTTGCGTTATCACTGGTTATTGCGTGAACCAGGATCTCGTCGCCCTCTATGTCTACGGAGATAGTTCCAGGCGTCAGCGTAATTGAATTGGCATACGTTACGCGCGCAACATCTGTTTTTTGAGTCATCCTCACTCGGGTAAGAGTAGGGCTGATCGGCAGATTTGGGTTGATGATGAGGCGAGTAACGTTGAGCGCAGAGCGTATGATCTGCCATACCAGCCACGGCCAATATGTAATGGCAGACAAACCAAGATGTATGGGGTGTCCTTCTTGGTCTGCGACATCCATCCGATGCGCGAGAGCAGAAATGACAACTGCACTGATAACGCCTGCTGTAATAAGAAACGTCGTGTATATGCCAGATAGCGTAAGCCAGAAAACTAGCAGTACGATTGCCAGGCTGATCACTTGACCCATCGAGAGCTCTTTCCCCTGTTTATCGCCGCATCAGATTAACAAATCTGACCCAGCGCCCCGAGCTAACACCCTCATATCGTACGCTAGTTGTTCCGAAAACAACAAGCAACTCTATGGAATTACTCATTTTTGGTAACAGTGGAATCTCTCTATGGCAACGAAAATCGGTTCGACGCGCTATGATCACTCTTCGACCCGACGGGGCGTCCATCCCTTCACGGCGACGGCTTTTCCTAAGTGTGATCGCATCAACTTTGGCCTCAGGACTTGGTCAGACGTTCGACAGACTTGCTGCCGAATTGGCGCCATACGCTATCCAAAACATGCTCCACATGTTCCTCAAGCGAAGAGGTGTCTGCCATTGGGCGCCCCCGCTCAATCGCCCTAAAAACTGTAGGCTCGATCGGACCTTCAGGCCCAATAATAAAAGACGCGGGCATCAGTTTCTCATCATACCGCGCAGACGCATAATACGCTTTAGACAAGAACATGAGCCTGTGCATCTTTTGAGGTTGGAGATACTCCCCGTCATCCAGAGTTCGATCGAGAAGCCAAAATGCGACGTCAAAGCATGAATCGACAGCCAGCTTAAGCATTCCTACACTCCCGAGGCAGGCGGACCCTTTGTTCCGTCCCAAATGACAGGACATTAACGTCGACTATGGCCCGCTATCAACCGCGACACAGACGATCCAAGGCGTTGAGTCGATTTCTCGTCACCTCCTTAATCGTTGGCGCCCTTCTCCTCACTACCCTGATATTTTTTCGATCCAGCGTCATTGAATTGGCGCTCAAGTCGGCTCTCAACCAACAGGGCTTGGGTCCAGTAGAATTTACGGTCACCCGAGCGGACCTGTCGGGACTTGAACTGACTTCGGGAACCCTGGCGGGAGGAGCCCTTACCTTTTCCCATGCGGGAGTAGATTTCTCATGGACATCTTTACGAAATCAGCGTGCCGAAGAGTTGTTTCTCAACGCCTTGAGAGTAAATGGCACTTGGACAAGCGAAGGCCTTTCTTTTGGACAACTGGACCCATTGGCCGGGAACGAAAAAGCCACGGCGCCGACGGAAGACTCACCGACGTCAACTACGGAAAACCAAGAATTCCCGTTCGACAAGGTTAGAATTCAGGACGCCAGAGTTTCGGTTGCCCACCCAGATGGCCAGATCGAGATCATAGGTGCCTTAACCATCGGCACATCGTCCACGCCAGTTTCGGTGGATGCAGTGCTTGATCTAACCGGCCCCAACCTCTTCGGCGAGATAAGAATGCAGGGCGACCTTGATGCCGCCGAGTTCCTTAGTTCTGATGGGACGGGGAGTATCGTTTTCACGGCTAATGAATTTCGCGTTCCAAGCCAAAACCAGACGATTTCTGCAGACATTGACGTCGAGATTTCTGCCCAAGATGGGGTGTTTTCAGTCAGCAGTGACGACCAATTGGCAGTATCTGGGCCCTGGCCAACTACATTTGGTCCTCTCGAGGGAGACGTATCAAAAGAACAAACCTTTGACGTGACCATAAGCACATCTGAGGAAGGAAGCCCCTTCTTACAACTTCAGACAGACCAATCCGGCATTCGCAGTGACTTAGATGTCGAATTCAGCTGGGTAACTCCGTTCGGGCGTGGAGACCTCTGTGCTTCCGGCTGGGCGCAAATGGGAACGGACGGACTGCCGCAAGACTTCAAATTTGATCGCTTTTCGGTCCACGTGAATGGGACACAGACGCCCTTTGGCACTATTTGGGCCGATCTGACGGCCGACGGTCTCAGAGGACCCCTCGCAGTTGCAGGAGGACCAGTACGCCTGACAGGACGGGTGCTTGATGGCTCTTTTGACGCGGCAACAGTCAGCACTGTCGATCTAACCGCAGACACAGATTTTCGTTTGGATGGTCTGTCGCTCGCATTTGCATTGAAAGCCCTCTCTGCCCAGTTAAGTGACTTTTCATACGGTGGTACCGTCAAGCTGGACGCGCCCATAAATATTGGCTTGTCCTCCCTTAGCGAGGCAACTCAAACAGCAGGCGTGGTTTTTGGAGCTGATGGAAGCACAACAGCGACTTTGGATGCAGCTCTTAGTTTGAGTGCATCAGATACAGCCATATTAGGCGATAATAGCGAGCTATTGATTTCTGGAGAAATTCCCTCCCTGTGGCTTGACGGGTATTGGGTAAACACCGATGGCACAACGGATTTCCAGGCAGAAATGCAAGGCGGAGTGCTCAGCACCGATTTGGCCACAGCTTCAGACGTAGACCTGACGTTGTCTGGCACACTAGACAACTTTTCAGGTCCTTTTGGAGCTGTCATTCACAATTCCACGCCTCGAGCGGCCAACAGTCCCGGCTTAATGCTGAATGGAACGCTTCATAAAATAAATAATATTATTAATTTTGAAGGTCTTATGAACCTTTCCTCAGAAATCAAATTCGGAGATTTCCAGATTGAATATGATATGGACAGAAATTCCGGCCAGGTTGCGTCAAGCATTGGACCCCATGTGTTTGGTGGTCAGGGGCTATCACCGGTTGACCTGAGGCCCCTCTCGCTGCCATTTACCCCCACATCTGGTGAATTTGCCGCGACCGCTGATATTCCAATTGGCAACCATACTGTAGGGTCTAATTCCGGCGCTCTATACCTAAAAGATCTAGAGATAGAGGGTGGATACTACCGGGTAAGCCGTCTGAATTCTGCAATTACTCTTGAGTCTTCCTGGCCACTGAAGACCAAGGGGCATCAAATGGCGTCAATCGGTTTACTTCAGGCCGGTCTGCCTGTCACAGATGTCCAGGCGTCTTTCTCAGTAAACACAGCGAACGCAATCGATGTGGCTAGCCTCTCCATGTCATTCGCCGACGGCAATATAACGGGCGCACCGTTCACGCTGAGCCTGACTGATACGGAATCGAAGGCTGATTTGACCGTGTCTGGATTGGCATTGCCCGCTCTTGCGCGTCTGAGCGGACTTCAAGGTCTTGAAGCCGTTGGTACCCTGTCAGGCAATATTCCAGTAAGGATTGGCTTTGGTGACGTATTTATTGATGGTGGAACACTCTTCACGACAGGTCCCGGATCCATTCGCTATCGTCCAGACGAGACAACCCGCATGGCCGCAACCGGCCAGGGTGGAATGGCGCTCGCCCTTCAAGCCCTTGAGGACTTTCAGTATGAGTCAATCGCCGTCAAAGTCTCAGGCTCTGCCCAAAAAGACCTGGAGACTGAACTGGCCATAAAAGGGACAAATCCCGCTCTGTATGATGGCTACCCAATCGATTTCAATCTCAATCTCAGCGGAGAACTCGCAAATGTTATTCGCGACAGCATGGTCGGGTATAGGGTGCCGGAGACCATAAAACAGCAGTTGATGGCGTTTCCGTCACCCCCATAGCAAGTCCTGCGTATTTCTGGCGCCACACCGTTGTCTCAATTATCATGCGAACTAGAGTTTGAAATGGCTGTCGAAGCCGCTTGAGCCAAATACAGATAAGACTCTTTTGTAATGGTACGGAGCTCAATGAATGTCTGAATCCAGAAATGCTCTCAACCCTCTTCGTAATACGTACGTAAGATTACCCATAATATTAGGGTTGGTTACGCTGGGAATTACTGCGTGTTCGCCGACCGTTAAGGTCGAAGCTCCCGACAAACCGATCGTCATCAATCTCAACATAAAGATCGAACAGGAAGTTCGGATTAAGGTTGAAAAAGATGTTGAAGACTTACTTTCAGAAAATCCGGACATTTTTTAACAACGCGTAGCTAAAGGAGTTGAGCTATGCCGCACATTCTTAAATTCGCGAAATCATTTTTCGTCTCAGCTGTATTGCTGGGTGGACTCGGCTTAACGAGCCCCGCTTTAGCAACGACCCTAGATGAAGCCAGGGCGCAAGGCCTGGTTGGCGAGAGACCTGATGGGCTAGTCGCAGCCGTTTCATCGACCGCGACGCCCAATATTGCGACGCTTGTTGCCCAAATAAACGCAGCCAGACTCAGTAGCTATAGAGAACTCGCAGCAAAAGACCGGGCTCCTATTGAAGCCGTGCAAGCGATCGCTGGCGAAAAACTAATGGGAAAAGCTCGGTCTAACGGATGGTACGTCTTGAGTCCGACTGGCACCTGGTCGCGTTAAAGACAAAGTTTAGTGAAACGGGTTAAAAGCGCGCGACACCAACGTCTTTTGACGCTTGAGGCGTTCCCACGAGAGACTGATTAAATTCGTATATTCGAATTTGTTTTTCAGCTTGTGGGACAGAAGCTGACTGGGGCTGAGACGCTTGCGCCTATGCCTGCATCATTGCGGTTCCGACTTCTCGAGATACAAAAACACCGCCAAACCTAACGGTTCGATCTTTTTGCTGACCATATCCGGGTTGCTCATGCTGCTGTAAATCTGACCACCGTTCATCATAACGAACAGATTGATCACCTGGTCTAGCACCAGCGGAGTTACCTAAGGCGTCGACATAGGCAAAAGATGTCGCGTCACCAACGCGAACGGAAGAGACCCGCGCTTTGGCTGGTGCCAGCGTAGTCGATGAGACTAAGGCCGTACTCATGTCTTTTGTTACCTATTAAGCACAGAAGTTTTTATGGTTTTCTCCCTTAAGTTGATAGGCGATTGAAGGGCGAAATGTCAATATTTCTGCGGCTTTGATCCACCACAATACACTTCAACGACACCACAGGACGCACTAAGATTTATCTATGGAACCCCTTGATTTAAAACGGCTACCGGATGGCAGCACAATGGTCTGCGCGCCATTCCCAGCTCAAGAACTCCCACCGGTTGGCTTATCAGACATCAGCAGGGCCTGGGAGACGGCAAGTAAAGCGGCCGAAATGGGCATAAAAATGGGCGAAAATGACCCGGATGGGGTCTTTTTCCGTGACGAAAAGGGCGCTTCTATTCAAGTAAGATTCGATGATTTTGACGCCCATTGCTGGGCTACAGCAATTCATCGCACTTTTAATCTGGCAACTATCAAGGGCTTATCCATCTGCTTTAGGATGCTGGCCCTATACCAACTTATGGCCAAAAACCCATGGGCTAGGCCCCTTTTTAGCTTCGACCGAAAAAACCGGCTTAGGATCGATAAGGGGCTGATGGCAGCCGCTGCCGCAACCCCTTTAAACGTCGATGGGCTATTTGACCCCGACCATATACGCCGGGAAACAGGAACATTTAGCTCAAAAGAGCGCCATTAGACCTGTAAAGCGTAAGCGACGACTGACCACAAATAAATAACACCGAATAGACCAAGCAAGGCCAGGGAATCTTTGAGATAACGGGACGCGTCCATGTCACACCCTCCAATATTGTTCATGTTATGTTCTATTCTTAGGATAAGAACATTTAAAGAACATATTGTCAACCCATCTCAATAGAGGTAGGACCACCCACTATCAGCCTCAATTAATCGGTCCAGAAGAATGCCAAATACTGAAATTGGCCAAAGTTGGAATCCTCACCGCTTCTGTGTCGCGCCAATGATGGCCTGGACCGATCGCCATGCACGGTATTTTCTGCGTCTAATAAGCAAAGATGCCCGCCTTTACACGGAAATGGTGACAGCCTATGCGCTGATATATGGAGACCCTGAGCGTTTCCTATCTTTTGATTCAACGGAACATCCCGTCGCAGTGCAATTGGGAGGGTCTGACCCTAAAATTTTGGCTAAAGCGGCTGCCATTGGAGAAGAATGGGGATATGACGAAATCAACCTGAACGTTGGGTGCCCAAGTGACCGGGTTTCCAGCGGACACTTTGGTGCATGCCTCATGGCAGAACCTAAACTTGTGGCTGAATCTGTGGCTGCGATGACTGAAGCGTGCTCAGTACCCGTTACCGTGAAATGCCGTATCGGCATCGACGATATGGACGTGGGAGAGCCACTCGACCAATTCGTTTCAGGCATAATTGAAGCGGGCTGCCGAACAATTATCGTCCATGCCAGGAAGGCCTGGCTAAAAGGCCTGAGTCCTAAGGAAAACAGAGATATTCCGCCACTCGACTATCCTCGGGTATACGAGCTGAAGCGAACTTTCCCTAACACCTCTATCGTCATCAATGGCGGGATCATAACGCTCGAAGAATGCGCGTCTCATCTAGATTTTGTGGACGGTGTAATGCTTGGCAGAGCGGCATATGAATTGCCCTATACCTTGGATTGTGTCGATCAACTGATTTTTGGCTCCACCGCAAACCAGTTAACCCGCACTGAAATCGTGGAAAAATACATACCCTACTGTGACAGGGAGCGTGATTCTGGAACCCCGCTACATCATATGACCCGTCACATACTCGGACTATTTCACGGTTGCCCTGGCGCTAGGGGATGGCGACGCCATCTAAGCACCCAATCCGTTCGAGAAGGCGCAAGCACAGCCGTTATCCGGGAAGCCTTAGACTATGTTGGACAGGACCAGATAGCGGCGTAAGCACCTAAATACAGCTATTAATTGCATAATCGCTTAAGGCTGTTGTAACGTTTTCGAGGCACTATGTTTGGCAATTGGCAGATATCAGCAAAAAAACACTAAGCTTGACCGCGAGCCATCGGAGTCAGACGAACGACCCGCTTGGGGAGGAATAGTTTGAATGTCCTTAGCGCGGTTCGCAATTTATTACGTCCCCCCAAAAGATAGCGATTTAGCTAATTTTGGCAGAGAATGGTTTGGTCTAGATATTGAGACAGGCTCTCCTCATCCTTTAAAGACCGTCATCGGCTTATCTGACGAGTGTCGCCGGCAGCACGTCTCTGATCCGCAGCCATATGGATTTCACGCACCCCTTAAACCGCCGTTCAGTCTGGCGCCAAGAGTAACGCTGGACGGTTTAATTAGGGCGACAGATTTATTTGCACGAGGCATGACACCATTTGAAATCCCTGCCACTCGAGATAGTGTGCATTGGCAAATTTCTGGCTCTGTCACCAATCGCTTCATCTGTTCAACTTGAAAATATGGCGAGTGATTGTGTTCGCGCTGTCGACGGATTTCGTGCGCACAGAACTGCGAAAGAACTCGCTTTATACCGACAAGCCAAACTCACGGTGCATCAAGACCAGATGTTAGAAAATTGCGGTTATCCTTACATTCTTGAAGAGTTCCGCTTCCACATCACTTTGACGGGGAGAATAGTGGACGAACCTGAGCGTGATTTGGCTATGGCTGCTGCTGCAAAACAATGCAAAGATTTTATCGGCAAACCACTCGTGATTAATGAAGTGGTGATTTGCAGGAAGCCTTCCCCAGACCAAGCCATGCGAGTTGTTCGACGCGTTCCTTTTGGCCGAGTCTAGATTAATTACTAGAAAACAGACGTGAGATATTTCAGACGTGAAAATTCCTGTCGTCTCAAATTTTCTGTCTCGTCTACGAGCTAAAACACAGCATATAGGTCAGATGCCAACTCAATCAACTCGGTAGATTCAGTGTCCAGATAGACATCATCTATCAGGTCACAATTAAGCAACTAACGAAGTTTCCGCTTAAATAAATGCTCGCCATCTAGAATCGCCGTGTTCTTGTTGGCGATCCGGTCGCTCTGGCCCTTTGCTGGCACGAAGGCTACAACCCGCATTGCCCCCCTCCCCTTACGCGAGACATTGTAAAAGTATTATATCGTACTCATTAAGAAAACCTTGTGAATGTAGGCGGAATTAGGTCGCGTCCTGTGTACAGTGCTTTTCTGCCAAGAAGGACACCGGTTCAGCATGCCAGACACCCACATATCGCCAATCTACTTAAAAGATTACACCCCTCCTTCGCATCTGATCGACACCATTGACCTCGTTTTCGACTTAGATCCAATAAGAACGAAGGTCACCGCGACTAGCAGATTCAGACGAAACCCAGCTTCACGCGGTCAGGACAAGGCCATTGTCCTCGATGGGGAAGACCTGACGTTCATTGGGATCGAGATAAACGGAAATGAGGTAAATGATTCCGAATTTACATTAACCGAGACATCTTTGACTCTTCGTAACTTGCCCGAAGAATTTGAATTGACGGTCCATACAGAACTTGATCCGGGATCCAATAAAGCATTGGAAGGATTATATTTATCTAGTGGGAGATTCTGCACCCAGTGTGAAGCAGAAGGATTTAGAAGAATTACATATTTTCTGGATCGACCAGATGTATTGGCAGCTTTCAACGTCACAATTATTGCCGACAGCGACCTTTATCCCGTTTTGCTTTCGAACGGCAACTGCACAGAGCAGGGATCAATGGAAGGAAATCGTCACTATGCTGTTTGGTCAGACCCTTTTCCTAAGCCTTGCTATCTGTTTGCCCTAGTTGCTGGGCAACTCGGCCGCCTGTCCGATTCATTTACCACAGCATCGAATAAGACAGTGGCTCTCAACATTTATGTCGAGCCTAGCAAAGAAGAACGAGCCCGATACGCCATGGATGCCCTCAAGCGCGCCATGGCATGGGATGAGCAAGTGTATGGCCTAGAGTACGATTTAAACGAATTTAATATTGTCGCGGTTTCAGATTTCAATATGGGCGCGATGGAAAATAAGTCGCTCAATATCTTCAATGACAAATTCATTCTTGCAGACCCGGAAACCGCGACAGATACAGACTACGCCTGGATAGAATCCGTTGTAGCTCACGAGTATTTCCACAACTGGACTGGCAACCGTGTAACCTGCCGTGACTGGTTTCAACTAAGCCTAAAAGAAGGGCTTACTGTTTTTCGAGACCAGCAATTCTCTGCGGATGAAAGGTCATATTCCGTTCAAAGGGTGGAAGACGTAAAAAGGCTCATCACCACTCAGTTTGTGGAAGACGCAGGCCCCCTCGCCCATTCAGTTAGACCTGATAGTTACGCTGAAATAAATAACTTCTATACACACACAGTATATGAGAAAGGCGCTGAGGTTGTGCGCATGATTCACACGCTAATCGGTGAGGACAAATTTCGCGATGGAATGGATCTCTACTTTAAGCGGCACGACGGTACTGCTGTCACGTGCGACGAATTTGTGGCGGCCATGTCCGACGCGTCAGGTTGCGACCTAGATCAGTTCTTGCTTTGGTATGAGCAAGCCGGAACCCCAAGTGTTGAAGCCACTGGAACCTACCAAGCCGACCTAAAGCAGTATTCACTCACTCTGAAACAATCATGCCCAGATACACCTAGACAAAATCGTAAGAAGCCGATGCACATTCCGGTAGCAGTGGGCTTTGTCGACGCAGATTTGGGCTGTCTTCCAACCATATGCGCTGATTTGGATAGCATGCCTCAAGAGACTCACCTTGTGTCCTTACGAGCCCAGGAAATAACGTTGAAATTTGATGGGTTCCCAGAATCTACTTCTTCTCTAGCCCTATCTGTAAATCGTGGGTTCACTGCTCCAATTCTTACCGATCATGAAACTTCGATGAGCCAATTAGCTACACTAATGGTTCACGATCCAGACAGTGTTTCGAGATGGCAGGCGTCACAGGAGTTGACCTCAAGAACTCTAATAAAAATGGTGAATAAGCTTGAGATTGAGTCTGACCTGGTCACCGTTGAAGAGGCTTTCGACAAACTATTGGGTAATGCGATTGCGGATCCATCTACAGCTGCATTGCTGCTTTCATTGCCGACAGAGAACGTGCTTGCTCAGCTTGACACTCCTGTTGATCCAGTTGCCATTCACAAAGCGAGGCGGTGGCTCATACAAAGACTCGGGAACACGTTCTTTGATCAGTTCTCGAGGTTATATGAAGAATGTAAGTTTGATGGCCCCTTCTCCCCTTCGGCCCTAGATGCTGGACTAAGGTCTCTAAAGAATACGGCTTTGGACTATATGGTTTGCAGTGGAATAGATGCCAGCTTGCGGTTGGCCTTTACGCAATTTCAAAGCGCAGGCAACATGACAGACCGGCTGGCCGCATTGAGCAGCCTAAATGAAACCTCCTCAGACTATAGACGAGAAGCCTTAGATGCTTTTGCGGAAAAATATTCAGACAATGAACTCGTGTTAGATAAGTGGCTCACTCTTGAGGCGTCATACTCTGGCCCAGATACGCTTGCCCGCGTCAAGAGCTTGTTAGATCACCCAAAATACAACGACAAGAACCCGAACAGAATTAGGGCACTCATAGGCACTTTTGCACTCGGCAACCATATAGGGTTTCACAATGAAACAGGTTGCGGGTACGAATTCATCGCCGACCAAATCATACAAATAGACAAATTCAATCCCCAATCTGCTGCACGCATAGCGGGGGCTTTTCAAAACTGGAAAAGATACGGGCTAGAACGTCAAAACTTGATGCGTACGGAGATAAAGCGCATTCAGTCCATGGACGGATTATCCGAAGACGTTGCAGAAATTGTTAGTAAAACAATAGGCCAACAAGACCTCTAGATTGGCGCGTACCTCTTAGCTAACGATGGGACATAGGATGGAGTGCGGACTCTAAGGTTATGTCCCTGTCTCTCAGCTGATTCTAGAAGTTCAGATAAGTCTCGACAGCATGACCAATATTCTTCCTCGTATTTTCGCTGCCAGGACCCGATGAGTTACGGACATCCGTCCCATATAGTCATCTTCATCAGAGTGCGACCAAGGCTTAGTGGATTCCGCAAATGACATTCCATCGCAGCCGAATATTTAAATGTCCTTGGAAATCGTATAAACGACCGGTAATACAAGCATTGTGAACATATTTGCTTTTGCTGCGGTCAAAAATTCCGATCCAAGATCAAGATTAAATTCTGACCTTCTATCGTTGCCGATCCCAATTATCCTGTCGTAGCAATCTGGCGGTATTACAGATTGGAAATATGGTACGTAGCCCAGTTGCGTAAAAAGGACGCGACTAGAGTCAGACAACGTTGCAGCGAGCTCTTGCCGAAACTGGCCTGCATACATAGAGACACCACAGTGTTGAACAGGATCTCCACAGAACAGAAGTTCCGGCTTTAAAAACTGCAAGGCTTCACGGTCACTAATCGTTGAGTTACAAACAGCCCGAATAGAGTCGCCTAATTCAACTAGCTCTCTATCGACTTTGCCTAAAGGCGGCCCATTGCCGAACGCGCATATCTTCTGGCCCAGTTTTAAGGGGGAAGGACAGCCTTATAAATGATCCTCAAAAGAGCGGGTACCATCTAGGTAACTTCGTATATCTCGTGACGTGACTATTGGGTCTTCCAGCACGGCCATGTGACCCAGTCCTGGGTATATCGCGAGTTGTTTCTCAGGGGCGTTCTCCAGTAGATCAATAAACTCGTAAGCCTGATCAACGGTTACGACCGGATTTTCCTCACCCCACATAATCAATGTTGGTACAGAAAGTTTTCGTATCATACCAACGATGTCTCCAGATACGTATTGTTGCGTGCGGTCAAGCTCTGCTCTGCGATGATCGTCGCCCATCTGTAGTTCATGCCAGCGAGTGACGACTTCGTCTGGAACACTATTGGGGTCGCCATAGCCTCCTTCCAGCATGAACTGGAAAAAGCTTCGTGGCGTGATAACGGTCAATGCGTCAATCCACCAAGGTAACGCTCTTGCCGTATCGCGACCGCGTACGCCCGCATTGAGTGCCCCGGGGTTCAGGAGTACGAGGCGGTTTACCTGACCAGGGTTTCTTATCGTATAATGTATCGCATGAGTTCCCCCTAGTGATGTTCCAATAATATCGAATTTCGATAACCCCAAGGCTTTGTTAAATTGCTGCATCAATTCGACACCACGACTAAGTGTGTAATCTCCGCTTGGATCGATTCCGGTCAATCCGTGTCCAGCCATGTCGAAACGAACAACTCGATACTTGTCACTAAGAACAGTCGCCAATTGGTCCCACATAATTAGACTAGCCCAATGAGCATGTACGAGCAGTACAGTTAGTCCATCACGGGGGCCATCATCGCGGTAATGAAACCTGACTCCGTCGATCTCCAGGAACTTGGATTCGATGCTCGCATATTTCTTTTGCAACTCATTGGCTGAAATATCACGGTAGTGCCAGGTAAAAGCTGCACCTATTATGAATAGGGCGAAAATGAGAATTAAGAGACCCTGCGCCAGGTTACGCAAATACTTCATCGATCCAACTCCAACTACGTATATTCGATGTTTGGCGTATTCCGCACGAATTAAGAATCAGATTAGTTATTCATTTGGCATCTTAATAGTTTTCGCTCAGTAATTGACCCTATCAAGAATTCGTCGCCGAATTTCGCTCCCACGCTTCCTGCTGAGAACTCCGTGCCATCGTTTTCGTATATCGTTGTGATGCTGGCGCTAGAATCCGCTGAAAGTTGTAGCCTTTGAATTTGAGTAGGCGCCGGTGAGTCGGAATCTCCAAAGTGCTGAACGAGAGCAAGTGTATTAGTGTGGTTTGCGATCCAAAGATCTCCGTTCAATGCGACGTCAATATTGTCTACGCCAGCCTGAAGGTTGATTGTGCCCGCAAGCTCGCCCAATGATCTATCTTGCTCGAGTCTGTAAACACGGATCGATTCACCACTAGTTTCACCGACGTAGAGTTCTGTATAGTCAAGACTGACATTTATACCTCCAGAGGACTTGAGTCCGGTGTCCACAACTCTAAGTCCAGCGCCATCGAAATAAAATAGTGGAGACATCCCCCACCCAAATATCATCTCAGCGGCCTGCTCGAGTCCATTTGTCGCGCCGGAATCATTGGCCACGTAAAATTGTCGCGGACCAACTGCGACTAAATCGTTAGGTTCGCGCAGCAGAGGGCTCGTTATAGTTTCTACGTGATGGAATAAATGCTGGCTTTCTTGTTTTTCAAATATCTCTATTCGTTCACCAGCTATCGCATGATTGATTACAATAAGAGTTTGAGTGCCGTTATCGGCAACAAAAATACTGAGACCATGGGGGCGAAAGTCTTCAGGCTGTGAAAACAGAGCTTTGCTTGCTTCAACTTTCTCAGAATTGAGGGGCATTGCAAGAATAGAGCCCTTTACAGACCTTCCTTCTACGATGCCTCTTCTATCAAGAACTGATAAGAAAGCGGTGCTCGACTTCCAATCTATTTGCAGGTCTTCCGCGCTTCCCTCTTCGATGTCAATAGGTTGGCATTGGCCGGGCGATATAGAGGCGGTTTCCTCAAAAGCCCCCCCTCTGATCAAAAATGACATCACAACAATCATCAAGATCAGCAATGTCGCTCCGATTAAGATAGCAAGTGTCTTCAAAACGTTTTTCATCGATTGAATCCAATAATTGTAAAGCTATGAAACTTGTATGATCGCCGGACAGCTGAGACGTGCTGATAATAAGGCAAAAATTGATTCGCCAATCCTATAACGAGATGTAGGTTCTATTTTGACCATTTGTCGGGCAACTGTTCAAAGGCGAAGATGACTGGATGATGCAGCGCTAAATGCTCGGAATTTGTTGATGGGGGAAGTATGAAAATAGCTTTTATCGGTATAGGTGTGATGGGTTTTCCAATGGCCGGGCACCTGGCTGCCATAGGACACAACGTGTCGGTATATAACCGTACGAATGAAAAGGCTTTATCCTGGGCAGCAATGCATGATGGACGTGTTTCTGAATCGCCGAGGTTGGCTTGCGAAGGCGCGGACATCGCGATCTGTTGCGTTGGAGATGACCCAGATGTTGAGGCGGTTGTGCAGGGTGAGAATGGTATGCGGGCGGGGCTCTCTTCTGGAGCCATTCTTGTCGACCACACTACAACTTCGGCCACGATAGCGAAATCTTTGAACGAGAAGCTATCAAATGACGGCATCGATTTTGTTGACGCGCCTGTATCTGGAGGTGAATCCGGCGCAAAAGAAGGGCGCCTCACAATCATGTGTGGCGGCACTCAATCCGCATTCGATCGATGCGGCCCGGTGTTCAGTGCATATGCCAAGAACTATCAATTGATTGGACCAAGCGGAAGTGGACAGACTGCAAAAATGGTCAATCAAATTTGCATTGCAGGACTTGTACAGGCGCTATCAGAAGGAATCGCTTTTGGGCAAGCAAACGGCCTCGATATGCAGGCCGTTATTGGTGCGATTTCACAAGGCGCTGCCCAATCATGGCAAATGGAAAATCGTGCGGATACAATGATTGAAGGAAAATATGAGTTCGGATTTGCCGTTGATTGGATGCGTAAGGACTTGCGTATATGCCTTGAGCAAGCAGGTCAATCTGGAGTCGACCTTCCAGTTACATCCTTAGTGGACCAATTTTACGCAGATATACAAAACCGGAATGGTGGGCGATGGGATACTTCCAGCTTAATCGAAAGACTGAGATTGCCTTAATACAATAAACCTATGTTTCGTGCAGGTCTTGAAGCTTTACGGGCATGTCTGGATTAACCATCAAAGCTTTCTTTCTGTAGAATCTAAGAATAGATGCGCCACCCATCCTTGAGCCACCGAGCCCCGATAGATTAAATGATGTCTTCTCTGCATCACGCAGGATAGAGCCTGTAAGTGTCGTGTCCATCAAGCTTACGCCGCCCGCATTGATTCTTTTGCCGATTTCCACAGCCTCATTTTCGTCACCTGCTATGACCGCTGCAGAAAGTCCGAACTCGGTGTCGTTCGCCAATGCAATAGCTTCGTCAACCGAAGAGAATTTCATGACGGGCATTACCGGTCCAAACGTTTCGTCGCGCATAAGAACCATATCATGACTAACGTCCGTAAGTACGGTTGGCGGCACGTACTTACCACCCTTTATTTCTTGTGACTTTCCACCGCTCCTAATTTTTGCGCCCTTCGCGATGGCGTCATCAATTTGTCGATCAATGATTCCTGCTTGTTTGTCAAAGATGAGGGGGCCAACGTGCCCTTTATGAATATCTGCGTCATTCAGTGAGATCTCTTCGGTTTTTTCTACTAAACGATCGACGAAAGCATCATGAATTGATTCATCTACATAGACTCGTTCAATAGAGAAGCAAATTTGACCTGTTGCGTGAACGGATCCACGAAGAACGGCGTCAGTAGCGCGTTCTATATCAGCCGTCTTCGTGACTACTACCGGGTCTTTGCCCCCAAGTTCAAGGAACGCAGGGATGAAATTGCGAGCGCAGGCTTCAGCCACTTTCCGGCCAGTAGGGACTGACCCTGTGAAACAGATTATATCGACGTTGTCGATTATGTCCTGACCCGTTTGCCCGCCGCCTGCGACGTAAGTAAGAACTTTGTCGAGTTCCGGCACGGCAGATATTGATTCTTGTATCGGTTCGATAAAGCGAGGCGTGACTTCACTTGGCTTAATAATCGCGGCTGATCCAGCGATTAGTGCCGGAATCGCGTCTATTGAACTCAGCATTAGTGGAAAGTTCCAGGGACTAATAACCCCCAATAACGGGTAGGGTACTAATTGTTGGGCAAGTTTTATGGACGGCATTGTCGATGATTCGCCAACGATAAGGGCATTCTCAATGATGCCTTCTGCGCGTTCGCACCAGCCCCTAATTCCCCAAATGACGGCGTCTGGGCTTTCACTGGATAATCTCCAGCGACCCGTATCCTTAGATTCAGCCTTTACAATTGCATCGCGATTAGCTTCTACCGCATCCGCCCACTTAAGCATGATACCCATACGGTCTGCTACGGGTGCGTCGGCCCATGCGACCTGTGCTGATCTAAGAGATTGGCATTCCTTTGCAATCTCAGCAGTTGTTGGAGGAGTGACATGGTAGTCAATCTCGCCCGTTCTAGGGTTCTTGACAGGGATTGTATTCATTTGAGAAGCGTCGTCTGGCATATGTGCCTCAAAACTAGCTGTGGCAGTTGGAGGTTGTTCTAACCGGTTCGGGGTTTCAGTAAAAGTGTTTGATTTTCCATCACTAGGACTAGTGCCCGCTGAACTTCCATGGTTTAGACGTCGAGATGGGCGCTAATTTTTTTCACGATCGCGCTCTTTGCTACATCGAAAAGCCCAAAGCCGTGATCGGGCCATTTCTCGAAAGATCCATTCTTAATTAGGGGTTCTGACCGAGGTGAAATTTCCCAAAGGTCATCTTTTGGACCGATAGCAAGAATGGGCTGTTGCAAACGCGGCAATTTCTCAGAAAACGGATAACGCATTGCAGCTTGCCCACCCCAGAATGCGCAATCGCCAGCTTTAAGTTTGTCCACAAAACCGCGCTGAATTAATGGAAGGGTCATGCCAGGGCCAGCCCATTTGACCGACCTTTCCCATTCCGTAGTGATGTGTGATCCATCTTCGTTCATTTGAACAGGCCAGGGCTGCTCAAAGAAAGCATCTATCTCTTTCTGTGTTAAGACGGGGAGCCCAATCAATACAAGGCGCCTAGCCAGTTCAGGTCGTCGCAGAGCAATTTCTGTCGCTGTTAATGCACCTGTATGGTAGCCAAGAATATCGAAGATTTTTAGTCCGAGTTGATCGATCAGTTCTTCCATTACATCTGCAAAGTCCTCTATCGAAGGCGCGGATGTAGGTGGATCTGACTCACCAAACCCAGGCGTATCAGGTGCGTAAACCGGTCTCGTCTGTCCAAAGCTATTCAGTATTTCTGTAAATACTTTCCCAGACTGGGGGCTCTGATGGAAACAGATGAGCGGAACTGCGTCTTTGATTTCAGTATCAGGTAAGGCGGACCTAATGTGGAGTTGGCCGTATTTGCAGTCGTAATAAGATCGTCGAATGGTCACGATATTAGCCAGGAACGAAAGAATGCGTGCCCATCACCACATTCTGATGATGAGCACGTTGTAAATTAATTACTCTACGGGCTTCACAAAAAGATGTGTAAACCGATCGCTTTCTCCGATCGCTAAGCTTTTCTGGCGGTCTGCGCCCGTTAGCTCGGGAAAACCTTCTCGGCCAAAATACCTAAGTGTTTGCGGCAGACGCCATACGCGTCCTTCATAATCCTTATCATCCATCGGATTGTCGTTGACGTCCGATACCGCAACGAGTTGCCAGCCTGCGTCCTCAGCGAGTTTTATTGCGTAACCTTCGTTGACGTAACCTGACCGTGCTTTAGGATCTTGTTTGATCATCGGGTTGCCACGATGCTCTACTACTCCCAAGTAACCACCTGGCTTCGCAGAGTTGTACATAATTTCGTACATTTGTTCGACGGTACCGGCGCTCATCCAATTGTGAATATTGCGGAAAGTGAGAACTAGATCGGCTGTACCAGGCTCAATCGGTTGAGTAGCTTCAGCCCCAATGCCTGCCGCCTCGGCATCGCCATATAGATCTCTATTTTCATCAAAGGCGGCTAAATATCTATCGAACGAATTCTTAGACCGTTCGCTAACGGTCGGGTCAGGAAGGGCCCCCACAAATTTTCCAGTTCCAGCAACCACTGGGGCAATAATTTCTGAATACCACGCTCCTTGTGCGTAAATTTCCAGGACAGTCATGTCCTCTTTAAGACCAAAGAACTTTAGAGTCTCATAGGGGTTGCGGTAAGCATCTCGAGCGACTTTTGCTGCAGACCGGTGTTCACCGGCAATTGCATTGCGCAAGCGTGCATCAGTGTTGTCAGCCGCGTTTGCGGACGAGAATGATCCAATTATGAGGGTGACAGCCGAAACGGCGCCAAACAATGAGCCTCTACCGAAATTCATGTTTCTTTCCTTGTTGGTTGGTCAAGAGGGGACAATGGCAAGATTACTGCATATTTTCCCATCCAGAAGAAAGCCTGAAAGGTGTAACATTCTCGCAATTTGAGAGTCTATGTCGGCTTAATATGGGTGACTTTATTGGGGCATATAGCGATTGGCCAGGAATGCATGGTCATTCAGTCGAGTAATTTCGTATATGCATAGGAATCTCTGCCTTGTGCTTTGCGGTTTTAAGGTTGATTTTAGGTCCAGCTCAATCTGCCGCGGCAGATTCAATACATCCTCGTTCGAGTACCCCTTCCGCGCCATCTCCAGCACTCCAAAATCCAGACCAAATGCTAAGAGCAACACTTGGCCAAGTTTTAAGGGGGAAGGACAGGGGAAGGACACTACGGGATCGCCTTGCCTTCCCAAACCAACTGTCGGCAGGACCGCGCTAATTCAAATGCGTTGAAATCCGTTTCTACACCCGTCTGAAATTTAAGTACGCATTAGGAGAACTCCCGCTCTTCTCGGTTCAACATCAAGCTCGCTGAATGCAACGACAAGAAGTTACACATACTGCTAATGTGAGCCCGAGCGGCTGGCGACCGCGTATTCCCCATATGCTCAAGGATACATACATTCTGATCGACAAGTTTCGCTGCCCCTGCAGAACCAGTCGACGCAAGCAGTGCCAAAACAAAGATCAAGATATGCAACTGAATGGAGGAAATGCGCATATTCCCCTTCCCTTTACTGACAGACTTGGTGTCCACTTTTGCACTATGATGGACGTATCCAAGGAGCGCCGACAGTTATGACCAAGTAATTTGGCAACTTTGTGTTCGGCCCACCGGATACTCAATGACACTGATCTTTAGTAGGAAATGAAAATGGCACGTTCCCAAAAATGTATTGAGGCTGTTGCCTTTGCGATGTGCGTAGTCCTAATGGCGACGTCCGTCTTGGCTCAGGATCTACGCGTATTTCGGCGTGGCGGCAGTGGCGACCCAGAAAGCCTCGACCCGCACAAACTTCTCAGTGCTTTTGAATCCACGATCATGACGGACATGTTTGTTGCCCTGGCAACGACTTCGCCAGAGGACGACCCAATCCCAGGCTCAGCGGAATCGTGGACAATCAGTGACGATGGTCTGACTTATACTTTTGACATGCGTGATGGATTACTGTGGTCCGATGGAACGCCAATCGACGCGTATGATTTCCTCTACACCTTTCGCCGCCAACTCGACCCTGCCACGGCATCCCGTACTGCTGAGTATTTTACACCAATCTTGAATGCCGAGGCCGTTCTCCGCGGAGACTTACCCGTGGAAAGCCTTGGTGTCGAAGCCACTGATTCAGACACGCTGGTTATCCGGCTCGCATATCCGGCGCCCTATCTAATGGACATTCTCGCTATTGATGCGCGCCCCGCGCCCAAGCACGTTGTCGAGAAGTTCGGCGCTGAATGGACCCGCCCGGAGAACATGGTCGTAAACGGTCCATTCAAATTGGCCGAGTGGTCACCGGGGTCACATGTCAAGCTGGTGAAGAATGATTACTTTTACGATGCTGAGAATGTTCAGCTGGATGAGGTTTACCATGTCCCCTCTGAGGACATGAACACGGCCTTCCGACGGTTTCAATCAGGGGAACTGAACGCCCTCGTCTTCTTCCCGCCAAATCAACTCAGTGTGATTCAAGAAACTATGCCTGAGTCCCTTCGAGTCACGCCAGGGCTGACGACAGAACTCTACCTATTCAACACGAAGCAACCCCCATTCGACGATGTCAGGGTTAGACGCGCTTTATCGATGGCGGTGGATCGGGAAACCTTGGTGAACCGTGTCCTGCGCACAGGTGAAACTCCCGCCTACAGCTACATCCCTCCCACAGTGCGCAACTACGAAAAACGCCCCAAAGCTGACTTCGCCAACCTGACCATGGAAGAAAGACGCGTGGAAGCGAAAAGGCTGCTGACAGAAGCCGGCTTTGGCCCAGGCAACTCGTTGGTTGTTCCACTGCGCTACAACACCCAGGACTTACAGGCGCGACAGGCGGCCGCGATCGGTGCCATGTGGCAGCAGATTGGTGTCCAGACGGAGTTGTTCAACACCGAACGTAAGATGCTGGCATCGGATCGCATGAATAATAATTTCAGCGTGGCCCGTTATCTTCATGTCGCGGGAAACTACGAACCAGCCTCGTTTATTCAGTTCTTACAGTCCGACCTTAGTTCCCGAAACTTTACCCAATATGACAGCGAGACCTTCAACGCCCTGTTCTTGAAGGCCTGGCACGTGAACGATCCGGAAGAACGCGCCAGATTAACTTATGAAGCCGAACAACAGGCCTTGGCCGACCAGCCCATGATTCCCCTATATTTCTATTCTGGGAGGCGCTTGGTACGTCCTAATATCAGCGGCTGGGTTGATAATGCACGCGGGGTCTATCCGTCCCGCTGGCTAGCATTCAAGGAGTAGATTCATTTCATTAATAGATTCAAATACTTAGGGAATGTCTGGCGAAGCAGAGCATTAGGTCCGGTTAATGACCGCTGCAATAACGACAATTGCACCGCTCGAAAGAGCGCACTATTGTAGTGACAACTAGGCAGCTGCCTTACCGTAAGAGAGAGGGAACCATGGCCACAAGCAAACTCAAGACTGATCGTCCGACTTATGCCTCTGACTTTATTCCGTCAGATGTTGAGCGGGCCGTATTCCTCGGCAATCCGGTTCTCGACAACATGATGACCAGCCTCATCGCCCTTGGGGCAGAAGT